>RECP01000113.1 GCA_007693945.1 Spirochaetaceae bacterium
TCCGGTCATTCGATGCCTCCTGCCTGCAGTGTAGCACGCCGTGTTAAGGCGGTAATCAGTGATCAACCTCTTCTATCAGACGGTCCGTAATCATGCCTGAAGCAACCGCAACACATTCTCCAGCGTCAGGAGCGTGATCTCCTCACTCCGTTCCAGAAACGGCTGTACGTCTGCCACAACGCGATTCCACTCCATGGTTGCTACCCGCGCGGCTATAAGGTTTCTCTCGTTGGCCGCTTGCTCGCTGGACAGTTCCAGTCCCGTTTGGGCCAGCGAGGTCCGCAGCAGCAACAGGTTCGGCTGTGGCCAGGCCGGATCACTCAGATACCAGATGAGGTCGTACATATCGCGGCCCTTTACATGAGTACGATGAATGATGGCGTGGAGCCTCCCGGCAAGCAGGCCGGGCTTGTCGTAATGCAGCAGGTTGAGTAACAGGTGACGGCGAACGAGCGACGTCTCGGTGCCAGCGTGGGGTGGGGGATTGGTATTCAGCTCGACCTTGATCGAGAGCTTCTGCTCACGATGTGGCGACAGTCCCGGATCGTAGAGCAGTCCTGGAAACCCCAGAAATGCGGACCCTCACCCCCCGAGTATCTTCACCAGCTCATCGGCCCCGTTGGCACGGAAAACGTAGTCCTGGCAGTTTTCTATACGCCACGCCTGGTTTTCAAACTCGCGGGGGTGGGGGACAAAAACGGCCTCTTTGCCGAAGTAGACAGCCTCCCAGAACGCGTTGTAGCCGCCCGAGCAGACCACAAAGTCAAACGTATTGAAGTAATCCGCTATCGGGAACACGCCGCCGTGGTGGTTTGAGCTGCAGAATAGCTGGTAGGCGTCATCCAGGTAGGAGTAGCTCTGCTTCAACTCCTCGAACTCTCCCGGCTTACCGTTGGTTGCAATCAGGGCGGCCGGCAGGGCAGGGTCCAGGCCCAGCGCGCCGGCAGCCCGGTCTCGCGGCAGCAGCTCGTGCGGTCGGCGCATGATAATCGGGTCTATGGCAAGCGAGTCGAACGGCAGGCTGCACGGCTCAATCTGCAGCACCAGGTCGTAGCTCGCGGGGTCAAACTCAACCGTTGCGCCGTTGTGGTGGTAGCCGAAGAATTCCTCAGAGGCCTGGCGCAGCAGCAGGATTGAGGTTCCCGACAGTTCCGCCACAATCCGGTGCGTGGCGAACCAGGCCATGTCCACAATCAGTGTATCGGCCGCAATCCGGCGCAGTGCGCGGTAAGTCGTCGAGCTGCGGAAGCGCTCGGCGGACAGGGTGTCAAAGCTCTCGGGCTCCAGCTGGACCACGGGTATTCCCTGCGACTCCGCCAGTTCGGGCATGCCGAAGGTTCCGACCATCACGTACTCGCAGTCGACTTCCGCGCGCTGCAGGGCGTTGTGGACGGCGATGCCGCGTACCGTATGGCCGCAGCCCGTGTAAGCAGCAGAGTAGTAGGCTATGCGCACAAGCATGGAGCTCCTGCGGCTCGTGAGTCTGATATCCGCTTGTCAAACGTCTGGCTTCCGCAGACAGTGCAGCCGTCGAAGAACCATCGGGCCGGACCTGTCTCTCCGCCGCGGCGGATCATGACTGCATTGATACCCGGTACATCTCCGGGCGCCGGTCGGCCAGGATGGTATTGAACGCGTTGAGTTGCTTGTTGTCGGCAATCACCGGGTCAACAGTGATCGTCTGTACTGCTTCTTCGGTTTCAGCGAGACTCAGCAGGTACTCGCCAAGCGGAGAAACCAGCTGCGACTGCCCGGTAAAGGTCAGGTCGTCGCCGAGCGTGTTGGTCTCGCGGCCTACGCGGTTGACGGTCGCGATGAATACACGGTTTTCGATGGCCCGCGCGTACATCGCTTTCTGGCAGTAGGGAAGCACCAGGTTTGACGGATGCAGGATGACCTGTGCCCCCATCAGGGCCAGAGTCCGCGCCGATTCGGGGAAGATCCAGTCAAAGCAGATCATGATTCCAAAGCGCGTGCCGCGATACTCGAGGGTTGCAAAGCCGCTGTCCCCGGGAGCGAAAAACTGGCTCTCGCGGTAGAAAAGGTGAGTCTTGCGGTAGTTGGCGACAATCGCGCCGTCAGCAATGAAAAACGCGGAGTTGTACATAGTTTGGCGGTTGTCACCCGCGGCCTCGGCGTAACCGCCGCAGATGGCAATTCCCCGCACGGCCGAAACCTCACGCATCGCGTCGAACACGCGGCCGTCGTGCGTGAGCGCGGCCGATGCAACCTCCTCGCTGCTGGAGAAGGTGTAACCGCTCAGGAACAGCTCCGGCAGCACAAAGAGGTCGGCCTGCGTCCGTTCAATAATGCCGGCAACCGCCTTCCAGTTGGCCTCTACATCCAGAAACCGCGGCCGGGTCTGTACCAGGGCAAGGGTGATCATGGTCAGCCTCCTGATCTGACTATAGCATGAATCGGCAGCACCGCACGGCATAGGTCAGAGAAACGACTGACCGGCGGTGCCTGAGTCATGCTCGCGCTTCCGTCGGCTGCGTCAAGCCGGATACCTCTAAGCCCGGCGTCTCAGCGCACCGTTATCCCGAGCACAAGCAGTCCAGCAAAGGCCGCAACCAGGATACCCCAGACAGCCGGTTTCCAGTCCAGGACACGGCGACCATTGAAGCAGGCAAACGGAAACACCGGGACCAAAAGGTCAAACACCAGCAAAGCGCGCGCGAACATCGCCGCGCTACCCAGCGCACCACCCAGCCAGCCGCCTGGTTCAAAGAAATGCAGAACCGCCCACAGGATCCACGCCAGGCTCAGCGTCTCGCCGGCACCAACGGCGCCTATCGGTCCGAGCTGAGGAAGCAGGTCGCGATAGCGCCAGCGCAGTCCGCGCGGGTATACCGACCCCGGTACCGGAAAGATCCCGCCGAATAGCGCCGCGATCCCCGCGGACAGCACAATGCCCGTTTCCCAGCTGCGGTAGCGCACCTGCAGGCCCACTGCCCTGGCGGCAAGCAGCATCGCGCTCGTCCGCACTGCCAGGACTACCGCCACACCGGACAGAAGCTGGCTCGCATGGCCGAGCGAGAAGGCCCCAGGATGACCCAGCCGAAGGCGCATGACCGCAAGTATCGCCGCATTGAGAAAGACGGCCGTACACCACGCCGCCACCCCGCCGCCGACACCTCTCCGCTCGGCGGCCCTGGTCTCTGCCGGCTGACCGCGCACCCACAGGAAGTGACCGACGTCAAACAGGTGAAAGGCGCCCAACCACACGCGGGGTAACACAGCCCCATAGCGCGCAAGCTGGGCGCAGAATCCGAGCGGACGGAATCCCGCGTCGTAGAAGCGGTTGCTTGAAGCGGTGTTGTGTCCCTCGACGCAGGTCACAAGCTCCGCACAGCCCTGGTTGTTAAACCAGTTCAGCGCACGCTGCAGCAGCGCGTTCGCAACGCCTCGGCCCTGGGCCTCCGGCAGGGTGAAGAGCCACTTGATCACGCCGGCACGGCCCTCGGATTCGCGCCCCGCGCGTTGACTTCGGGGCGTCGCGGCAAAGACGCCAAGTGCAATACCACCTATGATGCGGCCGTCTTCCTCACATACAAGAGTCTGGGCGCCAAAATCGAAGAACAGTATGGTGAAATAGCCGAAGCAGCGCCTTGCCACGGACCGGGTCTCGCTCCGGTCGGCCGGGGTCATCGGCCGTACTATCATATCCGGCATGCACGCACCTCTATGGTTGCTGGCAGCATACCTGGATAATAGTCAGACCTGCCTCGCGGTGCAACCGAGCATGACCGGCTGCTGCTCGCTCGCCGGATTCGTGCGCCCCCCCACGCAGCCGTAATCGGCGCGGGCGGGCGGTGAAAGGCGATGCAACGCCGTGACCGGCAGCCTCGTCAGGAAAGCCGCTTACGACTGGAAGCCGGACCCGGTGAGGAAGTTCTCGAGGCCCCGTATCTCGCTCTCCCGGTGCGCGATTGATGCAAACATCACGTCGCGCATGGAAATGATCCCGATCAGTTTGTCGTCTTCTACAACCGGCAGATGGCGGATGCGATTCTGTTTCATCAGCGCCAGACACTGATCAACGGTGGTGTTGCGCTTGACGGTCAGCATCTGCTCTACCATTACCTCTCGCACCGGGGTCTTGCTCGCGACCCTGCCGGCGATTTCCCCCTTGCGGGCATAGTCCCGCTCCGTGAAGATGCCGACGACGCTCTTATTGTCGGTAATCAGCACCGCTCCGATATCGGCGTCCGCCATCTTCTGTACCGCATCCAGGACCGTTGCCGAGGCATCCACGGATACGTTGGCCGTGTCCCGTTTGACGTTCAAGATCTCTGCAACATGCACCATAGTCGCTCCTCCCTTTCTGAGTGTGCTCCTGTTCGTATCACATCAGTATGAACCGGGATTCCGCTGATGGCCAATCAAAATGACTTTGACCGGCTATTCCGTTTCTTTATCACTTCAACTCTGGTGCCGAAACTGTTGTTTGCATCCGGAACGCGACGGCTGCGACCGCCCGCCTTCGCGCGAACGCTGCTGCGGTCTGCGCCACCCGGTGCTCGGGAAGTGCTTGAGACGGCAGCGCCGGCGGGCGCACCCAAACTGCAGTATCGACGCTTCACCGAGAGAGAACAACATACGGCTGTTCTGCCCTACCAATCACGCCCACAACGCGGTACACTACATTTGACCGTCGCGGTTTCGGGATTCTTGCGCAGCGCTCGGCGAGACATCCGGAGTTCGGCAGGCGGACCTGACCCGATATCACGTATCAAGGAGACCGTGCTATGCCAATCATGACAACCAAACCGATGTTCGACCTCGCCTACGAAGGCGGATTTGGAATTGGCGCCTTCAACGTCAACAACATGGAAATCACGCAGGGAATCATCGAGGCCTGCGCACAGGAGAACAGCCCCTGTATCCTGCAGATTTCCAAGGGTGCGCGACAGTACGCCAACATCCGCTTCCTCACCAAGATCATCGAAGCGTGCGTCGAGGAGTATCCGCAGGTGCCGATCGCAATCCACTGTGATCACGGTGACACTATCGAGCTCATGAAGCAGTGCATTGCCGACGGTTACACCTCGGTCATGATCGACGGCTCGCACCACGATTTCGAAGAGAACGTGCGCCTGGGCAAGGAAACCGTTGAGCTTGCCCACGCCGCCGGCGTTGTGGTTGAGGCTGAGCTCGGGCAGCTGGGCGGAATTGAGGAAGATGTGGTCGGCTTGAGTGCCGAGGAGTATGAGAAGAGCATCGAGAAGTTTCTCACCGATCCGGACCAGGCTAGAGAGTTCGTCGAGCGGACCGGTATCGACAGCCTCGCGGTTGCGATCGGCACCAGCCACGGCGCCTACAAGTTCACCAAGGAAGCCAAGCTGGCGTTCGACCGCATCGAGAAGATCATGCAGACCTGCCCCGGACTGCCGCTGGTGATGCACGGCAGCTCCAGCGTTCCGCAGGAGTACATCGACCTGGTGAACAGGTACGGCGGCAACATGCCGAACGCCAAGGGCGTTCCCGAGGACCAGATTGCCAACGCGGTGCGCACCTACGGCGTCTGCAAGGTCAACATCGACACCGACTTGCGGCTGGCGATGACCGCCAAGATCCGCGAAGTCTACGCTACCAAGCCCGAGGAGTTCGACCCGCGCAAGTACCTCGGCCCGGCTCGCGACGAGATCACCAAGATGGTCAAGCGCAAGCTGCACGTGCTGAACAGCGCGGGCAAGACCGACGAGGTTATCGCCCAATGGAAGAAGCTGGGCGAGCCGCTGCCGTCGTACTACAACAGGTAGGTGTCCTGCGGCCGACGGCCTGCTCTAATGCGGGCCGTCGGCGGCAGCGAGCGTCCGGTCGTCCGTCAGCAGAGCGGCCGAATACGCGGGCGTTCAGAAGTAGATCGCCCGCTCCTCCTCTGGATGACCGAAGGCCATGTTCCAGATTGTATTCTTGGATCGCAGGTATTCGTGCAAGCCTGCGCTTCCGTATTCCCGCCCGATACCGCTGTTTCGATTACCGCCGAAGGGGGCGTTCATGCGCGCGGTGTTGGGCATGTTCACAAAAATGCTTCCAGCGTTCAGCCGCTGCGACGCGTAGTGCAGCGTCTTGTGGCTCTCGGAGAATATGCCTGCGCCCAGTCCGTACTGAGAATCGTTGGCAAGATCAATCGCCTCGTCAATATCGTCATAGCCCACGACCACCAGGACCGGTCCGAAGATCTCCTCGGTGTAACAGAACATGTCGGTCTTGACGCCGGCAAGAACCGTGGGTTCGTAGAACGCTCCGCGGTCGAAGGGATGTGTGGTGATACGCTTGCCTCCGCAAAGCAGCGTCGCTCCGGCGGAGACCGCGGCCTGCACAATTCGGTCGACCTCTTCCAGCTGCTTGACGTTGATCATTGCACCCAGTCTGGTAGAGGGATCAAGGATATCTCCGGGAACGCGGCTCTTGAGTTCTGAAACCAGGGCTTCCAGGAAGCGGTCATAGATCTGACGGTTGAGGATCAGCCGGGTCTGGGCGCAGCACACCTGTCCGGAATTCAGCAGCAGCCCGTCGGCCACACCTTTGACGGTGTACTCGAAGTTGCAGTCCGGTTCCACGATGACCGGTCCCTTGCCGCCCAGCTCCAGGACGTTCTTCTTGATGATCGGTGACGCGGACGACAACTCCAGCAGTCGCCGCCCGACCTTCTCCGACCCGGTGAACGCCACAACGTCCACCTCGCGGTGCGACACCAGCCATTCTCCCACGCTGCTGCCGGGACCGGCCACAATGTTGACCACCCCGGGGGGGAATCCTGCTTCTTCGACGATCTCCCCGAGCACTGCCGTGGTCCAGGGCGTCATCGAGGAAGCTTTGCAGATCGTGGTGTTTCCCGCTGCCAGCGCCGGCGCCAGACTGCGTGTCAGCAGATGCAGCGGGAAGTTGTACGGGGCCACCACCGCCACCACGCCGAAGGGCTCGTACACCAGGTAGTCGTGCATGTAGGGCTCATTGGGTACATGAATGTACTCGCCCTTGATCTCCCGGGCCAGATTGGCAAAGTAGCGGAACGCCGAGATCGAGTACGGCATATCACCAGTCTTGACCTCGTGAATCGGTTTGCCCGTATCGAGCGCCTCCATCCGCGAAAGCTCCTCCCAGCGGTCCGCCATGAGGTCGGCCGCCCGGAGCATGATCCTGGCCCGCTCGTTATTCTCCATCCGGGACCACACCCCGCTCCTGAACGCCGCACGGGCGGCGTTGCACGCAGCATCAACGTCTTTGTCCGTAGCGCAATGAAACGAAGCCAGCACCTCGCCGCTGGCCGGGCACGACGTGGTAAAGGTCTCCCCGCTCGCGGAGGGTACCCATTTGTTATTGATAAAAAGCTTGTATTCGTTCACGCGATCCTCCTGCGTGCTGCCTGCTGATTCGATCGAGAGCCGGCTTCTCCGGACCAGGCAGACGGCCCGGCGTATGCCGGCTCCCCTCATAACCACATTCGGTACCCGAGTCAGGCGTCAGGGCACCGTTCGTCCCTGCGCGGTATAGGTCACCGGAGCGATGTGCTCTCTGATGGCCTCTACTGAGTCGATCATAACAATCGGCACGTTGTAGGACTCGGCGATCTCGTTAGCACGTCCATCCAGGTGAAGCTTGATGTAGCGGGCGGTTTCCTGGCCCATGCGCACCGGGTCACGGTACCACGCAGCGGTCAACTCTCCGGCAACGATCGAGTCCAGCTCCTCCAGGATTGCACCGGCCCCGAAGACGGCCACATCGTCGAGCATGCCGGCATCTGCCGCGGCCCGCACCGCCCCCATCGCCATGAAGCTGCTGCAGCCAATGATTACATCTACGTCGGGACGGGCTGTGAGCAACCGCTGCACTGCGTCGTAGGCCTGGTCGCGCTGCCAGTTGGCGTAGTGCTCGAATATGACGTCCATGCCGTTGGCGATGTGAAGCTCCTTGGCGCCCCGGTCGTACGAGATCTGCGTGGGCGTCCCGTAGATGATCGCGACCTTGGTTCCGCGGGGATAGTTGGCCGCGAGATAGTCCGCCACGGCCTTGCCTCCGTCGGAGTGACGATACCCGACGTAGCTTTGCGCCCGGGCGCCGAACTCGGCGGGAAAGGGGTCGGAGTAGTTGAAGATAAAGAGCGGCACTCCGGCCTCGTTGATCGTACGGTAGGCCTGCTGCTGCCCTTCGTAGTGCGTGGGGGCCATGACGATGTACTCAACGCCCATCGTCACGACGTCTTCCACGATCGCCAGCTGCTGCGCGTGGTTGTCGTGGGTTTCCGGGGTGCGTCGGACCAGTTCGTACTCTATTCCCTGCTCCTCGAGCCCGATCGTCAGACCCATGAAGTACTGGCCGTAGAAGTCCGCCTGTTCGAAGTTGGGCGGCAGGTAGGCGATCCGTACCGCTCGTGCCCCGGCCGGCTGCCGCTGTCCGGCGGCAAAGACCATCGTCGCCGCCGCGACCATAAGCAGGAAAATCCCGATACCAAAAACCAAACCGTTTCGTCTACTGTTCATCTCTACCTCCCGTTGGTTCATATCCGTGCACCGCACGGTTCGACCGATTCACCACTAACGTCTTTGCTACCAGTTCTGCCTCCACACCTCCCGTGCATCATTTCTGTTCCGAGCTCTCCCGGAACGTCCGGATTCCGACCACCATGATGAAGATGAATCCGAGCAGCACCCGCTGCCAGTAGTAACTCACACCAGCCATCAATAACCCATTTTCCAGAATCCCCAGAATCAGAACCCCCAGGAACGTACCGAGCATGAAGCTCTTGCCGCCCATGAGCGATGTGCCGCCGACAACCACTGAGGCAATCACGTGCAGTTCGTATCCGGTACCGCTCACGGCCTGGGACGCGTCGAGCCGGGCAGTATTCACCACCGTGGCGATTCCGGCCAGAAACCCCATCACGACATAAACCATCGCGCGGGTACGCCCGACGTTGATGCCGGAGAGGCGTGCCGCCTGCTCGTTGCCGCCGATCGCGGTAACGTGACGCCCGGTGCGCGTTCGTGTAAGGAAGAAATGCCCCGCGGCGAGAATACCCAGCGAAAGGAGCACGAGCACCGGGATCTGACCGAATATCCGCGTCCGGGCGACCCACAGTACCTGCGCAGGAAACCCGAAGTAGGTCTGCCCCTCCTGGTACACGTAGGCGAATCCGCGGAACATTGTCAGCGTACCAAGCGTTACGATGATCGGTGGGACTTTCAGCTTGACGATAAAGAAGGCGTTGAACGCACCGCACATGGTGGCGCCGCCGATGCAGAGCAGAATGGCCGCCCACCAAACCCAGCCGTCACGGGCAAGAGCCGTGCCGAGCAACGTGGTGGCAAGTCCGATTATGGAACCGATGGAAATATCAATCCCCCCGCTGTCAAGGACCAGTGTCATGCCCACCGCCAGGATCAGATAGATCGAGGTTTGGGTCATGATGTTGACGATGTTACGCCAGCTGAGGAAGCGGTCGGACAGGATCGATAGTACGATTACGAGGGCGAGGCCAAAGAGCGCCGTCGGAATGAGTATCGCCAGATCCGGCCGCTCACCGGTCAGTGTCTGCCATTTCTGCGACAGAGATTTTGATTGTGTCATTTCTGCGCTCCTTGTGTCGAATTTGATTCATGAGCCGCCGGTTGTCGGTCCCGCTTTGCCGCGGTGGCGCATACGAGCAGATCCTGCTTGGTCATCCGCCCGCGGTGGAACTCCCCTTCAATGCGCCCGTGACACATCACCAGCACCCGATCTGCCATTCCCACGATCTCGTCCAGCTCCGAGGAAAAGAAGCAGATCGCCTTACCCTGTTCCGCTTCCTGGCACATGAGACGGAACATCTCCACCTTGGCTCCAACATCGATGCCGCGCGTCGGCTCATTCAGAAGCAAAACGCGCGCGTCCGCGATCAGCCATCGAGAAAAGAGTACCTTCTGCTGGTTGCCGCCACTGAGACTCTTGATCACCGTGCTGCGGCTCGGCGTGCTGATTCGCATTCGCTGGATGTACTCGTCACTGACCCGGTTTTCCTTCTGGTAGTCGATTACGTCGAAGCGGCAGAAGTTCTTCAACGCCACCAGGGTCTGGTTTTTGGCGACACTCATCAACGGCACGTAACCGTTGCGACTGCGATCCTCGGTGAGGTACCCCAAACCCTCTGCGTTCGCCCGCGCGGGATCGCGCATTACCACGGGGTTCCTGTCGATGCTGATCGTTCCGGCGGTGGCGGGAATCATGCCGAAGAGCGTGTGCGCAAGGTCATCCTTGCCGGAACCGAGAATGCCGTAGACTCCCAGTATCTCACCGCAACGGACGGAGAAGGTTATGTCATGCAGCGGAACACTGGTGTTGGAATTGCTGAGGTTTTCCACCGTGAGCAGAGGCTCACCGATCGCTACTTCGCTCTTGGGAAACCAGTCGTCGATTTCGAACCCGGTGATCAGGTGGGTCAGCTCCTTGTGGCTGGTGTCCTTCAGCTCCATTTCCGCGACCTTCCTGCCGTTCCTCAGAACCGTCACGCCCTCCCCTATCTCGAAGACTTCTTCCAGGCGGTGGCTGATATAGAGGATCGTCAGGCCCGATTTCACCAGGCGACGAACGACGACGAAGAGCCGTTCGATTTCCGCGGAGTTGAGTCCGGAGGTGGGTTCGTCCATAAGAAGCAGCCTGGGCCGGCGGGAGATCGCCTTGCAGATCTCCACCACCTGCCGGTCGCTGGCGCTGAGCTGGCGAACGGGCCAGCGCGCATTGATGGGAACGTCCAGTTGCTCGATGATCTGCGACGCATCGCGGTACATCTTCTGGTAATCGATCAGACCGGACCGCTTGCGGGGCTCGCAGTTGAGAAAGATGTTGTCCGCCACCGGCATGTCGGGCACGAGGCTGAAGTGCTGCTGAACCGCAGTAATCCCCAGCTCCAGCGCTTGCCTGGGGTTATGCAGATGTACGTCGTGCCCGCCGAACCGGTAGGCGTCGCAGTGATCCGGCGTGTATGCGCCGGAGACTATGTTGACCAGGGTGGACTTGCCCGCTCCGTTTTCCCCGACCAAAACGTGCACGGAGTGTTCCGGGATCGCGAAATCGACGTGGTCCAGAGCGGTCACACCGGGGAACGTCTTGGTCAGGCCTTCCATTTCCAGCAGGTTGACGCGCCGTTCATCCATCGGGCCCTCCATTCAAAGTTTCCGTGTTCATGACGATATTCTGGGCCCATACCTGGCTCCGGCATAGGGACAAATTTCTGAATAGAGGGGAAAAATTCCTGATTGCGACGGAATTCCGCGCCTACTGCATGCCTTCCGGAAACATTCGGAACATGCGGTACATCCCCACGTTCTGCGGAGTGAGTTCGATAGTGCCGGTGTCGAGGTAGTCCGGGATCGGTTGGCCGGCAATGATATCCAGCAGCCGGTCCACTATCAGCGGCCCCCACGTCCATTGCGTCTGGGTTACCACGGCGCTGACAACGCCGTTACGCAATCCGTCTATGCTCTCGGCGGTGTCGTCAAACGTAACCAGATGACGGTCGGCCGAAGTCCAGCCCATCGCTTTCCAGATCGCAATTGCCGTCGGCCCCCCGGTGGCGTCAATCGTCACCAGCGCGTCCGCATGGGGAAACTCCCGCAGCTGAGTCTCGATTGCGACCCTGGTGAGCCGGGGATGGCCCTCGCCGCTGCGGACGCTCAGAATACGCACGTGCGGGTAAAACCGCTCCAGGGCATCCTTGATACCCTGGAGACGCTGGGTCACTGCCGTCTGGGAGGCAAGGCCGGTGATGATCAGCACCTGGCCGCGGAACTCGAGCACGCGCGCCAGTACGTGCGCCAGGTTTTCTCCGGCACGGTAGTTGTCGGTTCCAAGAAAACCGATACGCCGGCTGCCGGGAATGTCGGATTCGAACGTGATGGTGGGAATACCGCTCTCCACGGCCCGGTCGACCATCGGTCGCAACCGTTCGGCGTCCGTGGGAGCGATCGCAATTCCGTCCACCCTCTGGGCGATCAGAGTCCGCATTATCTCGATCTGCTCTGCGCTGCTGCCGCGATCCGACGCGCGGGCGATGACCCGCACGGAGTGTTGCCGGCCCTGCAGGATGGCCTGTTCCGTGACCGGATCAAAGAACCGGTGGACGTACGGATAGACAATCGCGAAGGTATAACGCGGCTCGGTTTCGATCGAAGGCTCGTCCCGGTCGCCCTGGGCGTAGGTCGTGCCATTGGCGCAGAGGAAACTGAACGTCAGGCACACGGTTAAGAAAGATAGGAAGGCTCTCATGACTGCTTCCCTCCGGCGTGATCCCCTCCCTTGCGAAACGTCGATGGGGTCATTCCTGATTCCCGCTTGAAGACGTGCCCGAAGTAGTGCGGATCGTTATATCCGACCTCGTAGGCTATTTCCGACGGGCGCATGCTGGTTGTCTGCAGCAGCTCCTGGGCCTTGCGTACCCGCGTGCGAGTGAGAAACTCGATGAAGGTCATTCCCGATTCATGGCTGAAAACGGTACTGAAGTGGCTGGGACTCAGCCCCGCCTCTCGTGCCACGGTCCCCAGCGATATCTGAGGATTGGCGAACTCCCGCTCGATATAGGTCCGTGCACGGCCCACGACATCGCCGTAGCGGTCCCGCTTGCGGCTCTCGCGAAGCTCGTGCGCCGCCCGTAACGGCTGAACGAGAAACTGGAACAGCTCCTCCGCATCAACGGAAGGATCCGCCCGTTCTTCCGCCAGGCTGAGCGCCGGAAGGAGTTTTTCCACGTCGCCGCCGAGTTCTTCCACGAACCGGCCTGTCTCTACCAGCAGATCCGTAACCAGGTAGCGCGGCGCCACCGTTCCCGGAGCCAGGGACCGCAGCTCCTGGACGAACTGCCGCAGTCGTTGTTCCACCGTGGGCCAATCGGCACAGCGCTGCGCTTGCATGATGTCTTTGCAGTCGATCCGCAGCACTTCCGGGACAGAAAACGCCGACTGTTGGGCATCGTGGTAGGTAACGATGATCTCCGGTCCGAAAACGTAGCGCATCCGGTGCGCCTCCTGGGCCTCTCTGAGCGAACCGGCGATTCCACTCAACCGTTCGTGGACGTCTCCCAGTGATACCAGGATTCCGCAGGCGGTATTCCCCTGCACCTCCAACTGAATGGATCGACAGAGGCTGTAACTGTCTTCTTCGAGTGTTGCTGCATCATCCCCCAGAAAGATCAGCACCAGTTCCCGGGTACTGCGATGATAACTGTGAACTGAACCGTTCTTCTCAATCATCGCCCGGATACTCTGCTCGGACTGAAGGTAGCGCTGATACCGGGCGGCGGCGGCGCACTCCGGGTTGATATCGATCTGTATCAGCGCCACGATGTAGAACCTGCTGGTGACATTTAGTCCAAGTTCGCAAGCCCTTTCCGCCGCCTCCGCGGGATCGAGGAGCCCCTCGCCCAGATCATTGAGGAACTGCTCCTGCATCAAGCGAACGCTTTCTGACGCCAGGGTGTTGAGTTCCTCAAGCCGATGCCGCTCCCGGGTTTCCTGCTCGATTCGATCGACGGTTTTGGAGAGCGCCTGCAGCAGATCCACCGGCCCAACCGGCTTCAGGAGATAATCGTCCACCGGAATTTGCATCGCCTCGTGTACGAGGTCGAAATCATCGTATCCACTGAGCACCAGAATGTGCGTCAACGGCATCGTTCGTTTAACGATCCGGCTCAACTGCAGGCCGTCCATGAAGGGCATGCGAATATCGGTAACGATAATGTCCGGCCGCAACTCCTCGATGATCGGCAACGCCATCTCCCCGTCGGGCGCCTCACCAACGAGCAGAAAATCGCTTTCCTGCCACGGCACCTGTTCGCGGATACTTTCCCGGATTGCGATTTCGTCTTCCACCAGGAACACCTTATACATCTTTCTCTCCGTCTCCGGTCAGAGGAATACGGGCCGTCACGGTCGTCCCCGAGCCGGCTTCGCTGGCGATCGTGAGCCCCCACTCCAGGCCGTAGTACAACTGGATTCGCTGGTGTACGTTCCGCAAGCCCACACCGAAGCCGGAGCACTCCCGCAAGGGTTCGGAATAAGCCCGTATCTCCCCCAGTACCTCCCGGAGGCGTTCGCGGTCCATACCGCGGCCGGTGTCGTGTACGATCAGTTCGATCATCCGGTTCTCGCGGCGCCGGACCGTGACTTCCACCGCACCGCCGCCACGGTGATGAATAACTCCGTGCTCGATGGCATTCTCCACCACCGGCTGCAGGATAAGCTTCAAGACCGACACCTGCATCAGAGTCGGATCTACGTCTACGGTGTAGCGCAGAATGTCGCGGTAGCGCATCTTCTGAATGAGAAGGTAATTGCGGATCAGCTCCACCTCGTCGGCAATGGTAATGAACTCGCGTCCACGGCTCAGCGCGATGCGAAAGAAACCGGACAAGGCCTTGGTAATCCGGATCAACCGCTGCTTGTCCTCGCTCTGGCTTGTCCAGAGGATCACGTCGAGGGTGTTGTAGAGAAAGTGGGGGTTTATCTGCGCCTGCAGCGCCCGAATCTCCAGTTGGCGTGCCAGGTCGCGTTCCTGCAGCGACCGATCCATCAGCGACCGGATCTCTCCGATCATCGCATTGAACCCGGTGCAGAGGTCGGCGATTTCATCGTTATTATGCAGCGCCGCGCGCACCTCCAAATTCCCCGTCTGAGCCTGGCGCATCGTATCCTTCAGTGCAAGCAACGGCCTGGTGATAACGTCGGATATGAAAAGGAAGAGCACAACCGTCAATACGAGCCCCAGCAGCCCCGCAAGAAAGGTGAGGCGCCGAATGCGGTAGGTGCTTATCAGAAGCTCCGCCAGGCTCACTTCACCCACGATCTTCCAACCGGCCCCGGCCACCGTGGTGTAAACAATAAGTTTGCGCTCTCCGTCAACCGTGTCAATCAAGGATCCTGTTTCGGTCTGACTCATCGCCCGGACCGTCTGCGGCGAGACCAAATCCGGTCGAAAGGTGCGATCCCGGGGGTGGATGTATCTTCGGTCGGCAGAGATGACACTGAAGCGCCCCGTCTGGCCCAGCGTAATGCGGTCCACCATCTGCCTCAGCGCCGCGGCGTCGATGTCGATTGCCAGCACCCCGAGTACCTCGCGCGTAACAGGCTTCACGATTGCCCGCGCCACGGTGATCACGTCCTGCAGAGTCTCGCGCGGCGAATACCCTACGCTCTCCTGGTACCGTTTGATCACGGAATACGGTTCAAGGATCGCCTGCTGCACCACGGGCAGGCTCCAAAGATCCACCTCGGGTCTGAAACGACCGGAGCGCTCGCTGAAACTCACGCCGCCAAGTCCGAGAATCGATATATCCAGGATGCCCTCCGAGTAAGCGTACATTGCCCTGAAGAGCTTGAAGAGCTCGATAAGGTCCATGGCCGCTTCGTAGGCAGCGCTGTCACTGGTCTGTCCGTGGTCGACGAACGCCAGGGTCGTAGCGTGACGGCCAATTTGAAGATACGCCTCACCGTCCGCCAGCAGCGATTCGACGTTGCCGCGAAGCTGCAGCGCGATCTGTTCGCTTGCCTCCGTAGCGAACTCTTGCAGTGCCGTGGCAGACCCGATGTAGGAGGTAATCCCTACCAGAGACAACGGCAGCAGCGACGCAGCAAGAAACGCCAGGACGATCTTTGTACGCAGACTCCTTCCAACTCGGCGAACTCGCCGTGCAAGAAACTGGATCAAACGTACCGCCGGCGTCCTGATTGCAACCATGGCTCAAGCGAGATTATACCATCCCGCGCGGAGTCCGGGACTTGCTGTGGATCATTCAAAAGAAAACACCCATAAATCAAAAGAATGCCCTCCGGCCGGCTGTCATGCTGCCGGCAGGAGGAGCGTTCCGGCGATGATGCCGCACTGGGCGATGACACAGGTTCCCCACGGCAGCTGGAATTCCCACCGGAGATGGCGGCCGTGAATCCCCAGAAATACGCACGGTTAACCATGGTCCCGTTCACCATACCATATGCCCACGCGTTCGATCCGACGAGCACGGAGCGTCCAACTGAATCCCGGAAGGGCTGTTCCCACGCGCATCCAGGCGCGGTACAATTGACCATGCAAGCCGATACACAACGAAGGTCGTTTATGACCGCTTCCGGAATTGTCGATGTCTCACGGTCGATCAGGGACATTCTCGGTGAGGACTACCTCCAGCGCGTCTGCCGGGCACGGGCGGTCCTTGATCCCCTCGCTGCCGCGGACTGTGAGCGGATCGCGGGCGAGCGGGTCAGCTTCTTCCCGTCGTCGATGCGAGACCGGATTGACGAACTGCTGACCCGGGTTGGGGAGCAGGTGGCCGAGCCGTTTACCGGCGGAGGCGAGGGGGCTCCCAGCGACTCGTTCCGAGAAGCGTCATCGCTTGGTGCGGCCCCTGTTGCAGGCTTTGGCCCGTTGCGAATCGGCGAAGACGGCCGGCTCTATTTTGTTTCCAAGAGCGAACACTACCATTCTTCACTGGGGCACGCGTTTCCCGGCTACCGGCTGATCAACCACGCGCGGACGCTCGGTATTCCCAACGCCACGCACAATAATACGCGCGGACACATCGTGCGCCTGCTCGAGCGCGAGCTGGTTCGAATCATCAACGACGTGCCGCACGACGATACGTCTGCTCTGGAGAGCGTGCTTGCCGCTGCCGACGGCCGGACCCTCAACCGGGTCATCAACCTGCAGACCGGAAGCCTCGCCGCGGAGGCAGCGCTCAAAATGATGCTCACACGGTTCTATCACGCCGATGCAGCCCCCGCGACACCACGCTATGCGGGGCGTACTCCGGTGATCTTCGTGATCGCCGACTACGCGGGCGGGAATCAGGCTAACTACCACGGTACCACCATGTTTGCCCAGATGATGCGGGGACTCTGGCCCGAGGTTGCCCGGCGGATCGATGACCGTGGGCTGTTGCGGGTAGTGCCGGTGCGGATCAACGATCTCGAGGACTTCCGCAGCAAGCTGGAACAACACGACCGCGGTGAATCGAAGGTGGCTGGTTTCTTTCACGAGATCGTACTGATGAACTACGGCGGCGTCCTGCTCGACCGCGACTACCTGCACGGCGCTTACGCGCTGTGCAGGCAGCACGATGTTGCGGTGTGCGTGGATGAGATCCAGTCATGCATCTGGTACGAGGGGTTGTTTCTCTTCAAGCAGTACGGGCTCTCACCGGACTTTGTCGCGATCGGCAAGGGCTTCTCCGGGGGCGAATACGCCGGATCCAGGATTGTCACGACCGCTGCCATGGATTCTCTGACACAGTTTGGTGCGCTGGTTACCAACGGCCAGGAAGAGCTGGCCGCGCTGGCGTACCTGGTGACGATGATCTTTGCTGAGGCCAACCGCGACCATACCCGGCGGATCGGTGCCCTGTACGAGCAGCGGCTGCGCGAGCTGCAGGCAAAACACCACGGTTCCCTAACCGCGATCGAGGGCAAAGGCCACCTGTCGACGGTCTTCTTTGAGCGAACGCAAGACGCGGTACGTTTTTGCACGCTGCTGAACCAGCGGGGCATCGATATCAGTGCGCACACGTACAAACCGGATTGCCCGCCGGCGGCCCTCACCAAGCTTCCGTTAATCACCTCTGAAGCCGGCGTCGAGTTCCTTATCAGCCGCATGGACGAGGCTCTGCACGAACTCGCAGTGGGATACCCGTGATAGCGCTTGGCGGTTCGATGCCCCGACCGGCGGATCCTATTTCTCGGTGACCAGCCTGTCCAACGTCGACAACGGCAGCGCCTGGGCGGTTGAGAAACTGATTCCGGTCAGCTTTGTCAGGCCGACCGAAGCCTTCATGGCCTCCTCCGCTCCGGGCAGCTCTACCACCAGAACGAGGTCATGCTCGCCCAGAAGGACGTACTCCGACTTCACCGAGCCGCCCAATCCGGCCACCAGCCCGTGTGCTTCGCTGGTACGCGCGCTGCTGATCCCTTTCAACGCCGCCTGGTCATAGCGGCCGAACATGAAGAACGTTGCCATGTCTTGCCTCCGTGAGGTTGATTGTACCCTATTCTACATCAAGGCGAATCAATCTGCACCAGAAATAGTGCGCGAGCAGCAATCGCCGCGTCGACCGCCTGGTAACGCACGGCTTTGTGGCTCAGAGCAGCGGTCAGCGCGCCGTTTGTCGATGTACCGGACCTGAGCCTCATCGCGCACGAGTTGCCGCCGAATGCGCGCCGCACGACTCCGCGGTTTCGCCGTTGACCGGGCCGCCGTAGAAGCCGAATTCCGTCAGCACGTCCAGCTTCGGTCGCACGTTATTCGCGATATCGTACTGGAAGAATCCGGGGAAGATGTCCGGGTTGGCGATAATGAACTCGTAGATGTGGCGGTGCTCGGGGCGTATCGTGATTGCCGTGCCGTGGAAGGACTCGTGCCCGGTCACCATGTACTCCGGGATCGTCTCGTTGCTGAACTGCAGGCGGGTCTTGTCCAGTTCGTTGTAGACCGCGGTTTGCGGCAGGTAGCAGAGCAGCGACGGCAGCACTCGAACTCCCATCATCCGGAAACTGTTCATCAGAAACACCGTCTGGTAGAAGTGCTCCAGCGACTCGAAAGGGAATCCCCAGATGAAGAACGCATCCACACCGGGGAAGATGGCTGCGGCCGACGATATCACTGCGGTGGCTTCCTCCACCGTGAACCCTTTACGGATTCGCGAGAGGATCTCGTTGCTGCCGGATTCGATCCCAAAACGCAGCTCGAGGCAGCCCGATCGCGCCATCATCTCCATCGATTCGCGGTCGGTAAGATTGACGCGCCCAAACGCTTTCCAACGGACCTTGAGTCCCGAACCCGCAATCACCCTGCACAGCTCTTTGGCCCGCTCCGGGCTGGCCAGAAAGTACTCGTCCTGGAAGAGAAAAAGGTCCGTATCCGATTGCTCCAGCACGTAGCGCATCTCGGCAACGATATCTTCCGCGGTGCGCAGTACCGGGTTGAAGTCCCAGACCGGGGCTACCGAGCAGAAAGTGCACGGAAACGGACATCCCCTGGACGTCATCATGCCGATTGCGCTGTAGCGGGAGAGGTCGGTCTTCTGGTAGGCCGGATAGGGTTGGCCGCTGAGACTGCCCAGGCGTCCGGGGTGCGCCGTCTTGACCACGGTATTGCCGTCACGGTAGTAGATCCCTGGACATCGGGACAGGTCGCCGCCGTTTGCCAGACACGCAACGATCTGCGGTCCGGTGCGTTCACCTTCACCGTAGGCGATCAGGTCGATCTCCTGAAATCGCTGCAGGATGACCCGTTCGACCGATTTCGGTCCGACTCCGCCCAGCAGCACGGTCTTCTCGGGAAAGACCTCCTTGATGCGCCGTGCCAGCAGTATCGCGAACGGCAGCAGGTTCGCCATCACTGAGATGCCGATCAGGGCGGAGCTCTCGCGGAGGTAGTCCACCGCGTTTGCCAGAGAGAACGGGTCATCGTACTCGTTGAACTGGTAATCGCGGAAGTCAACGGTCAGGTCCGCGTCCTCGATTGCCCGCGTCAGGTAGAGCGGGCCAAGCGGCACATGTCGTTCCCGATCGAGCGACTCATAGTATCTGAGGTAGAGCATGTTGAGGTTCAGCAGCGTGATATCGGCGTTCATTCGGCGGCCGTAGCCTGTACCTCGAACACGACAAACGCGCTGTTCCCGCTCTCGTCCTGCACCACGAGTTCGTGGAGCCCGTTCGGAACGGTTAGTGATATCTCATGGACCTTCGAGGTCCGCTCGATCACCAGTCGATTCAGGAGCCACAGAATCTCAACACCCTCGCTCTGGTGTGAGGCGGTTGCCTCGATCAGCGCGCCTTCGATATCGCCGGCAATCCTGATCAGGCTGCCGCTGTCCGGTGTGAGAATCGCGATCGGATTGGGCGTAACAAACGCATGCCGCTCCGGGTTCACCGGGCAGAGCAGCCGGTACGCGTCCTCGTGCGGTGGCTCTCCCATGCTCTCAAGCCGGTAACCGCTGATCTTTCCGTCGCTGATCTGCCCTTCGTAGCGCAACGGCTGATCCCACGCGTCAAACAGGTAGCTGTGAGGCAGCCAGCCTTCGAGCGGATGCTCCGCGGTGATCCATTCGAGTGTCGAGGGGTACTCTCCGTGGGTGCGGTGGTAGCTCTCCAGGGCCTCCTGCACGGCCGCCAGCCGCTCGCGCGACTCGATCGCCGCTTCCTCGAATACCCGCTCCGGCGCCTCGACCCCGGTTACGCTGAGCGTGGGCGTGGCGACGATGAAGGTCAGCGCAACCGCCATGGCCGCGACCGTGCTCGCCGCCCGGAGGATCGGCAGGTGTTCCTGCGCAAGGCGAACGTGATCCACCGCCGTCTCGAGCGTTGTGACCGGCATGCTCCGCAGGATCCTGGATTCCGTTTCGCCCAGCTGCATACCGAGCCGGGCCGCCGCGCCAACGGGATCGACCACGAAGTAGCCGCGGAACTCAGGATCCGCCTTAGCCTTCTTGAGGAGTAACTCTATTCCGCGTGGAAATCCTGCCGACGCCGCGCCGCCCGACGTGCGTGCGCCCACAATCGTTCGAAAAGATGCCATCTTGCCCTCCCGTATACATCGAAGGTGCAGATGAACAATGCTGTCTTCCAAATTATACACCCGGCTGCTTTCGGCGGTCAAGCTGCAGACGCAGGGCTGCAGACGCAGGGCGCGCGCATAAACACGCTATCCGGATGCGGGAGCGAAAGTCGCCTGTTGCCCTTATCTGTGTGCGCTCATCCTGAGAATAGTTGTTGCACGCACCGCAGAACGAGGTGATAATTGCTGCAGGGATAGGGGCTCGGCTCGGCGACGATACTATCCGAGGTGCTCCAAATAACGTGTGCAGTCCCTGGAGGCTCGATTCATGTTTTTGGTGTTCGCCCTGAGTCTCGCCGTTGCCATGGTTCTCATTCACACTGCGCTTGTCCTGGGTGCAGTGCGCAGTCTGATGGCAGAGAGTTCGCCGGACGACTTCGATTTCGAGCGAGAGAGCGGGCGCATAAGTGTGGTGATTCCGGCTCGAAATGAAGAACCGCTTCTTCCGCGGCTCCTCGGAAGTCTTGAACGTCAGGACACTGACCGCTTCGAAATCGTGCTTGTCAACGATCGATCAGAAGACGCAACCGCACAGATCATGGCCGAGTTCGCCGAGCGCCACGGAAGGCGGGTCCGGATCGTTCAGCTGACCGACAGTCCGGGCGCCATGAACCCGAAACAGCGCGCGCTGGCTGCCGGGGTTGCGGTTGCAACCGGGGATCTGTTGCTCATGACCGACGCCGACTGTCTGCTGCCGGCCGCGTGGGTGCGCACTCTTGGCGGACAGTTTCGCGACCCGAATGTCGGGCTGGTCGTTGGCGCCGTCATGCCCCGTCCTCGGAGCTCGCAACGCGCGCCGCGGTGGTTCGATCTGTACCAGAGTTTTGACCAGCTTTTGCGCTTCCAGTACTGCGCGGGCGCCGCCGGTTTGGGGATAGCAGCCGGCGGTTTCGGCAATAATCTGGCGGTGCGTCGCGCGGCGCTCGATAACGCCGGCGGCTTTGAAGGACTTCGCTACACGCTCACGGAGGATGCGCAGCTGATTGCGCAGGTTCGCGAAACCGGCTGCTGGCAGATCCGCGCGGTGCGGCGGCGGGGAGTCCGCATCGCACCGGCAACCGAGCTCAACATTCGCGCACTGTGTGCCCAGAGTTTGCGCTGGAATAGCGGCGGGCTGTTTTCACCGGACCTCAGAACGCGTCTTGCATACCGGTTGATCATGGTATATCTGATGCTGAGCGTGTTTGTGCTGCCGCTTGGTTTGCTCATCAGGCCGGTAGTGCTGCCGGCACTCGCCAGCTTCATCAGCATGCTCATGCTCAGCATAACGGCCGGGCTGCTGAACGCTCCCGGTGCATGGTACTGGATTACGCTTGTGCCGAATCTGCTGCTTTCGATGGTCTTCTACAGCTTCGTGATCATGGTTTCGCTGTTTCGTCCCGCGGTACCCTGGAAAGGGGCCCGGCTTTCGGTAAAAAGCCCCTCGAACAGCAGGCTTCGCGGTCCGTGATAACTGCCGGGAAGCCAAGCAAAAGCCTGCGGGCAAGTATCGTGGCGGTGTCAGTCTGCGCGCGTTAGCGGTCGGTGTCGGCCGCTGTGGATGACGCCGCTTGCGGACATCTGGTACCATGGAAGTGCCATGACGCGTACAGCCCGGTCTCTGCCTCCCAGTTACGCACAATTCGGAGAAGACCGCATTCTGCACCGTTATCTTCCCGATGGCTGCGGGATCTACGTGGAAGTCGGAGGCAACGACGGTGTGACCGCCAGCAACACGCTCTTCTTTGAGCAGTTGGGGAGGCGCTGCGTAGTGGTGGAGCCGATCCCCGGCCTCGCGGCACGGATTCGCCGTGGCCGTACGTGCACGGTGATCGAGGCTGCCGTTGACGAATGCGACGGTGAGGCAGAGTTCCTGATTGCCACCGGCGGGAACACGCTGTCGACCCTCAATAATCGCAACCGCGTGCGCTCCCGCATCGACGAACACAGCGGGGATATCGAGTCGGTACGGGTAGTCACGCGTACGCTTGACTCGATTCTGTGCGAGGTCGGCGCCGGCGAGATCGATCTGATTTCAATTGACGTGGAAGGCAACGAGCTGTCGGTTCTGCGGGGGCTGACGCTTTGGCACTGGAAGCCACGGGTATTGATCCTGGAGGACAATTCATTCGGGCGGGACGCTGCGGTGCAACAGCATCTGGCCGCCCGAGGTTATGTCCGCTTCCGCATCACCGGGGTGAACCACTGGTACTGCCACGCTGACGATCGCAGGCTTAATACCGCGCTCAGACGCGCCTTCTCGTGCGCGTATGCGCTGCTTGTTCGCGCCTACGCGGCGATCTCGGGGCGTGGCCGGGCGCGCCGGGAACAGGAGCGGGACAACAAAAAGGAGGAACGCGCGTGAGCGGATACTATAGTACCAGACTGGCTGGACGGCGCCTGGTTCAATGCTACGATCTGGCCTCGCCGCGCGTGAGGCAGTACCTGGACGCCGAGGTGCGGCACGTTGCCGAACGCCTGCGTCCGACGGATGCCGTTCTGGAATTGGGCTGTGGATATGGGCGAGTTGCGTTGCAGCTGGCGCGATTCGCGCGCAGCGTTGTGGGCATAGATACCTCGTCGGAGAGCCTTGATCTTGCCCGGCAGCTTGACACACAGGCAGTGTGCGAGTTTCTGCAAATGGACGCCTTGGCTCTGAGTTTTCCTGACGGCCGGTTTGACGTAGTGGCGTGCGTTCAAAACGGTATCTGCGCTTTTGGGGTAGACCAGGTGGCGCTGCTTCGTGAGGCCCTGCGGGTAACGCGCCGCGGGGGTATCGTGCTGCTGTCCACCTATTCGGATCGCTTCTGGGAGGACCGTCTGGCCTGGTTCGAAGCGCAAGCGTCGGCGCGTTTGATCGGCCCGATTGATCGGGAGCAGTCCGGCAACGGGGTAATCGTGACCAGTGACGGGTTTCGCGCGGGCAGGTTGAGCCCGCAGGAGTTCAGCGCGCTCTGTTCGGCGGCGGGGAAAGCCGGCCGTATCACGGAGGTGGACCAATCGAGTCTCTTCTGCGAGCTTGTTCGGTGAGTGGTCCCCGACCGGTATGCCGCGGTCACGGATACGTCCGGGATTTGCGTCGCCCGTCTTGTCTTTGCCGGGCAATCGAATTACTCTCTGCAAATGGCCTCTCGCAGAAGACCGGCGGACCCTAATCAGGGCCGATTACGCATCGGGAATCAATGGAATGCGATCCGTATCATCGCTTTGTCGCAGAACAATCCGCTGAAAGCTATTGCGGAGTTTGTGGAGAACTCAATAGACGCGCGCGCGCGGAACGTATCGATTGTGCGCGGCAGGACGCGCGGCGAGCAGTACCTCAAAGTCATAGACGACGGCGAAGGCGTCAGCGACTTCAGGTACGTCGCCACTCACATCGGCGACTCTATCAAGCAGCGGCTCAAGGAGCGGGGTGCCAACGGTATTCAGGGTGAATTCGGTATCGGTCTGCTGAGCTTCTGGACCGTAGGAGAGCAATTGACGCTCACCTCGTGTGCTGCCGAAGGCGCCGCACAACGGCTGCACTTGATCAAGGATTCACCCGACTACGCGATTCGTCCGTCGCGCGAGCTGTTCGAGCGTGCCGGTACCACGCTGCACATCCAGCCGCTGCTGTCCGGCATGAAGAATCTCTCCGGAGAGAAGATCCAGTCCTACCTTGCCAGCGAGCTGCGCGATCGGATCAGCCGCTCGGGCGTCAGTATCAGAATAATCGACCGAACCGCGCGCAAGGATCTGCTGGTGGAGCCGCGGCGGTTTCACGGACAGCTTCTGCACGGTCTTCCCGAGCCGCGGACACCGTTGGGGGAAATCTACGTCGAGTGTTACCTGACAGAACCGGGGGCCGGCGCGGGGGTTGGTCTTCACCGGCAGGGAACCCGGGTCTTCCCTGATATCACCCGCATCGACGCGTTTCGCCGGCCTCCCTGGACTTCGGGCTACGTCGAGGGTATTGTAGACGCCTCGTTCCTGCAGCTAACCCCGGGAACGCGCGACGGGATAGTCTATGATTCAGCGTTTGACTCGCTGGTAGCTGCGCTGCAACCGGTGGAAACCGCACTGACCACAGCTATCGAGGAGTACCGCAAGGCCGAAGAGGAGGAAGCCAGCAAAGCCATTCTGCGACGCATCACCCGTGCGCTCAAGGAAGCTTTCGCAATGCTGCCCGCGGACGAGTACGGCTGGCTTTCTGCCCGCACCGAAACCGACAACCGAAGGCCCAAAACGGCCGCTGCCGGGGGCACAGGGACGGGCGAGGGTCACAGCGGCGCTGACGAAAGCAGCGGTGCGGCCGGTGATGAAGCCACTCTGCCGGACGGTGTGAGCGTCGACGGGATTAGCGTTGCCGAACAGCCAAAGACGGATCCCGCCGGCCAGCGGTCGTTCTTCGAGTTTCCCGGCCCGCTGTACCGCCTTGACATACGTCCGGCCGCCGCGCGGGTTGCGGTGGGGCGGGAGTGCGCCCTGCGCGCGGTTCCTCGCGACAAGTCGCGGCGTGCCGTGGATTCCGATGTAACGATCACCTGGACCGTGGAACAGGGTAGCGGAACGCTCGATAAGCAGGCCGGCGAGTTCGTCACGTACCGCGCGCCGCTGGAGCCCGAGCTTGCCGTCATTGGCGCCCGTGCGCTTCAGAACCAGATTGAGTGCCAGGCGCACTGCACCGTCACCGTCACCGCCGAGCTCCCCGGGGCGCGCGGTGCCGCTTCCGGCGCGATGGGGCGTCAGGGCCTGCCCGGCTATACCTACCGTTACGCGCCCGGAGAACTGTGGCGTTCGCGCTACGACGCAGATCAGTCCCTGATCACCGTCAATTCCGGCCACGCGGATTTTGTCTATGCCGCGCGCCAGTCAGCCAGCAAGCTTCGCTATCTTGGGCGACTGTTTGCCAAGGAGATTGTGCTGGCCAACTTCCCCGGCGCGCCGCGCGATGAGCTGCTGGAGCGCATGGTGGAGCTGGAACTCTATATGGACAGCTCGCTGCGCTGAGGTCAGGGTCCGGATCCGTCCTCGACCGATGCGCCCCTTGGGGCGTCTCCGCAGCCATACTATGCCAACTGACTCCGTGCGGTCAAAATGCGAACTCCGGCTGGCGAATGCGCGCCCTTGATTCAGCCGCCGAAATCTTTTACATTGTGACAACAACACGGAGAGATGCGAGAGTGGTTGAATCGGGCGGTCTCGAAAACCGTTGAGCCGTTATACGGCTCCGAGGGTTCGAATCCCTCTCTCTCCGCCTTTTTTTGTGCTCTTTGGAGAGATGGCCGAGTGGCTTAAGGCGCACGCTTGGAAAGCGTGTGTACTCTAACCGGGTACCGAGGGTTCGAATCCCTCTCTCTCCGGCGTGCCTCTTCAGTGATGATCTTCAGGCGCTGTGCAATTGACCGTCGCCCAACCCCGTCAGGCCCGGAAGGGAGCAGCGGTAAGCGATCGGTTGGTGTGCCGCAGTCAGCTTGTTGGGAGCTGAAGAGGCTTTTCTCTTTGCGGAACACCGCATTATGATGAACGGACCATGATGTACGAAGTCACCGCTACCAGAAAACGGCCTACCTCCTTTGATGATCTCACCGGGCAGGAGTTCGTGGTTGCCACGCTCAGGAACTCGCTGTCCAGCGGACGCCTGGCGCACGCCTACCTCTTTTCCGGGCCTCGCGGGGTCGGCAAGACCTCGGCGGCGCGCATCCTGGCACGGGCACTCAACTGCCCGTCGGGTCCGACCGCCGAACCGTGCGAAGACTATCCGGGCAGCCAGGAGATTACGCGCGGCACGTCGCTCGACGTGATTGAAATCGACGGCGCATCCAATACCAGCGTCAACGACGTGCGCGAGATCAAGGACGAAGTGCTGTTTGCTCCCAACAGTTCGCGCTACAAGATCTACATCATCGACGAGGTCCATATGCTCTCTAACAGCGCATTCAACGCGCTGCTGAAGACCATCGAGGAACCTCCGCCCTACATCGTCTTCATCTTTGCTACCACGGAAATCCACAAGGTTCCGGCCACTATCCGCTCGCGCTGTCAGCAGTTCAGTTTTCGCCTGATCCCGCTTGAGGCCATCCGCGCCAGGCTGCGCGAGGTGTGCGGCGAGCTCGGTCTGGATGCAGAAGAAGAGGCGCTGTTCTGGATGGCCAAGGAAGCGCGAGGTTCGCTGCGCGACGCCTACACCCTCTTCGATCAGGTAGCGGCGTTTTCGGACGGGCATATCAGCTTTGACCGAATCCGCCGAACACTGGGGGTCGGCAGCATCGAGCAGATGAACGACCTCGGCGAAGCGTTTGTGGCCGGTGACGGCGGCCGAGCGCTCGATCTGCTGGCCGCCATTATGGACGCCGGAATTTCGGAGGAGCAGGTGGCCGGCGATCTGGCGGAGTACTTCCGTAACGTGCTCTTTCTCAAGCACGGCGTACGCAAGCAGAGCGTTCTCGGGTACCCGCCCGAGCGGTTTTCGGGCGCCGTGATCGATGGTTTCAGCGAAGAGCAGATTGAGCACGCGCTGGGGCTGCTGGTCGAGCTGTTTCGCAACATGCGCTACTCGGTTAACCCGCGCTACGAGCTGGAGCTGGTAATCAGCCGCCTCGCGGCCCTGGCCGGCTATCTGAGCAGCGCCCGAATTCTGGAGCGCATTGAGCAGCTGAAGCGCGAGCTTGGTGCCGCCGGTTCAACCGGCGCAGTCGGCTCGGGGGACGATGCGATTCGCAGGCCGGAATCGCCGCACGGCGCCGCGACACGCCTTTCAGCCGGCCCGGAGTCCCCGGGGCGGCACGGCACCTCCACCGAAACACCCGCTGTGCCTCCTGCGGTATCCGGGGCGGCGTCCGCGGGTGGGCGTTCGGCGGAGCCGCGGGCCGCAGTGCGCCAGGTGGAAGCGGAAAAGATCGAGGAGATCGTTACGGCGTTGCGCGCCCGCAAGCCGACCCTGGCGTCGGTGCTGGAACACGCGCTGGCGTGGGATCTCGGGGAATCTGAGCTGCTGATCAGCGTGGACGGCGCGTTTGCCGCGGGTTCGATCGAGGCAGAGCTGGCCACGGTACGCGAGGTGGTGTGCGCGGCGCTCGATGAACCGGTGACCGTCTCGGTTGTCGCTCGAGCCAGATCAAGCGAGGAGCAGGCACAGCATGGCGAACAGGTCGAGATGGTGAGACAGGTGTTCCGCGGTGAGGTACTCGACGGCCAGGGAGAACAGAGATGAATCCAATGGATCTGATGAAGAACTTTCAGAATATCCAGTCCAAGGTCCAGGAAGCGCAGGAGCGGTTGAAGACGATTCGTGCAACCGGTTCGGCGGGCGGCGACATGGTGCGCGTAGAGATTTCCGGTGAGTTCACCGTGCTGAACGTCACTATTGCTCCCGAGGTTGTCGATCCGGCGGACATCACGATGCTCGAGGATCTGGTACGTGCGGCATTTACCGACGCGGTGGCCAACATCAAGGACCGCGTGCGCGAAGAGATGTCCGCGCTGACCGGCGGGCTCGAGATTCCGCCCGGTTTCATGGGCATGTAGCGGGAATCCGGCCGTGACCGTGCTCGATACCCTGGTCAAACACCTCTCGCGGCTGCCCGGCGTCGGGCGCAAGAGCGCCTTGCGCATCGCCTATCACCTGCTTTCTGCCGATGAAGCGTACAACGCGGCGCTGGCCAACGATATCCTGCACCTCAAGCAACGGGTGCGCCCCTGCTCTATCTGCGGCAACTACACCGAAGCCGACCCGTGCGACATCTGCAGCGACCGCAGCCGCGACCGTACCACCATCTGCGTGGTCGAGCAGCCGCAGGATATCGCGGTTCTGGAAACCACGCGCGAGTATCGCGGGCTCTACCACGCGCTGACCGGGGTCATCTCTCCGATTGACGGCGTGGGCCCGGAGGATCTGACTATCGGTCGGCTGATTGAAAGGCTGCACTCCGGCGAGGTACGCGAGGTTATTCTGGCCACCAATCCGACCGTCGAGGGTGACACCACGGCGCTCTACCTCGTGCGATTGCTCGAGCAGCTCGGTGTAACCGTAACACGGCTGGCTCTGGGACTACCGGTCGGCGGAGATCTGGAATACGCCGACCGCCTTACCATAGCCCGGTCGCTGCGCGGCCGCACCCCGCTGTCCAGCGGCTGAGGCTGTAAGCGCCACACGCGTGCCGCCGATGCATGAGCTCTCGATTACCAGCGCGATACTCAAGACGGTTCTCAGACACGCCCGACGTCAGCGGGCGGCGCGTGTACACCGTATTCTGCTGGTGGTAAGCGAGTTGAGCGATCTTCAGCCGGTCTGGATGCAGCATTACTTTGATCGTGTGTCACGGGGCAGTATTGCCGAGAGGGCTCGGCTCGAGATCGAGCATCAGGCGCCGCAGTTCGCCTGTAACGACTGTTCGGCCGGTTTCGCGGTGTCGCTGCGAACGGTTGATCGGGTTGTCTGTCCGCACTGCGGCAGCGGCAGTTGCACATTGACCCGACGAGCCGATTACATCGTAGAGGAAATCGAGGTGAGCTGATGGCTGAGACACGAATCGTGCGAATCCGCGAGAGCGTGCTGCGGGAGAATCGCGTTCAAGCTTCCATATTGCGGAAGCGGCTTGCCGCGTCCGGGGTTGTGATGGTGAACCTGATGTCGTCACCGGGTTCCGGCAAAACAAGCATCATTCTCCACACCATAGCGGCCCTGCGTGAGCGGTTTCGCATCGCGGTCATTGAGGCCGATATCGACTCTACCGTCGACGCCGACAAGATGATCGCGGCCGGTGTGCCCGCCGTGCAGATCGAGACCGGCGGTTTCTGTCACGTTGACGCGGCCATGGCGCAGGCGGCGATCCAGGAGCTGCCGCTTAATACCCTCGACGTGCTCTTCCTGGAGAACGTCGGCAATCTCATCTGTACTGCGCAACACGATACCGGTGCGCACGTCAATGTCGCAATCCTGAGCGTTCCGGAAGGCGATGACAAGCCGTTGAAGTATCCCGTGATGTTCCAGGCGGCCGACGTGGTGATCGTCAACAAGACCGACTACATGGCGATTGCCGAGTTCGATATCAACGCGGTTCGGCAGCGGATTGCGGTGCTCAATCAGGCCGTCACTATCCTTCCGGTCTCGTGTCGCAGCGGGGAGGGGATTGCCGATTGGATCGAATGGCTGACCGCACGGATCACCAGTGTCGCAGGCAACCGTTAGATCTTGCGCCCGAGCAGCCCGCGGACCGCCAGGCCGATCACCCGCAGCGGTCCCCAGCGGTCGCGATACATTCTGAGATACATCAACGTCGAACTCCGCGGGGTTCGTGGCGCCGGTCGACGGCGCCCAAGCGAGATGGCGTTGACCGGACAGGTCGCGACGCACAAGCCGCAGCCGATGCAGCGGCCCTCGTCGATGATCGCGGTGCCGTCGCTCATTAGCGCAGCGTCCATCGGGCAGCGTTTCAGGCAGGCGCGGCACCCGCTGCAGAGCGCCGCGTCGACCGATGCGCGATGGGCCGACGGAATGGCGTCGGCGGGCCGGGGAAGCTTGCGGGCGTTGCGTAGAATCTCGCAGCAGTCGCGGCAACAGCAGCATATGAACGACGGTTTTCGGGTGTTCTGCGGCTGAAGGACGTGGCCTTCGCGCTCGCACTTGTTCAGGATCTCCAGAATCGCGTCTCTGGACAGTTCGCGGCCGTGCGACGGAACGTGTCCGATCATGAGGCACGTTTCGTGCGTCGATTTCGTGCTGCACGCCTGGCCCAGCAGCCCTGCGCTCTGGCGACAGACACAGTTAATGACCGCAAACGGCCCCGGATGCGTGGCGAGGTAGGAGTGCATGTCCTCATACGACGCGACGGATCGTTGGGCCGAGAGCTCGGCCCGCACCGGGACCGTGCGCATCTGGGCGGTGCGTACTTCCATGATGCTCGCGCGAAAGCCCTGATCGAGATAGTCGTGGAAGTCCCGCACGAACTCCGGCGTCAGTCGATCGACCTGCAATTCGAACATGCCCACCACCAGCGGCGCCAGCGAGTAGGTCCGCAGAGGACGACTTCCCACGCGCGTCACGCCGGAGACTATCGCGCCCTTCTTCGCGAGTCTCTTCAGCACAGACGCCAGCCGGTCGCGATCCATCTTTGGGACTCGTCGATGGATGGTCCCTACCGGTTCGGCAATGGCGCTCAGGTGAAGCGCCACCCGGGCTTCCTCCGCGGTGAACAGTGCTTTGAGCAGCTTCAGTTCGACGCCCGACTCGGTGGGCGGGTAGGGAACCGGCAGCTGGTCGATCCTCTGCCGCAGGGCCTGATACACGGCATCGTTATCGCCGGCGGCTTCGGAGGCCGATCGAGACGCAGTGTCTTTGTCCTCATTCACGGTGATTGATCATAGTGGAACCTGCGCCGCCGCTCAAGTGACCGACGGTAGCCGCACGGCTACGGCGCGGCAGTCAGCCAATCAGAGTAGTCGACGTCGCCGTCAATGAAGTCTTTGAAGTCATCTTCTTCGGCGGAGCCGAACCAGTTCCCCCGGGCATCCAACGTCCCCGTTGTCGCGGCGTTCACGATCAGCATGCTACCCGAGATCGGCGAGATGATCGAGTTGCCGGTGATGGTGATATCGGATACGGAGATATCGTCGTCCCGCTGGTAGATGCTGTTGAAGCTGTTCTTGACGGTGTTGCCCGTGATGAGGACCGGGTCGGTGTGGCTGGCGCCGTACAAGCGGATTCCACCGCCATCGGAGCGCTGGCCGGCGTTGGCGTGCTCGAGCAGATTGTCGCTGACCGTGAAGTTGCTGGTGGCGCCGCCGAGGTTCAACCCGTGCCCGCTGATATTCGTGAAGCGATTGCGGGCGATAACGAACCCGGTGGACCTGTCCATGTTGATACCCGCCCCGGAATCCGCCACGTTCTCGATGATGTTGTTCTCGAATCTGCCGTCCACAAGCCCCCGATCGATTCGCACCGCGTGACCTCCGCCGTGATCGGTGATCCAGTTGCCGGCGATGACCGTACCGATAGATTGGCCCGAGCCCATGTGGTTGGAGATGGCGATGCCCTGGTTCTGGTACAAATGGTTGTGAAGTATCTGAACGTCGTCGGGATCATTGCCTGAGCCGGATCCTATGCGGATCATACCCTGGCTGCTGCTGGTCCTTACCGCAGCGGTAAATCGCAGTCCCTGCAGAACACTCCCGTCAGACCCGCCGAGAAACTCGACCGCCGCGGTGTTCCCGATAGCTCCGGCGTTGATAATCGCTTCACTGAAGCGGTACGAACCGCTCACGGAACGGATGATAAGCGGCTTGGTAAGCGCTACGGATGCGGTCAGTTGGTAGCTGCCGTCCATCAGGAGCACTGTTCCGTTGGGATTCACGCTTGCGACGCCGGCGCCGATTGTGTTGAATGGCGCCGCATAGCTGCCGTCCCCACCATCGGCGGCCGACGGATCAACGTAGACGAATTCGAGGTCAAGAGTCCCCGTCCGCGCCGTCGCGCTGATTTCCGCTGCGGTGCCAACAACACTCCCATTGGCGAGTGCTCGAATAACGTAGAAATACGGGGTCCCTGTGGTCACTGTTGCATCGACGTAGCTATTGTCCGGCGCCACGGAGGAGAGCTCCGCGACCGGATCATCAAAATCGTAGTCTCCGGAGCTTGCGCTTCGAAACACCTGATAACTGGTCACTGAAGAGTCAGGCCTGGCCCAGAAGAGCGTGACATGCGGCAAACCGGCAGTGGCAAAAACTCTGAACTCCACGTGCTGCGGAAACAGTGCTTCACCTGAGCCTCCGTTCGAGCCTCCCCGGCGGGATCCAAAGGGGTTCGAGCAGCCTGCAACGAGTAGTAGTGTCAAAGTCAGTGCAACCATAGATCCGTAGCGGCGATTGCGTTGCATGTCGCGCCTCCAACGTTGGGTGGTAATACAAGAATAGCACGCCGCAAACCAAATTCCAGATCGACGGGGAACAGCGGGTCAGCGGTCCTTGCGTACACCAAGCTGTTCGGCGTTTCCTCTGTAGTGCCGAGTACAGGCACGGATCTCGGCCGAACGGCAGTCTTGACAAATCAGAAATATCAGAATATTCTGTATCAACAGGCGAAAACAGGCAAGGAGGGGCGAATGGATCTGTTTGACAGCGCATTGCGGGTCGATGCGGTCGTGTCGGTAGATGAGCGTGGACAGATGGTGCTTCCCAAGGAGATCCGTCAGCGCGCACATATCCATCCGGGGGACAAACTGGCGGTCGTCAGCTACCAGAACCAGGGTACGGTCTGCTGCTTGTGGCTGATGAAGACTGAGCAGCTGCTCGGCTCGGTGCGCAACAGCCTCGGACCGTTGATGAGCGCGCTGGCCGATACGGGAACGCAAGGAGAGACACCGTGAGCAACGACGTACGGAAGGGTGTGCAGGAACGATACGGTGCGATTGCGACGGTATCGGGAAGCTGTTGTGGGCCGGTTGAGCGTGCGGCGGCGGCGGGCGCCTCCGGTTGCTGCAGCAGCGCAGACGCTATCGGGGTTGCCAACGGATACTCACCTGATGATCTTTCAACGGCGCCGGACGGCGCCAACCTGGGACTCGGCTGCGGCAATCCCACCGCGATTGGATCACTGCAGCCCGGAGAAACAGTGCTGGATCTTGGCTCCGGTGCCGGGTTCGACTGCTTCATCGCGGCGCGCAAGGTAGGCCCCGGCGGCCGTGTAATCGGACTGGACATGACACCGCAGATGCTCGAGCGCGCCCGGGTAAACGCCGAGCGCGGCGGGTTCGGCAACGTTGAATTCGTGGAAGGTTTCATTGAGAGCATTCCGCTTCCCGACGCATCGGTCGACGTGGTGATTTCCAACTGCGTGATCAATCTGTCAATCGACAAGCCGCAGGTATTTCGCGAAGTCGCCCGCGTGCTCAAGCCCGGCGGTCGCATGTACGTCTCGGACCTGGTGCTTTCCCGGCCGCTGCCGCGCTTCCTGCGCAAGAGCGCAGCGCTCTACACGGCGTGTGTTGCCGGGGCAATGACGCGACAGGATTATCTCGCAGCCATCGAATCGGCCGGCCTTGCGGAGACACGTGTTGTCTCCGAGCAGGCCTACGCACTCGATCTTATGACTGCTGATCCGTCGCTGGCGCGATTGGCACGACTTGCTCGGATTCTGCCTCCGCTTCGCAGGCGCATGGAAACCGTGGTCAGTCTGTCGGTTGCCGCGTTTCGACCGCGCAGCTGTCTGTAACCGTTCGCTGATCACGGCGCTTCTCACGCCGACATTGATTTTCCGGTGTCAAGTCATATACTTTGTTCTGCGGACACCTGGCAGTCGTTACGCTGCTGCATGTGCCGCGGACGTCAGTAATCTGCAGAAGGGGCACGCGCGTTGGTACGGGTGGGGCGCTGGTTTCTGGTGATCTTGTCACTGTGGGCGGTTCTGGGCTGTATCAACCCGATTGATGACCCGCCGCTGAGCTACATGTTGCGGTTCGAGCCCAACGGAGCTGATGGCGCGCTGGAGAGTCCGTATATGCTCGCGCCGGATTTCACGCTGAAACGGGTGGGAGCCAGAATTGCCCTGCCTGGATCCGGCACGCTCACGAACGGCGCGCTCTTCTTTCAAAGCTGGAACACGAGATCCGGCGGTAGCGGCATCAGCTACGTGCCGGGAAGCACCCTGGTCATGCCTGCTGACGACGTCACGCTCTACGCGCAGTGGGGCCCTGATGCCTCCACCTTTACGGTAACGTTCCAGACCAACGGCGGAACAGCGGTTGACCCGCAAGAAGTCGCCGTCGGAGGCTCGGTGGTACAGCCGCCCGAACCGACCAGAATCGGGTATCTGTTCAGCGGCTGGTTTGCCGATGATGCTCTGACAACGCCGTGGAACTTCGCCTCCGATGTGGTCAACGACAACATGACTCTCTACGCCGGGTGGGTCGAGGACGGTACGTTCGCGGGCGGCGACGGAACGGAGATAACTCCGTACCTTGTGGCGACAGCCGAGCAGCTGAACAACGTCAGGAACCACCTCGGGGCCCATTTTCTGCAGGTAGCGGACATCGACCTTGGCGTTGCACCGTGGAACCAGGATGAAGGGTGGCTCCCGCTTGGCGAAAACGGCGCCCCGTTTACGGGTTTTTTTGACGGGGCCGGCCATATGATCTCCGGCCTGTTCATCAACCGCAGCACACTTGGCGTTGGTTTGTTTGGATACCTTGCGGGAGCGACCGTCGTCAACGTTCGTTTGGAGGGCGTCAGTATCGCCAATCCGGGCAACAACACGGGTGCGCTGGCCGGGGCCCAGCAGCTTCCGGCGTCCAGCATCACGCGGGTTTCGGCAACCGGGGCGGTGAGCTCGATGGGCACCAACACCGGTGGGCTCATCGGCTATGCCAACGGCGCCATGTTGAGCGAGTCTCGTGCCGATGTAGCAGTAACCGGGGATCGAAGCGTCGGCGGGCTTGTGGGATCCATGGACGGTGGAGAGATACGCGACAGCTATGCCACCGGTCTGGTTGCCGGTACGGGTGACGAGGGCCGGATCGGCGGCCTGGTCGGCAATAAGATAGGCGGCGAGGTTCTGCGCAGCTACGCTGCCGGGGCGGTGACCAGCGTCGCCGGGTCGCCCTCGGGCGGTCTGGCGGGTGTCAACACCGGAGCGATAACCGCTGCCTACTATGACCGCTACACCACGGGTCAGGACGATGTCGGCAAGGGAGATCCGTTGCCCACCGCCGACATGCTCGGCCCGGCGAGCTTCCCCGGGTGGGACTTCGTAGCAGTCTGGGCGGTCCAGGAGGGCAGTTCGTACCCGTATCTAAGGTGGCAGGATGCGGGGGAAACGCCGTACCCGCAAACCGCGTTCTCTCTCAGGAATCCCGGCCCGGCGGGTGGACCGGTGTTCTTTGATCGCGGGTTCTACAACGACGGCTGGCGCTATATGGAAGCTACGGCGGATAACCTCGAGTACGCGCTGTGGAGCAGCACCCTGACGTCCATCGGAGGGACGGGTGCCGACATCGGCGATGGGTTGAACAACACGTCGTTGATTGTGATCGGGCTGGGTGCACAGACGGGTAAGGCGGCTCAGCTTGCGCACGGACACGCGGAGGGTGGGTTTGACGACTGGTTCCTTCCGTCCATCGGGGAATTGGAGCAGATGGACCTGGCCCTGCATCCGGTGGCTGACTTCGGCATTGCGAGCGCACCGTACTGGAGCTCCTTCGAGGCAAGCGACATTCAGGCCGCGATCTGGAACTTCCTGTCACGTGACGCGGCCCCCGTTCAGAAGAACACGGCAACCTACCGTGTCCGCGGGGCACGGCGCTTCTGAGCGACGCTGTACCCGTCGCAACGCGGATCGCCGGGGCAGCTCACAGCACTTCCACGCGCGCATAGTCGCGCAGCACCGCCTCCTGCTGCGTCGCGTCGGCCGCCTGCACGCAGCGCTCGACGGCCCGGGCGGCAGCGTCAAGAACCTGATGCAGCACCGCCTCCTGGTCAGGTGCAAAGCGCGACAATACGTATGCGGACACGTTGCCGTGTCCGGGGCGCGATATGCCGATTCGCAGACGCAGGAAGTCCGCTGTTGCCAGCGCACTGCGCAGCGACTTCAGTCCGTTGTGCCCGCCGAGACCGCCGCCGCGCCGTAGTGCGATCGTACCAAATGGCAGCTCGAGCTCATCGTGCACCACCAGCACGCGGCGCGGATCGACGCGCAGAAAAGCGCACAGCCGGCCCACCGACTCACCACAGCGATTCATGAAGGTCTGCGGCCACAGCACGTGAATGCGGCTGGCGCCCCATCCAACCGCGGCGTAGTCAGCCAGGAACTTGCGCTGGCGCGTCGCACCGCGAAGCGCCTCAATGCGTTCGGCCAGCAGCCAGGCGACGTTATGGCGTGTGCGGTGGTACTGAGCGCCGGGATTCCCCAGCAGTACGAGCACGTCAATCATTGCTTCTCGCTGCCCTCCTTGCGGCGGATAGGGCGCCGTCTCCACGCGGACCCGTGCTTTACCCACTATAGCGGCGCACCCGTTCCGTGGCTATGCGCTGCCGTGCTACTATCGCGGTCGGTATGCACAGCATCGATCTGCACAGCGCGGCGCCGCCCGGCCTGCTGCGCGTGGTCTGCTCCGCGACGCTCGATCCCTACCGCAACCTCGCTCTGGAACAGCAGCTGTACGATGAGCTGCAACCGGACCAGCTGGTGCTGTTTCTGTGGCGCAACGCGCCGGTTGTGGTGATCGGGCGCCATCAGAATCCCTGGATCGAGTGTGACCTGGACGCCATGCGGGCCGCGGGGGTGTGGCTGGCGCGGCGCGCCAGCGGTGGAGGAGCAGTCTACCACGATCCGGGCAACGGCAACTTCAGTTTCCTGGCCGCCGCAGAGCACTACGATCAGCGGCTTCAGTTCGCAATCGTGATGGCGGCTCTTGCCGACATCGGCATCTCGGCCGAACAGACGGGCCGCAACGATATTCTGGCCGACGGGCGCAAGTTCTCCGGCAGTGCGTTCCGCTATCGCTCGCAGAAGTCCTATCATCATGGAACGCTGCTGATCGACGCGGACCTCGACCGGCTGTCGGCCTGTCTGAACCCTGTTTCCACGGCAGTTACCGAAAGCAAGGCAATTGCCTCGGTGCGTTCGCGAGTGGTCAACCTCGGCGAATTGGTGCCCGGTCTGCAGTGGGCTGCGGTCTGTGAGCGGCTGGTAGCGGCCGCGGAGCGCGCCTACGGGGTGCGCGCGACCATCGAAAGTATTGACGCAGGCGCACTCCGAGGCGATGATGTGCACACATCGCTGGTAGCGGAACTGCGCAGCTGGCAGTGGATCTACGGTCGTACGCCGGACTTCCGCCGTCTGCATCGCGTAGAAGGCGGCGACGGTGCAGCAGAATTAGAGCTGCACGTGCATCGCGGCCGCATCAGCGGTGCGCGGATTGTCGGTGCAGGCGCGGCGGCGGGCGTTTCGCCCGACATGCAGCGGCTGATAGCGGCGTTGACGGGGATCAGGTATCGACCTGAGGACCTGCGGTGTTGCGCCGCAGCAATGAGCGCCACCGCGGCAACGGCCGGGGTCTGCGCGCAGCTTGCCCGGCAGTTGGGTGCCACCGCGGGGATACCGCTGGAACAGGAGGGCAACGGATGAGCATCCATATCGGTGCCTTGAAAGGCGAGATTGCCGAAACGGTTCTGCTGCCCGGGGACCCGCTGCGAGCCCGGTTCGTGGCTGAGACGTTTCTGCAGGACGCGGTGTGTTACAACGAGGTGCGCGGCATGCTCGGCTTTACCGGTCTTTACAAGGGACGTCGGGTCTCGGTACAGGGGACCGGCATGGGAATACCGTCGCATCTGATCTACGTCCATGAGCTGCTGGCTGAGTACGGGGTCAAGCGCGCGATCAGAGTTGGTTCGTGCGGCGCGATGCAGCCGGATATCCGGCTCAACGACATCCTGATCGCGATGTCGGCTTCTACGGACTCCCACATCAATCGCCTGCGTTTCCACGGGGCGGACTACGCGCCGTGCGCCGATTACGGTCTGTTTGCCCGGGCCTGTTCGGTTGCCGAGGCGTTAGAGATCCCGTTTCGTGCCGGCAACATCCTCTCGAGCGACGTCTTCTACGGCGATGATCCGCAGGCGTGGAAGCTGTGGGCCGACTTTGGCGTGTTGGCGGTCGAGATGGAGACCAGCGGGCTGTACACTGAAGCTGCCAGGTTCAAGGCGCAGGCGCTGTCCATTCTTACGGTGAGCGACAGCCTGCTGACCGGCCAGGCGCTCTCCTCGACCGATCGCGAGCGTTCGTTTCGCAGCATGATGGAACTGGCACTGGAACTGGCATGATCCGGCAGCCGTGCCCGCGGGCTTTGAAACTGCCGAGATATTCCCCGGCGCAGAAAATCAGTACATTACACCCAACGGAACGGGGAGTGTATGGCGCAACAAGTCAGCTTTCTTCTCTACGGGGCATACGGCTACACCGGCCGCCTGGTAGTTGAACGCCTGGTCAGTCTGGGACTCAGACCGATTCTGGCGGGACGCAACAGAGCGAGAGTCGAGGCGGTGGCCAGGGAATTTGGATTGCCGTTTACGGCTTTTGAGATTACCGACAGTACGGCAATGGATGCGGCTTTGAAGGACGTTCCGCTTGTCCTGAACTGTGCCGGACCGTTCCGCAACACATTTACACCGTTTGCCGACTCGTGCATCCGCACCGCTACCCACTATCTCGACGTGACCGGCGAGATAGACGTCTTCCACCGCGCCGCGGCGCGTCACTGCGAGTTCATCAATGCGGGGATTATGGTGATGCCGGGGGTCGGGTTCGATATCGTACCGTCGGACTATCTTGCCTGCTACGTCAAGACCCGCCTGCCCAGCGCCGACCGCCTGGTGTTGGCGTTCGGCAAAGTCGATTCCGTTTCGCGCGGCACCGCCGCTACGGTGCTGGATCAACTCGGGCGACCCGGTCTGGTGCGCAGAGAAGGCAAGATCGCCGAAGTCTCCACGGCGTGGCGGCAGCGCAGTTTTGACTTCGGCAACGGCCCTGAACTCTCGATCACGGCGCCTCTGGCCGACGTGTTCTCCGCATACTACACCACCGGGATTCCGGATATTGAGTGCTACGTGGCGCTGCCGTGCCGGGTCTCCGGCTGGGCGCTCAAGATCGCGCACCGCTTCATACGGCCCCAGTGGTTCAGGGGGCTGCTGCGACGCAGATTGCAGAAACAGGACAAGGCTGGTCCCGACGCGCATCAACGCGCGGTCGGCAACAGCGTAATTTTTGCCGAAGCGTCCAGCAGGGAGGGGCAGCGTGTGCAGGCCATCATGCGCGGCCCTGAGCCGTATACCATGACTGCATTGGTCGCTGCAGCTGCGGTTCAGTGTACGCTCGATGGTAAGGCCCGGCCCGGGTTCCAGACCCCGTCGCCCACCTTCGGAGCGGCGCTGATCTCGGCGGTCGAAGACTTTGAAGTCGAAGATCTGGAGTAGATAGCGTGGACTACCATCTGACCAACCGGTGTGCGGTCGTAACCGGGGCCGGAGGCGCAATACTGGGTGCGGTATCCAGGTTGATGGCCGCAGAGGGAGCCAGGGTAGCGGTGTGGGATCTGTTGCCCGAGCAGGCCGAGCGCACGGTTGAGGAGATTCGGGCCCTCGGCGGCCGGGCGCTGGCGGTGACCTGTGACGTGACCTCACGAGAGGCCATTTGTGACGCGCTGCAGACCACGCTGGAAGCGTTCGGGCGCGTTGACGTTCTGGTAAACGGTGCCGGCGGCAGCCGCGCCGTGACAACCACGTCGGAGGATCTTGCGTTCTTTGACATCGATCCGCAGGACCTGCGCATGGTCATGGATCTCAACTACCTCAGTACGGTGATGTGTTGCCAGGAGATCGGCCGGGTCATGGCGCGGCAGAAGAGCGGTGTCATAGTCAACGTGACCTCGGTCGCGGGGCTGGCACCGTTGACGCGGGCGCTGGCCTACAGTAACAGCAAGGCTGCCGCCAACAGTTTTACCCGCTGGCTGGCGGTGCACATGGCGCAGACCTACTCGCGCGAGATTCGGGTCAATGCGGTTGCGCCCGGGTTTGTTCTCACGGACCAGAACAGGTTCCTGCTGATCGACCGCAACAGCGGCCAGACCACCGAGCGCGGCCGGCAGATCATGCAGGCAGTGCCGGCGGGACGCTACGGTACCCCCGATGAGGTGGCCCAGGTGATCGTCTATTTGGCGTCGGACTGCGCTGGCTTTGTGAACGGGGCAGTCGTGCCGGTGGATGGCGGTTTCGCGGCTTATTCGGGCGTGTAGGCGTCGCTCACTCATGGTGTATTGCACACTGCAACTGGCGGCTTCCGCCGCCGGCCCGGACGAGCGTATCACTCCCGGTGTCTCGCCGCAGCAGTGAAGCAGCCTGGTAGTACCGCACGGCACCTCAGCGCTTCACGGCACGGTGATCCGTACTCAGCTCTCCTGGATGATCTGTTTCAGCGCGCGGATATACCCCATGGCGAAGGCCATGCCGGCGTGCCACGGTGCGGCGCATTCCATCAGCGGGGTGTGATCGGGAATCACCACACCGTCGTAACCCAGCTGATCGAGCAGCCGAATCACTCGCACTACATCCAGATCACCCTCGTCGAGGAAGACTTCGTGATACCGGGGAACTGTGCCGACAACGTTGCGCAGATGGATGTAGGCAACCTGACCCGCTCCGACGTGACGTTCGATGGTCCGGTAGATATCGCCGTCCGCCATCTCCTGCAGCGTTCCGAGGCAGAACTCCAGGCTGTTGGCTGGTGAAGGTGCCAGATCGAGCAAGCGCTGATAGCGGTCGTGCGTGTAGACCAGCCGCGGCTGCCGCCGCACGGTCGGAAACGGAGGATCATCAGGGTGTGCCGCCAGACGAACACCGGCTTCTTCGGCTACCGGAAGCACGGCCCTCAAGAAGTACTCAAGACGTGCCCACAGTTCCTGTTCGCTGATCTCCGGCAGTTCGCCGTCCGCGGCGTTGTCGTCATACCACATGTTCCAGACCATGCCGCGTGGAATCGGGCGGGGGTCTCCTCCGTCCACGCCCACCGACCGGGCGCCGCCGCGGGCGAACGTTCCCGACACGCGTCCCGCCACGCCGGCGATACTGAAGTTGTAGCCGATCACCGGGATCCCGGCGCGGCCCACGTCGCGGATGATCTGCTGTAAACGCTCGAGCTGACGCTCCCGTCCGGGACCGGCCAGCAGGACGTCATACCAGTCGAGCGGATCGAAGTTCTCGATTGCGTAAAGCGTGAGCCCGTGAGCCGCAAGCTCTTCGCGGATGCGGACCAATGAGTCGTACTGCCACAGTTGCCGCGTGGCGCCGGCGTGCCCCCAACCGTCACGCCCGCCGATCGGCTGGTTGTCGCGATGGTTGTTCTTGAGTTGCTTTCCCTGGTTGAAGTAATCGACCAGGTGGACTACGGCGTGGGTTGCGCCGCACTGGCGTGCGAACCGGTATCCGTCGTCGTTCAACATGTGCTGGTAGAATCCGAATCCAAGCTTGATCTGCGCCACGTTGATCCCCTCCAAGGTGTCCGGTCAGCTCCCTTCTGCCCTCACGCGCGTTGACCGGCAAGCATACCGTATACGAACTGGAGTCACAACAGGAGGAGCACGGCCCCCCCCAGGACGTCGCACTTCAGCCACCCGGAGTCGGTTGGCATAGTATGGCTGCGGAGACGTTCCGAGGGCCACTCTGCGGCGCGGCGCCGGTCAAGTGTGTCGGGGTCAACGATCGCTTTACGGAAACCGGTCCGTATGACACACTACTGGATGACTGCGGTCTGGCGGTTGCCGATATTGTCAAAGCCGCGCACAATGCGGTCGGAGCCAAGAAGGAGTGATTGTATGAAGGAACCAATTCAGAACTACGCCACAATCGGTCTGGTCCATTTTATGCTGTGGAAAGAGTGCATCAAGGGCGAAGGAGATTTCTCCTCAGTTTCCACCCTGCTCGATGACCCCTACTTTGACGCTATCGAGGTTTCGTGGATCAAGGACGCCGCCGCCCGTGCCCGGGTTGCGCAGGCGGTAAGGCAGTCAGGCAAAGCGCTGGCGTTTGGCGCGCAACCCGTGTTGCTGACACAGAAGCTCGATATCAACCATCTCGACGAGGCCGAACGCAGCAGAGCGGTTGCGGCGGTGGTCGACGTTATGCCGCAGGCCGTCGAACTCGGCGCGCGCGGACTCGGGTTGCTGTCCGGCAAGAACGTGGCCGCGGCGCACAAGGACCGCGCTATGGAGCAGCTGGTGAAGTCGCTGGTTGAGATCGGCAGCGCGCTCAAGCAGCACAGCGATATCCCGCTGGTGCTTGAAACCTTCGACCAGCTGGACTACGGCAAGAACTGCCTTATCGGGCCCAACAAGGACGCTGCGGCTATCGCCACAGAGGTGCGGAAATCGATACCCGGGTTTGGCCTGATGATCGACCTGAGCCACCTGCCGCTGCAGGGCGAGAGCTCAGCCGGCGCCTGGGCTGATGCCGGTGACTACGTGGTGCACGCGCACATGGGGAACTGCATCATGAACAAGCCCGATCACCCCATGAACGGCGATGAGCATCCGCCGCTGTGCGATCCCGACGGTCAGAACTGCGTCGATGAGCTGACGGAATACCTCGGCGTCCTGCTCGAGAACGGTTATCTGAGCAGGGAGAGACGGCCGTTCCTTAGTTTTGAGGTCTGTATTTACGGCGACTGGACGCGCGAGAAGCTTCTGGCGCAATGCAAGGAGACCCTCGATACGGCGTGGGCGCGAGTCTGAATGCTGCCGCGCCGTTCGGTATACACCAGCATAGGAGGCTGAGATGAAGATCGTTGTATTGGATGGATATACGCTCAACCCTGGAGACAACCCGTGGACCGAGGTAGAGAAGCTCGGTGAGTTCAGCGTCTACGACCGCAGCTCCGCGGACCAGATAGTCGAGCGGGCCAAAGACGCCGAAATCGTTCTGACCAACAAAACTCCGCTGTCGCGCGATACCATAGCGGCACTCTCCAGGCTCAAGTTCATTGGAGTTCTGGCAACCGGCTACAACGTTGTTGACATCGAGGCCGCCCGCGAGCGTGGCATTCCAGTCAGCAACGTTCCGATCTACGGTACCGACGCGGTAGCCGAGTACGTGTTTGCGCTGGTTACCAATCACTTTCGCCGTCCGGTTCTGCATGCCGAACTGGTTCAGAAGGGCGAGTGGAAGAAGAGTGGCGACTTCTCGTTCTGGCGCACCCCGTTGGTGGAGCTTGCCGGCAAGACTATGGGTATCGTCGGTTTCGGCAGAATCGGGCGCCGGGTTGGCGAGTTGGCAGCGGCATTCAAGATGGAAGTGCTGGCGCACGATACCTACCAGGGCAATCCGCCGGACTTCGCCTTTGCGTGGTCCGAGGTGGACGAACTGTTCAGCCGCAGTGACGTGGTAACGCTGCATTGCAACCAGACAGCGCAGAACACCGAAATGGTGAACAAGGCGCTGCTGTCGCGAATGAAAAAGAGCGCCTTCTTGGTCAACACCGCCCGCGGGGGGCTGGTCAACGAACGAGACCTGGCGGATGCGCTGAACAACGGCACGCTTGCCGGCGCCGCAGTTGACGTTGTCTCATCGGAGCCAATCAAAGAGAACAACCCGCTTTTTTCGGCCAGCAATATCATGGTTACGCCGCACATCGCCTGGGCCGCGCTCGAAGCGCGCATTCGGCTGATGGAAACCACCGCGGAAAACATTAGCGCCTTTCAGGCCGGCAAGCCCATCAACGTGGTCAACTAGCGCGCTGGAGCTCAGGATGTACACAATAGCGATAGAGGCCGGTGAGGTACGGATGCAGGCCGAGCTGCGCGAAAGCCCGGCTTCCACGGCAATATGGAACGCGCTGCCGCTGGAGGGCAGGGCCAATTGCTGGGGCGATGAGGTCTATTTTTCAACCGGGCTGCAGCTCGAACTGGAGCCGGATGCCACGGACACGATGCCGGTGGGAAGCCTGGCCTACTGGCCGCCGGGGAAGGCGTTCTGCATTCTGTTTGGCCCGACGCCGGCCAGCGGTTCCGACGGGGAGCCGCGGCTGGCCAGCGAGAGTAACAGACTCGGGGCCGTAAAAGGAGACGCCGCGGCCTTTCGCGCGGTAGCCGACGGTACCGAGATCGTGGTCCGGCGAGCTTCGTAGAGCCGACCGGGAGCAGCCGTGAAGATTACGCACGTTACGCCGGGGCACTACCGTATTCCGCTGCCGCGGGTTCTCAGCGACTCGACTCACGGGAGTATCCCGGCCTTTGAGATGGTCACTGTATGCGTTCAGACCGATGCCGGCATAAAGGGAACCGGGTACACCTATACCGTGGGAAGCGGTGGTTCGGCGATCACGCGGCTTCTGGCTGACGAGCTGGCGCCGCTGCTGTGCGGCTGTGATCCGCGGTGCACCGAGCAGACCTGGCGCCAGATGTGGCGGCACCTGCACTACGTCGGTCGCGGCGGCCTGGCCGGATTTGCAGTTTCGGCCGTAGACATTGCGCTGTGGGACATCAAAGCGCAGGCCGGCGGCGAGCCGCTGTGGCGGTTGCTCGGCGGCGCTTCGTCACGGGTTCCAGCCTACGCCGGCGGCGTCGACCTGCATTTCACCACCGAGGAACTGTTGGCGGAGATGGACGACTATCTGGCGCAGGGCTTCCACGCGCTGAAAATCAAGGTCGGCCATGATGATCTGAAGCAGGATATCGAGCGCGTGGCCGCGGTGCGCCGCAGAATCGGCCCCGACGTTGTGTTGATGCTGGATGCCAATATGCGCTGGCGCCTTGACGAGGCACTGCGTGCGGTAAAGGCACTGCGTGATTTCGACCCGTTCTGGCTCGAAGAGCCTTTTGAACCGGACTACGAAGAAGCGCACGCCACGCTTGCCGCGCGCGGAATACCGATTGCAACCGGCGAGAACCTGCACACCATCGCCGAGTTTCAGCGTATGATGGATCGCGGCGGGGTTTCCTTCGTGCAGCCCGATCTGACCAATGCAGGCGGAGTGACCGGCTGGATGAAGGTTGCGCACGCGGCCGAGTGCCGCAATCTGCCGGTCAGCTCGCACGGCGCGCACGACCTGCACGTACACCTGTTGTGCGCCGTTGCCAACGCCAGTTACCTCGAGGTGCACCGTTTCGGGCTGGATCGATTTCTCGCAGCGCCTCTCACACTGGAAGACGGCTGCGCTGTTGCACCGGATCGACCCGGCCACGGTTTGCAGTTCAAATGGGATGATCTGGAAGCGTTCAGAATCGCATCCGGAGACAGGAGTCAAGCATGATAGCCGGTGTCGAGCACGTTGCCATCAGCGTATCCAACCTGGAGAACTCGCTGGCCTTCTATCGCGACCTGTTGGGGCTCAGCCTGGCACGCGTGCTTGAGTGCGGGCCCGAGACTCCGCTGCCCGAGGCAACCGCCCAGCCGGGCTGCCGCGCCCGCATTGCGCACCTCTACACCGGATCGTTCCTGCTCGAGCTCTTCGAGTATCGCGAGCCCGAGGGCCGGCCGATAGAACCCGGGCGGCGTCAGGCCGATCACGGCCTGGTTCACCTCGGCTTTCGCTCCACCGACGCGCGCGCGGACTTCAAACGGCTCCGGCAGCACGGCGTCGAATTCCTCAGCGATCCGGTGGAGTTCCGCCCGGGGGTGTGGCTGTTCTACTTCCGCGGCCCCGACGGCGAGGTACTGGAACTGCGGGAGTCGTGAAATGAACCGGGAGAAACTGCTTGTCGAACAGCGCTGGGAACGTCTGCGCTCCGATGCGGATGACATAAGGCAGCTACCCGCGCGGCATGCCGCGCAGATCCTCTTCGATATGTACCTGATCAACGAGTTCGAGCACGCACTGCTCCGGCTCAAAGCCGATGACTGCATCTGGGGTCCCGTTCACACCAGTGTCGGGCAGGAGGCGGTGGCCGCGGCCTCGATCAGGGCGCTGAAGCGTGGTGACAAGATCACCGGCAGCCATCGGGCGCACCACCAGTTTCTCAGTAAGACCATGAGCCACGTGCTCGACGAAGAGTGGGACCCGCTGGGAGACGACCTCCCGGATGAAGGCACCGAGGCGGTCGTACGTACCCTGGGCGAGATCATGGGGCTGGCCAACGGCTACTGCGGCGGCAGGGGCGGTTCGATGCACCTTCGCAACCTGGAGGCCGGCGTACTGGGCACCAACGCCATAGTGGCGGGCGGGATTCCGATTGCCGTGGGCGCGGCGTTCGCCGAGAAGTACAACGGCAGCGGCAACCTGGTGG
>RECP01000001.1 GCA_007693945.1 Spirochaetaceae bacterium
GCCGCTGCAGCTCTTGACACTCCGCGTCGACGCAGGTAGTCTCTGATCGAAACATTCATCAATTATGGAAGAAACAATACAAGGAGTCACATGATGGCGGCTGACTGGTGGAAAGCAAGCGCTGCAGGTATCCCGAGTATCAAGACAGAGGTTCCGGGGCCAAAATCGCGGGTGATGCATGAGAAGACCTCACGGCATTATCGGGGGCTGAGCGGACAGGTCCAGCTCTTTCCCGTCTGTTTTGAGGAAGGAGCGGGGATTACGCTGACTGACGTGGACGGAAACCGATACCTGGATTTCTCGTCGGGCATATACGTGACCTCACTGGGCCACTGCCATCCCAAGGTATCGGAAGCCGTGGCGCATTGGGCCGGTAAACTGATGAACGCCCACGATTTCACCACGCCCGTCAAGGAGAAGCTGATCGAAAAGATGGTCGATATTCTGCCGGGCAACCTCAATGCCATACAGCTCTACTCGGACGGAACATCGGCCGTGGAGGCAGCAATCCGTGCCGCCCGTGCAATCAACAACAAACACGAGTTCATAAGCTGCTTCCGCGACTTTCACGGCAAGAGCATGGCTGCGGTCAGTTGCGCGCAGATGGTTCGCGGTGATGTTTTCAGCTATGGTCCCACCCGCGCTCCGGGCTTCTACATGGTGCCCAGGCCCAATCCGTACCGCCCGACGTTCACCAAGCCCGACGGTACTATCGACAGCGACGCGTACATCCGCTTCTACGATGAGTTCATCCAGGAAGGCACCGTCGGCAACGTCAGCGCGTTCGTGCTCGAGCCGGTTCAGGGCTGGGGTGGTTCGATCTTCCCGCCGGACGATTTTTTCCCCAAACTGCGCGCCTACTGTGACAAGAAGGGCATCCTGCTGCTGGATGACGAAGTGCTGGCGGGGATGGGTCGTACCGGAGAGTGGCTGGCGCTGGATCACTGGAACGTGACGCCCGACATCGTGACGTTCGGCAAGTCTTTCGGCAACGGATTCCCCGTGACCGCCATGGTGGTCAAGGAGCAATACGCCGAGGCCCTGGACAAGATATCGGCCTCCTCCAGCTACGGAGGCAACCCGATGGCGTGCGCCGCGGCGCTGGCCTCGATTGAAGTCATTGAGGAGGAGCAGATACTGGAGAACGTTCGCAGCGTCGGCGACTTCTTTATGAAGCGTATGCAGAGGATGAAGGATGACCATCCGATCGTCGGCGACGTCAAGGGCAAGGGGTTCCTGCTGGGAATCGAACTGGTCAAGGACAAGCAAACCAAGGAGCCGTTTCCCGAGGCCGGCAAGCTGGTCTACCAGAAGGCGTTCCGCAAGGGGCTGGCATGGATTCCCGCCGGCCACATTCTGCGCATGTCTCCGCCGTTGATCATGGATCAGCACTATGCCGAAATGGGCCTGGCAATGATCGAGGAGTCGATCGCTGAAGTCGAGCGGGAACACGGCTACCGTTAGGCTCGGGGGGAGTACAGACCATGAAAACCGTACGATTCGGTATCATAGGCCTTGGGCTCATGGGTAGAGAGTTCGCCAGCGCGGCGGCGCGCTGGCCGCATCTGCCGGAAATGGAGGTGCGGCCCGAGATAGTCGCCCTGTGCGATCAGAATCTGAAACCCGCTGAGTGGTTCCAACGGATCTGCCCGACCGTGGGACAGGTAGTCAGCGATTACCGTGAGTTACTCGCCAACCCCGAGGTGGAAGCCGTCTACTGCGCCGTTCCGCATAACCTGCACGCGCAGTTCTACTGTGACACTATTCGCTCCGGCAAACACTTGCTCGGTGAAAAGCCGTTTGGTATTGACCGCAAGGCCAACGATCTGATCAACGCAGCGATTGCCGAGTGCCCCGAAGTGTTCGTACGCTGCTCTTCACAGTTCCCGTTCACGCCGGCAGTCCAGCACCTGTGCGACAGGATTGATCGCGACGCCTTCGGTGAGATCATCGAGGTGGAAGCCGGTTTTCTGCACTCCAGCGACATCAACCCCGACAAGCCTATAAACTGGAAGCGCATGCTCGAGTTCAACGGGGAGTACGGCTGCATGGGTGACCTTGGAATGCACCCCTGCCATGTACCGTTTCGGGCTGGCTGGTTGCCTGCCAACGTACGGGCCGTTCTCTCCAACATTGTCCGGGAGCGGCCGACGGCGTCCGGTGAGCGAGTAGCGTGCGAAACCTGGGATAACGCAACGCTGTTCTGCGAAACCACCGATAGCGCCACGGGTCGCACGTTCCCCATGACGCTCAAGATGCAGCGGATCGCCCCGGGAGAAACCAACACGTGGTACATCGATGTCCTGGGGACCAGGTCCTCGGCACGCTTCTCCACCAAGAACATCAACACCGTCGAGGTGCTTGAGTACGACGGCCGGCAGCAGAACTGGCAGATTGTAGACATCGGCCACGCAACGGCGTTCAAATCGGTCACCGGCGGGATATTCGAGTTCGGCTTTTCCGATGCAATTCTGCAGATGTGGGCCGGCTTTCTGTACGAGCTGCACCACGGCAAGCCGCTCAAGCGCTTCGCGGGATGCGTCACTCCCGAAGAAGTCGCGCTCAGCCACCGCCTGTTCACTGCCGCGCTGCGCTCGCAGGCGTCGGCCACGACCGAGCGTGTTGACTGAAATC
>RECP01000125.1 GCA_007693945.1 Spirochaetaceae bacterium
GCGGGAATCGGCTGCATGGACAGTGTTGGCATTTCAATCCTCCTGCTGGTATCGATCCTGCCTTCACCATACCGTAGTCTGTCGTTCACCGCTTTGCCCTGCTTGCCATCCACTGTGCTCAGATTGCGATCCGACATCACCCCTGCCGGCGATTTGCCGCGCCTGCGGTACTCGCTCGCGCTCACCCCGAAGGTCGTGCGAAACGCCCGGGCGAACGCCGCGGAGTCGGAGAAGCCGCAGTCAAGCGCAACCTCGGTAACCGCCCGTTCGCGGTTGGAGAGCAGCAATCGGGCCGCCTTCTCGATGCGCAGCCGCTGGATGAACTGCCCCGGCGTCTCTCCCACCTGGGCGAAGAAGACGCGGTGGAAGTGAAACTTGGAGAAGAGCGCAACCTCGGCCAGCCGCTCCAGCGGAAGCGGATGCTCCAGGTTGGTTTCGATGAAGTCCATCACGCGGTTGATCCGCCGCACGTACTCGCGCTCGGTTGCGGTCATGGCGCAGTATACCACGTGGCCTGCAGCGAGTGGAGCACGCTCACCGCAGGATAGACAATGAATGCGTCGAACTGCCTGGCGGGTACCGCGCGCACCGGCGAGGACCCGTAGGAAACCAGCATGCGTCGCTCGAAGGCGGGATGGTCGAGCGGGAGGAAGACCGCCGGGATCTCGCCGTCTCCCGCAGCGGCGGCAACGGCTGCATCCGCGATGCGCCGCGACAGGTTGCGGCTCGGAAGCTCATCCATGGGAGGAACCGGCCGGGGTTGCTGGTCGCGATGTCTCAGTACCAGCTTGAATTCAATGACTGCTACAGTAGATTCAGACATCATTGTATCTTGATGTGTTGATGTAATGATGCTACCATTTCCCCATGAGAACCACAGTGAACCTTGATCCGGAGGTCGTTGAGGTTGCGCGGAGTCTTGCGTCCGCCCGTTCCATCTCTTTGGGAGAGGCGATTTCTCTTCTTGCCCGACGCGGTATCGAGGGCGGCGGCACCGTTGAGATCGGCAACGTAGGCGATGAACGGGAGTTTCCCACCTTTCATGTTTCTGAGGCGGCTCCGCCCTTTGGAACCGCCGATGTCCTGAACGCTCTCGAGGAGGAGTGACGCCGTGACGGTGATGCCGGACATCAACACTCTCGTTGCCGCAGCATGGCCCAACCACGTCCATCACCAGACTGCGCGGCGATGGCTGCTGCGGACGGCCGGGCAAAACCCATGGGCTACCTGTGCGATTGTCCAGAGCGGCTTTTTAAGGATTTCCATGAACAACCGCGTGGTGAGCAGTGACGTATCCCTGCCTGCCGCACTCCATCTGCTTTCCCGATATACGTCAGATGCATTCCACACCGAATGGACGGAGATCCCCACGCCGAGGGAGTGGCCACGGTTTCTGGTAGATCGTGTCCAGGGTTACCGTCAGGTCACCGATGCAACGCTTCTGGCCACAGTGATGCACCACGACGGCACACTCGTCACGTTGGACTCAGGCATCCTGAGCCTGCTTCCCGGATCAGAAACTCTCCGGGTGCAGTTGATCGTTCCGGAGGTGTGACGGTGCGTACTCCCTGACTCACTCGAGTTGCAGGTGTGGTATGAATCAATCGCGCCGCCCACCTCGATTCCCATCCAACCGCCTCAGAACCCCAGCTCAATCAGCCACTGCGCCAGTTCCGCTTCCCGCGCCTTGTGCGCTGCAACCTCGGTCTCGCGGTCTCCCGCTCCGCCATTTCCGTTTGCCGGCCACACTCCCATGCGCTTCTCGGCCACGATGCGGCCATCCATCATGAAGAGTACCCGCTCGGTGCGGGAGGCAACTTTGACGTCGTGGGTGACCAGCATCACCGTGGTCCCTTCGCGGTGCACGCCGCCGAGCAGGTCCATGATCTCGCCGGACGCCTTCGAGTTCAGCGCGCCGGTGGGTTCGTCGCCAAAGATGATGTCCGGTTTGTTGATCAGCGCGCGGCAGATGCCGACCCGCTGCAGCTGCCCGCCCGACGCCTGGGTGATGTCGTTGCTCGCAATCTCGGTGATGCCCGTCTGTTCCATCAGCTCGGTTGCCCTCCGCTCGACCTCGCGGCGGGTCCGGTTGCCGCAGAGATATCCCGAGAGCACGATGTTGTCAAAGATGGAGAGATTCTTCAGCAGATGGATCTGCTGAAAGATGAAGCCCATGTTGGTCAGTCGAATCCGGGCGAGTGCGGGTTCGGGCAGCAGCGACAGGTCCACGCCGTTGAAGAGCACACTTCCCGAGGTCATCCGGTCCATGCCGCAGACATTATAGAGCAGGGTCGACTTCCCTGAGCCGGAAGCCCCCATCACCGCAACAAACTCCCCCCGTTCGATTTTCAGATCCACCGCCTTCAGCACCGGCAGTTCGTTGTTTTTTCCCAGGACGTAGTTCTTCGTCAGTTGCTGTGCCTCAATTACCGTGTTATTCGTTTTCATGGTTTCCTCCGTTTATTCCACAATCGTGGTGGCGATACTGGTATTTCTGATTCGAGAAACGCTCAAGAGCGTAGTCAATCCCACGGCGGTCGCAAGCAGGAGCGGCAGCAACAGGTAGGCCTGCAGCGGGCGGATCACAAACCGGATCTGCGCCGCACCCATGAATGACCAGAGCA
>RECP01000106.1 GCA_007693945.1 Spirochaetaceae bacterium
TCGCGCAGGGCACGTCCGCCACGAGGCAGAAGCGGCGCTCGTCGGGACGCCACTTCGGACGGACGCCGGTGGCCACGTGGCTTGTGCAGCCGTCCGCCCCGATCACGATCCGCGCCGTCCACGGCCCACCGGTGGTCGCGAGTCTGACATGGTCTTTGCCCGGCTCGAGGCCGAGCAGCGCCTCGCCCTCACGGAACACCGCCCCCGCCTCGACGGCTCTGGCCGCGAGGTAGTGGTCGAAGCGGGCCCGGTCGACCATGAGCGCGTTCTCCCTGCCGGTCTCGATCCGGCTGGAGTAGACCCCTTCGGCCACCAGAATGGCCGTGCAGCGTCGCTCGATGAGATCCTCGGGCAGAACGAAGTCCAGTTCGTTGACGGCGGCGAGCGACAGTCCCCCCGCGCACGGTTTGGGTCGCGGGAAGGTCTGTTTCTCGAACAGAATGGTGTGCAGGCCGCTGCGGGCTGCCGTCCTGGCGGCGGTCGATCCGGCCGGACCCGCGCCGATCACGGCGACGTCGCAGCTCTTCATGGCGCGAAGTACGTCTCGTCTGCAGGAAGCCCGTGGATAGTCCGGATACCGGCCGACCTCAGAATGGAGCTTTCGGTGCGAATCCGGAAGAGCTCATCGGGGAGTCCGGCGTTGAGGATGTAGTCGGTCCAGCGGGCGAACTCCACCTGGAGCTCGCCTTCGAAGGTTTCGCTGTAGATCGGGAGGAATGTCTGCGGATCGAAGGCCACCGTCTCGCGGGTGACGCCGCGGTATCCTTCAGGATCGTGCGGCAGAATGTGCAGCCAGTACCAGCCGCCCCTGAGCTCGAGTTCCACTTCGCCGATGGTGAAGCCGTTCCGCAGGCGATCGAGAATACCCTGCAGATCGCTCTGATCGAACGTCACGCCGCGAACTGTGGTCGCTATCGCGTCGTACTTGTTCACCGTCAGCACGATTGCCGAGAGGATCCCTCCCTTACGTCCCACGACTTTGTCACCCCCCAGGTAGAGTCCGACGCTGCCGTCGTCGAAGGGTCGATTGCCCGTGAGGATATCCATGCGCATCCTGCGCGGCCGCTTGAAGTAGAAGTCGATGATACGCCGTTCGTACCGTCGCCCGGACCGACACCATTGGTAGAGCCGAACCTGGTAGTCGTGTATCGAGCGGTAGACCTCCTCGAACCGGTCAACCGCCTCCGAGGCGGTCGCCGGCGGATCTGCGGCGCTCAGCGCAACCGGTGTTGCGAGCAGGAGGACGAGCGTAAGCACGACGCCCATTGCAGGGGCGGGCCGCCCCGCGGCTCGCCGGCCGGTGACGTTCACGCGCCCTCCCCGAGCACCTGGAAAACCTCGATGGGCTCGCTCCTGCCCTTGAGCTGTATCCTGCCCAGGTCGGTCAGCTTGAAGCCGTTGCCGAGCAGGTCCCGTGTGGAGCGGCTGACGACGACCGTGTTGATCTCGGCGATCGACTGGAGGCGTGACGCGATGTTGACCGTGTCGCCGATCGCCGTGTAGTCCATGCGCTTCGGGGAGCCTATATTGCCCAGGATGGCCTCTCCGCTGTTAATGCCGATGCGGGCGTTGAAGACGTAGGGTGACGATTCTCGCCATCGCTGCTGCAATTCCGCAAGTCGACCCTGCATGGCGAGAGCGCAGCGGACCGCGTCGATCGGGTCGTGGTCGCGGCACTCGATGAACCCGAAGATCGCGATGACGGCATCTCCGACAAACTTGTCAACCATGCCGTTGTGCGCAAATACAATCTCCGTCATCGCCGTGAGATACTCGTTGAGAAGGCGGATCAGTTCTTCAGGTTCCGCGTGGGACAGCAGCGAGGTGAAGCCCTGGATGTCCGAGAAGAGCACCGTGATGCTCTTGCGCGCCCCACCGATACAGAGGCGATCGGGGTGTTCGAGCAGATCCTCGACCACGTTGTAGCTCACGTAGCGGCTGAGTACCGAGCGCAACTCCTCGCGTTGCTGCAACGCACGTAGATTCTCCTCCTGCTGATTCAGGATGCGCAGGAAACGGCGCTTCTCTTCGCGGGCCAGGTAGCCGCTCACAAGCCCCGTGGTAAGAAAGAAGGTGACCCGCAGCGCGATCGAGGAGAAAGGCAGCTCTATGCCCTGAACCTGAAGGCCCAGCAGATACAGCACGGAGAACAGCGCCGGGGAGGCTACCGCGCCGATGAAGCCGAACCGCGCCGCGTGTGATACGAGCAGCACGAAGTACCACAGATAGAGATCAAGGCTGCCGCCGAAATAGATCAGGACCAGCGAGACGATGATGTCGCCGACGGCCGTAACGAGGCTGAGCCGGACCGCCCACGTGGGGTGCTTGGCGATGATGAACTGGACCGCACTGTTGTAGACGATGGCGACCGGAAGGGCAACCAGAAAGACCCACATAGGTATCAAAGGAGTGATAAACAGGTGTATGAACGAGCAGACAACAATCAGTACCCAGCGCAGTACCACTCCCGCACGTTCGATGAACAGAGTCCGGTCGTGAGTGTCATAGAGCAACTCTCCGCCCACCGCGGCCGCCCGATGCATGTTCACGACTCGAGTATACACCGTCCCGGCGGGTTTGCGGGCCGAATAGCAGGTTGTACTGTCTCTGTCCCGGTCGACGGCCGGATGCATTATTTGGTTGATCGAGCAGCGGTAGTGCTGTTATCCTGATAGTGCCCGTGAGACAACGCTGCTTCAACAGCATCCACTTTGCCCGCAACCAGTTCGAGCTGCCTTTCGCGCCGCCAACCATTGAACGCGCGATAAGCAGATCACCCTGAATGCCTCTATGAGGGACATTGAGGAGAAGCGTAAATGGTAAACACACGGCCATGGGCGGCGTTTGTCGCGTCGTTTGTTCTTTTTGTGTCACCGGCCGGGCCGCTCGCGGCGCTTCAGCCGGCACCGGTACGGCTTAGCCCCTATCTGGGGCTGTTTGCCACCCAGGATAAGCTCTACGATGAGCTCGGCATGATTGCGGAGTATGACACCGGTCTGTTTCGCCTCTATATGGACATCTCGTTAATCAACGACGGCAAGTACGAGCCCGAAGAACCGCTCCCGCGTGGGTACGACTTCAACTTGCGGCAGGGCACCGTCGAGCTCAACTATCGCCCCCTGTCGCTGCTGGCCGGCCGTACGCCGCATAGTGATGAGATCGACAGCCCTTACTCGATGTTCATTTCCTCGTGGGAGATTCCCGCCATGATCGTCAGCTTCAATTACGATGACAGCTTCTTTTTCTACGAGACCCGCTGGATCAGTCTCAACCAGAACCCCAAGTGGTACCGCACCCCGGAGCCGATCTACGTGTGGGAAGACGAGCAGGCGCCGGACATCTTTGACCCCGATAACCTCGATCCGGCGACCGAAACGAACAACGTCTATTTCCGTCCGCTGGAGCGCGGCGCCAACTACAAGGTTTACGGCATCAGGCTGGGAGACTGGCGGCTGGGAATGCAGGAGTCCGTTGTCTATATCAACCAGACGTTCTATCCGGAGTACTTCTTCAGCCCGCTGCCGATGTTCTTCACCCAGTTGGTGAACTCCAGCGCCGGTAAGCCGTGGACCCAGATAGACGATGAGAACAGCCACGTCGGCTTCTTTGTAGACCTGACGCGCCCGCGTTACTACGCCTACCTGCAGTTCCTCATGGGCGACCTCAACCTGGGCGCCTTCGTGCCCGGTAGCGATTTCCGCCAACCGCACAAACTCGGCTGGTCGCTCGGCGGTGCGCGCGATTTCTCCTTCGGCCGCCTGGGCCTCTACCACGCCGGTGCGCTCAAGTATACTTTTGCCGCTACCAGCGCCAATACCCGCAACTACAGCCTGAAGCGCTACGAGTACACCTATTATCCGGCGGTCGAGTACCTCTTTGAAGGGCAGCCGCGGGCTCTCGACTATCGCGACAACTATATCGGCTACCTCTACGGCGAGAACAACCTGGCCTTTATGGTCACCTATGACGGAGTTGTCAACGACTACGACATCCACGGATCGGCCGAGTTTGTGGTCTCCGGCTCAAAGTCACCGGCCAACCCGTGGCATGAGTACCGTGGCCACCCGGGTCGCTACGGCAGCGACAGGGTGGTTCATCTGCTGGACGAGAGTCCGCTGGAGAAGACCGTCCGTATCAGCAGTTCCATTGGCCGCAGTTTCGGGCGGTGGGATCTGAAGGCCAGCGCCATGATCGGCGCGGTGTTCAATGAACTGGAGGTGGTTGCCGTTGAGCAGCCCGAGGATGACGATCCCCACGAAGACCCCGACATCCAGCCCGGACTCTACAAGCCCAGCGATCATAACCGCCTGCTGTTCGAGTTCTTCATCGGTGCACGCTACAACTTTGCTATCCGTCCGCCGCAGCGCGAGGCGGCCGGCCGATAACCATTGCCCGGCAGGGCGGTTCGCATCCTGACCGTGCAGCACCGCGCGCGCCCCGGACCGGCAAAATGCGAGAGCCCGGGCGCATGAGCACATGATTGCCCAGGCGGGCAGAGCCAGCTACACTGATCCAGTCGCACGCGGGCCGGGGGGAGCATGTCCGACAGAGTAATCGAGGTTGTCAAACGCAGCAACCAGCGTGGCGGGCGGATGCTCAGCCTGGTTGATCTCATTGAAGCCAATACGCTGACCTCCGCCCAGGCCGCATGGCTGACGGAACGCCTGGAGAACGGAGCCTCATTTCTGGTAGGGGCAGTGCCGGGAGGCGCCGGAAAGACCGCGGTCATGGGCGCGTTAATCACCATGCTGCCCGCCGATGAGACAGTCCATGTTACCCTCAGCGGCAGCTCCGGCTGGCGGCAGGCCGGCCCGGGGGCGTGCCTGGTAGCCTATGAGATAAGCCCGGCTTCCTACGAGGGCTACATCTGGGGCGAGGAGCTGCGGACCTTTATGCAGCGCGGGCTCGAGGGTGCGCGCCTGGTTGCAAATCTGCACGCAGATGATCCGGTGCGGGCACGCAGGCAGTTGGTTGACGATAATGCAGTTGCACCCGCCGCCTTTGACAGCTTTGAGCTCTTCATACCGATAACCGTTGGCGCCGCTTCTACCGGTTACTCCCGCGTAATCGAACAGATCGCGTTGCGCGACACCGAGGGCTGGAGCAGCATAGAACGCCATCCTGAGCTCTCGCCTCGGGCGCGTGAGATCGCTGCCTTTCTGGATGACTGCGCTGCATCCGGCATCAGGCGCATCGAAGCGGTGCGCGAGCGCTGGCTGCAACGGTAGCGCCAGGCGAAGATTACACGAAGGGTGCCACATGTCGCGGAGCGCGACGTGGAGTTGGCCGACGAGATCTTTCTGTCGCACCTGAGCACGCTTGCCACGCTCGGCGCGATAAAGACCACCGGGCCCGGCGGCGGCGCCGTGATCTCCGCGGGCTACAGATCGGCGATGAAAGGCATCGTCAAGGCGGCCAAGGTACTCGGCGGGGCTGCCGGAGTGGCGCGCTGGCTTCTGCCGTGTTGTCTTGCGGATCTGGTCGTCGAGCTCGACCCGCCCGAAGGAGTCATCCCGGAAGAGGACCGCGAGCCGAACCGAATCCAGGGCGTTTTCCTCGCTGAACCATACGAGTTCTGAGGCCGCGAAGGTCCCCCCGACGTCATTGTGCGCGACGTGCGGGCATTACCGGTCTGTCATGCAGCGCCGCGAGGCGCAACCCGTTGTGTCGTGCCTGCCGGCGCCAGCCGAGCTGCCCCAGCAGGCGGTACACCCACCACGGAAGCCGGTGCTGCGTGTACAGGTTTTCCACGAGGCGGCCGCCGGAAACGCCTATCGCCCCGACGAGGGCCTGCAGAGCTTCCACAACCGGCCGACGGATACCGGCCCGGAGCGGAACCTCCTTCAGCCCCCGGATCATCTCGCCCGTTCCGATACCGACGCCTCCGCACCACACGAGGCCCAGGTCCCGGCAGAAGTGCTCCACCATCTCCAGGGCGTGCCGGTTGTGCGATCCCTCGTAGAACCCGCAGTTGATTACCGCAAACACACGCTGTCGGCCGGTTTGCGCCGGGTTCTTCCCTACCCTCCTGGGGAGACGCAGATACGCCTCCCGATACTGTTCCAGGGCACGGATGGTCGTCGCCGGGAGCCCGTCTATGTACAACGGTGCGGTTATGAGCAGTACAGGAGCCCGGCCGCAGTCCCTAGTCGGATACCGCTGCGTCAGGCGCTGCGGCCCACTCTGCAACGATCTCGTCCACGGTCTTGAACTGCTCTTCGGGCTCGGTTGCATACCAGACGCGAAAGTACTCGAGCCCGGTGTCGTGCCCCTCCTGCGTGAACGCCTGAAGGGCATCCGTGACCCAGACCAGGTTGAACCCCTTCTGGAAAGCGTCCCCCGAAGTGTGACGGCAGCAGCAATCCGTGTGCAGTCCGGTGATGTAGAGCGTGTCGATGCCGCGCGAGCGCAACTGGCTTTCCATATCGGAACTCTGGAACCCGCTGTAGGTCGTCTTCGGGATGCTCAGGTCGCCCGGCTGCATCGCAAGTTCGGGGACGATCTCGGCCCACTTCGTTGCTTTCATCGAATGCGGGGGCCATTTGCGCATTTCGAGGTCATTCGGCGTGTGCTCGTCGGTGGAATAAACCACCTTTGCACCCGCCTTGCGCGCTGCAACCACGAGGCGCTGCAAAGGCGGAATGATCGCCTGAGCACGGTGCTGATAGTCCGGTCCGCCGGCATCTGCGATGAAGCCGCCAGGTTCGACGAATTCCCGCGCCATGTCCACGAGGATCACGGCACTGCGTTTCGGATCAGCCATCGGAAAACCTCCCTGTTGTCAGTATGCCGGCAAGTGATCAGCCGCACAAATAGATCAGCTACACAAAGCGGCGATTCGGTCAATAGGTGTTCCATTGCAGGTCTCACTTGCCCGGTTGCAAGGCCGGACAGAGGAAACGAGGCGCTTTCGTGATCGCCCCCCAGCACACCGCGCAGCAGCTCGGCCGAGCAGTCCTGCGGAAGGAACCGCGAGCAGGCGGCGTCGTTTCCCTGCCGGAGTCTCTTTCCGTTTCGGGTCTTCTAGTGAGGACCGGCCAGGAACCATAGTACCGCGGTCAGTGTCGCCAGCGAGATTGCCGTGCTGAGAAGTGTTGCGGTTGCAACCTGGGCAACGCTGGCGTCATACTTGCGCGCGAAGACCGACGCATTGATACCGGTAGGCAGCGCGGCTGTGACAACGGCCACCGCTGCCCACGCGGCCGGCAGGCGCAGCAGCCAGACCAGCAGCCAGACCAACAGCGGGTGAAGCATCAGCTTTGCCACGATAAGCAGCGCCACTTCGCGCCCGTGCCCCACAACCGCGTACTGCTTCAGTGAAGCGCCGGTCACGAACAGCGCCACGGGAAGCGCAGAACCTCGGATCAGAGTTATGGTCGATAGCACCGGCGGGGGTAGTGTCAAGCCGCTGCGGTTGAAGACAACGCCCGCTACAAGGCCGAGCACAATCGGGTTGTGTGCCATGCCGCGCACCGTTCGCAGTACAACCGCAGACTTGACGCTGCTGTTGCCGTCCGGGATACCGCCACCGGCCGGCTTGTTCCCCGACTCTGCGAAGGCGGTTGTGATGGAGAACATGATTGCGGAGTGAACGGCCACAAGCATCCCCAGGGGTAGAAGCGCCGCCTGATTCAGGGCCGCAGCGACTACCGGGAGTCCAATTGCAACCATGTTGGAGTACGATCCGCCCATGGCAAAGACCGCGGCCTGTACCCGATTGTACCGAAACACGCGCATGCTCACGATCAAGCAGCTCCCGAACAGCAGCAGCGTCGGCAGGAAGTAGCCGACCAGAAAGGTCCAGTGGATGCGCTCCGGCAGTTCCATGTGTCCCATAGCGTCAAACAGCAGGACAGGCAATGCAAACGCAAAGACGTACCAGTTCAGGCCTGAGATGTCTCGCACGGAAGTGCTGCGCGGGGTCAACAGATAACCCAGGGCCACCACCGCAAAGATCGGCAGAATCGCCGCAATGAGCGCCATCGGCACATAGTACTTATCCGGGCAGGCAGGGACAAGACAGGGCGTTCTCAGGCAGCTGCGCCAAGACGGCGGTTACCGGAAGAGCTCACACATCTCGTCGGTGATGTGCGAAAGCTCGCCACGGTCCCATGCGCCGAAGACCTCTTCTCCGATCCTCAGGAACGCCCTTGTCTCGGGATCGATTCCCGCGAGCTGATTCGCATACGCGTCCAGGGTCAACAGGTCCCGGCTCCCGAGCATCAGCCCGACATTCTCGATAACATCGTACTCGGTCCAGATCATGCGGTACTTGTTCTGACCTTCGGGGCGCGTAACCGGGATGTGGTACACGCCTTCGACCAGGCCGATGACCGTGAACAGCGCCTTGTAGATCGACACGATGTCGACAATGCTGCGGGAGAGCCCGACGTCGAAGTCGGCGCCGTGATAGTGCTCCCTGTTGGGAACCGGGATGAGGCCGAACATGTTCTTCATGGAAAACGAGGAGAAGTTCGACACCTCCGGCACGACGTACTTGAACTTGGAGTAGCTGACAAGCGGAAGCCGGCGGAGGGCAAAGAGCTTCGACGGGATCGCGCCGTACAGCTCCTGGTGCGCGATCGGTTTGAGTCTCGTCTCGACAATCTCCCGTATCTGGCTCTCGGGGACGCAGCGCCCGGACCACCATTCCTCCGTCACGTTGATGTATTCAACATCGTATTTGGCCAGCAGCTCGCCCATGCCGGTCGACTCGAGGAATCGCCTGTCCTGTTCCCTGAGCCAATCCCAGTTCGCTCTTCCGTTGGCGGCGTTGATCTCGATCGAGCCGTCGGTTCTCCCGAACATGTAGCCCTCAACGACGTACTTCCTGCCATTCACGCAGCTCAGCAAGAGCTCGAGCGCCTGGGCGTCCGTGTAGAAGCCGTAGTCCGCCGATGTCCAGTTCGGCTTGATGACGACATCGGATTCCAGAAGATCGAACTCACTCAAGAACCGCTCCATGTCACCTTTACGACATACTTTTGCCTCAACAACTTTCCGCACGCCCGAACCCCCAGAATGTGAACAGAATTAGGGCGGATAATACCATATAGTGAGCAAATCGGCAACATCGCTGCGTGATTGTTTTCAATTCCCCGTGAGACCCGTTTTGGCCGGGCGAAGTGAAGCGTGAACCTTCCCGATGCAGTGGACAGGGAGTTCGAGCGCCAATGCGAGCTTCAGGTTGTTGGTGGTCCGTTCGATGCCACGACGTGGGTACACCACCGCAGCACGCGTGCGCTGAGCTCAGCAATGTCGTGTAGCTCGCCGGAGTATGCCTGGGGAAACATCCGTCCCTGGTTCTTTGGACTCATGCGGCCCCCCACAGGCCCCGGCCTGCTTGGCGACTGTCAGACTCTCGGCGTGGCATGGCCCTCCGATGCACACGCCGAGAGCAACCAGCGAATTTTTCCTTCGAGAATTTCTTTCTGTGTCGCATCGCTGAGCGGCGGCGAAATGTGGCGAATCATGCAGCTGCCTCACCGGCAGTATACCACCGGTTCCGGTGTGCGACCAAGGGATACACGAGTCCCTGAGGCTGCGACGCGAGCGTCTTTCCGGAAACTGACACGCGCCTGGAAAACTGAATCATATCTCCGGCCCGTCTGCTCGGCCGTCGTGCCACGCGCGCAACGTTGCCTCGGTGTCTGCGTCCAGCAGCGCGAGCCTGGAAGCCGGCAGGCGCAGCGTGAGCTCAAGCCACGCCGGATTGCGCTCGAACAGCGGCCGCAGGCGACGAAGTCCTTCTGCGCTCTTTCCGCTATTGAGCAACGCGATGCCGTGCCAGAACAGCGCTTCGGGGTTTGCGCCAAGCGCTTCATGCGCGTGGGAGTAGTGGTGCGCCGCTTCGTCCGGATTGCCGCGTTCCATCGCTCCATCGCCGGCGTCAAGCGACTGATACCCGCGGTACAGCGAAACCAGACGCGCGAGTTCTTCAACCGGTTTGGGATGGTCCTCCACGTGCAGGTTTACCAGTTCGTCGGATGCGACCGATGGCGAGCCGTTGGCGCGTACGAGCACCAGCGCCGCCGACTGTTTGCCGCGAATGTCGCCGCCCAGCGTTTCGGCGGCCGCGAGCGCAGCGACCAGCCGTTCCGCCAGCGGGCCGGAAGTTTGGCGGAACGCCGTCTCCATCGCCTCCGGCACGCCGGAGTGCAGCATCATATTCGCCTGCGCTGCGAAAAAGGGGCCGCGGCGGTGGGACGCTTCCTGGATACAGAGAGAACCGGTGTGCGCTGCACTGTTGCCAAGGTGGTCCATCACGCCGACTTGCCGGTAGTCGGCCCCGGAGTCCGACTTGAGCAGGACGGCAAGTACGTCGCGGGCGTCCAGCCCTTGCGCCAACAGGTGCAATCCGTCCGGTCCGAACTGGCGGTTGATCAGGGACTGCGTTGCCACGACCCCAACGCCCGCTCGCGCCCACAGCACCGCGTGCCCGACCGCAAAGAAGTGCGATTGGACGGCGCCTCCCATCTCGTCGGTTGCGGGGTCCATTGCGACGATTGAATAGGTAGCGGCAAACTCGCCCATTTGGTGTACCCCCATGGCTATGTCCGGGCTCAGCTGCACTGGCGAACAAACGCCTCGAAAAGCCGGCGCGAGTCCTGGTCCGTTTTGGCCATCATCTCCGGATGCCACTGCACCCCAATCACGAAGCGGTCTCCCTCGCGTTCAATCGCCTCTATGATTCCGTCGTCCGCAACCGCGGTGACCTTGAAGCCGGGAGCGAGTTCTTTGATCGCCTGGTGATGGAAACTGTTCACCGCAAGCCGCTCGCGCTGGAGAATCGCGTGCAGCCGGCTGTCCGGCGTGATCGATACCTCGTGGGCCGGCGACTCGAGGGGATAGACGTTTATCAGCATGTGCATTCCGGCATCGGGGCGCTGCTTCTCGAGAGCCTGGTAGCAGCTGCCTCCGGCGTGCACATTCAGAAGCTGTATGCCCCGGCAAATGCCCAGGACCGGATACCGATGATGCGTGTAGACTCGTGAAAGTACTGCGAGCTCATGGCTGTCACGGGCCGGCCTGGTCTCCTCGAGTCCATAGATCGGCGCTTCTCCGTAGTGGGCCGGGACGATATCCGAGCCACCGGAGAAGACCAGCCCGTCCAGCCGGCCCAGCACCTCATCAAGGGCGGAGCTATCGTCAAGGACCGGCAGCACGAGAGGCGCACCGCCTGCTGCCGCGACGGCATTTACGTAGGCGTCAATGAAGCCCTGGCGGGTAGTGTTGGTGACACCGATGATTGGTCGCATATCGTGACTCCCACAAACGATTCAACAAACGGTCAACCGTAAGTCAAACCGGCGATGCCGGTTCGCGCAGTACGCACCGGACGTAGTGATTTGGTTCTACCTCAAGCAGTTCCACCGGGCGCCGGCAGATCTCTTGCCTGAGCGGACAACGGCCGTAGAAACGGCAGATGGCCGGAGGATCAATCGGACTGGGGACATCGCCCTCGAGAATAATCCGCTGGTGCTCCCCACGGCGGGCCATCCGCGGAATGGCCGAGACAAGCGCCTCGGTATAGGGGTGAAGCGGATTGTGGATTACCTCGTCCGCTTCACCCAGCTCGACAATCTGGCCCATGTACATGACCGCGATGCGGTCACTGATATGCTTCACCACCGATAGGTCGTGCGCGATAAAGAGGTAGGTCAGCTGAAGTTCGTCCTGCAGATCTTCAAAGAGGTTGAGTATCTGCGCCTGAATCGAGACATCGAGCGCCGAGACCGGTTCATCGAGTACGAGAAACTCCGGCTCCAGCGCCAGTGCACGGGCAATCCCAACGCGTTGCCGTCGCCCACCGTCAAGCTCGTGTGGATAGGAGTTGATCAGCCGTGACGCAATCCCGGCGTAATCCATCAGCACCTCGACACGTTTGCGCAGCGGCTTACCTTGCCGGTAGAGCTTATGCACCAGCAATGCCTCGGAGATGATCTCCGCCACGCTCATGCGCGGATCGAGTGATGAGAAAGGATCCTGAAACACAATCTGCGCTTTGCGGGCAAACTCCTTGAGCTCCCCACGGCTGAGTGACTGAACGTCCGTTCCGCCAAACAGCACCTGCCCCGACGTAGCTTCCAGGAGGCGCACCAGAAGTCGGCCGGTAGTAGATTTGCCGCAGCCGCTCTCGCCGACCAGCCCGAGGGTCTCGCCCTGGTTGATATGGAGATTCACACCATCGACCGCACGTAGGGTACCCTGCCTGGTTTTGAACTCTTTATGAAGATCAACGAGCCGTACCAGCGGTTCCTGGAGCGCCTCAGCCATCCGTTCCGTCCTTGTTGTCATGGAGATAGCATCTCGATTGATGGCCGGTGCCGACCTGGTACATCTGCGGTTTCGCGGCCGAGCAGAGCCCCATCACATGGGGACAGCGCGGATGAAAACTGCAGCCGCTCGGGAGCTCCATTGAATCCGGCATCAACCCGTGGATTGGCTTCAGTCGGCTTTTACCGCGTTGCTCAATATCCGGAAGCGACCCGATCAGCCCGACGGTATAGGGGTGCCGCGGGTTCACGAAGACCTGCTCAACCGTACCGGTCTCGACGATGTCACCGGCGTACATAACGGCGACTCGATCGGCGACCTCGGCGACAACTCCCAGATCGTGACTGATCATGATCATCGCGGAGTCAAACTCGGACTTGAGGCGCTTCATGATCTCGAGGATCTGCGCCTGGATGGTAACGTCAAGCGCGGTCGTCGGTTCGTCCGCAA
>RECP01000024.1 GCA_007693945.1 Spirochaetaceae bacterium
GACCCACGCCTTAAAAGGGCGTTGCTCTACCAGCTGAGCTAGCGGCCCGTATTGGTGAGAAACAAATATACCCAACGCGGTTTTGCCTGTCAAGGAGCGCCGCGAGCCTGCTACAGCGGTACTTCTACCCCGACCAGCACATTGTACACCGAGCGGAAACCCGGCTCGGTGGAGAGTTCGCTGCCGTAGATTGCGGCGTTCAGGCGCGCGTATGTCAGGTCGAGGCCCAATCCGGCGGCCGGCAGGCCGCGGTTGAAACCGAAACGCAGGTCAAGTACTTCCAGCAACGTGATCTCGCTGCCAAGTGAAAGCTTCAACACGATGTTCTCGGCCTGCTCGCCGGCAGTCCAGAAGTCGATGATGTTGCGGTAGTCGCCGTACAGAGTGATCCGCGTCACGTAACGCTGCAGCGATCCGAGTTCCGGCGAATAGAGCGCGCCAAGCGACACGTTCTGCGGGATGCGCGCATAGTCGCGACTCTCGGGACCGTCGTTATCCAGAAAGCCCTGCAGCGTCGCGTAACGGTTGATGACCGCCGGGGCCACCAGATTGGCAACCGTGAGGCCCACGGCAAAGCGATCATCCCACCAGTAGCGCAAACCGACGTCCAGTGCCAGTCCGGTGATGACGTCAAAGGGTTCGTTCAAGATAGTGTCGGCATCCAGCGACTGGAGGGCGTCCGGCAGGTCGAGCACCAGACTGGAAAACCCGGCGCGCCCGGACAGATAGCCCTTGACCAGGAACCCGGCAGCCAACTCGCCGCCCCACTGCGGCACCGGCGGCAACGCGAAGGCGTAGCCGCCCGAGACCAGCAGTCGCTGGTAGAGATTCAGGTCGACGCTGTCGATTCCAATGCCCTCCATCGTGAAAACCGAGCCGGCCGTCACCCCTATGCCGAGGCCGTTGCCCACGTAGCCGAAAGAGAGAGGTCCCACCAGCGAGAATCCGGCATACAGACTGGCAATCAAATTGCTGACATCCGGCCGTGCGATAATATCGTCAATGTCGCTGTCCATGCCCTCGGCAATGATGCCGGCCATGGTGAGCATCGGCCCGGAGACGCCGACGTTCATCTCGGCAACCCGAAGCTGCGGCTCGACCGCGCGGAAACCGGCGGGGTTGGTGAAGAGCGTCGACATGTCGTCTGCCAGCGCCGCGTGCACACCGCCGATGGCCGCCGTACGCGGCGAAAGGAATACCACGTTGGACTCGTCAAGCAGTTCGGTGGCCCGAGACGGCCAGCCGACCGCGACGAGCAGCAGTATCGCGAAGAGTGTGGTCGACTGTCTGCCACGCATGCCCAATACGAACGCTCCTTGTGGCTCCCGGATCCCCCGCTACAAGCTCTGGAACTGGCCGAGATAGTCGGAGTCGATATAGTCGTCTTCAAACCAGGTCAGCAGGTCACCGAACTCAGCGCTCCAGTTGCCGACGTTCTGGATTCCATCCGCGTCATTCCCGGCTCGCATAATCACGCCGATGGCCGCAAACACGTACTGCTGCTCGCTCGGGGTGCCGCCATTGTCTCTCGTCAACTCGATCTGTCGGACGGCCTCCGCGATGTACGCGTAGCTGACCTTTCCGAATTTGCCGTTGAGGGCGGCGCCGAGTGCTCCGTCGTCACCGAAGTTGTTCTCGTTCGCGATTTTGACAAAATCGCTCAGCAGGGCGGAGAGACCCGAAGCTCCAAGGGCCAGTGTCGCGGCGAGGCTGTTGAGTTCGGGGTCCGTGTTGCTCCGGTCGTCGAGCGACTTCGCCAGGGCGTCGTAGGCCCTGGCCATCTTCTTGCGGTCTCCCGACTTGACCGCCTGGCGCGCGTAGTTGACCTGCTGTTCGAACGTTAACCTGGATGGATCGCGGTCGAGTCCGGCAAAGATGTTGGTCGAGAAGACCTGCTCGCACGCGGACGGCAGCAGGACTATGATGACGGTTCCCAGAACCAGCAGCAATCGTCTCATGGCTGTCTTTCTACTATCGGCGCCCACGCACATAAAGATGAGCCGGGTATCAGAAGAGGCGCGGAGCGTGATGACCTGGCAGCGCTGCGGTTATGCCGGTGCGCCTCAGAAACGCAACGCTGCCTCCAGCGATGCCCCGGATACCGGCCTGTCGCCGGGATAGGCGCCGAATTCGCGGGTGAACAGCGCCGCGTTGAGATCCAGGAACCCCACCGAGAGTCCGGCTCCGAAGGTGGGATGCCCCTGATACAGCCCCCCACGCAGCGCGAAGCTATCCCACAGCGAGATCTGTGCACCGGCGTGCAGGTGTAACAGCGAGCCGGCCGGCGTGTCGTGATCCGCGGCGCGTAACAGGTCACGGACCTCAACGTGCACCACCGGATCCAGCCGGCGGCCGAATCCGGTCAAGCGGGGATGATAGGCTACTCCAAGGTTGGCGGACATCGGTACATAGTAGCGCTGTTCCACGTACCCCTGATCACCCGATTGCGCCGGCGCAGGCAGACTTCCGGTGCGAATCGCCGCCCATACCCGCTCCAGGCTATGGCTGGAAAAGTTGAGATCCGTTCCGCCGATGTCTCGCAGCGACAATCCGACCGTAGCCTGACGCCACTCGACCAGAAGCCCGAGGTCGAACCCCAGCCCGAACCCGTTGAGAACCGGCGTGTTATCCATGAACGCTTCGTCGGCATGCAGGCTGTCGACACCCAGATAGCGGGCAATCATCCCCGCCGTGAGCGTAGCGTCTTCAACATAGGAGTAAGCGCGCACAAACGGTCTGAGGTCACCCCCGAGCGAGACCCGTGCGCCGCCAAGCGTAAACGGCACGGCAAAACCGCCGATGATACTGATCTCGGAAGCCAGCACCCCTTCGATATCCCCCTGGTCATCAGCGGTGGGAAAGCTCTGTCCGAACAGCAGCGCATCAAAAACTGCCGACACCCCGATTCCCAGATTGTTTCCGACGTAGCCGATGCCCGCCGCGCCGCCGGTGCCGAAGCCGCGCGAGGTGAACTGCTCCTCAATTCTGCGACGGTCACCCTCGAGTGTACCCCGAAACAGTGCCGCGGCACCGGGAATCACCGCGTGCGGTCTGCTGTGCATCCACATCGTGGCCGAGAGCAGCGTCAGTTCGCCTTCGGGCCGGGCGAATCCGGCCGGATTACTGAACAGCGCATTGTAACCGCGTGCAATTGCGGTATAGGAGCCGCCCTGGGCCATTACAACCGGATGCAGCGGCGGCATCGCGCTCTGCGTTCTGGAGTCAAAACCGAACAGCGGCACGGCAGCCAGTACGGCTATCAATACGGCTATCAGTACGGCAGCGGTGTGCTTGTTCACGTCGCGGTTCTCCGCAAGCCCAAAATGGACCGGTGGTGATATTCGAGCATTCTCTGTCCAGTATAGCGCCAACCAGGCCGAAAAACACCCCCGAAGCACGTGCGCCGGACGCCGGCCGTTGCGCAGGTCAGTTGCCCAGTTGCTGCTGCACGCGTGTGCGGCCCTGCACGGCGGCCTGCAGCCCGGGATTCAGCTCCAGCGCCCGATCGTACGCCGCCAGCGCGTGCCGGTAATCAGCTGCCTGTTCGCGGGCAAACGCCAGCCGGCTCCACCACGTAGCGTTGGTAGCGCGGTGATACAGCGCGGTTGTGATGGCGATATCGGCGTGATGGTATTCACCGAAACGTATGAATATCTCGCCCATCATGTAGTAGACCGGAGCAATCTGCAGGCCGTTGGGACGGATCTGCACGTACTGTTCGAAAAGGCGCAGCGCATCCAGATTGTTGCCGAGGTTGTAGTGCGCGGTGCCGACAATGTGTATGATGCGCGGGTCAAACGGGGAAATTGACTGGGCGCGAGTACCGTAGTCCAGCGCATCCTGATTACGGCCCAGGGCCAGCAGACTCCAGCCCAGCACGCTGTAGGCATCCATGTTGCGCGGCATCGCCTGAATCTCATCCAGCGTTACCTGCACTGCCCGCTGGTAGTTGCCGTCACGGTAATACTGCAGTGCATCCGGCGGCTCCTGGGCAACCGCAACCCCCGCAGCCGCCGCTGTCAGCAGCGCAGCCATCAACAGCGTTCCAGAACCGCGGCGTCTCACGGCCGTCACTCCTGCGTGTCGCCGACCGCACTATCGCCGGCCTGATCCATGCGGCAGGTGCCGTTGAAAAGTGCCCCGCTCTGTACGATCAGGTCGGGCGTGCGAACGGTTCCGCCCACGCGACCGGACGCAAACAGTTCGAGCTTTCGGCGCGCGAAAACGTCACCGGTCAGCTGCCCTTTCACGGAGACTACCTCAGCGGCTACTTCGGCCTCGACGCGTGCCTGCTCGCTGATATATACATCGGCGCTTGATTCGAGTCGTCCCTTGAGCAGGCCCTTGACCAGCACCGGTTCCTGGAAGGTGAGTTCGCCTTCAAACTCCACGTCATCGGCAAAAACGGTGTCGATATCGGCCTCATCGATCATCTTCAGTCGCAGATCCGCCATGTACCTATCCTATTGTCCCGCTGCGCTCGATGTCAAGATCCCGGTTGCCTTCAGGTCCGCTCCACTCGGCAGCGGCTTGCGGCCCAAGGCGTTCCACAACGCGATCGAAAGCCGCCTCCAGCTCCCGGCGCATCTCAGCGGTAAAGCGATTGTAGCGCTGCAGATCCAGAAAGAGCTGCAGCGGGTCGTTGCAGGTCTGCTCGACCACATCCAGTATCTTGCGGTAGCCCAGCGTCGCTATTTCGCTCGGGCAAACATCCAGTTCGCGCAGCACCCGCCCGATGAAATGCGTGATGCCCTGCGTGTAGGCCGCTTCCTGATCGTGCTCGGCGGCGCTCATTTCAAGCACCTTCAGCCCCAGTCCTTCAAAGAGATCTATCCAGAAACGAACCAGCGCCTCCGGCGCGCGCTCACGACAGACGATCAGCGGCAGGTCGGCTACGCCGTTGTGCGTGGAGTCCGGACCGAACATCGGGTGTGTGCCGATAAGGTGTACCTCCGACGGCAGCCGCGAGCGCATCACTGCCAGCGGGTACTCCTTGACCGAACAGGTGTCGAGCACCAGCATTCCCGGCCGCGCGATCGAGCTTACTCGTTCAACGGCATCTTCCATGGCCGAGATCGACACACACAGAAACAGTGCGTCGCAGCCGGCCAGGTCATCGAAACCGACCACCCGCACCCCGTCGGGTATCCGCCGGCCCGGCGAGCGATTGAAGCCGAGCACCGTCACGCGCGACGCCAGTAGCTGAGCCCAGAGAGCACCAAAGCGGCCAAGTCCGAATACGCCAACCTTCATACCGCCCACTATAGCGGGTTTCCCGAATCAGGCAAAGCTGGTAGTATAATGAAACCAATCAAGAGCGAACGTTGTTCAGGAGACAATCATGGGTTTTACGGAACGGATGAAGGTGAAGGCGCGGGCACTGCAGCGCGCGCTGGTGCTGCCCGAAGGGACCGAGCCGCGAACGCTGCAGGCAGCCCGGATTCTTGTGGACGAGAAACTCGCCGGCCAGGTGACACTGCTGGGGCGATCGGATGCGATAGCCGGGGCGGCGCGTGCCGAAGGGGTTGACCTTTCCGGTATCCGCGTGGTTGATCCGGCGGGATCGGAGCAGCTGGAGCAATACGCCACTGAGTACCACGAGCTGCGTAAGCAGAAGGGAATCACCTCCGACAGTGCCCGCGCCGCAATCGTGGAACCGCTGAAGTGGGGCGCCATGATGGTGCGTCTCGGTGACGCGCACGCCATGGTAGCCGGCGCAGAGAGCGCAACCGCCGCCGTGCTGCTGGCATCGTTCACCATTATCAAGACCAGTCCCGGGACCAAATTCGCGTCGTCGTGCTTCGTGATGCAGATGCCCGACGCCTCGTGGGGCGTCGACGGACATATGATCTTCTCTGATTGCGCGACCATCCCCGATCCCAGCGCCGAACAGCTGGCTGAAATTGCCATCGCCGCTGCTGATTCCTGCCGCAGCTTCCTGGAAGTCGAGCCGGCGGTTGCGCTGCTCTCCTTCTCAACCCGCGGCTCGGCGAAGCACCCCGATGTAGACAAGGTTACCGAGGCACTGAAGCTGACGCGCGACAAGCGCCCCGACCTGAACATCGACGGTGAGCTGCAGGCCGATGCCGCGCTGGTTGCAGCCGTGGGCCAGAAGAAGGCTCCCGGTTCGAAGGTTGCCGGCATGGCCAATGTACTGGTCTTTCCCGATCTCAACTCGGGCAATATCGCCTACAAGCTGGTACAGCGGTTGGCCAAAGCGGAGGCGTACGGCCCCTTCCTGCAGGGATTTGCCAAACCGGTCAGCGACCTTTCTCGCGGCTGCTCGGTGCAGGATATCGTCAATACCTCGGCAGCGACTCTCTGCCAGGGGGGTTGATGCATGAACGTTGGACTGTGCGGTTACGGCCGGATGGGTCGTGAGATCGAACGCATCCTGATTGCGCGCAATCACGCGGTAGTGACGCGCATCGATCCCGCCGATCCGGATGCCGACTGCAGCTCGGCTGCGGCGGCTCCGCTGCGGCGTTGTGATGTGATCATAGAGTTTGCGCACGCCGACGGTGTAGCCCAAAACGCGCGCCTGTACGCCGAAGCCGGAGTGGCCGCCGTGGTCGGCACTACCGGGTGGGACAGCCTGCGTGACGAAGTTCGGCAGATCGTCGGCCAGAGAATCGCGTACCTTGTGGGCTCAAATTTTTCGGTGGGTGCCAATCTTTTCTTTCGTATTGTCACTCACGCCGCTACTCTGGCAAACGCCTTTGACGAGTACGACGCGGCGGTCTTCGAAAGCCACCATAACCGCAAGGCGGACAGTCCGTCGGGTACCGCTTTAACGCTGGGGGCAAAGATCCTGGCCGTGATGGACCGCAAGACCACCATTGTCGACGACACGCTGCGGCGTCCGATAGAGTCCTGGGAACTGCACGTAGCATCGATGCGCGTCGGTAGTGATCCCGGCACGCACACGGTAAGCCTGGACGCAGCGGCAGACACAATTGAACTGCGCCACCGGGCACGTAGTCGCGCGGGGTTCGCACTCGGCGCGGTTCGGGCCGCGGAATGGATTAGCGGTCGTCGCGGGTTCTTCACCGTCGATGATATGATGGACGACATGATTCAAAGACAGGAGACGTAAGCCATGTTCAAGGGAGCCTATACGGCGCTGATCACGCCGTTTGAAGCGGATGAATCAATCGACGAAGGCGCAATGCGCGCGCTGGTCGACATGCAGATCGAAAAAGGCATCGCCGGGCTGGTACCTGTGGGCACTACCGGCGAGAGTCCCACGGTCACGCACGACGAGAACATCCGGGTTGTGGAGATCGTGGTCAAACAGGCGGCCGGACGCGTACCGGTCATCGCCGGAACCGGATCCAATTCGACGCGAGAGGCCGTTGACATGACGCGGCGCGCACGCGATATCGGTGCCGATGCAACACTTCAGGTTGCGCCCTACTATAACAAGCCCAACCAGGAAGGGTTTTACCAGCACTTCAGCCGCGTGGCCGACGAAGGCGGACTGCCGGTGGTTGTCTACAACATTCCGGGCCGCACGGGCAAGAATATCGAGAACGAGACGATGCTGCGGTTGGCGAAGCACCCTCAGATAGTGGCGGTCAAGGAAGCCAGTGGCAGTATCGCACAGGTAATGGACCTCATCAGCCAGAAGCCCGCAGATTTTGCCGTGCTGTCGGGCGACGACAACCTCGCCTTACCGATCATGCTGCTCGGTGGCTCGGGCGTGATATCGGTTGCCAGTAATCTGATTCCCGACCGCATGAGTACGCTGGCCGCGCTGGCCAACAGCGGGGACCATGAAGCCGCACTACGGCTGCACTACGAGTTGCTTCCGTTCTTCCGGGCGGTTTTCATGGATACCAACCCCATTCCAATCAAGTACGCGATGCACCTGGCCGGCTACGCGCAGGATGTCTACCGCCTGCCGATGTGCCCGCTGGCACCTGAGCTCAAGCGGCGGTTGGAATCGATCTTAAACGATTGTGGACTGCTGTAGCCGGTAGACTTCATCCGCGAGCCGCACGAAGGCCTCGGGAGCCAGGGTCTCGGCACGCGCGGCCGGGTCGATGCCGCAGCGCTGCAGCAGCAACCGTGCCTGCTGCGCGTCGCTGACTCCCGCATTGCCGCAGTGCTTCAGATTGTTGACAACGGTCTTGCGTCTGCGGGCAAACAGCGCGTCCTTGACTCTCAGAAAGAGTGCACGGTCGACCGGGATCAGGCGGTCGTCGCGCCGCGTGAGCTTCACCACCGTCGATATCACCTCGGGAGCCGGATAGAAGCAGGCAGCACTGATGTCAAAAGCGCGCTCCACGCTGCAGACCGATTGCACGGTCACACTGAACGCCGAGTAATCGCGCGTTCCCGGCGCGGCGACCAACCGCTCAGCCATCTCTTTCTGCACCGTGACCACGATACGCCGTGGCGGCGGCTGCAGGTCAACCAGGGCCGCGATTATGGCCGCGGCGCGACGATACGGCAGATTACCGACGACCACATCGGGAGTTCCGTGCGCGCCGTCGCGTGCCGTCAAGCCGATGGTTGCAACCGCATCGCCGGCCACGATCGACAACGGGGCCCGCTCAAACTGGCGCTTCAGGAACCGGATTATTCCCCAGTCGATTTCGAACGCAGTCACCGGGCCGGTTTGCACCAGCAGCTCGGTCAAAGCTCCGATGCCCGGACCAATCTCCCACAGCGTTTCAGCTTCGTCGCGCATAGCGAGTGCGGCAATCGCGCGCCGCACGTTTCCGTCAATCAGGAAGTTCTGGCCCCAGCGTTTCTTGGGTCCGATGTGGTGCCGGCGCAGGCTCTCGATAATATCGCGCGGAGAGTCGTAGTTCACGGCGGCCACGTCCCGGGGCGGCGGCGCAGCAGCAGCAGACCATCTCGATAGTAGAGCACGCCGACAACCAACGCCACCACCGTTATCGTCACAACGCTGGTGGTCACGGACGGCACTGCCGAAGGTACGCCGGCAAACAGACGGGCAGCGGACTGGATGAGCCACGCCTGCCGCGGCAGCAGCAGCAGCGCCGCCGGAACCTGACCGACGGCCAAGGTCAGCGCCAACCACAGCAGTCCACTCCAGACAAACAGGCTCACCAGCGGAATCAGCACCAGGGAACTCATGAGGGCCACCGGGTAGACCGTGCCAAATACCGCCAGCGCAAGCGGTGCGGTCACCAGCTGGGCCCCCGCGGCGGCGGCCAGCCCCATAGCTACGCGGCGCGGCAGGAAAGGTGCAAGCAGAGCCCGTATCCGTACACCGGGGCCCAGAATGCCGACAATCGAAAGCGCCGAAAGCTGAAACGAAAGCTGATGCACCAGTGAAGGCATCAGCAGGATCAGCGTGCTGATGGCCAGGGCAAAGCTGTTGACAGCGTCACTTCTGCGGCCCGACAGTCGCACGCTACCGGCCAGCGCCAGCATGGCCAGCGCGCGCAGCAGCGACGGCCGCATACCCACCAGATAGATATAGATGATGCACGCTGCCAGCGTCGCCATGAACGCGGCGCGTCTGCCAAGCACGCGTTTAGCCACCAGGAACGAAACAGCCGCAATAATGCCAAGGTGCATTCCCGACAGCGCCAGCAGATGACTGCTGCCGGATTCCCGAAACAGCCGCTGCTGTTCACGCGTGAGTCTGCTCCGCGAGCCGGTCACCAGCGCGCGGAAGAGCCCTCCGGGCCGGTAGCCCATGGCCTCGATCCGCGCAAACAGCGCCTGGCGTGCCAGGTCGCGGTAGGCATAGTGGGCCGCAGTCCAGCCGAGCTCGTCGATCGCTCGCGAATACAGAATAACGCTGCTGCCCGTCGTCCTGATGTGATCGGGTGTGTACGACACACGCAGCCGGCGCCCGGCAGACAGTTCCGCACCGCCGGGCACCGAGACCAGCAGCACACCGCCGCTTTCGACCACGCCGGTACTGCCGATCACCCGCATAACCTTCAAACGGTAGCTTGTGCTGCTGTCCGCGTAGCGCGAGGCGTCTTCGATGAGATGCCCCTCTACAGCGTGACCGGCGGTCAGTTGTGCCGGGTCGATACTCTGCTGCGCTGCGTTGCCGGCAAGCAGGATTCCGGCGGCCAGACCAAGCGCCAGTGCAGCCAGCGGAAGGCAGAAGCGCGCTCCGCGAGCAGTCAGCAATGAAAGCGTAACCGCGGCCGCGGCCGCAACAAAGGCGGTCGACAGTAGAACCGTTACGGCTGCCGGCCGCGATACCGCAGTCCGGAGTGCCGCGGCGGTCAGCGCGCCGCAGAAGACGACCGGCAGCCGGGCATCAGGATAGAATGGTGGCGACGATAAAGGATCCTGGTCCCGGAAGTTTGCGGCACTCACCGCAATCCTGCCCGATGAACCGTTGCGCGGGCGGCCGACCGGCGACGCCCGGGTACGGCGGCGCACGCGGTCTGAGCGCAGGTACTGCTTTGTTCCACGGTAGTTCCCGCCTCCGTCGTACGTTCTATACTACGGTTGCCGGGCTGAAAATTCAATTGTAAGACGGGAGCTGTGCGTCAACCGGTCGAACGCAGCTTGACCGGACCGTGCGCGTCATCGGCGAAGATATCGTAGACGTAGGTCAGTATGGCGTTCTTGATCGGCGCACTGGGTGGCGTCGCCTGAATATGCAGGATAGAGACGTTCTTGCTCTCTTTGTAGGTTACACCCTTGATGGTACCGCACATGATTATCGGCGTGTTGTGGATCTCGGTCTGGATCTTCACCGGCAGGCCCGGTTTGGCGCGGCCTCCGACGATGGCCGCGGCACCGTCTTCGGAAATATCAACCATCTTGCAGCGATACCCCCCGCTGCGCGAGAACTCCTCGTTGGCATCCTTGATCGAACGCAGCGGATACAGCATGCCGGAGGTGTCAAGGGCGGCACGAATCGAATTCCGCTTCTGCGTCCGCACCAGCTGGTCTGAATGCGAAATGTGCACAATCGGGAACTTGCGGTCCATGTAGTCACCGATGACTTTGGACTCAAAGTAGTATCCGGCATCCTCGGCGCGCCAGAAATAGACGTTGATCTTCTGACCGCGCCATGAAACCCCGAACGGCAGCGGCTTGCCTTTCGGATACGAGATCGCCAGATACTTGCGCATGTTCTCAACTACCCTGGAGTAGTAGATACTGCCGCCGGGAAACGTGATCTTCAGCGGCTGCTGCACCGATATACTGCGTGAAGACTGGATCCCCAACCGATACTTCGGCAGGTTGAACTCTACGCGCTTGCGAAAATCAAACAGCTTACTGAGGAATTCTATGGCTCGTTCGTCCTTTTCCCTGTCTTCCGACCGGAAACGGATAATGGTACCGCGAATGCAGCGATCCAGCGTACGCTCGGACCAGAACAGTGACGTCGGATTCTTGAGCCGATTCTCCACGGCTACGCGTCGCAGCAGGTTCAGCTCGCCGAATCTGAACCCGGATTCCTTGCCTCGTACGTAGAACTGCACCCACGGAAAACCGAATCCTCCGCTGTGCTGAACGAATACCACAAACGCGATTGCCAGCAGTGCCAGAATCAGCAATAGAATCCACATGGTGGCCGGTGTAGTCCTCCCTACCCTTCTATCCCACTTTATTCTCGGCGGCTGAAGGTGGTATGCTTACCAAAATTTCGGCTGCGTGGTGCTCAACACCGCGGGTACTGAGTACTTTCTGAACAATGAACCATAGTATACGGAACCGGTCCAACGTCTGTAAAGAGATTCTTCTGGTCTTCACGGCTTTTTTCCTGCCGGGAATCCTGTTTGGCGGCCCCGGGGCTGATCCGTTGGCCTTCGAACGTCTGGAGCACCACATCACGGTGCTGGTCGTGGCGCTGCCGCAGATCGGCCTGATCATCTACCTGCTCCAGTTACAGCCCGAGCTGGCCCTCGAGCGTTACGGCATCGCGCCGATCCGCGCGCGCGACCCGCTGTGGGCGGCGGCGACCACGTTGCTGCTGCTGCTGGTGCTTCTGCTGATCGCGATACCGCTGTCGTTCCTGCCCGGTGCACAGCGCGCGCTTGCGGAAGGCTTCCGCTGGCAGTTTCGCCGCTGGGAATACGTTCCGCTGGTGCTGCTGACCTCCGTGGCGGTCGGGTATCGTGAAGAGCTCTTTTTCCGCGGCTACCTGATCGGGCGCCTGGAGGACGCCGGGCTGTCTCAGACGGCAGCGCTCGGCCTCAGCACGATCCTGTTTGGATTGGGACACCTCTACCAGGGTGCGACCGGTGCACTGGCGACCGCAACCATCGGGCTCGTACTGGGCATTGTCTTCCTGCGGCGGCGCAACCTGCACGTGGTTGCGCTTGCGCACGCGCTCTATAACACGCTCGTGCTGACGGTCGGCACGGTTCTGCGCGATCTCCCGACTTGATTTCGATCCTTCAATGTGATATTAATATATAGAGGTAGTTAAATGAAACGTCTGATCGTCGGCTCAGTGGTATTCGCACTGATTGCCGCCTTGACCATCTGGGTTGCGTTCGGCACCGGTCAGCGCAGCGGCAGCGATGATCGCAACGCTCCTGCGGGGCAAGGTGCCCCGCAGGAGCGGCAAGGCTCCCGGTCCATTGAAGAGGTGCTTCGAAGCGTCGGCATACAAGCGTTCAGCGGCCCGCAAACACGAATAGACTTCGAGCTACCCGACCTCACTGAGCGGATGCGCAGCCTCGCGGACTACCGCGGCCAGGTGGTATTCCTGAACTTCTGGGCGACCTGGTGCCCGCCGTGCATCGAGGAGATGCCTTCGATGCAGCGTCTGGCGGACGAGCTGCGAGATCACGGACTGGTGGTGGTCGCGGTCAACGTACAGGAAGACCGCAGCACGGTAGAGCCCTTTGTCGACGATCTGGAGCTGACCTTCGAGATACTGCTCGACCGCCGCGGGCGTACCGGGCAGTCCTACGGTGTCCGCGGCCTTCCTACCACCGTGCTTCTGGATCGCGAGGGACACGTAATGGCTACCAAGCTCGGCTTTGCCGTCTGGGATGCCCCCGAGATGATTGACGCCCTCCGCACGCTACTACGGGAGCGCTGAGGAATGATGTCCGATGCACCAACGTTGCTGCTGGCCATGGTGGCCGGGCTGCTCTCGTTTGCCAGTCCCTGCGTACTGCCGCTGATTCCCTCGTATCTTTCCTACATCGGCGGCGTCTCGCTGGACGAGCTCCGCAGCGGCAACGTGGCGCGCGGTCCGATGTTGCTCAAGACGGTGCTGTTCGTAGTCGGGTTTACACTGGTTTTTGTGCTGCTCGGTATTGCGTTCAGCGGTTCGGGCCTGCTGTTCGCCCGATTTGGTCCTCTGATCAACCTGGCCGCCGGCGCTATCGTTATTCTGCTGGGACTCAACGTTGTCTTCGATTTCTGGCGTTTCTTGATGGTCGAACGGCGGGTTCGCATTGACGGACGCCCGAAAGGCTACACCGGATCGATGCTGGTGGGCATGGCGTTCGGCGCCGGGTGGACCCCCTGTATCGGACCGATCCTGGCCGCAATCCTGTTTCTCGCCGGCCAGGGGTCCCATATCGGCCGTGGCGCACTGCTGCTGGCCGCCTACTCGCTGGGGTTGGGAATCCCGTTCCTGGCGGCCGGTTTCTTCTTCCCGCAGGTTGCGAACGCACTGCAGCGCATCAAGCGCCATCTGCCGACCATCAAGACCGCCAGCGGCTTGTTCCTGATTGCCATCGGGGTCCTGATCGCGGCCGGCAGGTTCCAGCAACTCAACGCCGCACTGATATCGGCCGGCGTCGGCCTGCGGCGCTGGCAGGCGGCTGACCCGCAGTCGGCACGAATTGCCGCCACCGCACTGGCGCTGACGGCATCGCTGGTTCCACTGCTGCCGTGGACAGTCGCCGGACTGCGGCGCGCACAACGGCCGCGGCACAGCAGGCCGCACCGGCTGGCGCTGGCCGTCGCGCTGCTGCTCCTGACGCTCGGTGTACTGCAGGGGTTTGATCTGATCAACCTTCCGGCATTGGTCGCAACGTGGCTTACCTATCAGGGCGTGTGACGGCTCTGATCCAGCTTGACGTCGAACCTGCCGGTGCGACCGCGTTCGCGGAATCCGGCGCGGCGTCGATCGTTGACCGAACCTCAGCGGCGGTATACGATACCGGGTACACGCTCTTAGACCATAGCAGCAGGAAGGATATCCGATATGAAGGACATCAAGGAGTTGATCCCCCATCGCAAACCGTTTCTCTACGTAGACCACCTCGAAAGCGTCTCCGACGAGCGAATTGTCGGCTATAAGACGTTTGCCGCCAGCGAGTACTTCTTTGAAGGTCATTTCCCCGGGTACCCGGTCGTGCCCGGCGTGATCATGGTTGAGTCCATGGCGCAGTGCGGCGGGGCCGGAATTCGGGCGCTCGAGAAGATCAGTGACGACGCGCTCTTCTTTCTGGCAGCCGTTGAAAAGGCCAAGTTTCGCCGCCAGGTACGCCCGGGCGAGAAGGTTCGGCTGGAAATCGAGAACCTGCGCATCAGTGGCAGGATGATAAAGCAGGCGGGCAAGGCGTACGTCGGCCAGGAGCTGGCCGCCGAGGCCGAATGGCTGTGCCTGGTGGGACAAGCCTGACAATCATGGAAACGGTCCCGCAGCGAGTGCGCGCGCGTGCAACCCGGCACGCGATGTCGGTGGCCACCTACAGCAAGAACCGCGTCGGCGTGTTCCAGCCGCAAACCTACGGTGAACTGTGGCAGACGGTTACCGAGGTTGGCGCGGGTCTGCTGTCAATGGGTATCGGCCGCGGCGAGCACGTAGGCATGATCAGCGACAACCGACGCGAATGGCTGGTGCTGGATCTCGCCCTGCTGGCAATTGGTGCGGTCGATGTGCCGCGCGGCAATGACGCCACCGTTGACGAAATCGCCTGTATTCTGAACCACGCCGACTGTGCGGTCACGATCGCCGAAAACCGGACGCAGGCCGACAAGATCCTGCAGCGCATCCGTGACCTGCCGAACCTGCGCCGCATCGTGCTCATCGATGACGATAAGGGCTTCCGCAAGCCGGCGCGCAAAGCCGGCATCGACGTGATAAGTCTCCAGGAAGTGCGAGATCGTGGACTTGACGCCAGCCTCGAGCAGCCCGAACGCTTCCTGGAAGAGCTGGAAGCCGGAAACGCCGATGACATCGCCACCATTCTCTACACATCGGGCACTACCGGCGAGCCCAAAGGGGTGATGCTGACCCACCGCTCATACATCTTTCAGATGGACCGCATCCGCAACATCCTGTTTCTCGATACACGCGACATCTTTCTCAGCGTCCTGCCGATCTGGCACTCGTTCGAACGCGCGGTTGAGTACATCGTGCTCAACTGCAACGCCGCAATCGCCTACTCGAAGCCAATCGGCCAGGTGATGCTGGAAGACATGGCCACAATCCGGCCGACATGGATGATCTCTGTCCCGCGCATCTGGGAGGGCATGCATACTGCGGTTTTCCGCAGCGCCAGGAAAGAGAAGCCCCTCAAGCAGTTACTGTTTCATACCCTCGTGGGCATCGGCCAGTTCTATGCGGTGCTCACCAACATGCTGCTGGGGCGCCTGCCGCAGTTCCGCAGGCGGTCAAGACCGCTCGATATCGCACTGGCCGTTGTGCCCCTGATAGTGCTGTTGCCGTTCAAACTGCTCGGTGACCAGCTGGTGTTCAAGAGACTCAAGCGCCGGCTTGGCGGCCGGTTCGTAGCCGGCGTCTCCGGCGGCGGCGCGCTACCGGCGAACGTCGACAATTTCTTCCAGGCAGCGGGAATAAAGCTGCTCGAAGGTTACGGACTCACCGAGACCGGTCCGATACTGGCGGTTCGGCTGCAGCGGGCGCCGGTTCCCGGAACCGTAGGGCCGTTGCTGCCGGACATTCAGTTCCGCATTCTGGGCGAAGACGGTCGCGTCCTGCCTCGAGACAAGAAAGGCGTCCTGTGGGTCAAGAGTGAGCAGATCATGCGCGGCTACTACAAGCGCCCGGAAGAAACCGCCGCGGTGCTGCACCAGGGCTGGCTGAACACCGGCGACCTGGCCGTCCAGACCTACAATGGCGAGTTGCGCATACTGGGCAGGGTCAAGGACACCATCGTTCTGCTGGGAGGCGAAAACATCGAACCCGGTCCGATTGAAGAGAAGTTGACGCAGTCCGAGTACATCGATCAGGCGATGGTCGTTGGTCAGGACCAGAAGTTTCTCGGCGCTCTCTTGTCACCCAATCTCGAGATGCTGGAGGTGTTTGCGGGGATCTACGGCATCGAAGACTATAACCCCGGCGATCTGATGGAGCACCCCGAGTTCATCGCCCAGATCAGACGTGAGATCGACGGGCTGATCAACGCCAAGAACGGTTTCAAGCCGTACGAGCATATCTACCGCTTCGGCCTGCTCTCCAAGCCCTTTGAGCCCGGACGCGAGCTGACGGGCACCATGAAGATCCGGCGCAACGTGGTCTACGACCTGTACAAGCGCGACATCGAGCGGCTGTTCCGCTGATCGAGACGACCGGCAAACAGGCCGGCAAACAGGCCGGCAATCAGGTCAGTAATCAGGCACCGCCGCGACGCACAAACGCATCGCGGTACCCGCGCGCGCGAAGCTGATAGAGGACGACGCCGGTCTCATCCTGTGACAGGGGACCGATAAAGACCCGGTACAGCGTGCGATCGTTGTCTTCAGCCGCAGTCACCGTAAACGGGTAACGGGACTCTATTCGGTCAATCGCGTTGCGCGCGCTGCGTGGGCTGACGTACGCCCCAACCTGCAGATAATACGACGAGCGTTCGAGTTCGGCCTGCAGCGGCAGGCTCTCGAGCGCCCACTGATCAACGGTCACACGCGGCGCGGGAGCGGGTTCCGCCAGCGGGGCAGGCTCCTCTTCGGGGTCGGGTACGGGCTCAGCAACCGTCTCCGGAGGTCGGGGATCAGCCGGTTCGAGCCGCAGGATAACGTCGTCGTTCTCTGCGATGACCACCGGCGGTTGCGGTTCTTCGACCACTGGGGGAGGCTCGGCGGGCGGCAACTCTACTATCAGCGGTGGCCGCGGTTGCTCGATCTTGCCCAGACTTTCGGCCGCCGGCCGGTCGGCGATATGCGGCACGCGCTCTCCGGGCAGCGACGCTTCAGCCAGCGGGTGGTCGACGGGTCGCGTGACCGCCAGTTCGCGCGGCACGTCGAGAAAGGTGAACACTTCGTCGTCGCGCGGCGGCGGATGCAGCTCCTTGGGCGGCACCCTGCCGCGCACCGCCGCCACGGCCTCTTCCATACGGTTGGTTTCGGTCACTGCCGGCTGCGGCGCAAAGAACGGTTGCTCGGCAAACAGCGGCTCAATTGCCGGCGGCTGCGCCGGCGGTCTGCGTGGCACGTCAACGCTGCCGACGTCCTCACCGTCGGCCGCACGCGCGCCCGGAACCGAAGCCGCGGTGCGCGTCACGCCGGCCGAAAGACCACGAGGAGCCGGCGGCGCGGGTGGTGGTGGCGCGGGCGCCGCTGCGGGTTCATCAGCCGGCAACGGCAACAGATGGGGGCGATCCGGGTCAGCAAGCTCAGCCAGGGGGTTGAGATCGGGATCGGGCGAGAAAGGTTGCTCGCGTACGACCGTCGGCGGCGCGAGAACGCGTGTCTCGACCGGCATTACCCGTACGCGTGCCGGGACGTTGCGAAGCATACCGAGTCGCTCACCGGCTTCGTCGGATACGGTAATGAAGACGCCTGGCTCCGAAACGCGTGCGGCAATGATGACTTCAACGTTGTGCCCGGTTTCCAGATTCGTTATCTGAACAACGGTGTTTCGGGCAAACGAGTTAGAGCCACCGTAGTAACCCTCGGCCGGGAACGCACCGTGGCGTCCGATAACCGCGCTGCCCTCCCAGCCGCCGTCCGCGCCCACCGTGACGAGCACGACCAACGCCAGAGCTGCGTACAGAACTGCTCGTTTGATCATTGAGAAACCCCCACTCTGATTCTCGGCAGAGATCCACGCTAAAGTTACGAAGAAATCCCGGCGACGGCTACGGTTGCAGCGCGGCGCGAGCCACCGCTACACCGAGATCGAAGGCGGCAACATCGCGGCGGCCGCCCGATGCGGGACGCGAGGCTTCGATGCGACCACGTTCGATGACCCCGGCCGGTTCAATGCTGAGGTAACGAAACCGCACCGAGCGCGCAAATAAATTCTGACCGCCGGCGCCGGCGGCACCGTCAAACTCCCCCAGATCGACCTCCACTTCCAAGGCGCGGGTTGCCCCGCCTTGCCGAGACAGGTTGCGCACCCAGGAGCGCCGCTGTATTTCCACATCGCTGACGCGCTCGTAGGTGCCGGCGTTGAACACGATGTGCCCTGCATCGAAGAACACCTCCATAATGCCGGCCTCCACAGCGGACAGCAGGTAGTCATCGTGACTGGACTGCGCGCAAACGTACACCATCACCGTCTCCGCGCCCAGCGCGGAGACTGCAAGCAGTGCCGGCAGTCCCGCCATCACCAGTACTCGTCGTATACTCATCCAGTCCTCACTCCGTTTGGGCTCGCTGCGCCTGTACCATTACTTTCGGCACATTGCAACGCGTATTGCAGCTTTCAAACGTCCATGATACCGTTTGCGCTACTCGATGGCGATGAACTACTATGTAATGCAGGTCCGCACCGGCGAAGAGGAACAGTTTCTGCGTCGTGTGCGCCCGCAGCTCGACGGGAACAACGTACGCATTCTCTGGCCGCGCCGCAAGCTCTCGATACGTCGAAGAGGTCGTACGCACCAGGTTATGGCGCCCATATTTCCCGGATACGTCTTTGTCGAAAGTTCCGACGTCAACTCGCAGCTCTACTGGATCATCCGCAAGACCGACGGATTCCTGCGATTTCTGCCCGACAATCACGACGTCCGTCCGCTGATTGCAGCCGATCGCAAGCTGCTGCTGCATTTTCTCTCGTTTGGAGAAGTAGTTGAAAAATCGACGGTCAGCTTCAGTGAAGATGCGCGCATCCACGTACTCGAGGGTCCGCTGAAGGGTCTCGAAGGTCGGATCGTGAAGGTTGACCGCCGCAAAGGACGAGCCAAAGTCAAGCTGGATCTCTACAATGAGTCTTTTCTGGTTGATTTCGGGTTCCAATCGATGCAGCCGGTTGCCGATCCGTCGATCTCCAACGGGCATCCGCGCCGCAGCCCATGACCACACAGCGAAACCGCCGAATCTACATCATCGGTGCCGGATTTGCCGGCATCTCTATTGCGCAGGAAATACGGAGCAAGGGAGTTTTCGGTGAGGTAGCGGCGTTTCTGGATGACGATCCGGCCAAGATCGGCACACGTATCGACGGCGTTCCGGTACTGGGCCCAATTGCGGACGTGGTCTCGCTGATACGGAAGCGACCGACCGACGAAGCGCTGATTGCCATACCGGGTGCTTCGCGCGAAAAGCTGCGCCGATTGCACGAGTTGTTGGAACAGGCCGAGTTCACCCGAATTCGGATTCTTCCCGCTGTTTCGCAGATCATCGATGGACACGCACACCTCATCCAGGCCCGCGAGATGGACCCTCAGGATCTGCTTGGACGCGTTCCGATTCAGATCGGGCTGAAGGAGAGCCTGGCCTACCTGCGCGGACGACGCGTACTGGTCACCGGGGCCGGAGGCAGCATCGGAAGCGAGCTGTGCCGTCAGCTCCTGTCCGGCGGCGCCCAGCGGCTCTTCCTGTTCGGGCACGGCGAGAATTCCATTTTTGAGATCGATCGTGAGTTACGCGTCCTGCAGGAAGAAGGCATCGGCGAACGCGCTACCATTGTGCCGGTAATCGGCGAGCTGCAGGATCGGGACTACATGCGCTTCATCCTCGCGCGCCTGCGCGCCGACGTGGTGTTCCACGCCGCCGCCTACAAGCACGTACCGATGCTTGAAGCCAATCCGGTAGGCGCAGTCACCAACAACGTATTCGGCACGCGCAATCTGGTCGAAGCCGCGCGCGAGGCCGGCACCGAGCGGCTGGTCTTCATCTCAACCGACAAAGTGGTCAACCCGGTCGGCGTATATGCGGCCACCAAGCTGCTTGCCGAGCAGATCGTGCGTCGCGGTGACGGTAACCGGCTTGCGTGTATCGCGGTCCGCTTCGGTAATGTGCTTGGTTCGCGCGGCAGCATAATTCCCATATTCCGCAAGCAGATTGCCAGAGGCGGGCCGCTCACCATCACCAGTCCTGACGCGTCGCGCTTCTTCATGACCATACCGGAAGCCGCCTCGCTGGTACTCAAGGCCGGCGGCGTGGGAACCGGTGGGCACCTCTACGCGCTGGACATGGGTGAACCGGTCTCGATCCGTGAACTGGCCGAGCAGATGATCCGTTTCTACGGATACGAGCCGGATCATGATATCAAGCTGGAGTACATCGGTCTGCGACCCGGCGAGAAGCTCTCGGAATCTCTGACTTCCGACCTCGAACAGACCGAGCCGACCGGCTTTCCCCGCATCCATCGGATATGCGGTGCGGACCCCGATGAGCAGGAGTTGAACGCTATACTGGCGGAACTCGAGAAGGTCTGTTTTCTTGATCCGCAATACCCCGAGTGGTACCGCAACCGCCGCAAGCTTCGCGAGTTACTTGCCGCTCGCATACCCGGAATAGGCAGTCCTGATGATGAACCGCAGTACTGACTTCATCCCATTCGCGCGCCCATGTCTCGGTGAAGAAGAGGAAACCGCGGTTCTGCGCGTGATGCGCGGCGGCTGGCTGACTACAGCCACCGAGAGCGCGGCTTTTGAACGCGAGTTTGCGCTCGCCGCCGGCGCCGAACACGCCATTGCGGTCAACTCGGCAACCGCCGGTCTGCACCTGGCGCTGGAGGCGGTGGGAGTAGGCCCGGACGACCGCGTGGCGATGAGCCCCTATACCTTTACCGCGTGCGCAGAGGTGGTGCGGTACCTCGGCGCCGATCCGCTGTTTGTCGATATCGACCCGCGCACGCTGACCATCTGCCCGCAAGCGCTGCGCAGAGCACTGGAGGGTGCCGCCGCGGAGGCTCGGCCGGTGCGTGCCATCATGCCGGTACACGTCGCCGGATTGCGCTGTGACATGCAGACAATCACGGCCCTGGCAGCCGAACACGGTGCGGTTGTGGTGGAGGACGCCGCCCACTGTGTGCCCCACCTTGCGGGTAGACGGTGCAATAGCGCACAAGGAGTGGTCAGCGTCTATTCGTTCTACGCAACCAAGCCGATCACCACCGGCGAGGGCGGGATGGCGGTCACCGATGACGCGCCGCTTGCCGATCGTATGCGTACCATGCGCCTGCACGGCATCGACCGTGACGCCTGGGAGCGCTATCGGGCAACCTCTCCGGCGTGGCAGTACGATGTGGTGGCCGCCGGCTTCAAGTACAATCTGCCCGACCTGCAGGCGGCCATCGGAAGGGTCCAGCTGGGACGGGCTCGCGAGCTGCTGCTGCACCGCGCACGCATAGCCGCTACGTACCGTCGTTCGCTGGCGGACGTGAGCAGCCTGATGCTGCCGCCGGACTCGGCGGACCACAGTCATCACCTCTTCATCGTTCGAATCAGACCGCGGACGCTGTCGATCAGCCGTGACCGTGTGATTGAGCTGCTGGCCCGTGACGGAATCGGCGCATCGGTTCATTATCGCCCACTGCACCTGATGAGCTACTATCGCGACCGTTACGGTTTGAAGCCCGGCGATTTTCCACTATCATTGGAAGCCTACGAAGGTGCACTGAGTCTGCCGTTGTACGCCGGGCTTACGCAGGAGCAGATCGGGCGCGTCATCGGCTCGCTGCGAGCCATCTGCAGTCAGCACCATCGGGTGGAGTCGAGGTAAACATGGCGTCGGTTCTGTCGCTGCGCAACACGTTGATGGGCAGGTCACTGTTTCTCACCGACATGTTCGCGCCCAATATGCTCTACGCGCTGACAATCCGCTGCGAGAGGCCCCATGCGCGCATTATCGAGACCCGCCTGCCGGACCTGCCGCGTGACGTCAGCTACCTGCGCGCCGCCGATATACCCGGGGTCAACTACGTTGATGTCTTCGGCGAGATCGCTCCGATCCTGGCTGAGCGCGAGGGCCTCTATCGAGGCGAGCCGCTGGGACTACTCATCGGGCCGTCCCCGGCCCGCATACTCGAAATCTCCAAACAGATTCAGGTCAGCTACGAAACATTGGAGGCCGCTACGGACCTTGACGACGAGCGGAACGCAACTGTAGTGGTTGAACGCACGAAGCAGCGCGGCAATATCGAGAAGGCGCTGCGGACCTCCAGCCAGCTGGTGGAGGGCCGCTACCGCACCGGCATTCAGGACCATCTGTACAGTGAACCGATCGGTGCCTACGCATCGGCCGCCAACGACGGAACGATCACCGTCTTCTCGCCAAGTCAGTGGCCTCATCACGTACGCAATACGGTGGCGGCGGTGCTCGACATGCCCGAGTCGGCGTGTCGCGTACGGTCCACCGAGCTCGGTGTCCATCTTGACGGAAAACTGTGGTACCCCTCGGTGGTTGCCGCACAGGCAGCGCTGGCCTCCCGGCACACCGGCAAACCGGTCAAGCTCCTCTATAACCGCGAAGAAGACTTCTGTTTCAGCCCCAAAGGCATCCAGGTGCGGGTCGACTACATCAGCGGTCTCGATGAGCAAGGTAATCTCAGCGCTGCGGATATCCAGGCCACCATCAACCTGGGAGCGTATCCGCTGTTTACCGAGGAAATTGTCACTCGGGTTGCTGCGGCACTGGTCGCTCATTACCGCTGCGATACGCTGCGCTTGCGTATCCGTGCGCTGCGTACCAACCTTCCCCCGCTGAATGCGTGCAGTGGACTGGGAAACGCTCACGCAGCCTTCGCCGTCGAGACGCACATCTCGCGGCTTGCCGAACTGACCCAGACCTCACCGATTGACTGGAAACGGCGCAATCTCCTGCGCCGCGGCCAGACACCGCTGATCGGCGACCGGCTGACCGCCAATAGCGACCAGCACGACCTGCTCGGCAGGGCGGCCGCGGCCAGCGATTTCGAGCGCAAGTTTGCCGCGTTCGAGCTGCAGAAGAAGCGGCGCCGGAGCTTCAGCGAAGTCATCGACCCGCCGCGCGGAATCGGCATCGCCTTCTCCTACCAGGCGTCCGGGTTTTCCGGGCAGCTCGAGGAACAGGTGGGTTCGACCGTACGGGTTCGGGTGGAGAAGGACGGAAGCGCAGAGCTGCTCTGCGGCGCGGTCTCCGAGAGTGATGCCGTCCGTAGCGTCTGGAGACAGAACTTGTCGACGGTGCTCAACATCGCAGACACCGAAATCAGCTTTGCCTCGCCGGACACTGAGCACACCACCGACTGCGGACCGGCCGTGCTCTCGCGGAACATGGTCGTGATCCAGCGAACCATAGAAACCGCGTGCAACGCCATCAAGCGCCAGCGTTTTCGCGCGCCGCTGCCGCTGGAGGTCAGGCGGACGTTTCGTCTTTCTCGTACCACCGAATGGGATGCCCAACGGCTCCACGGTCAGCCGCACACGATCCTTTCACACGCGGCCGCCGTTGTCGAAGTTGAGGTCAGCCCGGTAACCTACGAAACGGCGGTACGCGGTGTCTGGATCGTGGTCGACGCCGGACGCATCCTGCAGCGCGAGCAGGCTACGCGAGTTCTGGAGCGTGGCGTCTACGCAGCATTGGGATGGGCGGGCGCTGAAGAGGTAACATTTACCGACGGTGCTCTGAGCCGCGATGACTATCATCGCTACCAGCACAGCCGCTTTACCACAACTGCGCCCATAACAATAGAGTTTGTGGGAGACGGAGAGAAGAGTGCGGCACGAGGTCTGGGCGAGCTGCCGATGGCGGTGATACCGGCCGCATTCGCCCTGGCGGTGACCCAGGCCACCGGACGCTATATCGATACCATTCCGTGTACGCCGGAGACCCTGCGCTCCTATCTCGAGGAGGACGCATGAAAGTCTCGTTCGTGCTCAACGGCGAGACCACATCGGTGAATGCACCGTCCAACACGCGGCTGATCGAAGTGCTGCGCAAAGACCTCGCCCTGACCGGAGCCCGCCCCGGATGCCTCTACGGCACCTGCGGCTTCTGCGCAATACTGCTGGACGGCGAACTGGCCCTGGCGTGCATGATCCCGGTCTTCCGCGTCAGTAACTGCGAGGTGACCACGATCGAGGGTTTCATGGAGACACGCGAATTCCGCGATATCGAGATCGGCTTCCACCGGGCCGGCACCGTACCCTGCAAGTTCTGTTGCTCGGCCAAAGTGCTGACCACCCACTGGGCTATAACCAGTCATCCGACGCCCGGTAGCGAGGATCTCCGACGGGCGGTACGGGCAGTGCACTGCCGCTGCACCAGTTATGCCAGGTTCAGCAATGCGATTCGTTATTCAGCCGAGGTGCGAAGGAAACGATTACATGGCCGAAAGCGATAGGCGAACTCACGTTTACACGCCCGAGACGCTGCCCGAGCTGCTGCAACTCTGCAGGCGCAAGCCGTTGGCCTCGATCTACGCGGGAGGCACCGATCTGCTCAGGGGGGTGACAAAAGCGGAGTTCGCGCTCCCCGGTGAAGTTATCTCGCTGCAGGAGATCGAGGAGCTGCGACGCATCTCGCGCACGGACCGCTATCTTGAAATCGGTGCTGCCGCCACGGTGGCCCGAATTCTGCATGTCGGCTCCAGCATCCTTCCGCCTGCGTTCTACGACGCACTGCACGCTGTCGGGCCACCGGGTCTCTACGCGCTGGCGACACTCGGGGGCAGCATCTGCAGTGTCCGACACATCTACTCCGTTGTGCCGCTGCTGAGCATCATGGACGTGCGCTTCGAGATCAGGCGCCAGGGCCATACCCGCTGGGTCCCCGCCAGCCGCTTCCGTGATGCCGGCGGTGCTCCAGCACTCCTCGAAGGAGAGATTCTGACCAGAGTACGTATTCCGCTCGAGAACTGGAATATGCAGCTGTTCCGTCAGATGGGAGCAATTCACCTCCAGAGCACCTCACCGTTGATACTATGCGCACTCGGCAAGACCGCCAAAGGAGTGCTAGACGATTTCCGGCTGGCATTCTGCGGCAGCGCGCCGGTGCTCTACCGAAACCGCGAGCTCGAGGCGGAGCTGGTCGGCAGAAAGCTGCCGTTAGCCGGCCGCGAGATTGAAGGCTTCCTGCACGGCGTCACGGAGACTGTCGCCCGGTCCGCGACACCACTCTCCGCGCTGCAACTGCGCCGCGCAACAAGCCTGACGCGCGTTGTGCTGAGACAACTCGGGCGGCCCGACGCATTCCGCTGAGAGATTACCGGTCCCGGTGATGCGCTTCTGCCGGAGCAGGAAAGCGCGTCTTGGGCACCAGTTTCTTCGCTTTACAGCGTCAGTCATATTGATTATCATTCGGTCGGAAAGAGATCCCGGTGGCACAGTTCGCGCATCTCCATACGCATTCCGATTACAGTCTCCTGAAGGGTGCGGCGCCCGTCAAGGCGCTGGTAACGCGCGCAGTTGAACTGGGCATGAAGCATCTGGCCCTCACCGACGACGGCAATATGTTCGGTGCGCTGGAGTTCTACAAGCTGTGCAGATCCCGCGGCATACACCCGATTGTCGGGATGGACGCCTATGTGGCGGCCAGGTCGCGAACGATCCGCTCGACGCATGATTCCGAGAACCGTGTTGATCGGCTTGTGCTGCTGGCTGCCGACCGTCGGGGCTACAAGAATCTCATCAAGTTGAGTTCAAAGGCGTATACTGAAGGCTTCTACTACAAACCGCGCATAGATCACGAACTGCTCGCCCGGCATAACGAAGGACTGATCGCGTTAAGCGGTACGCTGTCGGGCGAAGTGCCGCGCCTGTTGCGCCAGAACCGGATTGACGATGCCAGGATTGCGGCCTTGCGATACCGGGATCTGTTCGGCCGGTCGGGATTTTACCTCGAACTGCAGGATCACGGACTACCCGAGCAGCGGGTGGTCAACCAGGGGCTGGTGCAGCTTTCCGATCAGACGGGTATTCCGCTGGTTGCAAGCAACGACGTTCACTATGTAGACCGCGCCGACGCCAACGCACAGGACATTCTGATGTGCATCGGGTCAAACAAGAAGAAGCTCGACACCAACCGCTTCCGCTACTCCTCCGACCAGTTCTATCTCAAGAGTCCGGCGGAGATGCAGAGCCTGTTTGCCGCATTGCCTCAGGCGCTGGAGAACAGCGTTGCAATTGCCGAGCGCTGCGCGCTGAAGATCGACCTGCCGGGACCCCGTTTTCCCGACTACGCCATTCCAGAGCAGTTTGCATCCGGTGACGACTACCTGCGGCACCTCACGCGTACCGGGCTTGCCGCACGTTACAGCACGGTGGGTCAGGAGATCAGAGCGCGTGCCGATTACGAACTGGACACCATCATCACGATGGGCTTCACCGGCTACTTTCTGATCGTCTGGGATTTCATCAAGTTTGCGCGTGACAACGGTGTTCCGGTTGGTCCCGGCCGCGGTTCGGGGGCCGGATCGATCGTGGCCTACTCGCTGGGCATCACGGATATCGATCCGCTCAGGTACGGACTGCTCTTCGAGCGCTTTCTCAACCCCGACCGCATCTCGATGCCCGACTTCGATATCGACTTCTGCTACGAGCGCCGCGGTGAGGTCATCGACTACGTGCACCGCAAGTACGGTGCCGAACGCGTCGGTCAGATCATCACCTTTGGAACGTTGAAAGCAAAGGCCGTGATCCGCGACGTGGCGCGTGTACTCGATATTCCCTACGCGGAGGCCGACACGATCGCCAAGCTGGTTCCGGGCGGTCCCAAGGTCAAGCTGCGCGAAGCAATCGAGAGCGAGCCCGAACTGCAGGCGCTCAGCGAGCGTGGCGGAGTCTATCGCGAACTGATCGAGGTGAGCCTGAAACTCGAAGGGCTGCACCGTCACGCGTCTACACACGCTGCGGGTATCGTGATCGGCCAACAGGAGCTTACGGAATACGTTCCGCTCTATCGTGACCCCCGAACAGGGTCGATTTCAACCCAGTATACCATGGATCAACTGGAGGGTTGCGGCCTGGTAAAGATGGACTTCCTGGGACTCAAGACTCTGACGCTTATCGAGCGCACCCGTGAACTGGTGCGCAGCGACGGCGTCGAACTTGACATGGACGCCATCGAAGAGAACGACCCGGCTACGTTCGCACTGCTTGGCGAAGGCAAGAGCGCGGCGGTCTTTCAGTTCGAGAGTCGCGGTATGCAGAGCATCCTGGTCAAAGCCAAGCCGGAGCGCATAGAGGATCTCATTGCCTTGAACGCGCTCTATCGTCCCGGGCCGATGGAGAACATCGATCAGTTCGTTGATTCCAAGAACGGCCGCACCGCGCTGCGCTATCCGTTGCCGCAGTTGGAGCCGGTACTGCGCGAGACCTACGGGGTGATTGTCTACCAGGAACAGGTCATGGAGATCGTTCGCATCGTGGGAGGCTTCTCGCTCGGTCAGGCCGATATCCTGCGGCGTGCAATGGGCAAGAAGAAGGAAGCCGAGATGGAGCGCATGAAGCAGCAGTTTGTCGCCGGCGCTCTGGAACGCGGTTTTACCGAGTCCCAGGCTGAAAGCATCTTCACGCTGCTGAAGCCGTTTGCCGGCTATGGATTCAACAAGTCGCACGCCGCTGCCTACTCGGTACTGGCCTACAAAACCGCGTATCTCAAGGCCAATTATCCGGTTCAGTTCATGGCCGCCAACCTTACCAACGAGATAAATAACTCCAGGAACTTCGCCTGGTATATGGAAGAGGCGCAGTCGATGGGGATTCACGTCCGCCCTCCGGACATCAACCTCAGCCGCAAGTTCTTCTCGGTGCTTGGCAGGGAAATCATCTACGGCCTGATCGGCATAAAGAACGTCGGCGCGGCGGCAGTCGACGAGATCGTACGCGAGCGCGGCGCCGGCGGCGAGTTTGACTCGTTTGAAGGCTTCCTGGAGCGCGTTGACCTGAAAACCGTCAACCGCAAGGTGGTTGAAGTGCTGATACAGTCAGGCGCCTTTGACGGTCTCGATGCGCGACGCGCCACACTTTTTCACAACCTGGGACGCTGTCTGGATATGGCGGCCGAAGCGCGTGAGCACCGGCTGTCGGGGCAGGTCTCGCTTTTTGACGCCGACGATCACGCATTGGCTCTCGCACTCGAGGAGGTACCCGAGTGGGAGACTGTGCAGCGGCTGAGCTACGAGCGTGATAACCTCGGGTTCTACTTCTCGGGCAATCCGCTCGATGATTTCCGCGATATCTGGAAGCGCACCGTAACGATTGACCTGGGTGACACCAGCGAGGCAGTTATCGACCGCAAGTACAACCTTCTGGGTTTGCTGAAATCGCTGCGCGTGGTGCAGACCAGAACCGGCGGAACAATGGCTTTCGGCGTGATCGAGGACTACAACGGATCGATTGAGATCGTCTTCTTTGGCGAAGTCTGGGAGCAGTGCAGGCATCGCGTAGAGGAGAATAGCGTTGTCGCATTGATCGGCAAGCTCGAATACCGCCGAGACAAGCTGCAGGTGGTCGTGCAGGAGCTGCGCGAACCGGATCAGCTTGACGAGATCGACGGCGGTGAGGTGCATATTCGGCTCGACGAAGAACTCGAAGACCCCGAAGCGCTGAAACAGTTGCGCGCGTTTCTTCACGAGCGAGCCGGCCATTGTCCGGTTTTTCTGCACGTCGGACACAACGGTGAGGAAGCGGTAATCCGGGCTTCGGCTCAGTTGACCGTTTCGTCGCACAGCGAGGTGCTCGAAGATATTCGCCACTATCCGCATGTCCGCGATGTGTGGAAACAGTAGGAGGCTGCACTATGTTACAGTCGGTTATGCGCCTTGTCAGCGCAGTCATCTCAATCTACATGCTCATTCTGCTGGTGAGAATCATCATGACCTGGTTTCAGACTCCGTCGTACGGCCGGGCCACCATGTATCTGCAGCGGATCACCGATCCCTATCTGGATTTCTTCCGCCGGTTCCGCTTTATGCAGATCGGCTACGTCGACTTCTCGCCGGTGCTGGCACTGGTTTCGCTCTCGATCCTGGCCGATATCGCTAATTCGCTGGCGTTCGTTGGTCGCGTCACGCTGGGCTTTGTGCTGGCCCGCCTGGTTGCGTCGGTGTGGTCCGCAGCGTCGTTCTTCTTCACTCTGTTTCTGATCGTCGCCGTGGTACGACTGCTGGCCATGATGATCGGCGTCAACACCGCCGGACGCTTCTGGATCACGCTCGACCGTATCCTGCAACCGATGGCAAGCGGACTGGTGCGCCGCCTGGCCCGCGGCCAGTCCAGCTACCAGCACGCTTTGATGCTGTTCGCAGCCGTGGTACTGATCGGCCTGCTGCTCGGCAACCTGATAATTGCGCGCCTGGTGCCGCTGTTGGTCGAGCTGCCGCTCTGAGCCGCCGGGCCTTCAATGATCCTTGCAGAGCTCGACCAGAGCGTCCGCGAGCTGAAGGGCGTCGGGCCGGCGGCCGCGCGCTCGCTGGCGCGGCTGGGCATCTCCGCTCAGCGTGATCTGCTGCTGCATCTGCCGCGAGCGTACGAAGACCGCGTCACCAGGGTTTCGATTGCCGAATCGTTGTCGGGTCGCACGTGTAATACGGTAGCCGAAGTGGTTGCCCACGACTATATCGGAAGAGGTGCGCAGCAGACGCTCAAGGTGTACGTGCGCGACGAGAGCGCCACCGCCGCTCTGGCGTGTTTCGGAAGGAACTTCCTGGGGTCTCGCCTGCCCCCGGGGCTCAAGATCCGCCTTGCCGCCCAGTTCAGCTACCGATACGGTGAGCCTCAGGCATCTGCGTTCGAGTTCGAAGCCGCCGATGCTCCCCCGCGCCATTTCGGCCGCATCCTGGCGGTTTATCCGCTGACTGACGGGCTTTCGCAGGCCTTGCTGCGCTCCGCGGTTGATCAGGTACTGCGCGGTCCGGTGCGCCACATCGAGGACGTGGTTCCGCCGGAACTGCGCCGGCAGCGGCAATCGGCACCCATCGGAGCGTCGCTGCGGCGTGTTCACCAGCCGGAGTCGCTGGCCGATGCCGAGTCGGCGCGCCGCAGCCTGGCCTACGAGGAACTGCTGGTACTGCAGTTGCGACTGCGCGAACGTCTGCTGATGCGTAGCCGCGCCGTGCGACCGTCGCGGACGCTACCGCTTGCCCTGCAGCAACGCGCGGCCGACGCGCTGCCTTTTGATCTCACCGCTGATCAGCGGACGGTGCTTTCCGAGATTCACAATGACATGCAGCACGACCGTCCGATGGCCCGCCTGCTTCAGGGAGACGTCGGATGCGGCAAGACGCTGGTTGCGCTGCTGTCGGCCCTGACCCCGATTGAAGCCGGCGGGCAGGCGGTTCTGATGGCGCCAACCGAGCTGCTGGCGCGCCAGCACGCCGAGAACGCAGTGCGTCTGCTGGAGCCGCTGGGTGTACGCGTGGTGCTGCTGACCGGCTCGGTCAACGTCCGCGCCCGCCGGCCGCTGCTGAACGCCCTGGCTGGCGGGGAGATCGATCTGGTGATCGGAACCCACGCCGTTTTCAGCGAGTCCACGCGCTTCCATGACCTGCGCTACGTGATAGTCGACGAGCAGCACCGTTTCGGCGTGGTACAGCGCGCCGCGGTGCTGCAGAAGGGCAGCAACCCGGACCTGCTGCTGATGACCGCAACCCCGATTCCGCGCACCCTGGCTCTGACCCTCTTCGGCGACATGGAGACCTCTACGATCCGCACCATGCCGCCGGGCCGCAAGCCGGTGCATACGCATCTGGCACGGCTTTCGAACGAAGACAAGGTGTACGCCCGGGTTCGGCGGGAATTGGCAGCCGGCCGCCAGGCATACTTCGTGTATCCGCTGATCGACCCCAATGATCGCTCCGAGCTGCGCAACGCCGAAACCATGTTCGAACGGCTGCGTGACGACGTATTCAGCGCGTTCGAGGCAGCTCTCGTTCACTCGCGCGTGCCCGAGGAAGAGAAGCTCCGGCGCATGAAGGCCTTTCAGACCGGGACCGTGCAGCTGCTGGTTGCCACAAGCGTGATCGAGGTCGGTGTCGACGTTCCCAACGCCACCTGCATGGTGGTCGAGCACGCGGAGCGCTTCGGACTGGCTGCCCTGCACCAATTGCGCGGCCGTGTCGGCCGCGGCAAGTTGCAGTCGTACGCTTTCCTGGTCTATGCGGACGATCTCAGCGAGGAGGCCAAGCAGCGTCTGCGCGTGCTGCACAAGACCAGCGACGGTTTTGCAATTGCCGAGCAGGATCTGCAGATCCGCGGCCCGGGTGATCTGGTCGGCCTGCGGCAATCGGGATTCCTGCGACTCCACGCCGCCGATCTCAGCCGGGATCAGGAGTTGCTGATTGCGGCGCGCGATGACGCCGCCGCGCTACGCAGCGCGGATCCCGAACTGTTGAGCCATCCGCTGCTGACCCGCGTTCTGAGCGCGCACGAGCGGCTGGAAGGTCTTGCGCTGTGAGGAGCCCGGAATGAGGGTGGTCGGCGGCCGCTACCGCGGTCGTACAATCGAGTGTCCGCCGGGCGTAATCCGGCCGGCGATGGACAAGATGCGTGAGTCGGTCTTCGGGTCGCTCGGGAATCTCGAGGGACGTTCGTTCCTGGACCTTTTTGCCGGCTCGGGTTCAATAGGTATTGAGGCTGCTTCACGTGGCGCCGCTCCGGTAGTGCTGGTCGAACGTGACCGCAAGAAACTGCCGGTGACACGACGCAACGCGGCGCTGGTGGAAACCGCAATCTCGATTGCCGGGGTTCCTGCCGAGACCTACCTGCGGCGCGCCGGGACCACATTTGACATCGTGTTTCTTGACCCGCCTTTTGACTATTGTCACAAGACCGACCTGTTGCGCAAGACCGCTGGCTCTGGCGTGACCGGCCCGCACACGCTGGTACTGATTCATCACCCGTCGCGCGAAACGCTTCCCGAGCGGATCGAGCAGCTTCAGCGCTGTGACCGCCGCGTCTACGGCGGCTCTACGGTGAGCTGGTACGGTCGACTTGCTTCCCGAAGTGAGGGCCATCTGCTATAGTTGCCACGAAACCGCATGAGGAGTGAACCATAGTGGCATTGGACAGGCGCGGTTATCTGCAGATCCCTCAGGGCACCGAAGGGTTTTATCTCGACGAAGCCTACCGCCACAGAATGCTGACCACCGAGGTCGAGCAGCTGCTGTTCCGCTGGGGTTATCTGCCGGCGCAGACACCGGTATTCGACTACTACGACGCCTACGCCGCGCTCCTGTCGGAGGAAGAAGCACGCAAGATCTATCGGCTGATCGATCGCGACGGCGATCTGCTGATGCTGCGCTGGGACATAACGCTCTTTCTGGCAAAACAGATGGGAATGATCCTGCGCGAAGATGATCTGCCGGTGCGGGTCTGTTATGCCGATACCATCCTGCGCCATCAGAACCGCGAGGATATCTCGAAGAACGAGTTCTTCCAGACCGGGGCCGAGCTGATCGGCACCAATACGCTCGACGCCGACCTGGAGGTAATCCTGTTGCTGCGGCGCGCGCTGCAGCAGATCGGCGTTCCGCTCTACTACATCCACATCGGTTCGCGTGCGCTGTTCAACGCCAGCTTCGGCCGGATGCCGAAGACTGCTCAACAGCGGTTACGCCGTGCGATTGTGCTGCGCGATATGCAGACGCTGAGCACGGTGAGCAGTGAACGCGGCGTGCCCGCGGCCCGCATCAGCGCCCTGCGGCAGGTCTTCTCGTTCATCGGAGACTCACAAGAGCTCGAACGCCTGGCCGGCGCCCTGCAAAGCGCCCTGCTTGAATCTGAACTGCAGCAGATCCAGCGGCTGCAGCAGCTTCATGCCACGCTTGGTCGGGCGGATGAAACCGCGCCGTATCGTATCGACCTGTCGGAGATCGGCAGCCAATCCTACCACACCGGCGTCGTGTTCCAGGCCTACGTGGACGGACTGGATACGTCGATTGCCGCCGGAGGCCGTTACGACGGACTGTACGGTACGTTTGGTCTTGATGTGCCGGCGGTCGGTTTCTCGATCATGCTGCGCAAGCTGCAGGACGACACCGATGTCGACGCGCGCTTTGTTCCCCCGGTCGCTGAACAGGCCGCGGGCGATGACTTCGTGCAGCGCTTCCGGGATGCCGAAAACCGGCGCCGCGACGGGGGGAGTGTGGTCTTATGAGGCGTCCGACTGAGCCGCCGCTGACAATTGCCGTACCAAAAGGACGGCTGCACGACCAGGTGCGCGAGCTGTTCGAACGGTGCGGACTAGCTTTTGATTTTGCCGCCCGCAAACTGGTGGCCGAGGACCGCGGCGGGATGGTCCGCCTGATGCTGGTCAAGAACAGCGATGTACCGGTATACGTAAACCACGGAATTGCCGGACTTGGCGTCTGTGGTGACGATGTACTGTACGAAACAGCGTTCGACTGCTTCCGTCTGCTGACCTTCCCGTTTGGAGGCACTCGCATGTGCCTCGCCGCGCGCAGGGATCATGACCCCAATCAGGACCACGGGCGGCTCCGGGTTGCCACCAAGTTCACCCGGTTTGCACACGATTTCTTTCATCAGCGCGGCATCCCGGTAGAGGTCATCAGACTCGGCGGCTCGGTAGAACTGGCGCCCGTACTGGGTCTGGCCCCCTACATCGTGGATCTGGTGGAGACGGGATCAACTCTGGCCGCCAACGATCTGGTAGTAACCGAAGAATTGGAACGGATTTCGGTGCACCTGATTGCCAATCCGGCGTACTACAAGTTTCGCTACGCCCAGGTTGACCGACTGGTACAGCGGCTCGAGCCGTGTATCGTTGCACAAGGAGTGAAAGATGAATCCACAACAGGCTGAAGTCATCCGTGAGACCAAAGAGACCAGAATCACCGTCCGGGTCGATCTCTCCGATGCTTCCACGATCGATGTCGATACCGGGATTGCCTTTTTTGATCACATGCTCACCGGCATGGCGTTCCACGGATCGATCGGGCTCTCCGTGCGTGCCGAAGGCGACCTCGATGTCGAGTATCACCACACGGTGGAAGACGTCGGCCTGGTATTTGGCGATGCGCTTCATCAGGTATTCAACCAGGTCGGCAGCGTTCACCGCTTTGGCCACGCCATTATCCCGATGGACGATGCGCTCGGCGAGGCGGTAGTCGACGTATGCAACCGTCCCTACCTGGTATACAACGCCGACTATCCGCAGGACTACTGCGGCCGGTTTCCGGTGGCCCTGTTCCGAGAGTTTTTCTGGGCACTGGCGGTGCGGGCACGGATTAACCTGCATCTCATCGCGCGCTACGGACTCAACAGTCACCACATGACCGAGGCGCTTTTCAAGGCAATGGGACGCGCCCTGTCGCAAGCCTACACTCCCAAATCCGGCGGCGGCTCGACGATGTCTACCAAAGGTACGCTGTGACGTGATAACTGACGCAGTCAACGTGGGTAATCTGGAATTGATTCTCATTTTGGTCTATACTCTTGGTGCGGAGGCGGCTGCGTTATGGCCAACGTGAACAGCAAGCACCCTCCGTCACCCGGATTTGTCAAGGTGACGGCGGATCGCAGACCGCAGGTTTCGCCGCAGCAGCGATCCGCCCTGGTGCGCACGGGCAACCGGTTGTTCAACAACGGACGGATCGAGGATGCCAAGCGAATCTTCCTCACAGTTGGTTACAGCGACGGCTTGATTCGTGTTGGTGACCACCACATGAAACACAATCAGCCGCTGGAAGCGTTTCGTATGTACTGGCTGGCGCCTGATCGCAGCCGCGCGGAACCACTGATCGAGCAAATGGCACAGATCGTGCAGGCCTGGTTGCATGAACCGCAAGACGAAGAGTGAGGCAGTGCCCGGGAGTCCGGTTCGAGACAGACGAGATGGCGTTATCCGATAGAGCAGCAGAGCAGCAGCCCGATGATTCTCCAAGGCAGGGCGGCACCGAGATTGCGGAACTGTCTCAACGCGGATATCAGCTGCTCAAGGAAAACCTTCTGAGCGAGGCGGAGGACTGCTTTCGCCGCATACTGGAATACGAAGAAACCAACAACTACGCGCTGGTTGGGCTGGGGGATGCGGCGCGCAAACGGCGCGATTATCGCGGCGCGGTCACGTACTATGAAAAATGCCTCGAGCACCATCCGGATAACAACTACGCACTGTTCGGACTCGCGGATTGCTTCAAGAGCCTCAAGTACTTCCATCGTGCCATAAAAGTATGGGAGCGGTACCTCCAGCACGATGATCAGAACGTAACCGTGTTGACCCGCGTTGCCGACGCGTACCGCAAAGTCCGCGATTTCCAGAACTCCAGAGACCTCTACCTGCGCGTACTCGAAATGCAGAAGGACAACGCCTACGCCTTGATCGGTCTGGGCCATCTTCACTACGACTTCAAGGAGTACGCCGGAGCGCTGCACTACTGGGGCCGGATGCACGAGCTCCACGGCGACTCGGTCGATATCCGTGTGTTGACCTCGATGGGCAACTGTCACCGCAAGATGAAGACCTTTACCGAAGGAGTGCCCTACTTTGAAAAGGCACTCGGACGTCAGCCGACCAACTTTTACGCTCTGTTCGGACTGGCCGACTGCCATCGCGGTATGGGCAACCCTGAACGCTCGCTGGAGTACTGGAACCGAATCCTGGAACGCGACCCCTCCAACAAGGTCATCCTGACCCGTGCCGGTGACGCGTACCGCTGCATGGAGCAGCTGGAACTGGCCGAGCGTTACTACACCAAGGCGCTGAACATCGAGTTTGACGAGTACGCGATTCTGGGGCTGGCGCTGATAAACAAGGCACGCGGCAATATGCGTCAGGCGGCCGAATCACTCAGTGGCCTGCTGCGCAGCGACAGCGGCAATCCCCGGCTCTACCTGGAACTTGCGGAGTGCCACCTCAAGCTCGGCGAGCGTCGCGAAGCGCTGCTGGTGCTGCAGCAGCTGGAGACAATCGGGGTCAAGGGACGCACGATCACCGCGTTCTACGAACGTCTGAAACAGCAGCTGTAGTCCGCGCGATAGTCGTGCCCGGCGCCGGAACGGTCAGCCCCCGGACTCCAGTACCGCCTTGATCCGCCGCACTCCCTGCGATGAGGACTGTTCCTTGACGATGCGAAACCTGCCGAGCTGGGCGGTGCGTTCAACGTGCGGCCCGCCGCAGACCTCCCTTGAGTAGCCGCCGATCGAGTAGACCTTGACGATTTCGTCATACTTGCTGCCGAACAGCGCCATCGCGCCCGCATCGCGCGCCTGGTCAAGACGCATCGTGGAAACGGTGACCGGCAGATCACGCTCGATCTGTTCGTTGACGATCTCCTCGACCTGCTGCAGCTGCTCGGACGACATCTTCTCGGGATGCGAAAAGTCAAAACGCAGCCGCTCCTGGGTAATGTTGCTGCCCTTCTGCGCTACATGATCACCGAGAACCTCGCGTAACGCCTTGTGCAGCAGGTGCGTGGCGGTATGCAACCGCGTGGTCATGTCGGAATGGTCGGCAAGACCGCCCTTGAACGTCTGGTTGGAATCGAGCTTGGACTTCTGCTGGTGCTTGCGGAACGCTTCTTCAAATCCATCACGGTCAACCTTCATGCCGTGTTCAGCCGCCAGTTCCTCGGTAATCTCGAGCGGAAATCCGAACGTGTCGTAGAGACGGAAGGCCAGACGCCCCGGAATGGTGCGTTCAGGATTCCTCATCAGGTTGGGGAGAAGCTTCTCGAACTCGTGTTCACCCTTCTGCAGTGTAGTGCCGAAGCGCTCCTCTTCTGAGCGCATCTCTTCGAGCACCCGGTCACGATTGTCGCGCAACACCGGATGCGGCTGCTGGTACATGTCGATGACAATCTGCGCCGGATCGGAGAGGAACTCCCTCGACAGACCGAGCTTGCGTCCGTGACGAACCGCGCGTCGGATGAGCCGTCGCAGAATATAACCCTGCCCCACGTTGGATGGGGAGACCCCCTTCTCATCACCCAGAATGAACGTCGCCGTACGGACATGATCACAGACTATGCGGATCGAACGATTGGTGTCTTCATCGGGTCCGTAGCGCGCACCGGTGAGTTCCTCTATGCGCGCGATGATCGGGGTGAAGACCTCGGTCTCGTAGACCGATGTCCTGCCCTGCAGGATCGCGATCGTACGTTCGATTCCCATCCCCGTGTCGACACAGGTGCGTTCGAGCGGAACGAAGGTCCCGTCGGCCTTCTTGTTGTACTGCATGAAGACGTCGTTCCAGACCTCCATGTACTTGCCGTCCGAGACGCCCGGACGGCTTGCGGACGTGCCCGCGATTCCGGTGTCGATGAACATCTCGCTGTCGGGACCACACGGCCCGGTGGCGCCGGCCGGACCCCACCAGTTATCGCTGCGCGGCAGATAGTAGATGCGCGATTCAGGAATGCCGAGCGCCTTCCACACCGCAGCGGATTCGTGATCCGGCGGGACGTCTTGATCACCGGCAAAAACGGTGACGGAAAGCTTGTGCGGTGAGATGCCGAGCCATCTGGATGCGGTCAGGAACTCAAAACTCATCCGGATCGCTTCTTCCTTGAAGTAATCCCCCAGCGACCAGTTGCCGAGCATCTCGAAGAAGGTCAGGTGGCTTGAATCACCCACATCTTCTATGTCTCCGGTGCGAATGCACTTCTGATAATTCACCAGGCGCTGTCCCGCGGGATGGGGCTCACCGAGAATGTACGGTACCAGCGGATGCATGCCCGCGGTGGTAAACAGCACGGTTGGATCGTTCTCCGGGATCAGCGACTGTCCGGATATCTCGACGTGGTCCCGCAACACAAAAAATTCGATATACTTTGTGCGCAACTCGTTGGCTGTCATGTAGTAGTTCCTCTCCTACCTGGTACGGCAATCTTCAGAAATCTTCGAGGCCGGACGTGCGGTGTTCTTCCTCAAAGTCGGGAATAACGTAGACCAGCAGCCCGCTCGTCTTGACGCGGACCTCGGCAAAGCCCTTGTTGGCCAGCTGCTCCAGGACGCGGCGCGCCTCATCCAGCGGAACACCCGCCGCCAGCGCCACGTCAGTAGGGGTCACGACCCCGTTATTCTGCCTGGCCGAATGCAGAACGACCTGCTCAACTGACTTCGGCTTGCGCGCACCGCGCGGGTCATGGCCGGGTTCGCGGTGTTCAAAACCGACGCCGACCGTCCCGTTGCCCAGTGCCTCGCGGTACCTCCGGCGCCACTGCGCCTCCCGGACCTGAGCCGGCAGAGTGATGGCGTCATAGAGAGTACCGATGCCAAACAGACCGCCGGTAAACAGGTAGAGCAGACCGGTGCCGATCTTGCCCAGGTAGAACCGTTGCAGACCGGCCAGGCCGAAGAGTGAGGGGAACCAGAGCAGATATGCCATTCCAACCGAGTACACGTACGACCTCGTTGATTGCCGCCTACTATATGCGATCATCGACGCTTGGACAAGTCACCGTCGCCTACACATACTCCTCGTCCTCATGACGAACAAGCAGGTCACCGGATTGCTCCAACCGCTTCAGGTAGTTGATGAACTCGCCGGCCGCCCGATCGACGTCCCGGCGCGGCAGTGGACCAAGATGGGCATACTCCTCGGCAATGATCGTACGCCGCCGCTCGGAAACATTGCGCAGCACCTTGGCACGGATGTCTTCACTCTTGCCCTTCAGAATAACCGCAATATCGTGGTCGCTGAACTCACGCAGTACTCTCTGAAGATCGGTATCCTCGATCAGCAGCAGCGTCTCTATAGTGAAGAGACGGTCCTGAATGTCGCTGTAGATCTCCGGTTCCGCTTCGCGCAGAGAACTCAGCACCGCACTGCCCTCCGTGGGTCCCATGGTACGAAGGATGCGCGCCAGCGTTGCCCTTCCGTCCACGCTCTCCGTCACAACCCGGCCGTGGGTGCGAATCTTCTCTCGCAACGACTCTTCGACTTTCGACAGCACTTCGTTGTCAACGCGTTCCATGCGCGCGATGCGCAGCAGGACTTCCCGGCGTACATCCTCAGGCAAACGTGAGATTACGGCCGAGGCGCTGGCGGGAGTCAGATGCGCCAGAATGAGCGCGATGGCGGCCGGAGACTCTTCCCTGGCGATTACCATCAGTTGCTGCGGTTCGAGATCCTCCAGAAACTCGAACGCGCGCCCCTTGGGCTGCGGTACCACGCGGCTGAAGATCTTCTCGGCCACATCAACGCCAAACGCCTGCTCGAGCATCCGGCGTGCCACAGCGGCGCCGCCTTGCGGCTCGAGCTTGCGCTGCCGGGCGACGTGTCCGAACTCGCTGAGGATCTCACCGGCCTCCTCACGCCCCAGATGCGATATGGCGGTTATCTCGCGCAAGACCGCTTCAATTTCGGGCTCGGAGAGATGGCGCAGAATAGCCGCAGCCTCCTGCTTACCGACAGCCATCAGGAAGCGTGCCACTTTTCCGACGCCTTTTTCCGAAGGCGTGCCGTCGCTGCCGACCTTGACCAGACCGGAGACGACCCGCGCCTGTTGCTCGGCGTCGCGTCGCGTCGGTTGGGAACTCTGTGTCTTACGGTAGGCGTCGGCGCGCTGTTTGTTACGATCCACTGCGCTCACTAGAATATCGCCTGGGTGCGCCCGCGGTCAAGCTGCCGGCAACGGCCACAGCGCGAGCTTTCATCGCCGACTGTATCGCGCAAACGGAGTCACTGAGGGCACGGCCAAGTGTGCCGTCGGAATAATCGCGCCCCAGCTTGGGGCCGGGCAGCTCCAGGTATCCGATCACGCTCGCAACCGGCCAGCGGTTCCGATTGCGCCAAATCAGCGCGATGACCTGTTCCAGATCAACGATACCGCGACGTTGCTCCTCGGCGCTGAAGCCGAAGGTTGAGGCGAAGCGTTGATCGGTGTTCTTGAAGTGAAACTCGCACATGTAGGGTATCCCGGTTTCGAACAGCTGCAGGTTGCTCTCGATCACGTGTCCCTGTGCGTCAGCGTAGCCGTGCGAGATATCACCGCACAGGTATACCGGCACGGCAGATGCAGTCCCGTCGCAGTCCACCGGATCGCCAAAGGCGCCCATCAGGCTGTTGATCTCCTGCGCGGTTGCCGGCGGTTCGGCCAGAGACGACATCGGCTCCACGGTCAGCCCGAGGAGTCCGAGCCCGGCAGCGTAGACACGCAGCTCACGCATGGCGTCGATGTAGCGCGCGATCGCCTGCGGTTTGTGCTGCATCCGGTCACGCAGTACCGCCCCGGGATTGGAGCCGCAGTAAGCGGCTCCCAGCAGCGAGGCAACCTCAATCAAGCGCCGGTAGTTCTGCAGCGCGACCTGCTGCAGCCGTGAATCCTCGCAGAGCAGTCCACCGAGCTCACGGTGTGCGGTGAAGCAGCTGCGCACCTGCACGCCAAAGCTTTCAGCACTGCGGCGCAGATCGCGGAACCAGGAGTCCTCCAGATGATAGAGCTCGAAGAAACTGCCTAACTGCAGCTGTTCAACGCCCAGTTCGCGCATCAACGCGAACAGCCACTGATAGGAGTAGCGGTACAGAATCGGATCGCTCTTGATTCCCAGTTCCAGCGACTGCAGCCAAGCGCCTTTTGATTTCACCGTAGTTCAGGATCCATCTGCACGATTACTTTGTTGAACCAGGTTTGCCGACTGTACATCGCTTCCATGATTGCCGGAGCCTCGGCGATTGTCACGCGATGGCTTATCAGCGGTTCCACGACCAGCGTTTGCCCCATTCGCCCCAGCACCTCATCCCACTCGCTGTGACCCACCGGCGTGACCTTGCTGTTCCAGGTTCCGTAGATCGTGAGCTCGCGCCGCAGAATTGTCGAAACCAGTTCCGCACTCAACGAAAGGCTGCCTGCCGGATTGCCCAGCAGCACCAGCTGGCCGAAGGTGGCACACGCGCGGAACGCCTGTTCAAAGGTCAGCGCCAGCCCCACAGCCTCGACCACGCAGTCGGCGCCACGGCCGTTGCTGCGTTCGGCGATAGCGGCCACGGTGTCCTCGGCCGTCGGGTCGATTACGTCGAAACCGAGGTTGCGCGCCAGCTCGCGCTTGCGCCCATCCGGCTCGGCCACCCAAACCGCGGTACAGCCGCGAATGCGCAGGAACTGGGCCACCATGACGCCAATTGGTCCACCGCCAATCACCAGCGCCACCGTAGCCGAAGCCACACGAAGTTTGCTGACCGCGTGCAGCGAAACCGCCGCCGGCTCGGTCATGGCCGCCGCTACAAGCGACACGTGATCGGGTACCGGGATCAGGTTGGCGCGCGGTACCCAGAGGTACTGCTGCATGCCGCCGTCGCGCCGCGAGCCGTAGTAGTCGTAATCAGAGCTGACCGCGTATTCCCCGATCAGCGAGAACGGATCATCGAGTCGCGGCAAGAGCGGAAAGACCACCACTCGTTGTCCCGCCTGCAGACCGGAATCGGCCGGGTCTTCGACCACTGCAGAGAACTCGTGACCCAGCACAAGCGGATAGTGGTACGCCTTGCCGTCGAAGGCGCGCGGTATGTCAGAGCCGCAGATACCGGCAGCCGCCACGCGCACCAGCGCCTGCCCCGGACCAAATCGCTCCGGCAGCGGCCGCTGCTCGATCTCCAGTTGCCCCTGACTCTTCAACACAATGGCCTGCATAATGCCGCAGTGTACACCGGCCGGTTGATCGTTTCAAGCAACAACTGCGCGAAATGTACCGACTTTGCTGGAAATTGACTAAACTGGTGCGTCGTGCTACCATCGGCGGCATGAAAATGAATGCAGCCTTTCTTGACGGAATCGACGACATCAACGTTCGGCAGACCGACGTTCCCGCGCCAAAGGCCGATGAGGCACTGTTGAAGGTCAACAGCTGCGCAGTCTGCGGATCGGATCTCAAAATCTTCCACTACGGCAACCAGCGCGTCAAGTATCCGACCATTGTGGGGCACGAAGTATCGGGTGAGGTCGTTGAAGTGGGAACCGCGGTAGAGGCCGTTGGCGTTGGAGACCGGGTGGCGGTAGGAGCCGACATACCCGGCGTGTGGAACACCAACGTAGCCGGCAAGACCGAGTTTGTCGACTACGCTACCGGGCACGAGTTCGCCGGCGGCTTTGCCCAGTACATGCTGCTGAACGCCGAGATGATCAAGTTCGGCCCGATGACCAGGCTGCCCGATCAACTCTCCTTTGAAGCCGGCGCGCTGGCGGAACCGCTGGCGTGCGCGCTGCACGGGCTGGAACTGGCTCAGTTCGGTCCCGGCAAGAGTATCGCGGTGATCGGGCTTGGTCCCATCGGGGTCATGATCCTGCAGGTAGCGCACGCCTACGGGGCTTCCGGGGTATTCGGTATCCAGCGGTCCCGAACGCGGCTTGAAATGGCGCGCCGGATGGTGGACAACGTGCGCTACATTGCCGCCGAGGAGCAGAACGTGGTGGAGACCGTGCTCGCCGAGACCGACGGGCTTGGGGTTGACTGCGTGATAACCTCCGCGGGTACCGTACAGTCACACGTGGACGCAATTCACATGGTGGCTCACCGCGGCTTTGTGAATCTCTTCGGCGGCCTGCGCGGACAGCCGCCTCTGACCATTGACTCCAACATCATTCACTACAAGGAGTGTTTCGTAACGGGCAGCCACGGCTGCCTGCCACGGCATCACAAGCAGGCGGTGCAGTTGCTGGCATCCGGCAAGGTCAGCGGCGATCGCTATATCCATCGCAGGTTTCCGCTGGACCGGATTCGGGACGCCTACGCTTATCACGAGTCACGCGCCGGACTGAAAGTGGTCATCAAGCCAAACGGGGACTGAGATGCACCAACCCGAACGCGCCTTCACCGTTGCCCCTTCCCTGATGTGCGCCGACCTGCTGAATCTCGGCAGTGAGCTGAGCACGTTCGAGCAGGCCGGCATGGAACTGCTGCACATGGATATCATGGACGGCCACTACGTTCCCAATATGACACTGAGCCCGGATGTGTGTACGCAGGTTGCCGCGGCGTGCGCGATACCGCAGGATATCCACCTGATGGTCGAAAACGTTGACCGGTTTGTGCCACTGTTCAGTGCTGCAGCGCCGCGCTACATGACGTTTCACCCCGAGACCACGCGACACCCGCTGCGCACGATGCAACAGATACGCGCCGGCGGTATCCGGCCCGGCATAGCCATCGATCCCGCGGTGTCGCTGGCCACGGTGGAGCCGTTGTTGTTGGAAGCCGACATAGTGTGCGTCATGACGGTCAGCCCCGGCTACTCCGGACAGGCGCTGATTCCCTGGTCTCTGGACAAGATCGCCGATCTGGCGCAACTGCGCGCGCAGCGCGGGCTGGACTTTTTGATTGAAGCCGACGGTAACGCGAGTTGGGATAACATCCCGCCGATGGTCGATGCCGGTGCCGACATCATCGTGGCCGGAACATCTTCGCTGTTTGACGCTACAATGAGCCGCTCTGATGCCCTCACGCGTCTTCAACGCCTGGCCCGCCGAGAGTAGCAGCAACCGATGCTGGAACGCGAACGCGAAGAGGCGATCATACAGCACCTGCAGCGGCGCCGCTTTGCCAGGGTGCACGATCTGGTAGCGGTGACGGCGGCATCGGAGGCAACCATACGGCGCGACCTGCAGCGAATGGACACCAATGGTCTGCTGAAGCGCGTGCGCGGCGGCGCAGAGTGCCGGCAGGTCGCACCTGCCGCGGTTCCGCACTCCGAGGCAGGCAGATCTGCGGCACAGCGCCGCTGGACCGCAGACAGCGCGCCGTTGCGGACGCGCATCACAATCAACGATCATCAGAAACGGCGCATCGCCGCCGCCGCCGCGCGGCTGTGCCGTGACGGCAACACCCTGTTCATCGACGGCGGGTCCACGACGTACTACCTGGCCGAGTTCCTCGAGGCTCGCGAGCTTACCATCGTTACCAACTCGCTGGCAATCGCAAACCAGACCAACTACACGCTCGGCTGCCAGACAATTATCGCCGGCGGCATCATTGACCCGCAGTCCGAGCTGGTCTTTGATCCCGTCGGCCGGGATTTTTTCTCTGATTACTCCGCCGACATCCTGTTCATGGGCGTGGCCGGCATAACCGAGCATGGAATCACCAATACCCACGGACGCGTGGTACAGACCGCGCGTCAGATGATCGCACACGCCGCCAGGATCGTTGTGCTGGCCGACTCCTCCAAGTTCCGCGCCGGCGGTCACATCCTTCTCTGCGGCCTGGAGACTGTCGATACCATTGTAACGGACGCCGGTGTGTCGCAAACCGACCGCGAACGAGCCGCCGCGGCCGGTGTTGAGCTGATTGTGGTGTAGGCCTGCCGGCGGGGCTCAGGGATCTCATCGCGCCGCCGTCGGTTTTTTCCTGAACGGCACCCTTGACAGCGGAGGCAAAATCTCATATAACCGTAATCACAAATCACGTGCCGCTGTAGCTCAGTCGGTAGAGCAGAGGACTGAAAATCCTCGTGTCGACAGTTC
>RECP01000080.1 GCA_007693945.1 Spirochaetaceae bacterium
GCGGCTGTGGCTCTACGGGGTATGGCACAACTGCTTCAAAGCCAGGAGGATCAACGCAGCAGGCCACAGCACCCGTAAAGGGCTGCCGGGGACTGCGGCTCAGGACGGCCTACAGGATGTCTTTCTCCTGGACCGTCTTGCGCTTGTCAGCTACCGCGCTCCGGATAGCCTCATCACAGATGGCCCGAATCTTGTCAGACAGCACGTCCATAACCGCTGCCGAGCACTTCAGGTCTCCCGTGTTCTTGATATAACTCTTGACCTTGGATGCGATGACCAGGCTTTCTTTGTCACTCATACGATGCTCCTTCCCGAATTAGGCTGGCCCATCGTACACGGTTGTATCCCGCGCGTCTTCCCCCTGTCGGGGATCCTTTTGTAACACACCCAAGGCTGTGCTGTTGGCAGTGTTACACCCGCGGGCGCACTGACGCCTGGATCTCTACAACGTTGGCCAGCGAGTCGGCAATTGGCGACATGTGCACCGCAGCCGCCAGCAGTTCGTAAAGCAGTATGTCATCGGCGTTGGAGCGTACGTCCAGTCGGACATGAACGTCACTCAGGCCGGGACGAATTCCGGCCACGTCGAGGGCCCCGCGCAGGTCGATGTGGCCTTCGCACGTCAGCTCGAAATCGGAGACGTTCACCCCGCGGACGCCAGCCTGCTCAACGAACCGATGGGCGACGCACGAACCGAGCGCCATCAGCATCAGCTCGTTGGGGGTGGGACCGGTGTCACTGCCGCCGAGCTGCGCGGGCAGATCGAGTTGAACGCTGTGATTGCGGGGAACGCTCGCTTCGCCGACGATAAGGGAGTCCGTGGACGAGGTGACCGCGTACCCGCCCTGCCAGCGGTTGTGGATCTGAATGCAGACTGCCGCGGCGTTGGGCGAGGAGATCAGCTGGTCGGAGAATTCGTTTAGCTGGTCGAGATCGATGCCATTGCGGATCATGTGGATTGCTCCTGTTTCCATGCTAGGCTGTCATCCTTCGTCTGTCAAGCTTCATGCCTGACACAACGCTTAGCGAACGCCGGGCAGACAGTCCGCCGTTCGAAAGCCGGGCAGACAGTCCGCGCGCCGGCCGAATGCGGGATGTGTTCTCAGTATCCTGCCGGCGAAAAGGCAGGCGGCGATCAGCGGCTATTCGCGTGCCACGATCCGCTCGCGTGCTCCGATGAGGCTGCCGAGGGAGTGTTCGCCGTACCAGAACACGCTCTGATAGTACTCCCAGGGCAAATCTCCCAGGCGGCGGACACCGATCACCGACGCATCGGCCTGGGTGTGGTGCTGACTCAGGGCAGCACGCTGCACGCCGCGCAGGTCTTCTCCCCGAGGAGCGCTCGGTATCGCGATGGCTTCAGGATAGAACTGGCGCTGAAACGGGTCTACCGATACCAGATACCCGTCAGGACCCCATCCTTCAGAGAGCGCCTCATTGACGGTTCGACGCACAAGATAGCCGGTGGCCTCGTGCTCAAAGTGCTCGCGGGCCTGCGACGGTCCGTCCGGTGCTACCACCAGCCGCGGGCGCACCGCGTGCAGTACGTCTCGCAGTACGCTTACGAGCGCCTGCTCTCCTCCCCAGGCCGTAAGCACCTGCTCGAGCGTCAGCTCATCGGAAATCCCGTTGTACGGATGGTTGGGAAGCCCGAGGCGAATGTAATAGTCGGATCCCAGAATCGAGAGCGCGCGCCGGGCCTCCTGTATGCGAACCAACCGCAATTCCTCACCGCTGAGTCTGCGAGATGCGTATCCGGGATGCTCGGCTCGATGTGGAAAGCGGTCCAGGCCGGATTCGCCGTCGGTCAGAAGGAGCGTGGCGATAGTAGCGCCCTGGCGGGCAAGGGCAGCCATCAGAACCGCGAAGTCGAGGCTCTCGTCATCCGGATGGGCGTGGACAAACAGCACGTCGACCTCCGCCAGTGCATCCGGCCAGGATCCCGCCCACACGGCGTCCGGATCGATGCGGCGCGTATGGCGGTAGCGGTGCGTGACCGGATCCAGCGGAACCAGATCGCGCCGGTCGGCGTCCCACGCAGGGGGCGGAGGTGCGTCGCTGAACCGCGTACCGGGTACGGACGGATCTGGCGCCGTCGTGACGGCGTCACCGCGCGGTTGCGGTGCGGTGGTGACCGGCGGGGGCAGTGCAGGAGTCACGGCGGAGCCACCCTCCTGAAGCACGACGGAACCCGAAGAAACGTCGGCGTACTCCGCACTGCGCTGCGCCGACGCATAGTGCAGACGGATTCCGATAACTGCCGGCGCCAGAACACATAGCGCCGCTACTGCAGCGGCAATCAGCGCCGGCCCGCGCGGCGGGAATCGCAGTTCACGATCGTATCGCCCGCCAAACCCGGGATAGCGTGCCAGGCGGATCACACGCATAAGAAGAGCGCCGAAACTCAGGATCACGGCTGCGATCAGCGGCACAAAGAGCAGCAGGCGGTAGGTGATGGCGAGTTCTTGCATCGGGTGTTATGCCGAATGATAGACAACTCCGGCGGTTGATACAAGTGAAATGCCACCAAGCCTGGTGAAAACGCAAGCAGCAGAAAAGATAGGCCCATATGAGGGGGGCGCTCTCGAGGCAGGCGCGCAGCAGCTCCATGCCAACCGACCCCGTACGGCCAAAACGAGAATTGCTGTCGCGTCAGTCCTGGCTCTATGCCGATTCCTGATTCGGTAGTATGATTGCCACGCTAACAGACCGGTGGCGAGAGAAATCGCAATGCTGCCGGTAACCGCAAGGAGCGTGACATGAAGAGATCCGATATCAACAAGACTATTCTCCAGGCAATCGAGTTCTGCCGTGAAATGCGCTTTTTGTTGCCGGCTTTTGCGTACTGGACCCTCGACGAGTGGCCGGACAAGATCGGTATGGCGGAGGAAATAGTCGACAACCAGATGGGCTGGGACATAACCGACTTCGGGACCGGAGATTTCGACCGCACCGGATTGTTGATCTTTGTTTTGAGGAATGGCAACTTCACCGATCAGCGCTACAAGAAACCATACTGCGAGAAGATTCTGATTCAGAACGAAGACCAGATACTGCCGACTCACTTCCACTGGCGCAAAATGGAAGACATCATCAATCGCGGTGGTGGCAATTTGATGGTTTCGCTGAACAACGCAGTTTCCGACACCGAGCCTGACCACAAGAGTCCTGTCGCGGTGACAATGGACGGCGAACGACGCAGCTTCGGTGCAGGTGAGCCGGTTCGGATACGGCCGGGCCAGAGTATTACACTTGAGCCGCGACAGTTCCACAAGTTCTGGGCAGAGCCGGGAACCGGCCGGGTACTGCTTGGCGAGGTGTCAACCGTTGCGGACGAACGCGTGGACAACAACTTCCCTGAATACGATTTGCGGCTGCCTGATGTCGAGGAGGATGAACGGCCGGTTCACCTGCTGTTCCACGACTACCAGATGGTACGTGACCGCGCGAGCTGGCCGCCGGCGTGGCGGCGCTGACCGGAGCGTTATGCGATTCGCTGCACCGAGTCGCGCTCGATCAGTTGCGGGTCAAGCACAACCTGGATGGGGGTGTTGGCGTTTGTCTCGATCTGCTCCATCAGCAGGCTGATGGAGATTCGGCCCGTCTGCTCTTTGGGCTGGTGTATGGTGGTGAGCGCGGGCTTCAGGTACCTGGTGGCCAGAATGTTGTCATATCCTACGACGCTGTATGTCCCGGGGATGCTGAAGCCATGCCGCATGGCTGATTCGTAGACGCCCATGGCAATCACGTCGCTCAGGGCAAGCATTGCCGTGAAGTCCTCCGGCCCGGCACTGTCCTGTCCGTGCTGGATCAGGTCAAGCTGACTGCAGGTATCCTCAATGGAAATAGGGTTGTGTTTGATGAGCCGCTCCGGGGCCGGGAGGCCGCGCGTATTGAGTGTCGCCAGGTAGCCTTCCCGGAAGCGCCGCGAGGAGGGCAGGTGCTGCGGACCGTTGAGGAGCAGAATCTTCTGATGGCCGCGGCTGACAAGGTACTCGCTACCCATCCGGGCGGCATGCTGATGGTCGACGTAGACGTAGCTGGCGCCGGCTTCGGCCGGCTGGCTGTCGATGAATACGGTCTTCACCTGCTCTTCCAGCAGCAGGCGGATGTTCCGGGAGTCTTCACTCACCGAGGAGATGATGATTCCCTCGACTCCCTGAGAGATCATGGTAGAGATGTTCCGTTTCTCACGCGCCTCGTCATAGCTGGAGTCTGCCAGCAGCATAGTATAGCCCTTGGTATTGAGCACGTCGCCGATCGCTTTGTAGATTTCGGAGTAGAACGGACTCTGAAGATCGTTAAGAATCACCCCAATAGTCCTGGTTCTGCGACTGCGCAGCGCCTTGGCAAGGATATTGGGGCGATAGTTGTACTGCCGGGCGATGCCCTTGATCCTCTCACGAGTCTTGTGGGTAATTGCCGGGTCATCCTGAAGGGCTTTGGCTACGGTGGAGAACGACATGCCGGCTTTCTGCGCGATGAACTTGATGGTGACCCTGGTTCGCGACATGGTTGCTCCGACCGATGACCCGGGGCTGATGGTAGGCTAATGGCTGCCGCGTTGTCAATCGAGCTGCAGCGACCGCCAACCGAGTGCCGCACATCGTTCAGAAACTGCTTGACAACCTGTGCCGGTGGTCTATCATGGAGAAGCCTGCAACAGCTTGAGGCGCGTCCCGGAATTACAACGTTGTAAATCGATGATGTCCGCCGGGGCAGCAGCGTGCTGATCGCGCCGATGCCTCGTTGCTAAGGCCGAAACGGGTGCCTCCGGTTTTGCGAGACCTGAGTCTCCTGAGCATCAAACGAGGAGGGTATGATGTCGTACTACAATCTGCAGGAGACTGCAGCGCGGTTGGCAAAGGTACGCGCACTGTTGCAACAGAGCGAACTCGACGCCGCTCTGGTTTATTACGATGAGTTGAACGTTGCCAACGGCTGGTATCTGACAGGATGGTGTCCCCAGTTCGAGAAGGGATGCGTGCTGGTTCCCGCGGAGGGAGATCCGCTTCTGCTCGGCGGACCGGAAAGCGAACCGTTTGCCAGGATGAGCAGTGCGATCACCGAAACGCGCAACTTCACGCCGTTCATGGTTCCGGACGAAGAGTATCCCAATGCCACCATAAGCACCTTCGGCAGCCTGTCGGCCGAGCTCGACCAGCGGGGGCTGCCGATGAGAAGAATCGGCATAGTGGGCAGCGCATCGCTGCCGCACAACGTCTACACGCAGTTTGAGGCTGGATTCTCCAGCAGCACGCTTGTCGATATTACCGAGGATTACGAAAGCCTGCGATCCCGGAAGTCGGAATGGGAGCGAGAGAATATCCGCAAGGCTTTTGGGCTCAGCAATCTGGCTTACGGGGTAATGCGGGACAGGATCGCGCCGGGCGTGAAGGAACATGAGGTTGCCGCCGAAGGCGAGTACGCGTGCCGCACGGCGGGCGCCAACGGCTTTGCCTTTTCCTGCATTGTCGGAAGCGGGGAACGGGCCCGGGCCGTAGTTCCCACGGCGCTCAACAAGGAGATGCGGGCGGGTGAGCTGGTCATGATCGGCATTGCTCCCAGATTTAACGGTTACGCCGGTGTCATGGGCGACACGCTCGCTGTGAGTGGATCCTACACCGCCGGCCAGCGTGACTGCCTGAACTACCTTCGCGAGGCGTTTCGCCTGACCAAGCCGATGCTCCGTCCGGGCGTCAAGGGCAGGGAACTGGACGTTCCGGCGAGAAGGTCGTTCGAGCGAAACGGGCTGATAGAGTATCTGGTGTGCCCGTTCGCTCATACAATCGGCTTGATGGAGGCCGAAGGGCCGTTCTACGGACCCAACAGTGATGATGAGTTGGAAGCGGGCATGACCGTGTGCGTCGACATCAGCTTCTTCGGCCATCCGGAGTTCCACGGGGCTCGTATCGAGACCGGCTACGTGATCACCGAGGATGGGTGCGAGCCGCTCTGCCCCGAGATGGACGCGCGCCTGTGTGAAGATGTCTGAGGTGGCTGCCCGGCGGGTCAGGTGCTTCCCGATGGATCAGGCGATCTGGGGCGACGACTACGTGGTTCCCTTCGGGCAATACGCTGAGTGAAATCCGAGTCCTATACTGACTCTTTCCGTTTTGTCCTCATGTCACAAAGATACTTCCTGCGCCGCTGACCAGAAAACGCCCCGACTGCCGTTTGCTGCACGCACGCCGGCACCCTGCATATCTCATGACAGAAGCCCCATTTGGCGGGCCACTGCTATCGCACGGGTGCGCTTGCTCACCCCCAGTTTGCCGAAGACGTTACTGAGATGCCATTTCACCGTACCCGGGGAGATAAACAGCTTCTCGCCGATAGCGTCATTGGAGAGCCCTTCGCCAACCAGTTGGAGGATCTCGGTTTCCCGCTGGCTCAGTTCTTCCACAAGCCCGGCGCAGGAGCTGCGAACCGGCGGGAGGGTGCCTCCTTCGGCTGCCTCGGCCGCCGCGGCGTCGCCTTCGTCCACAAACAACTGATTGAACCCTGCGGGGCGGCCGGCTGCCCGTGCGGCCTCAAGATACTGCTGCGCCTGGGCGTGCTTCCCGAGTGTCTTCGCAATACGCGCTTTCAGCAGCCGCGCTTCCACCAGAAGCCGGAGATCTCCACCGGAGTGGGCCCGCTGCTCCACGAGATCCAGCAGCTCGTGCACCGCGGCCGAGGGCGCGTCGGGTTCCGCCCCGCGGGCTGCGGTCTTGTTGGTCCCGGGTCCGTCGTCCGCGGCCCTGGCCATCATGATTCGCGCCAGCACCAGGCCCGCCCGCTCCAGGCCCTCCGGCAATACCTCTCCCTCCGCAACATGCAAAGCAAGAAGCTGCCGGCGCGCCTTCTCGTCCTCTCCCAGCGATACCAGCGCCCGCGCTTTCCATACTGCCGCGCCGGTTGTTACAAAAGCGGGAAGCTTCAGTTCCGTGTTGAGGGTTTCTATCTGCTGCACGGTGGCCAGAACATGGTGCGGTTCGCCCCGGGAGTGGTACAGTGCGGCCCGGTAGAGCGAGTTCCATCCCCAGGCGGGCTTCTCCTGTTCTCCCATGATCAGCGCCCGCTCCAGGCAGCGCTCAGCTTCGTCCAGGTTTCCGTATTCGCGGTTGAGCTCTCCCAGCAGCCCCCAGAGCAACCCCACCCGGGGGATTCGCGCGAGTCCTTCCCGACGAGCCGTTGCCAGCATCTCGCGGGTCAGTTCCCACGCCTCCTTCAGCCGTCCAAGATGATAGAGGGCGGTAGCCGTCTTCAGAGCGGTGGTCAAAGGAAGAAACCGATTGGTGCCCTTAAGCGCGTTCCGGTGGGCCTCCTCATAGAAGGGATATGCCTCCAGCGGGTTTCCGGAGAAGAGCCGGGCGTCTCCGGAGTAGATTGCAACCCGCATCCGCCAGGTGTACTCCTCCCGGGGCAGTGCGCGCAGCGCCTGCTCGGCCTGCTCGATCGCCAGGTCGTGCCGCTGGGAGTAAATGTGATAGAAGGAAAGAACCGTCGAGCGCATCGCGCAAAATCGCTGCTGGGCCTCGTCCGTTTCACAGACGAGGTCTTCCGCCAGACGCAGGTAGGGCTCAGCCTGTTCACGGCCGAAGTAATTCAAGAAATAGAGCGCCTTGAACAGGACCAGGATCGGGGAGCTAAGCAGGATCTCATCGGGAAGATCCTCAAGGCAGCGGATCAGCTGTCCGGGTCCCTCCGATACCAGAATCCCGTCATGGTGCTCTTCCAGGATCCTGACCACCGCTGCCATGTCTTGCGCCATGAGCGCGTGCCGGACAGCTTCGCCGGGCAACTTGCGGGAAAGAAACCATCGGGAAGCACGCCGGTGAAGCTCCGGTATTGCATCGGGGTCCATGCGGATCAGCCGGTACTGCAGCAGATCCGCAAAGAGCGCGTGGTAACGGAACCACGTACCCTGTTCATCCAGCCGTATGATGAACAGGTTCTCCCGCACAAGCTCCGCTATCAGCTGCTCGCTGTCGTCGCGCCCGGTTACGGCGTCGCAGAGCGGAGCGCAGAACCGCTGCAGCAGTGCGGTGCGCAGTAGAAAATCCTGCATGTGTGGCGACTGCCGCAGAAGAATCTCCTCACTCAGAAAATAGAGTACGTGGCGGTGACTACCGTCAAACTCCCGGATGAATCGCTCCATGTCTTCCCGATGTGAGAGCAGAGAGTGCATCGCGAGCTGCAACCCTGCGATCCACCCCTCCGTCTTCTCGGTCAGGATCGCCAGGTGGGTCTCGGCCAGGGGAAGGCCGGTCCGGTCCGCACAGAGCCGAGCTACCTCCTCCTCGGTGAATCTCAGTTCCTCCAACCGGATCTCCCTGATTGTGTTCCTTGCACGCCATCGAGACAGAGGCCACGGCGGATCCGAGCGGGTCGTAACGATCACGTGCACGGAGGGCGGCAGATTCTCCAGGAAGAAGACCATGTCCTGGTGAATGCCGGTATGCTCTACGTGATGATAGTCGTCCAGCACGAGGTATACCGGTCGCTCAAGGGCAAAGAGGTCGTTCAGCAACGGCACCAGCTGGGATCCGGCGCCGCTGGAACGGTCCGGGCTCGGCTCGTTGGAGCGGAGCGCTTCCGCGGAGGCCGATCCGATGCCCGGCGCCGCGGCCTGCAGAGCGGCAATAAGGTGCGTCCAATAGCGGCCCGGATCGTCATCATCATCGTCCAGTGAGTACCACGCCAGGGACGCTTCGCGACCGCAGAGCCAGGCGCGGACCTGGGTCGTCTTTCCGTACCCGGCCGGAGCGGACGCCAGGGTCAGACGGCGCAGAAAGGCGTTGTCGCCACGGAGGTCCAGTTCCAGCGCCTGATGGAGTCGTGGTCGCGGCAGGATTCCTGTTGCGAGCGGCGGAATGCTGATCTTGACCCGCAGAATACCGTCATTCATACGCTCATGCCGCCTTCCAGCAGCCTCACTCCCGCGGGTGTTACGGCCAGTTGCCGTTTCCAGAAACCGGACTCGCGGCAGTATCCTTCACGCACCAGCCTTGCCAGAACGGCGGAAAGCCGCAGCGAGGAAACGCCCTCCCGTTCCGCCAGGTTCCGCAGCCGCCCCTGGGCTACGCTCCGCAGTACGCGCTGTTCCTCACTGTTGATGCTCGCGATCGCGTCGCCGGGCAGACCGCTTGTCTGTGCGGAAAGGCGGAACGTATAGAACCCCGGTCCCCGCAGAGATTTCCGCCGGATCGCTCCGTCCCGGTCGAGACGCTCCACCAGCCAGTGTGCATCCGCGGCATCGATTCCAAGCATATCGGTAATCTCCGCCAGCGTCCGGTAGCCCGCGGCTATACAGTGTACCACCTCTGCTTCCCGGCCGGAATAGTGCCGTGGCCGGCCGCCGGGGTCTCCCTGTGAGGGGCCGGCGGCCCCGTTCCATCGACGCTCGCCGTAGTAGGGCGGCCTTGACAGGGGAGTGATCACCAGCGCGGTGCACAGGCTTACGGCAAAGCCCGCAAGCCCCACATGGACGTACTGATCGATGGCAAAGATACCGGTCAGCTGCAGTACGGTGAGCACTGCCATAACCGCAATTCCGAGCACGGTCGACCACAATGCCGCCGCGGCGGTGAATCGCCGCCAGGCCATACCCAGGACAATCAGCAGTGCCGGGGGGCCTAGCCAGGCGTTGGCAAACGCGAAGAGAATCAGCGGACCGCCGGGATAGAAACAGAGCAGCCACACCAGCAGCCCCAGGGCCAGAAGAACAAGCCTGGAGGAGAGAAGCAGCGCCCGCGGGCTGGCATGCGGGCGGAAGCGTCTCTGGTAGATGTCGCGTACCACCACGGTGGTCGCCCCCATGTGAGCCGTGGTGGCGGTGGAGATACCCGCCGCCAGCGGCACCAGCAGAAGCAGGGAGGAGAAGAGCAGCGGCACGCTGCGCAGAAAAACGCCGTAGACCGTGGTAGCGACCAGGAAATCCGCCTGCCCCATCAGCTCCGGATAGGCGGCACTGATGTAGGTTCCAATCAGCAGAAGCGGCGCGTAGACAAAGACCGCCAGCAGCAGTCCCGCCCACACAAAGGAGTTACGCGCCGCTTGCTCCGTACGGCACGATGCGCTGCGCAACCAGTAGTAGTTGTTGCCCCAGACCAGGAAGGTGGCGAAAAGCAGGATCGAGGTCAGCACGCTGGGAAAACGGGGACTGAGTATCGGCAAAGCCCCCGCACTGCCGGTCACCCAGCCGTCCGGCGCCCGGGTGGATACCCACCGCAGGTCACCGAAGGTGGTCAGCAACAGGTAGAGGATCAGGGGAACGGCCACCAGTCCCAGCAGCAGCTGGATGAAGTCGGTAAAGGTGATGGCCCAGAATCCTCCCAGGAAGGAGAAGAGCAGGAACACCGCGAAAATCACCGAGATTGCCACGATGGACGGGATCCCGACGAAGCCGGTCACCACCGCCGCGATGGAGACCACGTTATTGGCCATGATCCCCGTCAGTCCGATGATCGTACCAATTGTGACTACCAGGCGCACGGTGCGATCAAAGCGCACTTCCAGCCATTCCGGAAGCGTCTGAGCGCCGCAACGGCGGATTACCGGAGAGAAGAGCACTCCGTACAGCATGAGTCCGCCGATGCTGAATGTCAGCTGGTTGAGCAGGGCCGGCCAGAAGCCGTAGAGCACCGCCATTCCCGGCACCAGGGCGACGCTGGAGCCGGCAAACCCGATTGCGGCTACACCGAACACGTTCAGGAGCGTGCCCACCTCGCGGCCGGCCAGCAGATAATCCGAGGCATCATGGACCCAGCGACGGGCACGAACACCGGCTAACACCAGTATCGCAAAAAAGACCGTCCCCAGAGCAGTGAATAGCAAACTGTCTTTCATTCGGGCTCCCCCGCAGTGCTACGCGCCATTGTAAACGGTACCTGTTGGTTTCGAAAAGCATTGCGCCTCCACGGCAGTAGTCTTCGTTTCGGCCGCCTGGTGGCGGCCGGCGCGTTGCGTGGCGCACCGTACTCTGTGCCCCTGACATACAGCAGGGGTGGAAAAACCTGACTTTCGGCAGGTTTGCCCGCAGGAGTTGGGCGGTATCATACGGTTCAATCAGGGAGGTAGAGATCGATGAGGGAACACTACACCTGGAGCGTTTTGGCAAGAACACGGAACCACCTTGACGACTGGGTTGGGGAATACCTGGGGAACCTGGCACTGAAGCGGATAGCCGACGGCACTACGCGGATCAGCGGCACGCTGCCGGACATGCCGGCCGTGTACGGTTTTATACTGCGGCTGCGCGACAGTGGTATTGCCCTGCTATCTCTGCAGGTGGAACGCAAGCACAACCGGAAGGAGGAGAGACAGTGATTGAGAAAAGGATTACCGGCTGGCTCGCCGATGTGGCGATCTACCGCAGAAAGACGGTTTTCTTGCTGTTTGCCGTACTCACGCTGACGGGCATGGTTCTCAGTCGGAACCTGGGCCTGGTGGTAGAGCCGGAGCAACTGTTGGGGAAGGACAACGCCGTGGCCAACCAGTTCTTCCAGATCGATGAAGCGTTCGGCTTCACCTCCAATCTCATGGTCACCGTGGAAGGTGAAGATCGGCAGCAGATGATCCGCGCCGCCCACGCGGTGGCCGACCGTATCCGCGCCGATCAGGACTTGAACGCCTACTTCAGCACGATCAACCTGAAGAACGACGCCGACTATGCGCTGCAGTGGGGGCTGATGCTGGCGGACGATCCGGAGGATATCGATACCACGCTGCGCCTGCTGGAACAGCGCAGTCTGCTGGGTTTTGTTACCACCCTCAACGACACCCTGGAGGACGTGGTCCTCAGCGATGAAGACCGCTTTGCCACCAACCAGGATCAGTGGAACGGACTGGCGGCGCTGTCGGGATTCGAGCGATTGGCCACCGGCATGCAGGACGCCCTTGCCGGTTCCGGAGTGATGTCAGCGGGCGAGGCCGATCACGAGGCCCGGGAGATCATGCAGAGCGTGCTCGCCGGAGAGCAGTACAACTGGTCGCCGGACCAGGATATGCTCTTGATAAGCCTTATTCCGGCCTTCGACATACTCGACTTTGACTCGCTCTACGCGGCGGTCCACGGTGTCGAGGCGGTCACCGAGCAGGTTGACCGGGACACCCCCGGGGTGAGTATTGGTGTCGGCGGGGAGCTCGCCTGGGGCGTGGCGCGTCATGAAGGAGCCGGCGCCGACACGCTCTACCCGACCCTGGTGGCGCTGGGGCTGATCGTTGTGCTGTTCTTCTTCTCCTTTACCAGGCTGCGCAAGATGCTGCTGGCGCTGCTGGCGCTGATTGCCGGCATTATCATCACCGTCGGCGGTATCGTGCTCACGGTGGGCCATATTTCGATGATCACTTCGATTTTCGCCGTGATCCTGATGGGGCTGGGCATCGACTTCGGCATTCACCTGGTGAGTAACTACGATGACTTCCG
>RECP01000127.1 GCA_007693945.1 Spirochaetaceae bacterium
AACTGCTCTGCTGCTTGCGGATGCCGGCAAAATGCACAGTTTTGGGAACACTCAGAAACGGTTACGAGAATTCCTTTCAGCGAAGAAACCCGGAAACCGGCAGGCAAAGTCCGACAGACTAACCGACGCTTGACACGAAAACATAACAACCTATACTTAATTGAAATGCCCTTTATCTATAATTAATTAAATGGCCTCTATCGGGTGATAGAGAAATTCCGGGAGATAGACCTCGAAGACGAGGCCGCTCGAAGGGATACTATCGAGGAGCACAGCCAGGTTATGTACGCATTGGTCGTACGTGACATACCAAACGCTATAGATGCGTTGGTTCGGCACATAGAAAAGAGCAAGATCCGTGTTCTTACAGCGGTTCTGCAGCAACGCCGCAACCAGGCAACCGCCACCGAAGAGTGACGAGATGGTGACCGCCCGGCCGGCGATTCACAGGGATGCGGTGCCGCGTGCGAACGCGGGTCAGTTGCCGAGATAGCTCGAGCAAGGAGTAAGCGATATGATACAAAAGGTTGTGGTGACGCAGGCGCTTCCGGCGATGGCGATGAGACGTCTCGAAGAACGCTTCAAGATCACCATCCTGGAAAGCGGTGACGAGGCCGCGCTGATTGACGCCTGCAGAGACGCTGAGGCAATTGTGCTTCGTACAAACTCCTGCGTATCACGGACCGTGATCGAGCAAAGCCCTCAGTTGAAAATCGTGTCTCGAACCGGTGCCGGCGTAGACAACGTCGACGTCGAGGCGGCAACGGAAAACGGCATACTGGTCTGCAATGTAACCGGGGTCAATAGCGTCTCGGTGGCAGAACACGCCGTGACTCTTATGCTCACCCTGTTGAAGCGTACCCGGGCAATGGACAACGCCGTGAGAACCGGTAACTGGTCTGCTCGTCGCGGCACCAAGACGCGCGAGATCAGCGGTAAAACCGTTGGCATTGTCGGAATGGGGAATGTCGGCCGGAAGGTCGCCGAAATCTGCCACAACGGGTTCGGAATGCAAGTGCTCGCGTACGATCCTTACGCAAGACAAGCCATCGTTTCCCGAGGCTACACCGAGTGCGACAGCCTCGAAGATCTCTTCTCCGCGTCGGACATCGTCACCCTGCACTGCCCGAACATCCCCGAAACCCGCAACCTGGCCAACAGAGAGTTATTGTCGATGATGAAGCCGTCGGCGGTGCTCGTGAATACGGCGCGCGGCGAGATTGTCGACGAACAGGCATTGGTAGAGATGCTGCGTGACGGTCGGGTCGCGGGTGCCGGCCTCGATGTATTCGCCGATGAGCCGCCTGACGCCGGCCATCCGCTTCTGCAAATGGACAACGTTATTCTGTCTCCGCATGCCGCCGCCTTGACCGAGGAGGTCTCGGCGAAGGTAGCCGACGCCGCCGTCGAAGCGGTCTTGGATTTTGCGGACGGGAAGAGACCGAGAAGCGTTTATAATCAGGACGCGCTGTGACAACAGGGCTAACACAATCTGCAAAGAGGCGCGGCGAGCATCGAGCCTGCAGTTACGGCAACACAACCGGACAGGAGGGATACCGTGGGCAATCAGTTTGATGTAGTCGGTTTCGGCGAGGCGATGATACGCTTCAGCCCGATGCACCATCTTCGACTGGAACAAGCGGCTGAGCTTCGACTGGCAATCGCTGCCGCGGAGCTCAATGTGGCGGTAAACGTCAGTCACCTCGGACTCAAGTCGAAATGGGTATCCAAAATGGTCGACACCTGGTCCGGCCATTTCGTTATCAATCACGGCCGGGCTCATGGCGTGGATATGAGCGACGTACACCTGGTTCCGTTTGACGGGCGGGGGAAGGTGCGCAACGGCCTGTGTTTTGTAGAAATCGGTGTCGGACCAAGGCCAAATCGTCAGATCTACGATCGGGCCCATTCGGCGATCAATACAATCGAAGAGGGTGAGCTCGACTGGAAGAAGATTCTATCGAATACGAAATGGCTGCACAACAGCGGGATCACGACGGCACTTTCCGACGTGTGCGTCCGGGAGGTTATTACCTCGATGAAAACCGCTAAGGAACTGGGGGTGCGCAACAGCATCGACCTGAACTACCGCTCAACGCTGTGGACACCGGAAGCGGCACAGGCGGTTATCAAGGAAGTAATGCCGTACGTCGACGTCATTATCGGCAATGAAGAAGACTTCGAGAAGATGCTCGGAATCATGACCGAAGAGCCTGACGGCGAGTATTCGAAGCTCAACCCTGAGAGCTACCGCAAGGTGGCGGAAGAGGTTAGCGACCGGTATCCGAACGTACAGGTAGTCGGGACCACGTTGCGCAACGCCAAAACCGGCCTGCTGAACGACTGGCAGACCGTCATGCTCTACGAAGGTGAATTCTACACCTCTCGGAAGTACGAAGATCTTGAGATCGTCGATCGCACCGGCGGCGGTGACAGCTTTGCTTCCGCGATAATCTACAGCATGATTACCGGCCAAGATCCGCAGTACGCGATTGATCTTGCCGGCGCCTACTCGGCTCTTTGTCACGGTTATTTCGGCGACTGGAACTGGGCAACCAAAGAAGAGGCGGAGCGGGTGATGCAGGGAGGCACGGCACGGGTTATCCGATAGCGCGCCGCGTCTGTACAGTCAATGCATGACGGTGCGTAGAACGATCATCGAGATTTGATGAAGTCAATTACGATTAGGAGAAGCGACGTATGACCAATGTGAAAACCGTGAGAGAAAAGCTGACGGGTGTGTTTGCCCCGATCTGCACACCGTTCGACCGCAATGATGAGGTGGACTATGAGGGCCTCGCGCACAACGTCCGGAAATCCAGCGGCTCAGGTATGACCGGATATTTTGCGCTGGGAACCAACGGGGAGTACAAGACACTCAGCGAGCGGGAGAGTTTGAAGGTGCTTGAGACCGTCGTAAAACACGCTTCCGATGACATGGTGATTATGGCTGGCAGCGGAGCGGAAAGCACTAAGCTCACTATAGAAATCACCAAAGCGGTAGCCGAGGTCGGCGCCGAGCTGGTGAGCCTCCTGATGCCCCATTTCTTCGCCAAGAAGATCACCGACGACGTCATGGCGGCATATATATTCGATGTCGCCGAAGCTTCGCCGGTCCCGGTGGTTTTGTACAACAATCCTTCGGTTGCGGCGGGGGTAACGATGCGAGCCTCGCTAGTGGAACGAGTCGCAGAACATCCCAATGTCGTTGGAATCAAGGATAGCTCGAAAGAAACTTACCCGGAAAACCTGTCGTTTGCAAGCGAGAGCTTCTTCGTCATGGCCGGGTCCGCGTCGTTCTTCCTGGACTTGCTGAAACAAGGGGGAACAGGCGGCGTGTTGTCCCTCGCTAACGTGATCCCACAGGCTTGCGCCGAATTGCACCGCTTATTCGTCAACGGCAAGATAGACGAAGCCGAGGAGCTCAACACGAGGCTAGTCGCTTTGAATAAGCAGGTTTCGGGGACGTACGGAGTGGCGGGCGTGAAGGCAGCAATGGATGCCGCAGGCTTCGTCGGCGGGAGTCCGAGAAAACCGCTCACGGGACTTGCAGAAAGCGAGCGAGCGGCGCTTGGCAAGATCATCAGCGACAGCGCCTTGCTTCCATAACGAGATTACCTTCGGCATCGAACTCCATCTCGGTTGGTTGACTGAGAATCTCGATCTTCGGATGACGCTCAAGCTCCTGAACGAGATTCTCGGAAACCAGTATTTCACCAACGTGCGACGAGTTATGAATTCGAACCAAACGCACGCCTTCCGAACCATTCCCCTCGCAGGTCATCACCGCGGCCTGAATTGCAAGCTTATCAGTCTCCAGCACCATTGGAACTTTGGCCACTATCGGCACTTTCGCGGTCAGGGCGTTCGGATACACCGCATCAAAATCGGCTTTGTCGAATACGCGCTTCGTGGTGAAATCGGCGCGACCTAGTCCGTTGATATTTCCGTGTGACGCATCGCTGACATCGAGAACTACGTAGTGCTTTACATCTGGCGGGCCGTATGCGTACTCGGTACTGTAACTGCCGGTGATGTTAGGGTCCATTCCGTCGCCGCTGTGATTCTTGCCGATCTCGTCCACAACCAGCAGGTCGAACTCACGGATATAAATCTGTGCCATACGCTCCCGAGCTTCCTGCAACAGCCGGGGTTCTTCGGCCTCAATCCGGTCAGATTCTACAGCTAGAATCTTACAGGTTTCGTCATAGGCATTTTCAATGATCGCAAGCCCAAAGAGAATATTCGTCTTGCTGAGAATCGCCTTCGCATACAACGCTACGTTCTCGTCCATTTTGCCGAAGCCCTGATCGTGGCATGCCTGCGCCCCGCGATGCTTTCCGAGCCCGATAGCTATCATCTTGAACAGTCCACTCTCGTAGAGTCCACGGTAGCTGGTGTGCGGCTTGATGCGTCCGGCTACCACGATACCGTCCGCGTCGGAGGCGATCCTGTCCACGAACACCGGTCGACCGTCTTCAAGAGCGCCGACCGTCACCACTTCCATGCTCGAGCGTATCGGCGCCTCTACCGTCTCTTCAGTCACCCCGAGACCAGCCAGAAGCGCCTCTTGCCCTTCTGCATTACCGCCCCCATGGCTACCCATTGCAGGAATCACAAACGGCTTTGCACCGAGTTCCTTCAGGTTCCGCACAATCTCGCGGGTAATGCTCGCAACATTGGCGATGCCTCGGCTCCCAACGGTCACTGCCACCGAAGCGCCTGGTTTCACCGTGCGAGCTATCTCTGGTCGGGCAAGCTGGACGCTCACGATCTCCTGAATGCTGGCTACTCGTTCAGCGTCGAAAAACTGGCGGGCCCTAACCATACGCGGTAAGGCAACGTCCTGAAGCATAGCCCTGACCACGCCATAGCGATCCCAAACACTGTTTCGAAGCTTGCCGCTCACCACCAACTCCTTATCTAACCCACACCTACCTATGCTGACCCGCGAGTATCTCTTCAAGGTTTCTTACTGTCAGAAAGCCGCTTACATCAACGCTCGTGCGGTTCCGCGTCACTATAATCGACTCCACGCCCGGATCCCCAAGCTCCGACACCACAATCGCGGCCTCGCTGAAATCCTCATCCTTGGTGAGATCGTTGTATGTTACGAGGCAGGTCATACCGGCCGTCACAGCCGCCAAGAGTCCATTTCGCGAATCTTCAATCACGATGCAGTCTGCCGGGTCCAGATCGAGCCGGTCTGCCGCCAAAAAGTACACGTCGGGCGCCGGTTTCTTGGCTTTAGCCATGTCACCCGCAAATATCCCTGCCAACCTGCCGGCGGTTGCCGGGCCCATCACATAGCGTGTTATCGCTTCTACTGAGCTTACCGCGGAGGTGGAACAGACAGCTACTAGCCATCCGTCGGCCAGCGTGCTTTCGGCCAGCCGCTTCACGCCGGTTCGCCCCGGTATCGCACCCGACTGAACCAGTTGTCTATAGATCTCGCCCTTGCGCCTATGCCAGCCGGCAACAACCTCCCACCATTCGTCCTCCGAGCTCGGCACATCATAGACCTTCTGAAACTCGGGGTCGTCGCGCAGACTGAACATGCGCTCTTTGCCGCCGCCGATCTTGAGCTTTTCGGCGTATTGCTCAAGACTCCAGCGCCACTTCACGCCTTCTTCGCTCCACATCTGGTTGAACGCCCGCAGATGCCCATAGCGCTCGGTATCTGCAATCACCCCGTCACAATCGAAGATCAGGGCCTTCTTTTTCATCCTCGTCCCTCGCTGCCGAATAATCGAAAGTAATGCCGCGCCATGCTCTTCACGTCGTCACGGACGGCTCCAATCAGTTTGAGCGGATTGTATTCGGTCGGTTTGGCCTCGAGGTAGGTCCGAAATCCATCGGCATACGTCTTCTTTAGGTCGGTGGAAATATTGACCTTGGCCGCTCCCAATGCAATCAGCCGGCGGTATACATCGTCCGTCAGACCGCTGCCGCCATGCAGCACCATAGGCGTGCCGGTTAGCTCCACGGTTTCCCGCATCCGGTCGAAGCGTATCTCAGGCGCACTCTTGTAAAATCCGTGAGCTGTTCCAATAGGCGGCGCGTAACAGTAAATACCGGACCCCTTGATGAACTCTACCTCCTTCTCGATTGGAATCAGCTCGCCTTCGCTTTCGCTGCCTACCCCGTCTTCAACTCCGGTTACTGCCACCACCTCGCCCTCCACATGAGCGCCGAACTGTGTAGCGAATGCTACAATTTCCTTTGTTATCCTGAAGTTCTCGTCGAATGATAACGCCGAGCCGTCGAACAACACCGAGTTCCAGCCGATCTCAAGACTCTCTTTAGCGATTTCCGGGTCAGGACAATGATCCAAATGGAGCGTTATTGGCACCGAAACCCGCTCAGCCATGGTGGTGAATGTATCTTTGATCACCTTGCCGCCCCAGAATGTGAACGTCTTCACCGATATCTGGACAATCAACGGTGACTTGGATTCTTCGGCCGCGCTGATCAAACCGTCGAGCGTTATGTCATCGACGGCATTGAATGCGGCAACACCATACTTGTGTTTGAACGCCGGATTCATAACCTGCGGTAACACTACAACCGACACGGTGTCCTCCTTCTGCTCGTTACTGGTGCAATGGTAACTAACTGCATGCTTCGTCCCCTCATCTTTTCAGCGTCATCGTCAGTGCGTAGCTATCGCCGCGGCTGTAACAAAGAGCAAACTCAAGCGGGTTACCATCTTCGGCAATTACGGTGCGGTGTTTGAAAAGTATTGGCGCACCTTTCTCCATCTGCAGTACTGTCGCTATGTTGTGTTCCGCCGGCAAGGCTTCCACTTTCTGAACTGCATGTTTGACCCTGTAACCACTGCGTTCCAGTGCTTCCCAACTCATCATCGTAGTCATCTCCTGGTATAGAAGCTCCGGAAACAGTTTGTAGGGCACATACTCGTCGTGCAAGGTTATCGGAAGGCCGTCTGCAAAGCGTAGGCTTCGAATATAGATTACAGGCTCACCCTCCTTCAGATCCAGCGCTTGGGCGACCATGTGCTTTGCCGGCACTACCTCCTGTGCTAACACTTCTATCCGGGCATCGAAACCCTCCGCTGCAGCCGAATCGAAAAACGTCGTTAACCGATTATGATCCCGTTGAACGTGGCGCTGAGACACGAACGTTCCCACCCCGCGACGCCGATACAACAAACCTTCATCGATGAGTTCCGATACTCCCTGGCGCACCGTCATGCGACTAACGCCGAATTGCTCGGTTAGCGCATCTTCACCAGGCAGTTTCGTGCCGGGTTTCAGCTCACCTGCAGAGATCTGTCGCCGAAGCGCTTCTCTAATCTGGGCGTAAAGTGGAACCCCGTTTGCTTTCTTCACTGCCGGCATCGGCACCCGCCCCACCTTCCGGCTACGTACTGCCGAGCTCATTGACCGCAGGCCTCCTCGTCTCCCTGAGCACCAATGCCACTGTAGACCGGCGTTGTCTATACATCTTCTCAAGCTCGTATATACAGCTGACTATGAAACATAGTGTGATGTGAACTGCTCCAGATGTCAAGACACCCACCCCCACATCCCCAGCCGAGTTCTCGGGCGGAGCGCCGGCCGGTTGATACATTTCCGAAGCGCTGCAGGCGGAACCCCACCGCGGCGCCGGGCCGGCGCGGTCTTCCGTGAGCTTGCCCCGGTCCGGATGCTCAGCTCCTGAACGTGTGAGCCGTTTCGACAAGCGCTTTCAGGTTCTCCACCGGCGTCCGGGGCGCTACCTCGCATCCGGAGCCCAGAATAACTCCGCCGTCCAGCGCGTCGGTGGACCGAAGGCATTCCTCGGCAGACCGGCGGACGAGCTCCGGCGTTCCCTGCAGCAGTACGGTCGTCGGATCAAGATTGCCCATCAGCGCGGTTCGGCCTCCGGTGAGCGCCTTTGCCTCGGACATTGCGACCGGTGTATCGATTTCCAGCACGTCCACGCCGGTCCGGGCCATGAGCGGGAGAATTTTGCGGGTATCGCCGCAGATGTGAAGGACGGTTACCGCACCTTTTGCGTGCGCAATCGGAGAGATCGTCTCGAATACCCGGCTTTCGAACGGAAAGACGTACTTCTCGTAGATGGCAGGCGATATCATGTCGAGCGAGGCAAGCGAGTCACCGCATTGGGCGACATCCGAGCCCGCGTCCAGGAGCGCCTTGAGGAACACGATGAGCCCCTCGGCGGCTATGTCCATCAGCCGCAGAAGCTTTTCCTGTGTCGCGAGCTCCTCGTCTGCCTCCGCCTGCGCAATATCCATGAGAAACTGCTGCGTACCCCCTGCCAGGTAACTCGCCACCGAGAACGGACCGGTCCCCGGACCACGGACTGCAACCTCGTTTCCAAAGTGCGATCGCAGGGCATGAACCGCCTCCAGATACACGTGCATACGCCCGTCGCGGTACGGGTCGGGAACCTTCAGATCATCTATGTGATCGAGGTCCTGCACCGCAGGCTTCACCAGATGCGGAGTGCCGTCGTACGGCTGCTCGATCACGCAGCCGTAGCCCTCCGCGATGTAGTACTGGTCGGACTGCGCGACCACGACGTCGTGCCCTACAAGCTCCCAACTGCGGATCTGGGCGGCCGCCATCTTCCCCGCGTCCGTGTTGTACTGCGATATCGGCACTCCGGCAACGGTGGCCCCGAAATTCCCCGCATATGGGGCGGCGGGAACGACGTCAGGCCGCTCCCGTCGTGCAGCGGCAAGAAATCGTTCTCTCGATGTCATGGCGCCTGTTCCTCCTTTCGATCCTGCGGTTCTCGGCCTATCGGCCGATCAGCAAACATGCGGCCGTACGGGGTACGTGAGCCCCTCCGGCACGCAGCACGCGCGAGTCTCCGTCGATGACCTGCCACGTCTCCGCGTCACAAACGACCCGTGCGAGCACCGGGACGAACAGGAGCTCACCGAGAGCGCACCGGGACAGGTCTTGCTGCCATTCGGCGGCAACTGACCATGATCAGAATCCGTAGAAGTTGTCGTCTTCGGGTTTACCGAGGTAGAGCACGTTGTTCTTGGCCTTGACGTACTCCTTCAAACCGATGGTGCCGTCCTCGCGGCCCACGCCGCTGTTCTTGTTGCCGCCGTACGGCGCCTCAATCTTGGACATCACGTTGGTATTCAACCACACCATGCCGGCGTCTATCTCTTTGGCGGCACGGAACAGCGTGCGCGGGTTGGAGCTCCACACCGTTGCTCCCAGTCCGTACTCGGTATCGTTGGCCAGTGCGATAGCGTCGTCCAGCTTATCGTATCTCTGAACGGTCAATACCGGACCGAAAATTTCTTCGCGCACGCACGGCAGGCTGTTGGATTCTACTTCCAGGATGGTCGGCTTATAGAAGCTGCCCTTGTCACACGGCGGCGTGGTGACCTGTTCACCGCCGTAGATCAGCTTTACACCTGATTTCACGGCGTCCTTGACGTAGCGATCCACGGTTTTCAGCTGTTCGGGGCTGATCATCGAACCGAGCTGGGTGTCAGGATCCATGATGTCTCCCATGCGCAGACTGCTGACCTTGCGTACCAGGTTTTCCATGAACTCGTCGTAGATACCGCTGTGCAGGTAGAGCCGCGTTGAAGCACAGCAGACCTGGCCCTCGACCAGGCAGAAGCCGGGTATCAGCGAGTTGACCGCGGCATCCAGATCGCAGTCGGCCTCGGCGATGAACGGGCCTTTGCCGCCCAGTTCCAGCAGTACCTTCTTGATGATCGGTGAGGTGGCGGCAAGCTCCATCACCCGCCGGCCGATCTCCACCGAACCGGTGAAGGTTATCATCCGTACATCGGCGTGGCGCGCCAGAGCGTCACCGGTTGTACTGCCGGGTCCGCTGAGGATATTGACAACACCCGGCGGGAAACCGGCCTCAAGGAAAATCTCGCCCAGAATCACCGGCGTGACCGGCGCCAGGGAGGACGCTTTGGCCACAACGCAGTTACCGGTGGCAATTGCCGGACAGATGGCGCGCGTTGCAAGGTGCAGCGGGAAGTTCCACGGTGTAATAGCGGCAACCACCCCGTAGGGCTCAAAGCTCACCCAGTCAAACGCCTGGTCACCGGGCAGCGGGATCACCTCGCCCTTGATCTCGCGCGACATGTTGGCAAAGTACTCCATAGCGCGAATCGAGTACGGTATATCCACCAGGCGCGTTTCGCGAATCGGCTTGCCGGCGTCGATAGCCTCCAGCTGTGCCAGCTCGTCGAAACGCCGGCGCATGATTTCGGCGGCTTTGAGCATCAGATCGGCCCGTTTATCCGGATCCATCCGCGACCAGACCCCGCTTTCAAAGGCCGCCCTGGCGGCGCTTACCGCCTTGTCCACGTCGCCCCCGGCTGCCTTCGCCAGTTGCGCCACCTTCTCGCCGGAAGCCGGATTGACCGAGTCGAACGTAGCCTTTGCTTCGGCGTCAACCCACTTGTTATCGATGAAGAGTTTCAGCTGTTTCACAATGCGCCTCTTGCCTTTCTACTCCAGCGCCTTGAAGATTTCCTGACAGAACTCAGGAAGATCATCCGGACAACGGGCGGTTATTACATTGCCGACGGTCACAGCCGGAGCGTCAATCCACTCGGCACCGGCGTTCTTCAGGTCATCCCTGACGGCCAACCAACTGCACGCCTGCTTGCCTTTGACTATATCGGTGCCCATTACCACATCGGTGGAAATCAGTATCTGCGGTCCGTGGCAGATTGCCGCCACTATCTTGCCGGCGCGATACATGTCGGCGGTGAACGAGAGTACGCCCTCGTCACAGCGGATGAAATCCGGTGCGAGCCCGCCCGGAAACACCACCGCGTCGTAGTCCTTTACTTTCAGCCTGGTAGTCTCGAGATGGCGCCAGCGGTTTCCCTCCTCAAGCACGTAGAACGGTACGGTAGAGCCGAAACGGCCGGTAATCGGTTTGTCGGGCCAGTAGGGACGCGCGTGGAAATGACCGATGGCATCCTTGGGCAGCGTTGCCACGGTGACCTCCGCACCCTCTTCATTCAGGCGTAGAATTGTGTACAGCAGTTCCACATCCTCGAATTCATGTGCGGTAATAACCGCGATCTTCTTGCCTTCGATTCGCATATTCGATCCTCCATTCGTCGGGTTTAATTGCCTTGCCTGGTTAGTAATCGATAGCAAATGCAAAAGGGCGGTTGCACGCACCGTTACCGGCAACGAGCAACCGCCACTGAATGCTGATGCGTCTCAGCACGGGAGAGGAAACACAACCCCGCCGCTGAGCATTGGTCTATGGACGCTCCGGCGGCCAGGGGCGACCCATGCCGGTGTAGGTGATCGGATTCACCTGCTCCACGATCGCGTCGTAGGAATCGATAATACCAATCGGCACGTTCCACGACTCGGTGATCTCATCTTTACGTCCCTCGAAGTGCAGGATGATCGCTTCAGCGGCCGCTTCGCCGATCTGAATCGGGTCTCGGAACCACGCTGCTGCCAACCGTCCGTCCACTATCAGATCAAGCTCTTCGATGGTGGCGCCGGCACCGTAGACGTCGATCTCCCCGGTCATGCCGGCCGCATCGACAGCCTGTACCGCACCAACTGCCATAGCGCTGGAACAAGCGATAATCACTTTAACGTCCGGGTAGGCGGTGAGCAGGCGCTCGGTGGCGTCGTACGCCTTGACGCGGTCCCAGTCAGCGTAATCTTCGTAGACGATGTTGAAGCCGTTCTGCTGGTGATACTGCTTGGCGCCGCGTTCCTCGGAAACCTTTCCCGCCTCGCCATAGATGATTGCCATGTCGGTACCCGAAGGGTACTTATCAGCAACATATTCGGCCATTGCTACACCGGCGTCGTAGTGGCTGTACCCGGTAAACCGCATAGCACTCACACCCCAGTCGGCGGGGAACGGATCCGAGTAGTTACCGATAACCAACGGAACACCGGCGTCGTTGATCATCCGATACGCACCCTGCTGGATCTCGTAGCCGGTCGGGATCAAGACAATGTAGTCAACATTGAGAGTCAGAAAGTCCTCGACGATCTGCAACTGCGTGGCGTGGTCCGCGTGGTCCGCCGGAGAGCGCGAACGCAGATTATATGATACGCCCGACTGTGCCGACCACTCGTCCAGACCTTTAATCAGGCTCTTTCGAATTCTGAGTGGGTAGTGTAGCTTCACGGCAGCAATACACCCGAAGGATTCGAGGGGGCGACCATGCAGTCGGAACAGCTTTTCGAGACAGC
>RECP01000131.1 GCA_007693945.1 Spirochaetaceae bacterium
CGGGCAATCATCTGGTCCGCCAGGATTATCGCGAGACCGAACGCAATCAGTCCCTGCCGCAGCAGTTGTCCCTGCACCCGCCGCAGAAAGAGAACGTTGAACAACCCTCCCATGACGGCGGCTCCGATGCCGCCAACCAGGATACCCAGATACCAGTTCCCGGTTGCCACGGCGACGTCGTGTCCGATGTAGGCCCCAAGCAGGTAGAGCCCCCCGTGAGTGAAGTTAACCGTTTTCATGACCCCGAAAATCAGGCTGAAACCGGTCGCGGTGATGAAGTAGAGCGAAGCGAGCGAAACACCGTTCAAGGTAATCGTCAGAAACTGTCTCACGGTCGCCCCTTGACAATCGATTATCGATATATCTGTCGAATACTCTACGGGGCTTTCAGCACGGTGTCAAGAATCAGCGGTCCGGATCGGGTACCACGTAATCCCGTATCATTGCCACCAGCTCATCGTAGCTGGCGGTGAAGGAACGCAGCGTCCGCGCGACCGCGCCGTAGGAGTCAAACTCGCCGATTGCCAACCCTTGCGGCTCCCAGGCACGCCGAAAATCGGCAAAGTGCGACTGAAGACGGTCGAGAAAACGGTCTGGTACCGGGTTATCGATCCGCTGCCTGACCTCAACATCGGACGCGTTGAAGCGCAACGCCCAGTTATACGGAATAGTGGTGATCAGGTCGCCGCCGATAAACTCGGACCAATGGTAGTGGTTACGGTAGGCGGCAGCCATCAGCCGGGACCGGAATCCCCGCTCCTGGAAGATCCGGTAGGCGCGTTTCAAAACCGCAACACCGGCCCATTCAAGGCATTCAGGCTCTACGATGATGTCTTCCTTCTCCGCAACAACCTTTAACCAGTCGTCCACGCGTCCTACCATCACAACGCAGTTCGGGCAGATACGGTCGATCGGTTTGCCCTCGCCCAGACGCCGTTCCAGGCCCCTCTCGACTGCTTCAGCGGCCGCGATGACCTGCGAGACGCTGAACGATACGGTAGCGGTGATGCTAACCCCCTGGTATGTCGCTTCTTCAACCGCGGCGATGCCGGCTGCGGTAGCGGGGAACTTGACGGTCACGTTGTCCGCAAGCGCATGGAAATGCACCGCCTGCCGCACCATCGCCTCGCTGTTGCGGAAATTGCGCGGGTTGACCTGGATCGCGATACGACCTTTCTTTCCCTTATGCGAGTCGTACGCCGGCTTGAGCATTGCCGCCCCCGCCTGAGCTACCTCTTCGATCAGCTTCCACGCGATTTCGGTTTCCGATGCCGCCGGCATCTGTCCCACCACCCGGGCGATTCGCCTGTCCCACAAGCCGATCTGCTGTCGTAGCACGGCGTGAACGATCGTGGGGTTGGTCGTGGCACCGGTGGCGCCGTGCGCCAGGGCGTACTCCAGGTGCTCCGTGTTGCACGTGTCGCTCCAGTAGTCGGTGCTGGTGGTGTCCGCCATTGTCAGAAGTGCGCTCTTGTGTGCTTTCATGTCTTCTCCATTGCTCTCTGTACGCAACTGGCGATGCTCGCCGGGTCGAGTCTGAACTGCTGGATCAGCTGCTCGTAGGTTGCGGAGTGTATGTAGCGATACTCTCCGTGGTCTCCGGTTGCGTCAATTGTTACGACCCTGTTGGCATCAAACGCTCCCCGCCTGCGAAGCAGCAGCTGTGCAAGCTGGTTGCGGATATGCCCGTTGTTCTGCTCCGCCAGTACGACCAGCCCCGGACCGGCCACCCGTTCGAGCAGAAGCTCTGCGTCGAAGGAGTGCATGTCGACTACTTCCGCGGAGATGCCCTCGTCGGCAAGCAGCCTGGCCGCCGCCGCTATTTCGTGTACTCCACGACCGCTGGATACCAGACACACATCACTGGATTTGTCACCGCAGAGAATGCCCGCCCGTCCGAATTCAAAGCGGTAACCGGGATCGTAGAGCACGTCGGAACCGGAGCGCATGATCCGGATATAGGTCAGACCCCGGTTGCCGTCCATGACCCAGCGCATCACTGCCACCAGCTGGTTGGGACAGGATACATCGATTATCTTCAGCCCACCGATTCCGCCAAAGACTATTGTATCGTCGTTACCCATGTGAGTAGCGCCGTTCACCCTGGTTTCAAAGTTGGGGGCGGTGGCCAGAAACGTGAGATCGAGGCCGTGCCCTTCCGAGAGCCACCCCGCCGGGTCCGCCATAGCCTCGATCCGCTCCTGGTAGCCGACCGCAATCCGACGCAGCACCTTCCAGTCAAAGAACGGACAGAACGTGCTGACCCACGCGTTGTACCCCAACGCGGCGTATGCCTCTCCGATACACATCATGTTGGATTCCGCGACCCCCACGTTGTGTCCACGCCCCTGATCGACTGCTCCGACGCCGCTCTGGAGTCCGCTGGTAGACCCCAGATCGGCGTCCACCGAGACTACCCGTTCATCCCGGGCAAACACCTTCATGCACGCGCTGATCACGTCGCCGGGGACAACCTCGGTACCGGCCTCGTACGACGGCAGCGCCGTCGCATCGTAGCGGATCGACTTGTCGCGGGGCGGAACCCGTCTCGTGCGTGTTTTTACCTCGATCGCGTCTATCGCGGAGCGCGTCACGCGCAGGTTCATTGCTTCGGCACGCCTGTGCAGATTGTCCGCAACTGACGCGTTGCCCCGTGCTCTGAGGTCATCCAGAAACGTCATCAGTGCGGCCACCCGGGCATCGCGGCGGCTCTGCTGCAGCGCGTGTTCGGTCTCGTAGGTCGCCTTGCCGAGAGTAATTTTGTGTTTGTTCAACCCGGCGGAGAATGCTCCGTGTCCCTTGCGGGTGTTGCAGACGATAGCGGTGGGACGGCCATCGCGGGGCCGCGCCGCAAAGCTGTCCAGTGCGTCCGTGACCGCGCTGTAACTCGTACCGTCGATCGATAGCACGCGCCAGCCGAACGATTCCAGCTCCTGCGGCAGTTTGTGCATCGAAAAGATCAGTTGCGCGGAATCGTCCAGCTGCCCTTCGTTCTTGTCCACCAACACGCACAGATTATCCAGCCGCGCCTGGGGTGCGTACATGATGGCCTCCCACGCGACGCCCTCCTGCAGTTCTCCGTCGCCGGTGACGCAGAACACATCGAAGACCGGCTCCCGCCGGCCCGCCATCGCAAAACCCTGTGCTACTGCCAGACCCTGAGCCAGCGGTCCGGTAGCGATGTGAACTCCCGGCAGTATCGGACCCGGGTGACCGTTCAGTATACTGTCCACCGACCGCGAGTTCTCGAGAATCGCCGGATCGATATACCCCAGATCGGCGTAGATCGACGCCAGCGTCGCCACCGCGTGCCCTTTGCTCAGTACAAAGATGTCCTGCCCGATCCGCGTCGGGTCCTCGATATCGAGGTTCATGTACCCGCCGTAGAAGAGGCTCACCATCGGAATCGTGGCCGAGAACGCACCGCCGATATGCACGCCCTGGTCGATCGCGGTGAATCCCTGTCCAAGAACCGACAGGCGAATATCCGAATCCTTGATCTTCAGCAGCTGCTCCAAACCTTGAGCCAGCAATTGCGCGTCGTTACGATCCATTTTTGGCAAACCTCCGTCTGTTGCTCTGCGGCACTCAGGTGTGCAGCGCTTCCCAGATGCGTTGTGGCGTCAGGGGGAGCTCCCGTATCATTGCCCCGGTAGCCGCGCACACAGCTGCGGCGACCGCCGGCGAGACCGCCAGAATGCCACCTTCGGCCGCCCCCTTGGCTCCGTACGGTCCGGGTCCGTCGCCGTTTTCCACGTGCAACGAGATAAGCTCCCGGGGTGTATCCATCGTGGTTGGAATCCGGTAGTCCAGCGCGCCCAGGTTACGCACGCGACCCCGGTCATCCATGAAGTACTGCTCCATCACGGTGTGACCCAGGCCCTGAATCGCTCCGCCGTCATCCTGCATCGCCACGTGTTGCGAGTTGAGCGCGCGACCGACGTCCGCCACCGTTACCAGCTTGTGGAATACCATGACACCGGTTTCCTTGTCCACCTCGATCTCGACCGCGGTACAGGTGACCTCGTAAAACGCGGGCCTACCGTTCAGCGGATGGGTTTCATCGTATTCGGCGCGGGCCGACCCGCTGCCGATGACCTCGCCCTTCACCTTGCTGAAGCGGTCGGTCATCACCTGGTCAAACGTCTTGCGTTGCCCGCCTACCTCAACCGTTCCCGGCTCAACGATCACGGCGTCTGCCTTGTAGTGCTCGGCGGCCAACTCCTGTACCTGACGCGCCACGTCACGACACGCCCTGAGGACCGCGTTGCCCATGAATACCGCCGACCTGCTGGCCGAGGTTTGCAGATCAAACGGTACGCCCTGGGTGTCGCCCATAACGACCATTATGCGTTGCGGTGACAGTCCGAGCTCATGGGCGGCGATCTGGGTATACACGGTACGCGCTCCCTGCCCCATGTCGGAGGTTCCGGCGAGTACCGTCGCGCTGCCGTCGCCGTGCAACCGCACGATCGCGTAGGAGGCACCGGTAGTGGGGCCAAGCTTCAGACCCATCGAGATCCCGCGTCCTCGTCCGGGAGGCAGAGGTTTTCCCCAGCCAATTGCGTCCGCGCCCTTACGGAGCGTCTCCGCCCATCGGCCGTCAGCCGGCGGATCCTGGGGCATGAATACCTCGCCGTATTCGGGCAGGTTCTTCATGCGCAGCTCAACCGGATCGATGCCCAGTTCCCGGGCAGCCTCGTCTATCTGACACTCAACCGGCCAGTTCATCTGCGGCAAGCCGAAGCCGCGCATTGCGGTGCTCGGCACGGTATTGGAGAACACGCCCCGGGCGAGGATTCGTACGTTGGGAATGCGGTAGGGACCTCCACCGCCGGCATAACTGCCCTTGGCCACCAGACGCCCGGCGATATCCTCGTAGGCCCCAATCAGGTAGTTGATCTCCACATCCTGAAAAACAAGCGTTCCGTTGCGCTGGAATCCGGTCCGGATATGCGCCTGCGCCGACGTGCGGCGTGCCGCCTGAAAACTCTCCTCCAGGGTGAGCTCCAGGCGCAGAGGCCGGCCGATTCTGAGCGCCAGGTACGCCAGGAGCGGTTCGAACTTGGCGTGTTGCTTGCCGCCGAACGCCCCGCCGGGATCAGGAGCGATCACCCGTACGCGGGAGAGCGGCATGTCCAGGAACTCGGCGATAACCCGCTGCAGGTAGTTGGGATGCTGAATCGCGCTATATACGGTGATTCCGTCGCTCGTCGGCTCAACCGCGTAGGTAAAAGGTTCTATGGCGAACTGCGTCATCATCGGGAACGTGTAATCGTTCTCGACAACCAGGTCCGCCTCAGCGGAGTCTACCGCTCCCCAGCCGAACTTCCACTCGTTGAGAATATTGGTCTCTTTGTACGCACTGTTCGGACGAAGCGCAGGATCCTGCACGAGCGCGGCGCCGGGCGCCAGGGCATCCTCTACGGTATAGATGCCCGGCAGCTCCTGGTAATCCACCACCACCGCGGCCGCCCCCTGGGCGGCCGCCCAGACCGTGTCGGCCGCAACGATGGCCACCGGTTCACCGTGAAACGTCGTCTCATCGATCGCGAGGATCGGACGATCCCTGTTTGCCGGGCCAAACCGTTTCACCGATGCCGGCAGTTCCTTACCGCTGAGTATCGCGCGTACGCCGGGCATCTGCAGCGCCGCGCTGGTATCAACACTGTGTATGCGCGCCCGTCCGCAGTCGAGATGCACCAGCCTGGTATGCAGTACATTTGGTATCTTGATGTCGCCGACGTAGCGGTAGGTACCATCCACGCGTTCCGGGCCGCCTACCCGGTTGATCGGCCGTCCGATTATGCCGCTGTGGGTTATGCCGCTGTGAGCGTCGGCGTTACTCATCGCCGGCAGCTCCCATCACCGCCTCCACGATCCGGGCGTACCCGGTGCAGCGGCACAAATTACCGGACAACCCTTCACGGATTTCATCCGGCGTTGGATCGGGGTTATTCATCAACAGGTACTGTGCCGCCACGACCATCCCCGGCGTGCAGAACCCGCACTGTACCGCTCCCTGGTCGAGAAACGTCTGCTGCAGCCTGGCACCGTACGGCATCGCGGAGAGTCCCTCAACGGTGATCAGATCCGAACCGTCGGCCTCGGCCGCCAGGATAAGACAGGTATTTACCGCCTCACCGTTCATGATTGCCGTACATGCGCCACATTCGCCCTCACCGCAGCAGCGCTTGCTGCCGGTGAGATTAAGGGTGTCACGCAGGAATTCCAGCAGCGTGAGATGCGGAGGAACTTCCGAACGGCACGTTGTGCCGTTGACGGTCAGCGTGATCGGTATCAGTTGGCCGGCCATTCTTACTCCCTTGCGTCGAAATCAGCGCGCCGTTGCTGCGCCTGCGCCAGAACGCGCCGCCCGATAACCAGCAACATGGCAGACCGGTACGCTGCGCTTGCGCGTACATCCGAAATCGGGCTGGTTCGAGCAATCAGCGCCTGCAGGGCCGCGTCCCGTTGCGCATCGGAGACGGTGTGGTCCGCCAGCGCTCCGCTTGTATCTTTGACGGTGATCGGTGTTGGTCCCACCGCGCCAAACGCAAAGGTCACGGCCCGCTCGGCATCTATGGCGCACGCCATGTTGATCGAGGCCAGATCGACACCGTGCCGGCGGGTGAGCCGCCCGAATGCCGCGCCGTACGGGCTTCTGTGCGGTGGTATGGTGATCGAAACCAGCAGTTCGTCAGGCGCACGTGCCGTCTTGCCCGGCGCCAGAAAGAAACCGTCCAGCGGCGTCTCCCGCGACCCGGATGATCCAACCAGTTGTACCGTGGCGCCGTGAACCAGAAGCGGGGGCACGGTATCGGCCGCCGGCGACGCATTACAGATATTGCCAGCAAGCGTCGCACGGTTGCGAATCTGTATCGATCCAACTGTGGACGCCGCGTCGACAAGCGCCGGATAGCGACGCCGAATACGTTCATCGCGTATGAGGCGCGTCATCACTACGCGGGCACCGATAGTAACGCTATCACCGTCCCACACGATAGCATCGCTCATATCGCGTACGCGCTTGATATCGACAATTGCCTCGGGCGTCACCTGCATCTTCTGGAATCGTACCATCAGATCGGTACCGCCGTTGAGAACGCGGGCGCCGGGGCCGTACTGCTCCAGGATCGCTATGGCATCCGCCAGCGACTCCGGCCGCGCGTAGTGCAACGCACTCAAAGCGTCCCTCCCGGGAACTCTATTTCAAGCCCTTGATCTTCCTGCTCTGCAAAAAGAACAACTCGTCTTTCTCGTACGCCCATTCGATATCCTGTGGCTCACCGAAGAGCGCCTCTATCTTCCGTCCGTGCTCCGCCAGTTCCATCAACTGCTCATCGCTGAGAGAGCATTTTTCGGACAACTCCTCGGAGAGCTCGTACTTTTTGCGTCCGATGCCTTTCTCGCGGTCAACGGTAACCATTATATTCTTCCTGGCAACTTTCTTCTGCTTGATCTGGGGTGGTTCCGTACGGCTGACGATAAAGAAGTCAGCGAGAGCTTCACCGGAAACAAGCGATTCACCCAACCCCCAGTTGGACTCAATCACGATCTCTTCCCGGTCACCATTGACCGCGTTGGCGGTGAACATCACACCGGCCACATCGGCGTTGACCATGCGCTGCACTATCGGCGCGATGATACCCTTATCCTGCGGGATATTCTGCTGATGGCGGCGATACAACGCGCGGTCGGTAAAGAGCGAGGCCCAGCATTTGCGGATGTACGAGATGATCTCTTCCTCGCCTTTGATGAAGTGGTAGGTATCCATCATTCCCGGGAACGAGGAGATCGTGCTGTCCTTGACCGCAACCGATGAACGGACCGCCACAAAAGGATCCTCGCCGGAGGCATCCTTCATCGCTCTGATGTTTTCGGTTATCTCGTCCCGCAGATCCTGCGGAATCGATGCGTTTGCGACTGTCTCTCGTATGCCGACAGCCTTCTTCTCGATATCCTGGTAACTGTCAAAGTTCATGGAATCCATGATCGCCATGATCTCCGGCCAGAGGTTTCCGCTCTCGAGTACGTAGTCCAGCGACGCACCGGTAACGCAGAACCCGGGGGGAACGTTGAATCCCGCACGGGTCAATTCACCCAGCATAGCGGCTTTGCCACCGGTCTGAGCGATCTCTTCTTTGGTCATGTTCTCGATACTTTTCACGTACTTCATGGTTGTGTTCTCTCCTTAGCTTCAGCCATTCAATGCCGTGTATTGGACGGTCGGTTGTCGTCACCAATCAACATTATCGATTATCGATAGATTATCAAGGGTTTGGACAACTGTCAACCTTGACATAGCAAAACTTGCGCTTTACCCGCTTGAGCCGGCGCACAAAAACCGATACTTTGTAGCTCGCAAAGGGAGACACAATGGATCACCACAAGGTATACGCAACGCTGAACAGCATGCTCGAGCAACCCCGCCTGCAGAAGGTATACCAAAGCGTGCGAGACGCCTTTGAAGCGCACGGCAACGTCGGGCACGGTTGGGAACATGTGCGGCGGGTGATTGTCAACGCCGCGTGGATCGGGAGTGAAGAGAACGCCGATCTGGATATCGTGATGCCGGCGATCATTCTTCACGATATCGGTTTTGTAACGCATCCGGACCAGCCGAAACAGCATCCGGAGCACGGAGCCGCAGAGTGCCACCGCTTTCTGGATGCCTGGACTGAAGAACAGCGCGTCAGGATTGCGCAATGCATTCTCACACACAAGGCCGCCTACCCCGGCTATGCCGGACTCGAGCCGCAGTCCCTGGAAGAACGGGTGGTTTGTGATGCCGACCAGCTGGACAAGTTCGGGTGGATAGGTGTGACCCAGATGATCAAGGTCTACGTGGAATACGGTATCAGGGGATTGGAGCGCTACAAGCGTCATTCCGGTATCGTCGAAGGGTTGCGCCACCTGAGTAAGATACGCCTCTATACCGAAACCGGCAAACGGATCGCCGCCGAACGATCAGAACCCGCGCACCTCGTCACGGCGCGCCGCCTGGAGGAGGAGCTGTCGCTGTCGGAGAACTGGCGCGAAGCATTCTAACCCCCGATCTTCTCTGCCGCGTCCATTTGGTCACCGTCGGGCGGCTTGGCTTCGAGGCTCTCAACGATCGGCTTGCCCACGCTCTCGATGTGTCGCCGTATCGCTGCCGCGGCTTTATCAGGATCACGCGAGCGCAATACGTCAATCAAGTCACGGTGACGGGCGGCAATCTCCACCGGATCCATCTTGGATATGCTGCCGGTCATCAACGAGTAACTGCCGAACTGCAGATTCTCAAAAAGACGCAGGATCAGTTTGTTTCCCGATTGCCGGATCAGCGTCTTGTGGAACTCGATATTGAGCAACATCCGTTCCGTAATATCGCCGCGTTTGCCGGCTTCCACCATATCTTCGACAATTTGCTCCAGATCCGCGATCTGCTCCTCCGTAATCTTGGGGGCCAACTGCTGGATCGATAGCGATTCCAGGGCCGCGCGCACCGTGTACACCTCCCAGAGATCCTGTTTGGTAAACGACCGTACGGTGATACCCTTGAACGGTTCACTCTCCAGAAACCCCATCGCGATCAGGCTGCGAAGCGCCTCACGGACCGAAGTCTGGCTGACACTCAGGTTCTTGGCGAGGGCGCTCTCAACCAGCTTGTCACCAGGCTTGTAACGGCGAAAAAAGATATCCTCTATGAGTTGTTCTTTGATCTGTTCACTGATAACTACCCGGAAATTGCTTCTTTTGCCTCGTTTCGACATCTGTTGACCCTTAATCCTTTCCCCAAGCCGAGATACCATCGCATAAGAGCGATTCTTTGGCAAGACGCCGCACCGGAATGGCCGGAAGCAGCTAACCGCGGGTTCACTCCGGCTGTACGATATCGGACAGCTGTTCAAGGGTAAACTCTATCTGCCGCATGCATTGGGTCTTCCAGATCCCCGACTGGATGAACCGATCGTGCTCCGCGGGTATCGAGACGTCGTATCCTATGAGGTCGCGGCAATGAATCGATCCGTGGGCGTCCTCAAATCTGCGCAGCAGCTGTTTGACCTGTTCGCGGGCAACGGACTTGGCCTGCTTATGGTCGGCATTGTCTCGCTCCTGCCGCTCTCCGAGACCGAGCGCTGCTCCAAGCAGTGCTCCGCAGATGCTGCCGGTGTGTGCAAAGCCGCCGTTGAGGGCCATCGCGGCTCCGGAATCTCCGGCGTTCGGCAAGCTGTAGATGCGCTTCAATGCCAGGTACACCGTCTCGGCACAGCCGAAACGGTTATCGTCGCGCAGGAACAGTTCCCGTGCCATCCGCCGGATCGCGGCAGGGTCATCGTTCATTACGAATCCTCCTTCCACCAGCGATCCGCATCCGCCGACCGGACCGGGTCCGCTCGCGCAATCAACTCGTCCATACCGTGACGCGGCGGAGAAAAGATGTCGATCAGCCGGCACATCCGGTCGCCGGTACGCCCCGCGTGTGGAACGTGCGGCGGGAAGATGATCACGTCGCCCGGCTTGACGGTGCGGGTCTGTTCGCCGATCGTGATTTCCATCTGGCCTTCACGGACAATGCTGATCTGCTCTTCGGGGTGGGCGTGCGAAGGAAAGCCGCTGTTCGGCGGAAACGTAACGAAGTTCAACGAAAGGTTGCTGCCCTTGACCGGACAGAAAATGACCCCCTGCGCAATTTCGTACTTGGGGTAGTCATCCTGATGAACGATCGAGGCCCGGGCGATCACGTCACCCGGGCCTTCAGCCTGTTCTGCCGAAAAATAGGTCCGTGCGCCGGAGTTGTTTGCCTGCACACCGTCTTGTCCGGTCAAGCCAGCCCCTCGCTCTTCAGAATCTTCTCAACCTCGTCCCACAGCAACCGGGGATCGCGCGCGCGCACCATGTAGTAGGGTTTGTCTTTGGCAAAGCGGCTCACGAAGTCACCGCGCGCGGCCCGCAGCTCGTCGGTATCCACGATGGGCATCACGATACCTCCGGGAGCGAGCAGCTGATTGAGCCCGAAGTAGTTCATGACGCTATGATAGGTCTGATACTCGCGCTCAAAGGCGTTCATCGGAGTTACCTTGGTATCAAAATGACCGTCCATACCCGGCATGATGACCAGATCAACCGGAGCCTTGCCCTCATACGGAATGAACTCCGGCTCCTTGTCAAAGAACTTGCGTACCCCCTCGTCCTGGCTCGGCAGATCTGCCCGTTCGGTACCCTTGGACCGGGGACCCACGTACACGTTCTTTGACCCCGAGATCACGATGCCCTCGTCGTCGGTGACCGTTGTCTCGGTGGAAATCAGCAGCGCCCGGCGACGGCACCCTTCGATCTGGGCCATGCTCTTTCCGTGATTGTTCTCCCCGCCGAGGAAGAGGACCGTCCTGTCCTTGAACCGCACCGAGGAGGAGTGGAACGGGTGGATACCCGCCATATCCATGCGCGACGCCAGCATTGTGACGACGATCTTGTTGAGCTCGCCCTGTTCCCAGTCACCGAACATCAGAAGCTGTCCGTTCTCGTAGCGAACACTCTTGCGGCTGTCGGCCCGATCCCAGATCACGTCGGCCCTGCTCTTCTGCAGCTCGGAGCGAACACTCACCGAGGCGAGCCGGTAGTTCAC
>RECP01000099.1 GCA_007693945.1 Spirochaetaceae bacterium
GCCTGCAGCGTGAGCAGAGCGGCGGTCACGTCGCCGGGATCGCCGCTGCGGCTGATGGCGCCGCCGGCGCTCTGCAGTACGACGTCACCGGTAACGACAATCGAGCCGTCAATGAACGTGATGTCGCCGGCTTCGGCGCCGGATCCCACCGCGCGCAGCTGGATGGTATCGTTGCCGGCACCGGCACCCGGCCACGCCGGGCTGTCGATCACGAACCCCTCGCCGCGGTTGTACAGCACGACCGTTTGGGAGGTTGCCCCATCGGTGGCGAGCGCCACCCGGCTTGTCTCCAGAGTCGACGCCGTTTCGGCAAGGTAGATGTTTCCGGCGCCGTCCGCGGCGGAGCTCACCAGGTCGAGAACTCCGCTACCGAGCTCGACATCGAGCTCCTGGTCGACACCGCCGGCGCCTATCGACTGCGCTGACAACGTTATCGATCCCGCGGCGATGTTGACCGCCTGGGTTTCCGCTGCGTCGCTTATTGCGCCACCGGCGGTCACACTGACCGCGCCCGCACCGGCAGTGATGCTGCCGATCCCTACATTGCCCGCGGCGGAGATGAACACGTCGCCGGCGGCGGGCGCGGTATCGACTGTCAGCGTGGAGACGCTGATGGCGATCGGAGTCGGGTCGCTGCCGACGGAACCGCCGGCGGTGATTGCCACATTCTGGGCGTCGGTGATGATGGCCGTCGTCGCTTCGCGGCTAACCGCACCGGCCGAGCTCAAGGTGAACCCGCCGGCGAGCGGTGCGGTATCGCCGATGTTGCCGAGCAGTGTCGCGCGGTTGTTGCTGATCTCCACCGCCGCGGCGCGCGGCACCTCAATTGCTCCGCTGAGCTCGTTTGCCGCGTTGCCAAGCGTGATGGTGCCGCCGGCTGCCGGATCGATGGTGGTGGCCCCCGGAATCAGCAGCGGGCCGCCCTGCGTCACCGCGCCGGCCACGGTGATGCTCAGATCCGAGCCTCCGGCGAGCGTGATCTGCGGCAGGGCGACGCCCGCGCCGACACCGCTGATAGCGAGGCTGCCCGGCGCATCGACACCACCGATGGTTCCGCCGAGAGTAACCGCGGCGGCGCCGGCGTCAATGGTCAGTGAATGCTGCTGCCCGGTTTGGCCGTCAACTGAGCCGCCGATGGTGATGGCGCCGCCGGTCGGTGTTGTGCTGATGACGGCATCGCCGTCAAGCCGTAGCGCCGCGGCGATATCGATGGTCTGTCCGTCGGCGGCAAGCTGCCCGGCAAAACGCGCGCTTCCGGCGGCGAGGTTCACCCCGCCCGCGGACACGGTGGTGGTGCCGGACCCGAAGTCGACCGTAGTGCCGCCTCCCGAGGAAGAAATACCGGCCGCAATTGTCGCAGTGTGCGTATCCAGATCGAGCGTACCGTTGCTGACCGTCAGCGATCCGCTCACGCTGAGCGCGGCGCCGAGCTGGTAGCTGCCGCTTCCGCTGAAGACCAGGTTGAAATAGACGCTGCCGAGACGCAGACCGCTGTAGCTCTCGGGGCCGTTGTACTCGACGCTGCCTTCGCTTGTGCTGACGCTGATACCGGCCAGAATCTGCCCGGTCTCGCCGAAGAGACGCAGGATACCCGCATTGCTGAATTGGCCGGAGACTGTGATGTTCCACTGGTCCAGATCGAGCTCCGCCTCCGCCTCAATGATAAGGCCGGCGATTTCGGCAACATTGGCGGTCAGTTGTGGATAGAAATCTCTGCCGTCCGGAACCGTCACACTGTTAGCCTCGGAGGGGGCTCCTTCGGGCAGCCAGTTGTCCGCCTCAAACCAGTCGCGTTCGGCCCCCGGTGCGCCTCCCTGCCACGTTCTCGGGAATATCTGTTCAGTGAAGTTCCAATTGATGTTGTCGCCCAGATCCTCGCTGGCCGGAGCAAAAACGGTCTCTTCGCTGGCGTTGCTGTAGCGCACGCTGACAAATCGGACATCCTGCTCGGCGGCGATGTCCAGGGCCAGGTTCCACTGGACGCCGCTGGATGTGGGGCGCAGATGAAGCAGATTGCCGGAGCTTCCCTGCAGCAGGAGCTCGTTACTCACGCTCTGGGTCTGGCCCGACTGGAACCGTATGGTTTTCCCGCCCGTCACGCTCACAAGCCGGTAGAACGTGGAGCTGCCGAGAAGAACGCTCTCCTTGGCGCTATTGAACAGGCGCACCGTTCCAGTCTGGGAACTGAAGGCTCCGTTGTTGGTCCAGTTTGCGGCAACCGAGATTTCGAAGCTGCCGCCAAGCAGCGTGCCGGCGCTCTGGATGGTGAGGTTGTTCTGGACCGTGATGTCTCCGCTGACGGTTCTGATACCGCCTGCCACGCGCAGGTTCCAGAACGGCCCCAATACGACGCTGCCGTCACCGTCAAAGCTCACCAGACCGCCGTTGTTGCTGAAGTTGTCCACGGTCCAGTTGCCGCCGACAGTTGTGGTAGCGGTGGTTGCCGAGTAGTTTTCGATAGCAAAATGGCCGTCCACCGAAACCGCAACCGTGCCGCCTTGGAGCGTGCCGCTGCCAGAGAGATTGCCGCGCATGCCTAACGGCCCACTGATAGTGTAGGTGGCGCCGTCGAGTACCAGATTGTTGTAGTCGCGATCCTGATCCGTGTAGCGCTGCACCGACCCGGCGGTGCCGAGGTAGTGAACGGTGCCGGAGACGGTGTCCATGCGGCTGACCGAATCTCCGCCGCGCCGAAAGAGCGTACCCTGATTGGTGAAAGCATCCTCGATTGTCAGTGTATGCCCGACGGTATCCAGCGATGCGCCGGCCTCAATGTGCAGCTCGCGGATCGATACCGCGCTATCAAGCACCGGGAAGTTGTTGGAGCCGCCCGAGACGTCGGGGATGACGACCTCCGAGTCGATGCCGGGAACCAGATTGCCCTCCCAGTTTGCGGCGGTATTCCAGCTGGAGTCAGGTGCGGCGGCTCCCGTCCAGACCCGAAACAGGATGTTGGGCCCGAAGATCCAGTTGATGTTGTTGGTGCCGTCGGTGCTGTTCTGAGGCTGGATCTCGTTGGCAGTGCCTTCATTGGCGTGACTGTCGCTGATGGTGGCAAACTCTACATCTGCATCGGCCGGCGCGACATCTATGAACCAGCGATTGCCCGGATTGCTGCTCTCCAGCACAACGGCCTGAGTCAAGCTGCCGCGCACGTCGAGGGAACCGACGATCGTCTTGTTGGCCAATCCGTCCTGGAAACGCACCGTCTTACCGGGTGAGGTTACTGTCAGCGAGCCGAACGTGCCGCCGCCACCGAGCGTGCTGATACGGTCCGGATTGACCAGGGTCAACGGAGCCCCGGCTGCATTGAAGGTGCCCAGGCGGGTCCAGTTGCCACCGAGGGTCAACGCCTTCCCCTGCGCGTTCAGCGTGGCGCCGGCGTTGATTGTCAGATTTCCGGCAACACCCAATGCGTAGCCCAGGCTGACCGTAACCCCGTCGATCACCAGGTTGTGGTAGTCCGTGCTGCCGTAGTCCTGCACGAATCCGGTACCGTTGTAGTACACGGTGGTACCGGAGGTGGTATCGGTGCGGTTCAGACGCACCGCACCCTGGCTTGGAACGAGATGACGGCGGATGGTGCCCCCGTTGGTCAGCTGGCCGGAGAGCGTAAGGCTGAACTCCTGCAGGTCGATTGTGGCTCCCGGCTGTACGATGAGGTTGCGATGCGAACGGTTCTGATCCAGCCGCGGGACCGGGAATCCTGGCTGGATGATCACGGTATCGTTGGGTCCCGGCACACCGTCGGGGTTCCAGTTATTCGCCACCTGGTAGTCCTGATCTGTTCCCTGCCAGTAGCGCACGACGCCGGTGAAGGTCCAGTTGTCATTATTGGCGACGCTGGTACTCGATCGCGCAGTGACGGTTTGCGGGAAGTCGGTACCGGGATCACCGTTGGCGTTGCTGTCGCGAACGCTGGCGTACTCTACGTCGTAAGTTGCCCCCTGATCCACGTTCAAGCGCCACTGCGTTCCGTTGATTGTGCTGTGCAGCTGTACCGGCGAAGCGCTTGAGCCGCGCACCACAAACTGATTGGCGACAGCCGCTCGATGGTCCGGCAATCCGGGCGTAAACTCAACACGTTTGCCGGGCGTCCGGATCCAGAGCCGGTAGAAGAAGGTTCTACCGGAATAGGCCGTGGTCTTGTCCTGATCGAAGAACTCAACCGTGCTCGTCTGCTGCAGGAAGGTTGTTGTGCCGACACCCTTTTCCCAGTTGCCCGCTATGCGGATAAACCGGTCGCCGGCGCTCACGGTGCCGCGCAAAAAGCGGAAATCATTGAGAATTTCGATGTCACCGTCAAACGAGATGGCGGTTGCCTGTGCGTCACCGTCCAGAACCAGGTCATAGTAGTCCGACCCGGCATAGGTCTGCACAACTATCGGGCCGGCGCCGTAGTACCTCACTGCGCCCTGTGTCGCGTCGGTCTGCTGGACAAACTCGCTGCCGCGGCGACGCAATGTGCCCTGGTTGCTGAAGAGTCCGGCGATCCCGATGGAGTTCCCCAGAGTGTCAAGCGAAGCGCCGGCGGTAATGATGAGATCGTAGAAGGCAGCAAAACCCTGCAACTGGCTTGCGACGCCGGTGAAGCGAACCTCGCCCTCGCCGGCATCAAACTCCCCGCTGACATTCCAGTTGCCGCCGACCGTAGTGAGCGGCGCCGCGATGTAGTCCGCCGCGGCCATGTTGCCGCCCACCGTGACCGTACTGCCGCCGATCAGGGTACCAGCGCCGCTGATGTTCCCGGTCACGCTAAGCGCGTAGTCGTTCATGTCGAGTGTGGCGCCGGCGTTGATGACGAGATCCCCGTTGACCTGGATATTGCCCAACGCCGTGCGAGTACCCGAATCGGCCGCCAGCGTCAGGTTGTAGAAGGTAGCCGCGGTAACGCTTCCCGGCCCGCTGAAGATGAGCGTGGCGTTAAAATCGGGCGCAAACGACCCAACCGCCCAGTTGCCGCCCACGCTCAGGCTGCGGGCAGCGGTAGGGGTCAGCAGGGTGCCGACGGCCAGATCGCCACCGACGCTGACGTTGGTCTGGTTCCATTGCAGCGTTCCCGCTCCGCTCAGGTCGCCCGCAACGCTGAGCCCCGTTGCGCCGGCGGTACTGGCGTTGAGCGTAAGCCCGGAGCCGATGGTCGCGTTCCGGGCCACCGTGAGCACGCGGGTGTTGAGATTGAAATTGGCGCCGTCGAAGCTGCGCTCGCTGAGCGCTCCGGCAAAAAAGGTCGCCGGGCCGAGGACCAGGTTGTTGTTGACAACCCTGTCTGCTCCCAGCGTATAGATGATCGCGGCGCCGCCCTCGGGACGTGCCAGGTGCAAATTGTAATAGTCGTGCGCCTGGATGTTGTTGCCGCCTGAGTTGTTGTAGTAGAGCACCGTGCCGGAGTCCGGCGTAGCCCGGAATGTTGTTCCGGTATGGCGCAGGATAGTGCCCAGATTGGTCAGCACATCGGGATTGAGCCGAAACCCGTTGGTGTCGATTACCGCTCCCGAATTCACGGTGACGCTTTGGTGTTCGACGTCAGCGCTCATCAACGGGATTGCGCGTCTGTCCGAAAGGGTCTTCGTCGGCGGCGGTTCGTCAGCCGAGTACTGGCTGTTGTAGGCGTTCACCAGATCCTGAGTTATGGCCGCCGGGACGTAGGTCCGCGTGGAGCCGTTCGGACCGGTGCGCTCCGGGTGCATATACCTCGGATACACGCCGCCCTGGTCGTCAGTGCCGAACCAGTTGCGTCCCGCTTCTCCGCCGGAGTACTCTCCACTGTGCAGGCCGACCCAGGTCCAGATTCTGTCACCGCTATTATCGAACGCCCAGTTGGTATTGTTACCGCCATCATAGCTGTTTGTGGCGGTCAAGAGGCTGACGGCGTTGCTGTCCTGAACGATCAGCGCCACGAGGTCGATTGAGGAGGCCGCGGAGGCGTCGATACTCCACTGCTGGCCGACAACGGTACTTTGCAGCCCCACGTAGGACTCGTCGTGCACCCCCCGGATGTCCAGCGCGCCGCCCACGGTCTGGGTGGTACCCGCAGTGAAGAACAACGACTTGCCCTGCGCGGTTGTCGGCACGCTGAAACTGTGGAAGGTGGTGCTGCCGCTGATGGTGCTGGTTCTGGCGGGATTGACAAATCGCACTTCGCCGGTGCCGCCGTCGAAACCTGTCGCGCCGCCGGGGTTCTCCCAGTCGCCCTCGATGCGGATCAGGCGCGCCCCCGCGGACAGCTGGCCCGCGCCAATCCTGAGCCGGCCGCGGACGTAGATGTCGCTCTGCAGCGCGGCGCCGTCCTGCAGCGTGAGATTGAAAAAGCGGTTGGCGCCGGCCGCGGTGATCTCGGGCGCGGCGGAGGTAAGCACAATGGTCCCGGCTGTCGCCGCAAACGTGATCCCGGCGTCGTTCCAGTTGCCGGCGATCTGGTGCGTGTAGTCCCCCGGGGCAAAGGTCCCCGACGTCAGCGCCAGGGCGTTGGAAACGATCAGGTTACCGGCGGCGCTGCGTACCCCGCCGTCGAGCTGCAGGTTGAAAAACTCCGCGGCTGCAACGCTGCCGGTCCCGGCGAAGCGCACCGTGCTGGTATTGTGGCTGAAGTTCTCCACGCTCCAGTTCCCGGCGACGCTGGTGAGCCCACTGGTGGCGCTGTAATTGGCCACCAGCATGCTGCCCGAGACCGTGACCGCGGCCGTGTTGCCGTTCATCACACCCGATCCGCTTACCGAGCCGCCCACGGACAGCGCCTGCCCGGTGGCCGAGGCGTTGAAGGTTCCGCGCAGGCGCAGGTTCCCCGTGCCGCCGACGGTGATGTTCCCGGTCTGGGTGAAGGTGTGTCCGGGCGGGACGTGCAGCGTTCGATCGGCGGCAACCGTTACCGCGTTGCCGGCGCCGGTTGTGTAGAGCACGTCGGCGCTGCTGTAGCGCGCCGCCACCAGGTCAGCGTTGTTGAGCGTCGCCGAGGTTTCAGAGCGCAGCGTCAGGCGGTTCCCGAAGAGATCGATGCCGGTCAGGTTTCCGCCGTCTGTCAGCGTAACGGTGGCTGCCTTCTCGACCGCCCCGTCAAGAAACACGATGATTTGGTCGCCGCTCGTTACCTGGTCACTGGGGATCGGGATGAAGTACCCGCCGGAAGAGTTCGTCTGCGCAGTTGCGGTGTAGCCGCTGTCACCGTTTACCGCCAGCCGCACGGTGCGGCCCGCTCCAACCACCGTCCCGCCTTCGGAAGCAAAGACGGTACCGCCAACCGCAACCTGCTCCTGAAAGTTGGCCGGCGGCATGTCGGCAGCGGGATTGCTGATGTTGCGGTAGGTAGCAGCCATCCAGGCCGCCGAACGCGCGACGCGCGAAATGCGCACCTCGTCTATGTCACCGGGAAAGGTGCGCTGTGGCTGGCCTGGCTCCCCGGTGAAATTGCTGATGAACACGCCGGGTTCATCGTTGGTATTCTCGATATCCCACAGAGAGCTGCCGGTTCTTCCCCATGTTCCGGAGGGCACGCCGTTTACGTAGGCTCTCACCTCATTGGAGGCCGCGCTCCAGGACCATGCAATGTGCAGCCACTGGCTGGGGTCATTGGGAGTCGGCAGGATAGTCGGATCAATGGTCAGCGGACCCTCATCGGTGTTCATCCGGATCCGCATCTGGTCGGCAGCGGGTCCGATACCGATCATGAAGACCGATTGCGTAGCGGTTGTGCCGAAGGCCTTGTTGATGACGCGTGAATCAGCCACCGCGTCTCGCCTGATCCAGGCTTCGAGGGTTATGGCCGTCCAGTCATCGGTGTAGATGTTGCCGAGCTCTATGGTTTCCGGGGCGATCGTCGGGTCTCCACCGGCGCGTTGAAAGCGCTGTGCACCGCCGGCGCGCCCCGCGGCAACGCCCTGATTGCGGTATTGCGTTCCAATGTACTGATTGGCGGTGGAATCAAAATGCAGATTACCGATTTCGCCATTGGGAACCATCTCGTTGAGGTGCATCACCACCTCAAAGCCGTCGTCCCAGACTGCCTGCGGGTCCTGCTGTGCGGGGGCGCCTGAGTTTCCGTAGTACATGTAGATGACGGTGTCGGCGGCCGAGAAGAGCGTCGGCACGCGCACCCATGCAACGAGCTCTTCGCTGCCGCCGGAGGGCAGGTAGCGTTCGATCTCGTGGGGAATCCTGGTGACACCGTCTGCAGCGGTAAACAGGATGTCACGACCGTCTTCGCGCGCAGCACCGAATAGCGGGTTGCCGCCGTCGGTGATGTTGACCAGCAGCGGAAAGCCGCTGAGGTTGGCGGCGGCAGCGTTCTGGCTGATGGTAATGCGCTGGCGCACGGGCCAGTCCGGCGAGTACCAGCCGGCAGACTGGGCGGTCAGCGGAAGCGCCGCGCCCGCAAGCAAGAGCACAGTCAGAACCAGTGAGACACGCTCTCTACGTATGAAGCGTTCCGTTCCCAAGCAGTACCTTCTCAGAGCGCCACTACGCTGCAGATTCTTACGTCACCAGACCCAGCGCAGCCATGTTCCTGAGCAATGCATACCATTCATTATCGGCATTCCAAGTAACCATTTGTACCGCCGGCCAAGGCTCAATCAGACACTGAGGCGCGCGCGATGTAAAAGGTCACCGCAAAAGCCTGGTCGATGGTTGAGCCTCCGGCTGCATCGTCGTCAGCGCTATCGTTGAAAGAGGTGTAGAAGGCCACCGTTGCCTCACGCTCGTCCGGTGCTGCCAGAGAGGGGACGGCCTCATCTGTGTCGACAGTCACCTCACCGCTCTCCTCGTCGAGCAGAATCCATTCCGGCAGCGGCAGGCTAGCAGCGCGGTAGCGCAAGCGTGGATCGGAAGTCGATTGCTCCAGCAGCAGCTGGTACACTTCTACGTCTGGATGCATCACCGGTTCGTCCGCGACCGTTGGCGGCTCTACCGCAACCACCGCCGGCGGGCGGCTGTCATCGTCCGAGGAGTTGGTGGGTTGCGGGCAGCCGGCTATCACTATCAGAAGGATGAGCATCAGAACGCAGCCTCTGACGCGCCCGGTTTTCATTGCTGCCATTACTCCTCTCTTCTTACATCTCTGAAGTACCTGAGCGAGCTCCCGCCATCTTTCGTGCAAGCTGCACGCCAGTTTCCGTTGTTCAGCTGCACCTTCATCTCAGATACGGCACTACCGCACACCGAATGCCGTGGGACCCCCGTGGGAATTCAATCGACCTGTTCGCCGCGTTCGATGCGCAAGACCACCTCCAGCGCCTGATCGATGCTCGCTCTCCCACCTTCATCCTGCATCGGGTCGTCGTTGAACGAGGTGTAAAAGGCCACCCTTGCCTCACGCTCGTCCGGTGCTGCCAGAGCCGGGTCGGCCAGTGTTGTGTCGACAGTCACCTCACCACTGTCCCCGTCAAGCAGAATCCACTCCGGAACTGTAGACGGTTCTACCGCTGTTACCCGATAAAACAGATCCTCGCCTGCCTGCTGTTGTTCCAGCAGCAGCTGGTATCCGGCTTTGGCAGGGAACATGACGGGATCACCGATTTCCGGCGGATCATCATTGCCGTTCTCCGAAGGAAAGATGATCTCACCGGAGGGGAGGACGATCTCCAGCAGCTCAATTCCCACCACCGCGGGCGGCAGCGCCGGCGGTTTCACGTCGGGCGGTCCGGGGTCTTGCTGGTAGTAGGTGTACCAGTCCGGATAATGCTCGCCGAAGGACTCGCGCCAGTAACGAAATGCGGGGTAAACCTGCTCAATGTGCTGTAACTCGGCAGGATGGATCCAGCCGGTCGGAACTATCAGCGCCCACGGCATCCCGTTGCTCGGATGGCGAAAATCCCAGTCGTACGACTCGATCGGGTTTTCAGAGTAGGGCAGCGGCTGCTGTCCGATCAGGTGGATGTCCTTTCGGGTATTGTAGACGTAGAGGTAGGGATCGTACGGCGCCGCGGTCACCCCGTCACGCGGCTCGGACTTGAGAAAGGTCAGCGTGAACGTGGTTCGATAACCGATCGAATTTCTGGTGGCATCAAAGAGCGTGATGTCCGCGCTGCGACTCAGATTCTCTCTTCGGTATGTGTCGATCAGCGCGCCGGAAGCGTTGTAGTACTCCACCGTCAGGTCAGCCATGCCCCGAAAGGTGAAGTGCATTCCGAAGCGGTGATTGTACCCGGCAAGCCTGGCAACCGCCTTTGCCTGACCGCGGAACTCAACCAGCTGGTTATGGGCATCGTAAATCTCTTCGACCACATAATTGGCAACAAAGTCGTTGAAGTCCGCGTCGAAGAACGCCGCCGGGTCGTTCGGGTCGTGAAGCGGAAAGAGATCTTCGAAAGCAACTGTGATGGTGTCCTCAGCCGGGATTCTGACCCGGAACACCCGCCGCGGATCATCCGGAAACTCGTCGTACTCGTCGGGCACGCCGTCCCAATTCAGATCCTGCGCGGTCATGGCTGCCTGAACGCCGAGCGACGCGGGCAATTTCATTCTGCGCTCGATCGATGCGTAGCGAACCATGTCCCTGATGGTAACGTTGCGCGTTTCGTGCGCGGGATGCTCCACGGTGAGAATGATGTCTTCGGGTGCCGACGGCAGAACAACGGTCGACGTGAGCTGCCCCGCCTCATCAGCGCGCCCGCGGTAGACAGACGTGCCGTTTAACCTGGCAAAGGTCGCGATCGCCCCCGCTACCGGTTCACTATTCGAATCTACGAATGAGAGAGCCACGCCGACCGGAAGCAGCGTTTCAAACGCAAATGACGACGAAAAAGTCCGCAGCGTGTGGCTGACGCTGTCACCGGGCATGGTCCCGGTCAGCTGTGATACCTGCGTTCCCGCTGGATTCTGAAAGAAACACCCTGCCAGCGTCATGATCACGGTAAACAGCAGAGCCAGACCGGCTTGCCACACTGCCGCAAATCGCCGGCAGGAACGGCTAATCTTTTGACGACCTTCCGGCCGGGACGATTTAGAAAGAGGTGAGCGCGTCATGTCTTTGCCCCCAAAATGAATATTTTTAACTTTTTCACCCTTGATCGCTGGGCCATCACGAGCACGGGCACAATATGCTCCCAATATACACTATTTGTCCGAAAAATACGATAGTGGGCAAATTCTTCACACGCATTTGCGCGGGCTATTCGTGGCGCCTTGCAGTGCTCTCGCCGCCTTCCAGCGGAGCGGGTAAGCGTGCCGCGGATGCACCGGTAGCTCAGCCGTGCAAGCTGCACACCGAATGCCGTGCGACCCCCGTGGGAGTTCAATCGACCTGTTCGCCGCGTGCGATGCGCAAGACCACCTCCAGCGCCTGATCGATGGTCGCTTTCCCTGCTGTATCCTGCTTCGGGTCGTCGTTGAACGAGGTGTAGAAGGCCACCCTTGCCTCACGCTCGTCCGGTGCTGCCAGGATCAAAGCTGTTTTGACGCTCGCTGGGAATCCGGACGTATCGTTCTGGAGCCTGTG
>RECP01000132.1 GCA_007693945.1 Spirochaetaceae bacterium
AGGTCATCGGATCCTGAAAGATGATCGTGATCTTGTTGCCGCGAATCTTGCGCATCTCGCGTTCGGTCTTTTTCAGCAGACTCTCTCCCCGGAATACGATGTCTCCGGAGACGATGCGACCGGGCGGATCGGGAACCAGCCGCATGATCGAGAGCGCCGTAGTGGTCTTTCCGGCGCCGGTCTCGCCCACCAGACCGAGCGTCTCTCCGGCCTTCAATTGGAGATCGATGCCGTTGACCGCCTCCGCGGTGCCGTCATCGGTTACGTAATGGACATGGAGCCCCTTCAGCTCCAGCAGATCATTGCTCCTCACGCGTCGCTCCTTGTCACCTAGTTCTTGAGACGCGGGTCAAGCGCGTCGCGAAGTCCGTCGCCAACCAGGTTGAACGCGAGCACCGTAAACATAATCGCGATACCGGGGAACGTTGCCATCCACCACGCGTCACGCAGGTACTGCCGGCCTCCCGAAAGCATTGCACCCCACTCCGGTAACGGTGGCTGGGCGCCCAGCCCGAGGAAGCTCAGGCCCGCGGCGATGATGATGGTGTCACCGATTCTCAGTGTCGCTTGAACCAGGATGGGTGCAAACGAGTTGGGAATAACGTGACGCAGAATGATCCAGGTATGGCTGCAGCCAAGAGCACGCGCAGCCTCGATGTACTCGTTCTCCTTGACCGACATTACCGAGGAGCGAATGATGCGTGCGAAATAGGGAATAGAGTTTACCCCGACCGCAATCATCAGGTTGGTGAGATTCGGTCCGAGCGCGGTCACCAGGGCCACCGCAAAGATAAAACCGGGGATGGCGAGGATCACGTCCATGATGCGCATAATTGCCTGATCGCGCGATCCGCCGTAGTAGCCCGCAACCGCCCCAAGCCCTCCGCCGATCAGCAGTCCGATTGACGTAGTGATAAAGCCGATCGAGAGTGAGAGCCTCGACCCGTGAATGATGCGCGAGAGGATATCCCGTCCCAGATGATCGGTACCGAGGAGTGCCTCCGCCGACGGCGGCAGAAAGCGGCGGCCGAGCTGCTGGTCGTCCAATCCCTCCGGTGCGACAAAGTCCGCGCCGATGGCCACAACGGCCAGAAAGAGCAGCAGGACCATCCCGGCCATCGCCCATTTGTTTTTGCGGAAGCGCCGCCATGTCTCCTCGAGGCGGGTGCGCTGCTTGCGGCCGGCTCCGACGCTGATGAGTGCAGCCGGCATGGACTCACCGGTCGTTTGGTTGCGTACGTGTATCGCCATGGCTACCGATACCGTGTCTTGACTCGTGGATCGATGAATGCATACAGCAGGTCAACCGCCAGCGTGACCAGGCTGAAGATGATTGCATAGGTCAGAATGATCCCCTGCACCACGTTATAGTCCTGCGCCCGCACGGCGTCGATCAGGAGCCGTCCAATGCCCGGCCAGGCGAAGATTCTCTCGGTTACCACCGAGCCGCCGAGGAGTACACCGAAGCGGAGACCGACGATCGTGACAACCGGCATCAGAGCATTGCGCAGCGCATGCACGACCACGACCTGGAACGGGCTCAATCCCTTGGCGCGCGCCATTCGAATGTAGTCTTGCCGCAGCACTTCCAGCATGGACGAACGGGTAATCCGCGTGATAAAGGCCGCGTGCGCCGTGCCGAGCACAATTGCGGGCATGATCATGTGTCGCAGCGTTCCGTAGCCGGATGCGGGAAGGAGCGTGTATCCGAAGCTCGCGGCCCAGAATACGGAGAAGAACAGGATAAGCATCAGCCCCAGCCAGAAGTTCGGCATCGACACTCCCAGAAGCGCGGTGAACATAGCGCCACCGTCCCAGACGGTATACTGCCGCACCGCGGCAATGATTCCCGCAATCAATCCGATCATGACGGCAATCACCAGTGAGGCCGAGGCGAGTTGCATTGTTGCCGGAAGCCGGGACATGATAAGTCCAATCACGGACTGTCCGGTGCGAAAAGAATTGCCGAGATCTCCCTGCACCAACCGCAGTAAGAAGTCACGATACTGAATCAGAAACGGCTGGTTCAGTCCCAGAACCTCTCTCATGATCGCGATGTCTTCGGCGGTAGCGTCTTGCGGGAGCATCAGGGTTGCCGGGTCTCCGGGAGTGAAGAACATGATGGCGAATACAATGAAGGTAGCGCCCAGCAGTACCGGTATCAGCGAGACCAGTCGCTTGAAGATGTAGCGTAACACTCGACCCGCACCTCAGCTTTTTGAATTGCCGACGCCCCGCGGGGGCGTCGGCACGATATGCGCAATAACCGCGCTTAGTCCAGACCAACCTCGTGAAACATGTGGTAGCCCGAGGGAGACGGTACAAAGCCGGTCACGTTTGACCGCACCGCTACCGCCTCGCGATCGTCGGCGACCGGAATGATGGGGGCAAAGCTCGAGATGAGCTCCTGCGCTTCACGGTAGATCTGCTCCCGTCGCGCCGCGTCCGGCTCTCTGACACCCGCGAGCAACAGTTCGTCCAGTTCGGGAAGCACCGTATGAGAACGGTTTGCCGCGCCGATATTCCCCGAGAAGTAGTTGGGGTGCAGTGCATGGTGCGGATCTCCGGTGCTCGCGAGCCAGGCGAGTTGCGCCATGTGGTGCTCGCCACCGGCGGTCATCTGCAGGTAGGCGCCCCACTCCATAATCTCTATATCGATCTCGATACCGAGCTCACGCAGCTGACTGCCCATGATCTCGGCGATGGTCTGTCGCGGTGCGTCGTCGTTAATTGTCATGGTCATGCGGAAGCCGTCTGCATACCCGGCCTCGGCGAGTAGCTCTCGTGCACGATCCATATTGCGTGGATAGAGGTAGACGTCGGGGTTAAAAGCCCAGATCGAGCTGTTCATGTAGCCGCGGGCTGGTGATCCGGCATCGCCGTATGCGACTTCGGCGAGCTCTTCGATATCGAGGGCGTAGCTGATTGCCTGGCGAACACGGACGTCGTCAAACGGCGGAGATTGCGTGTTGAACATGATGTAGTGCAGGCGCATCGCTTCGTACTCGTGCAGCTCGACACTGTTGTTGTCGCGAAGCCGATTAAAATCCGTCTCCGGTATCGTTTGTGCTACATGGACACCGCCGGTCTCGACCTCGATCGTGCGGCTGCTGCCTTCGGGAACGCCACGGAACGTGAGCCGTTCCACCTGGGCAGGGCCACGCCAGTGTTCGTCGAAGCGCTCGAGGTGCACCGCGGTGCCCCGATCCCAGCGAGAGAGTTTGAACGGCCCGGTACCAACCGGGTTTGCGCCGAAGTCTGCGCCGAACTGCTCCACTGCCGATTTACTGACGATCAGGGACGAGCTGTGTGCGAGATACGTCAGAACCGCCGCAAACGGCTCGTTGGTTGGGATGCGAATGGTATAGTCGTCGATGATCTCGATGTTCTCCACGTCGATCATTGCCAGACGTGAGCGCCCGGCGAACCCGGCCTCGCGATCGAGGAGGGTCTCGTAGGTGAACTTGACGTCCCTGGCGGTGAACGCTTCACCATTGTGGAATAGGACACCCTGGCGAAGACTGAACTCGATTGTGCGGTCGTCCACGAATCTCCAGTCCGTAGCCAGTGCCGGCTCGACACCCATGTCGTCGGTACGGCGTACCAGTCCGTCGAATATCTGGTTGTTGATCCAGTGTGAGGCCGTATCCTCAACCGCTCGCGGGTCCATGGTTTGCGTCTCCGCGAAGTTTGCCACGATCAGGTGACTTTCCACGACTGCTGCTTCTTCGGTTTGGCCACATCCGATCAGCACCGCGAAACCGAGCGCAACCGCGAAAATCATCGCCCTGGTCCTGCACTTTTTCATGTTTTCCCTCCTTGTGCTGGAATGCCTGTAGATATGCTTTCCACGCGACAGTTCCAAACGCCTCGTAACTGTAGAGGAAAAAGTGTGTTCACGTCAAACACAAAGTCATGGTCTTTTATGTTTTCGTGTCAAGCGTCGGGCAGGCGCATTATGCGGTCGGTAGTGGTAGACTGCTCCTGATCTACAGCAATCCGGAAGCGGAGAGATCAGGACGGTCGATGTCCAAGGTGTGAAAGAGGGCACCGTATTCTGTTTTGAGGAGTACATCGCCGGGAAGCTTCTCAGGAAGAGTGTCGTGTACACGCGGGTCAGTCCGAATGAGCATATCGAGTTCGCTCCCACATCCGTGCTCTTGAAGCTGTTCCTGCCTCGAATGATATTTCGCCTAGAGCCCGAGTCGGATGGTTGTCGTTTCACCGCTGAGATACATCTGAGAATCGGACCGCTGGGTCGTCGGGCGAACAGGAAGGAGTTGGACGCGGTCCGCCACCACATGAGAGCCGAGGGCGTGAACATCAAGCGCATACTCGAAGAGCGCGGTACGGCGTGAGCAGTCGAAACTGAAGCCGCACAGTGACGCGCGGAATCGCCGGGTACAACGCACCCCTACCTCTGCAATGAACTCGGGGTAACCCGATTCGTTCAGGTCCGCTAACGGGAACAGCCAATCGAGCGAGTCGTCTTCCGTCACGATAAACCCGTCCAGACTCGATGCGGTGTAGCGGTCGCTCCGCCTGAAACAGCAGATCGTAGAGCGCGACAATGCGGTCCCATCGCGTGGCGGCGCGAAATGCGTCCTGCGGAGCCTCTTCGGCAAGCTCCAGATCGCCAAGCAGGCGGTCGGCCGGATGCCGGGAAGCGATTCGCACCGCGTCGTTCAGGTCGGACGCTTCGATGATCAGAAACGAACCGACCTGCTCTTTCGACTCGATGTACGGTCCGTCGGTTGTCGACAATTCGCGCGCGTGCGTAGCGTGACGACCTCTTCGTCTACCAGGCTTGCGAAAATCCTGACCCTCCCGCTCGGACGCAACCCGTCGCCGTCGAGGAGAACACCGGCATTGACCAGTTCATCGCCATATCGACCCACCGCGGTCGGAAGCTGCGTATCGGGCATGACTATCCGGCGTCCGGGGCACTCGTGCAGAACCATCGCTCCATGGAACAATGAGCGAAGAAGTGGGTGATCAGGACCCGTGGTGAGCACAGGCTTGAAGGATTCATTCCGGCACGATACGGTCGGCAAGGAGGAACGAATATGCTGCTTGATCCGGAAGCCATCGACGAACTGCACCGTCGCTTACATACGGCGCTGGAAAGGTCCGACCTGCCGGCGGCGGAGGCCGCATCGGCGTCGCTGTCCAGCAGCAGGATCGCGCAGGTGCTTCGCGAGGCGGCGCCCGAGCAGATGATTCCGTTTCTGTTCACCGTCGAACGCTATCGCGCGGGCCGGATTCTGAGTCAGCTACCATCCGAGTACGCCGCACGACTGCTGCTGAGCATGGAGCGCCCCGCGGCCGGCTCACTGTTGTCAGTGGTGCCGGTCGATCATGCGGTCGATATCATTCAGAAAGTTCCGTCCGACGATCGCGACTCGCTGATGCACTCGGTGGAGCAGGATGCCCGCCGCGAGATAGAAAGACTGCTTCATTATCCGGCGGGGAGCGCCGGCGCGCACATGACCGGCCGGTTCGTGGCAATCGGGCGTGACCACACCGTCGGGCAGACGCTGACCGCGCTTCGGTCGGCGCCGCCGGAGATCGAGCGGGCAACCTACGTCTACGTCACCGACGAGCACGGGAAACCGGTCGGTGTTGTGTCGATTCGCGACTTGATCAGGTTCGACCCGTCACTGCCGCTGTCGCGGGTGATGAATCCGGCGGTGGTCGCGGTGTCGGTGAGTGATTCCGCCGTGGAGGCGGCGCAGCTGTTGCGCAACCGCCGCTTCACCATGATTCCGGTGCTCGACGAAAAGGGCACAGTCGCCGGTGTCATCACGTTCGACGACGCAATCGACATCCTCTCGAACCAGGTTGCCGACCAGCTCGCACGCGTCAACGCCGGCTCCGCGGATGAGTCGTTTTTTACCACCCCAATGCGTGCCGTCCGGCTGCGCCTTCCGTGGATGGCTCTCAACGTTTTTTTGAACCTCGGTGCCGTTGCGGTCATCACCGGGTTCGAGGAAACGATCGCCGCGGTCGCAATTCTGGCGGCCTTCCTTCCCATGATCACCGACATGGGTGGAAACGTCGGGATCCAGTCGCTCTCGGTAGCGATCCGGGCGATCGCGCTCGGGGAGGTTCGGCTGCGCGACTTCTGGCGTGCGATCCGCAAGGAACTGGCCATCGGACTGGTAAACGGTGTCGTCCTCGGATCGCTCTTCTCTGTCGTCGCGTACGTCTGGCAACGGGACCCCAGAATCGGTGTCATCGCGGGGTTTGCCCTCGGCATCAACGTGCTCGTTGCCGGGGTAATCGGAGGAACCATCCCCTTCGCAATCAAGCGACTCGGCCGCGACCCCGCCATGATGACCGGCCCCATCCTCACCACCATCACCGACATCACCGGTGTGAGCATCTACCTCGGTCTGAGCACCCTGTTCCTGCTGGGGTAGGGACTTGGCATACACCGCCGCCTCTCCCTGCGTGTTAACTCTGTCGCGTGCCCCCGGGCGAGATCGCGAGGATGTCGGTTGACTCACCAACAAAGGGCACGTAGTCGATCACCGCATCGGTTGACGGGTCCACGATGATCGCGTTACTCGACGCGCGGTTGACCATCCAGAGTTCGCTGCCGTCGGGTGTCAGCGCCACGCCGTGGGCGTCGTAACCAAAGCTGTTGCGCGGATCGTTGCGGGTCAACTCGTGGGTGGCGGTGTCAAAGACGTACCAGTGCCCGACCTCCAGAGACCCGCCGTTGACGTACATCTTGCTTCCGTCGGGCGAGAGGATTGTGCCGCAGTTGACCAGAACCTCATCCGGCGGGAAGGCCTTGGCGATCTCACACCGTTCGGTGTCCAGGATCACCGGACCGCCGTCACCCGGTACACCACGACGGGGCAGGAGTTCCACGGTCGCCCGCCGGGATCGGTGATGACCGTGGCGTACGAGATCGACGGCGTCAGTTTCACCGCTCTCAACCGAGGGCCTCACTTTGCTCCCAATCCTTCCGTCTCTTTCTTCGTGCGGTGTGAGCGTGAGGAGGAAGTGGACCGGCTGTGGGAGAAGCTCTCCCCCGACGCCGCGCATCGTTCCCTGTCTACTCTTCATCGGCGATGTCTGCGGACAGGCCGAAGAGGCGATGCTCACAGACGATGGAGTCGTGGTCCACAGCGCGCCGTTGCCACGACTCAGGCGGCAAGAGCCGTGCGGGTCTCAGATCACTTGAGAGTCACGCAAGAGCACACCATCATGGCAACGTGACTACGATGAGCTCAAGGCTCGCCGGGGCGCGGGACGAGCTTGCATTGCCATGATCCGCAGGCTCTGCGTGGTCATGAGACGCATGCTCCTGACCGCAGAGAAGTACTATTGGTTGAAGGAGGAACTCTGCGAACAGCAGGGTCCGCTGCTGGCTGCATGATGGACACAGGTAGAAGCCTTTGCAGCTGAACGGCCGTGAAATGGCCCTGGCAGCAATTTGGGTTCGTGCGGCGGATCCTCGCTACTCCCAGTCGGTAATCTAAGCAGGTGGCGGCGTACTTCTCATCGTAGACGCCGCAGAACTGCTCGAAGTGGCGTTCGAAGATCGTGTGCAGCTCGTTGCGGCCCCGGGGGATGTAGCAAGCCCGGGTCGTAATCGCGGCCGCTATCGGTGACATCGAGAACCTCGGCTCGCTGCTGCCCAAGTCCGTGTAGCCCTGACGGGCACGAGAACTGCTCCGTCCGCATCAGCTGAAGCGCTCCGTTGAAGCGATCGGTACAGTGATCCGGGCGGCCTGCGCAAAGTTTCGACCCCGATCGGTGTCGAAATGCTCGATCATCTGCTGGATGTAGGTCTGCGAGCGATCCACGATGGTGATGTTCCTCACCTTCGTCTTCTTGCCGGCTTCTGGGAGGGTCAGGAGGCCTTCGAATCGGTCCTTGTCCAGAGCGAACCAGTCATTAGTCGAGCAGGGCGACCCATTCGGAACCGCAGAGCTCCACGCCGAGGTTGCGCACTGCGCCGGGCCTGCCGTCAGTATAGCGTGCGCCGACAATCCTGACATCGACCTTCACGCTGAAGAACCAGGACGGAAAGGACGTATCATTGGCGGATTTCAGCGGCAGGAAGATCGTGATCTGTTCTTATTTCGCGATAACCACCGCGCGATCCTGGACAAGGGGGCGCTGGTGCTCGGGATCAGCGCCGACGGCCTGGCCGATATCGCAGCTGAGAAACCCGGCCAGCAGCGCTACCGGCAGCGCAGCGGAGAGTAACAAACGTCTCATTACTTGACCACCATCACTTTGCGGTATTCATCGATGTCGGGACCGCGTACACGGATGAAGTAGATCCCGCGCGCCACGATGCGACCCTGGCGGTTGGTGCCGCCCCAGGTCGTGCTGTGCTCGCCGGCCTGCTGGCGGCCGCGATGGATCACGTCGACCAGGTCGCCGGCCAGGTTGAAGACGTTGATACTGACCGTACCGGCCCGCGGCAGTTCGTAGTGCAGCGTCGCCTTTTCCCCGTTTTCCGGGTTGATGACGTTGTTCAGGATGCTCACCGATCCGCGCTGGCGCAACACTTCGGAGATCCGGAACGAGAACGGGCGCACGTTACGGAACCAGGTTGTCGAGCCGGGATTAAACAGGCGTGCGGCGTACAGCGGCGGCGGTCCGGCGGCAACTCTGGGAAAGAAGTCCAGCATGACGCCGGAGCGGATCCGGGCGTCGGGCGAGAAAAGGAAATCGAGCAGGTTGCCGTCGACGTTGACGCTGTCGGGCGCCTTCGGCCCCTGCGAGCCGTCGTTGGGATACGGCACCAGGCCGCTGAAATCAGTCTCATCGAAATCCGGCAGCCAGAGACCGTTAGCGACCAGGGTCGGCGAAACCGCGGAGTCGTAGAACAGGCGCAGGTCAGCGATTGTCAGTTCCGCGCCGTCGGCGAATAGCTGCAGCAGGATCTCGCGCGGCTGCAGGAAGGCGCTGCCGTCGAAGTCGCGGATCAGGCCGATGCCGCCGCGGGTGGCGTCACGCTCGATGCCGAACTCGCGCGCGAACACCGGCGTGACTACTTCGAAGTCAGGCGAGACCAGCAGCAGGTCCGAGACCCGGTGACTGTTGCGAGCGGGCAGGAACGCCAGCCCGGCCTGATCGATACCGGTGACGCTGACAAGATCGGCGCCGCCGAGGATCTGCGCTACCGTGACCGACCCTGCCGGCGTCAGGATGTAATCCTGGTCCGCGGTGCCGCCCGGGGCGGCCGCGGTGGCGACCGGGGCGCCGGAATACTGAAAGACGGCCCCGGGCACCGGCTCGGACAGGTGCACGTAGACGCGGTTACCGCCCGGAATTGCCAGCGTGTAGCCGATTACCGGCGGCGCGCCGTCCTGAGGCCGGTGATACTCAACGCCGCCGACGGTCTCCAGGTTGGTGGCCGGCAGCAGCGGATCGCCCGACGGGGTCTCAAGACGCCACAGCGGGCGTGCGCCGGTATCGAGGAACGGCTGCTCTACCAGGTTGATGTCGAGCTCTTCGGGCGCCGGACCGGCCGAGAACGCCACCTCCGCTACCTGGTAGCCGCGCACGAAGACCCGGAACCCCGGCAGGCTTGCCGGCGCGGCAGTGTTGGCCGTCAGGCGAATGGCGTCGAGCTTGCCGGTTCCGCTGCGGTCGACCGTGATCGAGGCGACTATCTCCAGCTGCACGATCCAGCCTATGGTGTCCGCGCTCGCGTGTGCAAGATCCGGGGTGAACACCGCAGGATCGGCCTCGCTGCGGTCAATGTAGACGTAGCGCAAATCCAGATTGACGCTCGACGCGAAGGAGACCCTCCAGTAGTTGGCCGGATTGGTGTCCGCCGCGGTGGAGTCGAGCGTTATGTAGGGTCCGGCAGCCGGCGGCAACAGGGGAGGATCCCAGCCGGCGCCGCCGCCGTGGATCACAAATCTGCCGTCGGCCCTGATTGTCTGCGTGCGCTGCTGCTCGAAGCGGAACACCACGCCGGGATCGCTGTTAATCAGCGTGTCCGCCGGTCCCACCCCGGCCACGCCGCTGTCATCGATTACCGCGACAAAGCCGTAGAAATCATTGTCCCCGAGAACCTGGCGCACGGCGGCGTTGCCGAAGAAGACCACCGTTCCCTGCCGCGGCTCGAAGGTTCCGCCCAGGTTTGCCCAGTCGCCGCCGAGCGCAATGCGCCGGTTGCCGGCGCCGACATCCAGGGTTGCCACCGGCTGGATCACCAGATCGCCGGTGATACGCAGTTCGGCGTTGAGCGTGACTGCGGCGCCGATGATGAGCTCGACAAACGGCTGCACGGCAGGTGGTGCGTTCAGCGTGGTGGGCGCGCCGCTGACGGTGACGGCGTCGGCAAAGGTATTGTTGGCCAGGGTGATCCCGGTTGCGCCGTCCGCGAGGGTCACGCTGCCGTCGAACTGGTTGGCATCTGCCCCTTCCCCGTTGAGGGTGACGCCGTCACCGCGCCCGTCGAAGAAGGCGGTCCCCTGGACGGCCAGCGGGCCGCTGTCGTTGACGCCGTTGGCGCGTATCTCAAGATTGCCCCCGATAATCATGGCCGACAGGCCAAGCGGCTGGTCCTGGTTGGTGAAGACGACGTTGGAGGTCACATCGGCCGCAAGCGCGCTCACGCGGTTGCCCGCGCCGCCGAGCGCGTACGGTCCGCTGCCCCGGAGATCGAGGCCGGCGGCGATCACCGCCCCGGCCTGGTTGACCGCGTCGGCGGACTGCAGCACGGCCTGCGCGGTGGTGCGAATGCCGGCAGCGCCAAAGCCGAGCGCTCCCAGCGTGAATCCGGCCGTATCGCGATAGCTGATCGCGCCGGCCGCATCGGCGCCGTCGGCCGCGTTGCGCGCCTCGAGGGTCACCGTGCCGAAGTTGTTGTTCTCGTCCGTCAGGGTTATGGCGGCACCGACCGCGCCGCGGGTCTTCACGTGCACGCTGGCCCCGGTGAGCGGCCCGGTCTGGGTTACCGGCCCGCCGGCGAACAGCCGCAGGTCCAGAGCCACCGACAGCTGCGGCATGTTGAAACCCTGGGCCGCCGAATCGAGCCGCAGGAAGGCCAGCCGGTTGGCGCCGCCGATCAAGCCGCCGAAGCTGATCAGACCGTTGCCCGAGATCACCTCGAGGCCCTGAGCATCCGCGATTGCCGCGTCCACCGCCGCCGCCAGGATCACGTTTCCGGCGCCGGGACCGGTGTCCAGCACCACGTCGCCAGTGAGCTCCACCGCGCTCTCGAGTGCGATGCTTCCCCCGCCGGTGGTGATGTCGGCGCCCAGGTCGATCCGGTCACCGGGGGCCGCTCCGGCATCGAGCGTCACGTTGCC
>RECP01000064.1 GCA_007693945.1 Spirochaetaceae bacterium
GACTGCCTCTGGCCGTAATGCTGGTCGCCATGTCGGTGGCGTTGGTGAAAGGCATTGCACAATCGCACACAAAACAGGACAGAATTCGGCGAAAGAAGACATTCAAGTCGCTGCTTGCTGAGTTTGAGGGTCGGTAGAGTCACCGTGTGCCCCCAGATGATGAAGTCCCCTGCAACGGCCGGCGGAATCAATATTGCCGTACGCGGTAGCCATGTGGAGACTGTTCTGGGTACATTGAACCAGCAGCGGGCCACCGCGATGCGCGGCGGACCGCGAGTGACCAGTGGTTCGGTAAAGGAGTTCGTATTGAAGAGCATGGTAGAAAACTATGCAGAGCTGCCACGGATCCTTCGCAGACCGCTTTGGAGATTCTGGCACAGCTGGATTATCGCCCGCGAGAAGCGAGACGTCGCCATGACGTGTATGAACTACGGTTACGCCGGCCTTGATACGCCGGAGACGGTAGACCTGCTGCCGGAAGAAGAGAACGAACGCTACGGACTGCAGATGTACCACCAGGCGGCATCGTGGGTGCAGCTCGAGGGCAAGGACGTACTCGAAGTTGGTTCCGGGCGCGGCGGGGGCGCGGCTTACCTGGCGCGCCATCAGAAGCCGGCCTCGTATGTCGGTCTGGATATTTCGGAACCCGCAATCCGCTTCTGCAACGATCACCACAGATTTGACAACCTGCGCTTCGTGACCGGCGATGCAGAGGCCCTGCCGTTCGAGAACGACAGGTTCGACGCCGTCGTAAACGTCGAGTCATCCCGCTGCTATCCGCACATCCTGCGCTTCTTCGCGGAGGTGAAGCGGGTCCTCAAACCGGAAGGCACATTTCTGCTTACCGACATGCGCTGGAAGACGGATGTGCGTCAGCTGCGACAGCAGCTGGTGGAGAGCGGCTTCGCGATCGCGGATGAGAAGGAGATCCAACAGAACGTGATCCGGGCGCTCGACGTGGACGATGAGCGCAAGCGGCAGCTCATCAGACGGCGCATACCCAAACTTTTCACTGCGGCGTTCAACGAGTTTGCCGGCGTGCGGGGCTCAGGTAGATACACGTCGTTTGATTCGGGCAAAATGGATTACTGGAGTTTCAAGTTAGTCCACGCTTCGTGAGGGAATGTATAGTATCGCATCATAAACGGGAGCTTTGCGACGAAACGATTTCACGAGCGTGGTGAAACGAGATGAAGCCCGGATCTGTTCCGGCGTTTCCGCAACGGTGGTTCTGGTTTGTTTCACAGAAGTTTCGCAATGAGCTGTAACCGTCGGAGCTTTCCCACCTGTTGATCCGGTGCCGGCTGGGTGATATTGCCTCCAGATAGGAGGAACAGCATGAGCGCATGTGGGAAACGACGAGCCCATTGGAATCTGGTCTGTCGAGAGTTCCGGGAACGTGGCATGACCCGGACGGCACTCTGCGAAGCACACGCAACCGCCGGTAGCACGCTCGGGTACTGGCTCAACCCCGCCAGAGATACCTCTGTCGATGAGGCAAAACGGAAGGAGCAATGCACCGATCCGGTAGCGGTCGGCGCGTGGTCACCTCAATAACCACCGACCTTCCACCGGATGCTTTGGAGCAGCTCGACCGCTTTCGCAGCTACATCTCCGGTGAGCTTCGCACACCTTTCTTTGCGCTGATCGTTACCGTGTGCGTAGCCGCTTTCAATCATCCAGTTGATTACCGAGTCCTTGCAGAATGCCGAATGCGCCACGGTCCTGTACCATTCAAGCAGTTCTGCAACGATCGTTCTCGCCCGATCGGAATCAGTTACGAGATTGACGGCGGCAAACGCTCCAAGCAATGCGCCGCAGCACATGCCCCGTAATCCATTCAGCTTGAACTGATGCAGAAAAGACAACCGCGTTGGCATTGTCTTCCGGCTGCCAGATTCGCCGCAGTGGATATGCGGCCGCAATTTGTTTCTCCATGAAGTTTGTTACGGTGAGAGACATACGTACCTTTCCAGCAAAGATCTGGAAGCAGCTTCCCGAAGAACAGGAGATGGTTATCACCAACAACAGCCGGCCGATCGCTCTGCTCACTCCCATCTCTGACCAGTCCCTGGAACAGACGCTGTCTGCCGTGAGACGCGCTCGAGCCATGGCAGCCATTCAGCGAATGCAGAAGACCACGCGGGAGCTTGGTTTGGCCGCATGACCGAGCAGGAAACCGAGCAGGAAATTGACGACGAGATTCGTGCCGGGCGACGTGAACGCAACCGATGAGATTGTGCTCGATACCAACGTGGTCGTCTCGGCAATGCTGAATCCCGGCGGCGCACCCGGTTCCATACTTCGCGCAGTGCTTGACGGGAGTTTTCAGCTTCTCGTGGACAATCGCATTGCATTCGAGTACTCCGACGGGCTCCGGCTTCCGAAGTTGCGGTTGGACTCCGCGGACGTTCAGTCCTTCCTGGACTTCGTCAAACACGAAGCAGAGTACGTTACCGCCTCACCTGTTGGTTATCGTTTCGAGGATCCCGATGATCTTCCATTCTATGAGGTTGCAAAAGGCGGAAATGCAGAATATCTCGTCACCGGGAATCGTCAGCATTTCCCGGAAGAGTCGATTAACAAGGTCTGGCTGGTTGAGCGTCTGAAGGCTGAAGCTGCCGGCCATCCGCGTATGGGAGGCTCGTAGCCGACTCGTCATTTGGCGGAAAAACCCGCTTCGCAATGATTGGTCTTGCTTGTTCGAATGGAGAGCCTCTCAGACTTCAGTGTGGTGACGTATTCCGGGAGAAATCGCCACGGATGCCCACGATTTGGCAATGGTGAAGTACGCTAATGCGCCAAATCTACCGCTGTCGCCCGGTACATGCAATTCATGGCGACTCTGTTTTACCCCCACTATCTGGCTTGCAAGCCACTACCACCGGCCGCTGCGCACCGACTCAGACTCCGTGATTACCATCGTCGCGTGTGCCGGCGTCACCGGTGGTTCGTCAAGGCCCAGTGTGGCGCGAGCGCGTCAAGATGGGGGTGCGAATCTGAGAATTACCGAGGTTGTGAATCGTGCCCCCCCGCTGCTGGTCCATGCAGATCTACAGAATGTTTGGCCGTCTGCCCATTGTTCTCATCTTCTCGGCACATCAGATGCCCGCATTGGCGGGACCAAAGCAGTGAGCCGCCCACCACGAATCAATAACGTTATGATTATCAGGGTGCTTAAGTCAACCTGTCATGCCACCATTCCCGCCGACTAATTGGCCGTTAGTCGTTCTAAGTAACCCTTTATTGCCTCTATGCAGGAAAAACGACCTTACAGACGCCTTCTCCGCATGTATCCAGCCGCAAAATTGGTCCTTGACAGGCTGCGGAACCTGCGATAAAGTTAAAACGTTATGAGTTTTCGGCGCGATGATTTGTCACCAATGCCAACCATCCGCGACGTGGCAACCATGGCCGGCGTCACGATCGGGACGGTGTCCCGCTACCTCAATGGCCATCGGGTCCGACCGAAGAACGCGCGCTGCATTGAATCGGCCATCAAGGCGACTGGATACCAGGTGAATCACTTTGCCCGCTCCCTGCGGAACGGGAGATCCTTCGCCGTCGGTGTTGTTATTCAGGAGTTTCCAGACATCTCGGCAACGATCATGGCCGGCGTCATTGAAGAGGTGCTCAACGAGGCCGGTTACAGCATGGTCGTCTGCGACTACAAGAAAGACCCTGGTCTTCTTGAGAACCGCCTCTCGTTTCTCCTTGAGCGATCGGTCGATGGCGCGATTCTCTTTTCGTCTCCCTTTCGTGTTCCGGTGCTGGACCGCTTCCAGAAAGAAGGCGTACCGGTAGTAATCGTCGGCGAAGAACTTGTCGAGTTTCACACCGACAAGATTCAACTCGATGACCACGCCGCGGGCATGATGGGGGCCAAGGTATTCCTTGACGCCGGTCATGACAGAATCGCCGTCATCAACGGACCGAAAGACTCAACAGTGGCTGCCGGTCGATACGATGGTTGGATTACAGCTTTGGGCCGAGCAGGACGTTCCCAGGACGAAAGCATCGTACGGTGGAGCGACTTCTCGACTCACGGCGGATATGACGCGATGGCGTCGATCGTCCAGTCCAGGAATCCGCCCACGGGCGTTTTCGTGACCAACCACTACATGACCGTTGGGGCGCTGATGGCGATCAACGAGACGCGTTTGCGCGTTGGTCAGGAAATCTCATTCGTAGGATTCGACCGATTCGACCCGATGGTGCTCTTCAAGCCAACGTTGACGGTTATCCACCGACCGATAGAGCAGATGGCTCGCGAGACCGCGCAACTGCTCCTGAGACGAATGCAGGGCGATATTACCGACTACCCAAAACGGCAAGCCTTCGGTCCTTCAATGCATCACGGACAGTCGGTCAAAGACCTTACCCAAAGCCGGTAGGGCTGGATGAAAAGACCTCGGGCGGTATGCCCGGTGGAAGAATTTTCAAGGAGGTTCAGCATGAACTTTCGCAAGATGGCTGCCGGTCTGGTAGTCCTGATGCTGCTAACTACGTGGGCGTTCGCCGCCGGTAGCAGTGAGCCGCGGGCTGAGGCACAAGCTGCGGACTTGACGTTTACCCTGTGGTCCGGCAACGAGGCGCACCTGACCTTGTTCCGGAGTATCGCTGACGCCTACATGGCCCAAGATCCCAACGTTCGGTCGGTTACGTACCAGACGATCCCACACGGCTCCTACCTGGAAAGGATTACGCTTCAGGCGTCCGGTCGCAACGCTCCCGACGCAGGGTGGCTCTTCGAACGGGCGGGGACGGCCTTCATGGACGCCGGGGTCCTTCTCGACTTGAGGAGCGCGCTCAACCGGCACGATTTCGACGACTTCGCGCCGGCGATCCTTTCGTTGTGGCAGCGAGGCGACGCAGTGTACGGCGTCCCGTTCTCAACCTCGCCGATGGTGATCTTCTATAACGCCGACATGTTCAGCGAGGCGGGAGTGCCAACTCCGACCGAGCTTCAGGCGCGCGGCGAATGGACGTGGGAGCGCTTCCGCGAGGTTGCGCGGACGATTCGTGAGCGGACCGGCAAGTTCGCGTACCGAGGCCCTGCCTTCGACGAGACTCCGATCCGCGTCATGGTGCCGACGATGGCCGCCTACGGCGCTCAGGTCTGGGACGACGCCGGAAACGTCACGGTCAACAGCCCCGAGGCGATTCGCGCCATTCAGCTCTATCATGACATGCTGTTCAGGGACCAGTCGGTGGTGCCTCCCGGCAATCTCAGTGATTTCTTCGCCGGCGACGTCGCTTCGACGGCGACCTTCATCAGTTTCGCTGCGCAGCTCGCCAATGTCGACTGGGAGTGGGGTATCGCGAAGCTGCCGGCGGGTCCCGCAGGTCAGCCGGGCGTCATCGGTCAGTCTTCGATTGTCGCCTTCAGTCGGAGCGACAATCCGGAGGTCGCCGCTGATTTCGTCGCCTTCATGACCAACAGGGAGAATATGACGCGCCTCGCACAGTTTTTCCCGCCGTCGCGCAACTCGGTCCTTGAGTCGGACACGTTCATAAACGGCAATCCGCACATCTCGGGGGCACTAATGGCCAGCGTCATTGTCCCTTCGATGCAGGCGGGTCAGGTTCTGCCGGTACATGAGCAGTACGCCAACCTCCTGTTGACCGCGCAGCCGTTCCTGGATCGGCTCTGGAGGCCTGGTGCCGACGTGCGCGCGGTCCTCAATGAGCTGGCCGACGCCTGGCGGCCAATTGTGGCGAACTGATCGGTAAGGATAGAGATTCCAGACCGAGGGGTGGCGTCCCATCCGGATGCCTCCCCATCATTGTCCGGGTCATGCAGGGAAGGCTATGAACAAGATTCTCCGGAACGAGGCACGGGCGGGTTACCTTTTTGTTGCTCCACAGCTCGTTGGGTACCTCATCTTTGTCCTCGGGCCGATTATCGCCGTATTCGTGTTCAGTTTCCACGACCGCAATCTCCTTACCGGCGCCAATATCTTTGTCGGCCTTGCCAACTACCGGCGCATGCTGCAGCTGGACCCGCTGTTCTATAAAACGATCTGGAATACCCTGGTCTTCACTGCGGGACTGGTTCCGCTGGGGGTGGTATTGGCACTCGTGCTTGCGTTGGTTTCGTACGAGCGCTTCCGCGGTGTGCAGGTCTTTCGCACGATCATCTTCGCCCCCGTGGTGACGTCGGCGGTAGCGTGGGCGATCGTGTGGCGGTTCCTGTTGCAGGGTCAGCAGGGCGCGATCAACCAGATGCTTGCGGTTGTCGGCATATCGGGACCTGACTGGTTGCGCGATCCGTCTACGGCAATGCTAAGCGTCATCGTATCGCGGGTCGTCAAGAACGCCGGCTTGAATGTCGTCATCTTTCTTGCCGCAATCTCAAACCTGCCGGAAGAGATATTCGAGGCTGCCAGGATCGACGGCGCAAATGACCGGCAGCTGTTCTTCCGGGTCAAAGTGCCGATGCTGATGCCCACCATTCTCATGGTGACGATCCTTGTAACCATCGGTTCGCTCAAAGTCTTCGATCACATCATGTTGATGACGCAAGGAGGACCGGAACACTCAACGATGGTGCTTGTGTACTACATCTACCATCAGGGCTTCCGGTTTTTCAATACCGGTTACGCCAGCACGCTGGCTGTCGTGTTGTTCATCATCAGTCTGTTGCTCGCGTTGACGCAATGGAGCGTCCGCAAGCGTGTCTACCATTTCGAGGAGTAGTCTGTGCATACCAACGGCCAGTACCGCCAGCAGGCGCTCCCTTCCTTTTCCTCGCGTGCGTCCGGAGCGAAGCACAACGGTGCACGGATATTTTCCCGCATCGTTCTCTACGGCGTACTCGCACTGCTGGCGTTGCCGTTTCTCTATCCCTTCTGGTGGATGGTCATGAGTTCATTCAAACCGAACGCGGAGATCTTCGAGAGTTTGAGACTCCTGCCGCGACGGTTCTACCTCGGGAACTTCGTGGACGTGTTTCGCTTCCAACCGTTCGCCCGTCACTATTTCAACAGTTTCTACATCGCCGTTACGTCAACGGCCTTGACCATCCTGCTGTGCTCGCTCTCAGGCTACGCCTTTGCCCGCCTGCGCTTCCGTGGCAGCAATCTGCTCTTCGTAACCCTGCTGAGTGCCCTCATGATGCCGGCGGAGGTCACAATCATCCCAACCTACTTCCTGATGAGCTCGCTTGGTTTCATCGACACCCACATTCCGCTGATATTCGTCCCGGTCTTCGGAATGCAGGGCGCCGTTGTTACCTTTCTCATGCGGCAGTACTTCATCACGGTTCCCCTGTCTCTGACCGAAGCCCCGAGAATCGATGGTCTTGGCGAGTTCGGAATCTTCGTACGCATCATGATGCCGCTTGCACGGTCAGTCACCAGCGCAGCGGTCATTCTGACGTTTCTGAACAACTGGAACCTCTTTCTGGAACCTCTGATATTCATACATGACCTGCGCCTGTTCACCCTCCCGCTGTCGCTCAATAACTTCACCGACCCCTACGGATTACCGGTCTGGAACCTGCAGCTCACCGCGACCGCATTGGCTGCAGTGCCGATTCTGATCGTGTACGTTGTCTTCCAGCGCCAGATCGAGAATGCGATGGTCTTCTCGGCACTGAAGGGTTAGGTCCCCGATGAACCAGAATACGGCACCCGATACCTCGATACCCGTCGAACCGATGGTGGTTGATGCACACATTCATCTCTGGGATCTTTCGGTCTACACCCGCCGTGACTGGCTGCAGGACAAGCCGCAGCTCATCCGCAATTTTCTGCCCGCCGACGCAGCCGAGGTGTTTGACTCGGCGGCTGTGACGCACGGGATTATCGTTGAAGCGATCAAATGCTCGGAGGCCGACAACGTCGAGTGGCTGAACATGTCCCTCACGCATCCACGGATCCTTGGGGCCGTCACGGGGTGCTGCCTCGACGACCCGGGCCTTCCCGATCTCCTCGATCGCTACGCGGCGTGGGACTCCTTTCTGGGGGTCAGGGCCACGCCTCGTCGGGACGTGAACGACTGGGGCGAAATCGACGCCATGTCCGGCAGCCTCGAACTGCTCGCCCGGCGCGGCATCACCCTCGAGATCCTGGCACACCCCCATGACCTACCGGACGTGGCGCGGATGGCGGCGGCCTTTTCGGAGCTGACCATCGTTGTCGATCATTGCGGGCTGCCGGACGTCGAATCGCTCCGATCGGGAACGTGGTCCGCCGGGATCGCGCTGCTCGCCCCGCACCACAACATCTCAGTGAAGTACTCCGGTCTCGCGATGATTGGCAAGGGCTTTGGCCACTGTCAATTTTTCGCCACGGTGGCCTCGACGCTCTTCGATGTACTGGGACCGACTCGGCTCATCGCCGGCAGCAACTGGCCGGTCGACAGCCTCTGGGTCGACTACGGTACCGCCTGGAATTTCGGTCGTGGTCTCCTGCCGGACGGACTCTCCGCGGGCGAGCGAAGGATGGTCTACTCCGAGAATGCGCTGCGCGCATACGGGATTCTCACACGTGCGGAGGCCGCAGAATGAGCGGTATGAACTTCAAAGTCCTTGGGAAGACGGGGATCAACGTTTCGCGGATCGGCTTTGGCGCTGCCTCGCTCGGTGACTCGCGGAAAGAATCAAGCCGGGCCGACAGCCTGCGTGCGGTCCGCGCCGCGCTGGACGGCGGAATCAACCTGATCGACGTCTCACCGTACTATGGCGCGACCGAGGCCGAGCGGGTGGTCGGACAGGGGATCTCCGACTGGCCTCGGGATCAGGTCATTATCGCGACCAAGGCCGGGCGCTATGGTAACGATGAGTTTGATTTCTCTCCGCGGCGCCTCGTGAAGAGTCTTGATGAGAGCCTCACGCGGCTCAACACGGACTACATCGACATCTTCCAGCTGCACGATGTCGAGTACGCTGATCTTGACTACATCGTAAACGAAAGCATCCCCGCGATCATCCGGCTGAAGGAGAGTGGCAAGATTCGCTTTGTCGGCGTTACTGCTTATCCGATCCGGACACTGCGGACTATTCTTGAACGGGCGGAGGTCGACACGATCCTCTCTCACTGCCGCTATTCGATCAACGACACCTCGATAGAGACGCTGCGTCCGTTGATCGAACGCACCAACGCGGGGCTGATCCACACCTCACCATTCTCCATGGGACTGCTCACCCAGCGCGGTCCCTTCCAATGGCACCCCGCACCGAATGCTCTCAAGGAGGCGTGTCGCGCGGCGGCCGACTTCTGCGTACGTCAGGGGTCCGACATTGCGAAGCTTGCGCTGCAATTCAGTCTGCAAGCTGAGTGGATTCCAACGACGGTGCTCGGATCGTCCAGCCCCGAAACAGTCGAGCGCAACCTGCGGCTCGCCGAAGAGCCGCTCGACCAGGAACTGCTGGCGGGCGTGCGGGCGATCCTGCAACCGGTTCTCAACCTGGCGTGGACGAGTGGTCGCCCCGAGAACAATGATCCTCAACCAACATCCGGAACACGATCCGGACCGAAGGAGTTGAACAGATGGACAGCAAGATCCTGAAGGCGGCGCTGATCGGCAGCGACGCGAGTCTGAGCCGATTCAACCCGTTGCCGCGAATCCTCTTCCACGACGACTTCGACTGCGGCCACAACGGCTGGTGCGAGCTCATCGGGAACCACGACGGGAATCTCGACAATGTGCGAGCGATCATGGAGGATCTTCGGCCACCGCAGTTGAGCACGTGCACCTTTTTCGATATCGGCACTCACGGTGCGATGAGCGGCTCCTACGCGCTGAAGCTCGCGACCCGCGCAAAGACCGACCACATGACCCAGGCGATCAAGCGCGTGACGATGGTGGAGCGGGGCGTAGTGCAACTCGAGACCTACTTCGCCTACACCGCGGAGCAGCAGTTCCACGCTCCCGGCTCGCCAGGCGCCGCGGAGTGGGACGGCAACTTCGACCCGTCGGAAGCAACCTTCGGCGAGTTTACGGTCAGTAATGACGTGTGCGAGGGAAGTAACGGCAAGCGCTACCACTGCGCGTTGCGCTATGTGAACAGCGACGATTCCGGCGAGCTCGTTAACCAGTGGATGTACAAGACATCAGTGCAGCCGTCGACCAAGATGGTGCGATCGGGAAAGGTTCCACCCAACAAGGACTACCACACGATCAATCCCGAAGACTGGGAGCCGGTACCCTTCGGTAAGCAGGAACTCTGCTACAACGAGCTGCCGTCCAAGATCAACTGGCACTACCTGCGCTGGCGGTTTGATACGACCCTGCGGCGCAACGTTGAGCTTCAGGTCAACTCCCACGTGATGGACCTGCGCGACATCCCCGTGCCGACCTACGATCATACCTACGTCGGGCTTCCCAATCTGCTCAACTTCTGTCTGGACGTGCGCACCCGCAAGCCGGTGCGCAACTTTCTCTTCTTCGACTCGATTCTCGTGTCGGTGGACTGGTGAGGGATACAACTATGCGACACTCATTCACGGCGGTTCTGTCACGCAACGAACGGTTTACCGGCGACTTTGAGACGGAGCCCTACGAGGTTGGCTGGGCGACCGAGGCGCGCCTGTTTGTGCATGTTCTCGAGCTGACGGGTGCCGGCGCCACCCCCGGATGGGATCTCGCGGTTCAGATCTCACCCGACGGTCTCTTCTGGTGCGATCTGGACGCGCCGTCTCTGACGATTGACGGGCCGGGTCTCTTCACGTATTCGTTTCGCGAGTTTGGCAACTGGGTGCGGATCCGGGCGACAGCACACGCGGCCGATGCGATGGTCAGACCGATCATCTACCTTGCGCTCAAGGAGTAGGAGAGATCCATGAGTATTGAAGTGTTTGTGCCCACGGGAGCACGATAGCGCGAGCCGCGGAGCGGGCCGGAGCCGATCCCCGAGCTGGGACAAGTAATCATTGACCAGCCACTAGTCGGCATCTTCCGGAGTGGCATCGAGTACTGCCGTCGCCGTCTACGCCGCCCGGCCGCAAAAAAAGCCGAACAGCGCCTGAAGGCGCCGCTCGGCTTTTTTGGGCCCAGCAGGACTTGGTCTCCAGTCGGCCACGTCGTGTGGCCTCCTTACGACCCGCCTTCGGGGCCTGTCGCGCACATCCTGTGCGCTTTTCCTCCCCTTGGTCGGCGGCCCCTCCGTTTCAAGTCCTGCTGGATCCGGCCACAGAAAAAAGGGACACCCCC
>RECP01000129.1 GCA_007693945.1 Spirochaetaceae bacterium
CGTGATCGCATAACAACAGCGGTGCAAAATGCACAGCTTTGGGAACACTCCGTAACCTTTACTTTTGGCCGCAGAATTCGCATTATTCTAGGCGACGGTTGCCGGTTATGCGTTACAATCGAAGCAGGTATGCCGCGTGACGGCAGCCGCAGCGGAGGCTCAGGGATGAAGAAGCCAATCAGCGCAGCGGTCCAGCGCGTTGACTCGCACGCAAAGACTTCCGGTGAGACGCGTTACCTCGCCGACTACTACTTTCCCGATATGCTCTACGCACGCTGTCTTCGATCAACCCGATCCCGGGCGCGGATAGTCGCGGTGCGCGTCCCCACCCTGCCCGGCGGTTACTACTACATCGACCACCGTGACATCCCCGCCGGCGGGGAAAACAGCGTGGCAATGATTACGCGCGACTGGCGCGCGTTTGCCGCCGATCTGACCAGCTTCTACGGCGAGACCATTGGCATGGTTGTCGGCCCCGACCGCAGCGAGATTCTGCGTATCCTGGATGCCATCGAGGTTGACTACGAGGACCTCGAGCCAGCGGTCAATATCGACGAAGCTCTGGCACTAAAAGGCGGACCGATACACGGCTCTGACAACCTGTTCACCGAGATCAGGCTCACCAAGGGTGATCCGCAAACGGCATTTGCCCGGGCGGCCAGAATTGTCGAAGGTAGCTTCGAGACCGCGGCCCAGGAGCATGTCTACCTGGAGCCGCAGGCGCTGGCGGGGGTGATGGAAGACGGCAAGCTCACGATTCTGGCTTCAACGCAGTGTCCGTTCTACATCCGCCACGCGGTGGCAACCGCGCTCGGATGGTCCGATGAAGATGTGCGCGTGCGACAGACGGTGACCGGCGGCGGATTTGGCGGCAAGGAACACTATCCGGATGTCCTGGCTGTCCCGCTGGCCGTGGCGACGCTCAAGATCGGCAAGCCGATCCAGCTGGTGCTGTCGCGCGAGGAGGACATGGAGGTAACCAGCAAACGGCACCCCAGCCGCATCACGCTGCGCACCGCTCTTGATGCCGAAGGCTCGATCCTGGGCATGGACCTCGACACCATCATTGACGCGGGAGCCTACGAGAGTTCGTCGCGCGTGGTGCTGCAGCGGGCGCTGTTCACCGGTATCGGAGTCTACGACATACCCAACGTACGGGCGCACGGCCGGGCGGTTGCCACCAATACGGTTCCGGCGGACGCGTTCCGCGGTTTTGGCGCCCCGCAGGGACTGTTTGCCATAGAGATGCACATGAGTCAGATTGCGCGCGAACTGGGCGTTGACGAGGACGAGTTTCGCCGCCGCTACTTCGTGAAACGCAACAGCGCCACCATAACCAACGGTCACGTCCCCGAGGACGTCAAGCTCAACGAGCTGCTCGATCGCGTCAAGCAGTTGTCCGACTACGACCGCAGGAAACGCGAATATACGCGCGGCGGTGGGCGCGGTATCGCTCTCTCGTTTGTACAGCACGGCAGCGGTTTCACCGGATCGGGTGAACGCGACATCATCAAGGCGCGCGTCAGGTTACGCCGCACTGCCGACGGACGGATAGAAGCGTGCGCCTCCAACGTCGAGATCGGTCAGGGAGTGGATACCACTTTCCGCAAGATTGTCGCTGACGTGCTGGAGATACCCTACACGCAGGTCGAGCTGCTGAACACCAATACCGATCTGACACCCGATTCAGGACCAACCTGCGCCTCGCGGTCGGTAGGTGTGGTTGGCTACCTGCTGCAGCAAGCCGCCCGGCAGCTCAAGGAGCGCGGTGGCGAGCCCGGCCCGATCGAGGTCGAACAGGCATATCGGCAGCCGGCCGGGATTAACTGGGATGCCGAAAGGCTGCAGGGTGACGCCTACCCTTCCTACGGCTGGGGCGCCAACTGCATCGAAGTGGAGGTCGATCCGGTCACCCTGGAAGCGCGGGTGACCGGAATCTGGGCGGCGTTCGACATCGGGCGCGCCATCGATGAGCTGGTGGTTAAGGGGCAGATTGACGGCGGTATTATCCAGGGCCTGGGTTACGCCCAGATCGAGAAGCTGGAGAGCCGCAACGGCCGGTTCCAGCAGGTCACCATGGCCGATTACGTCATACCAACCTCACTCGACTACCCCGCAATAGAAAGCTGCCTGGTGGACAATCCCTACCCGTACGGGCCTTCGGGGGCCAAAGGAGCCGGGGAAGTGGTCTTTGACGGCGCCGCCCCGGCATTTGCACTGGCGGTGCAGCATGCGCTTGATTTGCCGCTGAATCGCATTCCCGTGACACCAGAATACATCCTGGAGGTAAAGCAGCATGCGCGAAACCCGGTTCACGCTTAACGGAAAACCGGTCAGCACCAACGCACACCCGATGACCCGTCTGATAGACGTTCTGCGCGATGAGTTTCGCATGACCGGCGTCAAGGAGGGTTGCGGCGAGGGTGAGTGCGGCGCGTGCTCGATTCTCAAGGACGGCCGGATTGTCAACGCCTGCATACTGGCGATCGGTATGATTGAGGGATGCGTGCTGGAGACCCCTGAGGGTATCGCCGGCACCGATCGCGGACGCGCCATCAACGAGGGCTACGCCGAAGCCGGTGCGGTGCAGTGCGGTTTCTGCATGACCGGCATGGCGGTTGCCACCGAGGCGCTGCTGCGGCAGAATCCGGTGCCCGACGAAGACGAGATACGTGCCGCCATCTCGGGCAACTTGTGCCGCTGCACCGGATACGCCATGATCGTCGACGGCATCAAGCGCGCCGCGACCAAGGGGTCCGGGCTATGGTAGATTTTCACCGACCGCGAGACCTGAGCGAGGCGCTGCAGATTCGCGCCGCAACCGCCGCGGTGCCGCTGGCCGGCGGAACGGATCTGCTGGTGAGATACCGCAACTGGGCCGGAACCCTGCCGCGTATCGATCGGCCGGTTCTCTACGTCGGGCATCTCGCAGAGCTGCGCTCTGTTGACGTCGCCGGCAACGGGTCGGGACCCGGGATGATCATCGGCGCCGCGGTTACCTACAGCGAACTTCTCGAGCACCCCACCACACCGCAGTTGCTGCGCGATTCAATCATCGAGCTGGCTGCGCCGGGACTGCGCAACGTGGCAACCCTGGCCGGCAACATATGCAACGCCTCACCGGCTGCCGACGCCGCCTGCGCGCTGTACGCTCTGAACGCCGAGGTGGAACTGGCAGGCCCCGGCGGGCGGCGACGCATCCCGATTGCCGAGTTCATCACCGGACCGGGCACAACGGTGCTCAAAGCCGACGAGCTCCTCACCGCGGTTCATCTGCCACCGGATCGCAGTACGGTCCAGTACTACCGCAAGGTGGGCACGCGTCATGCCAATGCGCTGTCCAAACTTTCGCTTTGCGCGTGTGCCCGCGTTGCAGACCGGCGCGTGACGCAGATCGGCATCGCGGTTGGAGCGGTTGCGCCAACGATCGTTAAGGCCCCGCGGATCGAACAGCAGTTGCAGGGAGCCGGCATCGAGCAAGTGGTGTCTCAGATTCCGGACGCGCTGCGGCAATACGGCCAACTGATCCGGCCGATTGATGATCAGCGCTCGACGGCTGATTACCGCCGGCACGTCGCGCTGGCGCTGATCGAACAATTTCTGGCCCGCGAGCTGCGGTAGACTGCCCCATGTACCAGTTCCAGGACCGGGTCGCAATTGTCACCGGTGCGTCAAGCGGAATCGGCCGTGCTACCGCCGTGCTGCTGGCACGGCGGGGAGCACGCGTAGTGGCCGCAGCTCGCAACGCAGCGCAGCTCGATGCCCTGGCCGAGGAAGTATACCGCTTTGGCGGAACGCTGCTGGCCCAGCCGACCGATGTAACCGACGCCGCGCAGTGCGCAGCACTGGTGCGGCGTGCCGTCGACAGCTTCGGTACGATCGACATACTGATCAACAACGCCGGTATCTCGATGCGTGCCCTGGTCATCGAGACCGATACATCGGTGCTGCGCCGGCTGATGGAAGTCAACTTCTGGGGTACCGTCCACTGCACTAAGGCTGCACTGCCGCACTTGCTGCAATCGCGGCACGCCGTGCTGGTGGGGATCTCCTCGGTAGCGGGGTTTCACGGGCTTCCGGCGCGTTCCGGCTACTCCGCATCCAAGTTCGCGATGCACGGCTTTCTGGAGAGTGTCCGTATCGAGCATCTCCCCGACCGCCTGCAGGTGCTGATTGTCGCTCCCGGGTTCACGCGCTCGGATATCCGGCGACACGCGTTGAAAGCCGACGGCACGGAACAGGCCGAGACCCCCATGGACGAAGCACATCTTATGACTCCCGAGCGTGTGGCCGCTCACATCCTGCACGCAATCCGCTGGCGCAAACGTAACCGCCTGATCTCGTTTGAGGCGCAGTTTATCGCCCTGACGCAGCGAATCCTGCCGCGCCTTGTCGACCGCCTTGTCTATCACAGTATGCTGCGCGAGCCCGGTTCGCCCCTGTCACGCCGACCGGCGCCCGGCCCGTCCCGGCTCGCCGATCAGCAAGAGTCGTAGCAGTAGCCGTCGGTTTGTACGGCTGACCTGTTGACATTAGCAGGCGGGATGCGTATTCTGTGCTGCAATGAAGCGAACACTGCTTTCAGCCGCCATGATTCTTCTCGGTCTCCTTCTCGCTCTACCCGGGGTCTCGGACCGTGAAGGACTGGATTGGCACCCGCGGCGGTAAGCCGACGGTACGCCAAGCGCAGGCGAAAAGCCCGCTGCCGAAGTCCTTCGGCAGCGGGCTTTTTTTTGCTGGATGCATCACCGAGTGCGCAACAGAGGCGAAGGAGAGAAATATGCCCAAGTATACCCCGTTCAAGACAGTTGATCTGCCCGACCGCAGCTGGCCGGACAAGGTCATCGACAAGGCCCCCATCTGGTGCAGCGTCGATCTACGCGACGGGAACCAGGCGCTGGCCGTTCCGATGAGCGTCAGGGACAAGCTCGAGATGTTCGAACTGCTGGTGGAAATCGGGTTCAAAGAGATAGAAGTCGGATTCCCCTCGGCCTCGCAGATCGACTTCGATTTCGTGCGCAAACTTATCGATGAGAACCGTATCCCCGACGATGTCTTCATTCAGGTGCTCACGCAATCGCGCGAGCCGCTGATCCGACGCACCTTCGAAAGTGTCAAGGGCGCAGCAAACGTCATCATGCACCTGTACAACTCGACGTCGGCATTGCAGCGCAAAATCACGTTCAACCTTGGCAAGCAGGAGATCAAGCAGATCGCGATTGACGGCGCGCAACTGGTCAAATCGCTGGTGCCGACCCTGGAGGGAACCAACGTGCGCTTCGAGTATTCTCCGGAAAGCTTCTCGGATACCGAGACTGACTACGCCCTGGAGGTCTGTGAGGCGGTGATGGACGTCTGGGCCCCGACACCCGAGAACAAGATCATCCTCAATCTGCCGGACACCGTTGAATGGATTCCGGCGCACAAGCACGCGGATCAGATTGAATGGTTCTGCCGCAACATAAAACGACGCGACCTGGCAATCATCAGCCTGCACACCCACAATGACCGTGGCACCGGCGTGGCAGCGTGCGAGATGGGCATGATGGCCGGCGCGGAGCGCGTTGAGGGAACGCTGTTCGGCAACGGTGAGCGCACCGGGAATCTCGACATCGTGATCGTGGCGCTCAATCGGCTGGCCGACGGTGTCGATCCGGGCCTCGATCTGCACGACATCCCGCGCCTGCGGCGCATCTACGAACGGTGCACGCGCATGAGCGTTCCAGCGCGGCAGCCATACGCCGGTGAACTGGTCTTTACCGCGTTCTCGGGGTCGCACCAGGACGCAATCAAGAAGGGCATGGACCTTCGCGACGAAAACACCGCGCCGGACGCAGCGTGGGAGGTGCCCTATCTGTTGATCGACCCGCGCGACATCGGCCGCACCTACGAGTCGATTGTGCGCATTAACAGCCAGAGCGGCAAGGGCGGCGTTGCCTACGTGATGTCGCGTGACTACGGCTTCGAGATGCCCAAATTGATGCATCCCGACATGGGAGCGGTGGTCAACCGTATTGCCGACGAGCAGGGTCGCGAACTGACCACTACCGAAATCTACGAGGCGTTCAACCGCGAGTTCCTGCAGATCGACAAGCCGCTCGAAGTGCGACGCACAATCTTCAACTATGTCAATAATGATGACGCGCGCAGCCTCAGCTGCCGCGCCACCGTGCGTTACGCCGACAGCGACCAGATAATCGAGGGCACCGGCAACGGGCCCATTAGCGCGTTTGTGCACGCGATGCAGGCCCAGGGTTGGGGTGACTTTCGTCTGACGGACTTCCATGAGCACGCAATCGGACAGGGTGCTGAGACTGAGGCGGTGGCCTACGTGCAGATCGAGCTCGACGACGGCCGACGCTGCTGGGGTGCGGGGATCGACACCAACATCGACCTGGCCGGCACCAAGGCACTGGTAAGCGCCTACAACCGCGCGCACCGCTAAGCGCGCGGGCATCGCGGTCTGCGTGTTCCACGCCGCGTCGGGTTGTCGGCGCGGCGCTTGCCGCGTCGGCGGAGCCCTGCTCGCCGCCCGGCGTTGACCATTACGCCGCCCGCGCTGCTGCCCCCCTTTTTTTAGGCTCTCCAAACAATATTTGCTTGACTGCAAAAAGCGCCGTATGGTATACAGTGCTATGACACTATTGCTGAGTTGTACGCTACTATTTAGCCACGGGCGGAACCTGTAACGGTCCCGTCGGGGAGGAACGATATATGATCCGTAATGAACGATATATGACCCGTAATACCGGTTGCCGCGCGGCACTATTGCTGTTACTGAGTACGGTCGTGCTTGCACCGCTGTACGGCGCGGGCTCTGAAGAGCGGGGTTCTGCTGCTGCGCGGGAACTGATTCTGTATGCCGGCCGCGGTGAGCCGTTGGTTGATCCGCTGATTCGCGAGTTCGAGCGGCAGACCGGCATTCAGGTGCGAGTACGATACGGCGGCACCGCGGAGCTCGCGGTGCTGCTTGCGGAGGAGGGTGAGCGCTCACCGGCTGATCTGTTCTGGGGACAGGATGCCGGTGCACTCGGCTCACTGGCCGGAGCCGATATGCTGAGCGAGCTTCCAGCCGCGTTACTAGGTAACAAGCCGAACATCTACGCCAGTGTCACCGGGCGCTGGGTGGCAACCAGCGGGCGGGCACGGGTACTAGCCTATTCGCCGCAACGCGTCTCCGCCGACGAGTATCCGGAGTCGGTGTTTGATTTGAGTCAGATGCGCTACCGATCACGCGTCGGCTGGGCTCCCACCAACGGTTCGTTCCAGGCCTTCGTGACCGCGATGCGCGTGGCGCACGGCAATCAGACCACCACACAATGGCTGACCGCCATGCGCGCGAACGACACGCAGGCCTATCGAAACAACACCGCGCTGGTAGAGGCCATAGCTGCGGGCGAGATCGACTTCGCGCTCACCAACAATTACTATCTGCTTCGATTCAGGCAACAGGACACCGACTACCCCGTTGCACAGCGGTTCTTCAGCGACGGCGATATCGGGAATCTGGTCAACGTGGCCGGCATCGGCATCCTGCGCTCCAGCAGGCGTTACGATAGTGCGGTGCGCCTGATAGAGTTCCTGCTTGCGGCCGAGGCCCAGCAGTTCTTCACCGACGTTATCTACGAATACCCGGTCACCACCGGTGTACGCCAGAATCCGCAGCTGGAGGACTACCAGAGGCTGCTGCAGGCCGGCCCGCAGATTGATCTGGACTCGCTCGAGGATCTGGAAGGGACGCTGATGCTGCTGCGGCAGGCGGGGCTGCTGTAGGAGTTACCGCCGAAGATGGCCGACAGCGCAGCGCTGCCAATGACCGCCTCCTCCGCCCGCCGTACAACACCGCCGTGGTACCTTCTGGTTGCCCCGTCGGCGGTTGGACTGGCAATGGTGCTGCCCCTGCTCTACCTCGTTGTGCGCGCGGCGGAAGCCGACCCCGCCCAACTGGCTTCGGTCGTTATGCACGCCCGCAATCTGCTGCTGTTGCGTAACACGCTGCTGCTGACCGTTGGAGTTGTGGCAGTCACAACCGCAATGGCGTTGCCGCTGGCGTGGCTGGTGGTGCGAACCGACGTCCCGGGACGACGCCTGCTAACGCTTCTGAGTGTTCTGCCGCTATCGGTACCCGGGTACGTGATGGCGTTTGCACTGCTGGGACTCGGCGGCAACTACGGGCTGATGGCCCGCGTATTTGGTCTGGCTGTGCCGCGACCGTCAGGCTACTGGGGTGCACTGGCGGCTCTGTCGCTGTACTGTTTCCCGTACGTGTTCCTCAACGTCCGGGCTTCACTGACGGGGCTCGATGCAAGCCTCGAAGAGAGTGCGCGCAGCATGGGCTGCCGACCGCGACAGGTGGTACTGCGAGTGATACTGCCGCACCTCAGACCGGCGCTGTTCTCCGGCTGGCTGATTGTCGCAATCTACGTGCTGGGAGACTTCGGCGCAATTGCGCTGATGCGCTACGAGGTCTTCAGCTACGCAATCTACACGCAGTATTCAGGCGCCTTCGATCGTGTCTACGCGGCGTGGCTGTCGCTGATGCTGCTGGCACTGGCGTTGATCCCGGTGCTGCTGGAAGGGCGTCTGCTCAACCGCGCGCGGTTTGCCCGCACCGGCACCGGTGTTGCGCGACGCACCCAACGGGTAACCCTGGGAGGTTGGCGCGTTCCGGCGCTGGCCTGCGTGACGCTGCTGTTCGTCGCCTCAATCGGGTTGCCGTTCGGAATGCTGGGCTACTGGCTGAGTCAGTATCCGCCGTGGGGCGAGTTGCCCCGTGTAGCACAGGCTTTTTTGTTCTCGGCCGGGGCAGCCGCGCCGGCGGCACTGGTGGCTGTCTGTCTCGCGGTCCCCATCGCCTACCTGCGCGTGCGCTACCCGTCCGCGATGTCACGGGCCGCCGAACGGATCATCTACGTAGGTTACGCGCTTCCGCCGCTGGCACTGGCGCTGGCCATGGTGTTCTTCTCGCTTCGCGCCGCGCGGCCGCTTTATCAGAGTCTGCCGCTGCTGGTGGCGGCCTACGTGATCAGCTTTCTGGCACTCGCCATGGGGCCGATCCGCGCCGCGTTGCTGCAGGCCCCGCGTCGGCTGGAGGAGGCGGCGCGATCGCTGGGACTCTCGCCGGTCGCCGCGTTCGCCCGCACGGTGGTACCGCTGCTGAGACGCGGTATGCTGGCATCGATGGTACTGGTGTTCGTAATCGCTATGAAGGAACTGCCGATAACCTTACTGCTCGCGCCAACGGGCTACACAACCCTTTCGGTTGCCGTGTTCAGCCGCACGTCGGAGGCGCTGCTGGCCGAAGCTGCACCCTATGCAGCAGCAATTGTCCTGTTTTCCAGTCTCTTTGTTGGCCTGCTGCTGCGCTACGAAGGCCGTGGAGGGTGACGTCATGCACGTGCTCGAAGTCAAATTGGTCAGCAAGCGTTTTGCGGACCAGGAGCGCCCGGCGGTCGATGCGGTGAGCTTTCGTGTCGAGCCGGGGGAGATATTCGGCTTACTGGGGCCGAGTGGCTGCGGCAAGACCACGACGCTGCGAATCATTGCCGGTTTCGAGCGGCCCGACGGCGGTATTGTCGCCATCCGTGAGCGTAACGTGACCGGTTTGCCGCCGGAGAAACGGAAAGTCGGCTTTGTGTTCCAGGATTATGCCCTGTTTCCCCATCTCACGGTGCTCAAGAACGTGATGTTCGCGATGCGTTCGGTTGCATCCGCGCAGCGTGAACAGTACGCGCGCGGTATCCTGTGCATGGTCGGGCTTACCGACCTCGACGATCGCATGCCCGATGAGCTCTCCGGTGGGCAGCAGCAGCGCGTCGCTCTGGCGCGGGCGCTGGCAGCGCGGCCGCAACTGCTGCTGATGGACGAACCGTTCTCCAATCTGGATGCGGGGCTGCGCGATGCCACGCGCCGTGAGGTCCGATTGCTGCTGAAAGCCCAGGGCCTCAACGCAATTCTGGTGACCCACGACCAGGAAGAGGCGCTCTCCTTCTGTGACCGCCTGGCGGTCATGAACCACGGCCACCTTGAACAGGTAGGGACACCGGAAGAAGTCTACCACCATCCAGGGACGCCGTTTGTGGCCCAGTTTCTCGGCCGCGCCAACCTGCTGTCGGGGAACGCCACCGGCGACAGCGCTAAAACCGAGCTCGGAGACATCGCGATTCGTCCCCACGCACACGGGCCGGTACTGCTGTCTCTGCGGCCGGAACACCTCAGCCTGATGGCCACCGAGAAACCCGAGGGTGCCGCCGAGATAGTTGCGCGGGAATTCCGTGGTCACGATGTGACATATAGGGTACACTATGGGGGAAGGGCGTATCTGGCGCACACTGAGTACACGCACTCGTTTTTCCCTGGTCAGTCGGTGCGCCTTGTACCGAGAGAACCAGCGGTGGTTTTGCGAACCGTTGAGGCCCATGCCGCAGACGGAGGAAGAGAGCAGTGACCAGAAGTGAAGAGCTCACTGAAAGCATGGAGATGTACCTCAAGACCATCTACCTGATCGAGCTGCGCAAACGCGCCGCGCGTGTTACCGATATCGCCAACGAACTGGGTGTCATCGCCTCATCGGTTACCGGTGCGCTGCGCAGCCTCTCAAAGCGCGGACTGATCAACTACACCCCGTATGACATCATCACGTTGACGCCGCAGGGGATGGAGGTCGCCCAGGAGATTATGAAGAAGTACGCTGCGCTGCGCGACTTCTTTGCCAAGGTGCTCGGGGTTGAGGAGTCGGTTGCCGAAGCTGAGGCGTGCCAGATGGAACATCGCATTTCCGAAGTCGTTTTCGATCGCCTGCTGCATTTCGTCCAGTACTATGAGAACTGCCCCTATGAGAAAGTGCACTGGAACGACGAAGTTGGTTACTTCTGCAATCGTGACGACCAGGAATGCACATATTGCATCCAGAACCTCAAGACCACCGACCTTCTGAGATGATCGATGGGCAGACCGGGGAAGACACACGGGCCCGCATTGCATGGCTGTCGCAATTCGTGACCGGCAGGCGCTTGCAGACGATGTACGGGGTGCTGGCCAACCGCACGCGTTTTGTGACCGTGGTCCTCGAAGACATCTTTCAGCCGCACAACGCCAGTGCGGTCCTGCGCAGCTGCGATTGTTTCGGCGTTCAGGACGTCCACATCATCGAGAACCGCAACAGCTACCGAATTAATCCCGACGTAGAGCTCGGCACCGCACAGTGGCTGACCCTGAAGCGCTATTCGGAGCGCGAAGACAACACACCGGCTGCGCTGCGCGCTCTGCGCACCGGCGGCTACCGCCTGGTGGCAGCCACGCCGCACGGCGATACGGTCTCGATCGATGATTTCGACGTAACTGCGCAACCAACCGCCCTCATGTTAGGCACTGAGCTCCAAGGCCTGTCAGCAGACGCACTGGCGGCCGCCGACGTGCGGCTGCGCATCCCGATGTACGGCTTCGTGGAGAGTTTCAACATCTCGGTCTCGGCTGCAATCATCCTGAGCCGACTCTGCAGCCAGCTGCGCCGCAGTGATGTCGCGTGGCGGTTGAGTACCGAGCAGCAACACGACCTTCTGCTGGCCTGGCTGCGCCGCAGCGTCAGGAAGAGCGATCTTCTCGAGCGCCAGTATGAACGCTCGCCGCGGTCGGCCGCCACGCTGCAGACCAGCGACGGCAACCGTCGGCCTTGATAGTGTCGGCTATGAACGGCGCCGGCTATGAAAGCGTTGACCAGACTTCGATCTTGCTGCGCACACGACGAATCACCTCGCCGGTGAACTCGTCGGTCTTGGCCCCGCCGCCGAGATCCGACGTCCGGATCCCGTCATACACCGTTTCCAGAGTCGCCTCGTAAATCGAACGACTGACGCGCCGGGCATCCGCCGCATCGATATACGACAGCAGGGCGGCAGCCGCCAGAATCATGGCCATTGGATTGGCCACGTTGCGCCCCTGCAGCGACGGCGCCGTGCCGTGCGGAGCCTCGGCCATGACGCAATTCACGCCACCGCCGGGCTCAACCGAAATCACCAGCGACTCGGCCCCGGCGATCGAACCGAACATCTGCAGCACCATATCTGAGAGCAGGTCACCGTCACGGTTGAGCGACGGGATCACCATCGGATCACCCGAAGTGGCCAGCAGCAGGGCAAAGGTGGCATCGATGAGCTGCGGCTCGTAGCTCACATCCGGATAGCGCGTCGCGGCAGCATCGAGTTCCTCCTTGAACATGCCCTCGTACACCGGGCTGACGGTAAACTTGGGACCGCCGAAAACCTTGGCACCCGTTCTGCGTGCGTGCAGGAACGCGTATTCGGCCACCGCGCGGCACACCGTGCGGGTGATTTTTTCGGTCCGGTAGGCCACCTCGTCATCCGAACCGGCCGCGTTCTCGCGCCACTCCCTGGCACCGTACGCGTCGTCGCGGGCCATGCGTACCACGCTGATGGGCGCGTGAACCCCGGCGATCGGTCGAACGCCGGGTATGCGACGACCGGTACGCAGAATCACATCGGCATTGATCTCTTCACGCAGAATCCGATTAGGGCTGCCGACATCGTCACGGCCGTCAGGGGTGATGGTGGCCGCCTTGAGCGCCAGCTTGTGTTCACGAAGCGCGCTGCCGGCGTCGTAGACCACCCGATTGGCGGTCGCGCGGCGGTTCTGCAGGCTGAGATCAAAGCTGAGCAGATCGAGTTCCAGCCCGGTGACCTTGGGCTCAAGCACCCGCAGCGCCTGCTTCAGCAACTCCTGGCCGGTCTGGTCCCCTTGAAGCACGACAATGGTGCGTTTCATTCTGCCCGCCCTCCTGAGTCCGATTGCGCCACACTACCACGGCGGCGCGCCGCAGAGAAAGCCCCGTCTTGCCTTTTCACCGGCCCCGGTATAGGGTTATGCAACGGTGCGCAAGAACAAGAGCGACAAGGCAGTAGAAGAGCTGGTATCGGGACTCTCGATGACCGCAGTCTTCGGCGGAGTCTACCTCATAACCGGCAGCACGATCTGGCTGCTGGTGGGCGTATTTGCCGGCGTGATTCCGGCCATCGGCGGAGCCGGCAAGCTGATCAGCAGACGGCACGCGGGCGGTTTTGCACCGCTGCGCGACGAGCGTGCGCGTCTCGAGCATCAGATACTGCGCACCGCCCAACAGCACAACGGACGCGTCACGCCGACACGGGTTGCGGTCAACGCTTCCTGCTCGATCGAGCAGGCGCAGAAGATCCTCGATGACCTCACCACCAAAGGGTTCTGCACGCTTGAAATCACCGACAGCGGCCGCATCGAGTACCTGTTCAGTGACTTGCTGCCTGACAGCCGTACCGGCGGGCCGGATTGATCGGTGACCACCGGGTAACCGCAGGCGTCGCAGCGCGTCAAGCTACATGAAGATGATCCGCCGGCCATTGTGAAAGATGCTGATCTTGCGCGTCGATTCCGACACCGCTATCGAAATGGCCCTGGTCACGGTGCTTATTCCCAGTGCCGCGGCGTGACGCGCGCCCAGACCGGACTGGTGTTCCTCCGCCGCGGGCTGCCCGATCAGGTAGGTTCCGCCGGACTCCAGCACGCCGTCACCGCGTACGATAAACGCCCCGTCGATTTTGGCAAACTCCTTGATCGTCTCTTCCAGCGAGGGATCGAGAATACTGCGCTCAATTTCATCGTAGCCGTAGAACGGGTTCATGATCAGCTGCCGCGTATAACCGCGCACGTTCTCAAAATCGCCCAGCACAAACAGTGTTCCCACCGCGTTTCCTTCGCGGCCTTCAACCGCCAGATCTCCGGCAATCTGCAGCGCTCGCGTGAGAACGTGCTCGGTAACGTCGGTTGTAATTCGTCCCGACTGTAGCTGCATCGGAAAATCGAACTCACTGCCGATGTGGGTAAGCCGGATCGAATCGAGGCAGCCCGACTCGGGAACTCCGAACACATTCACGATCATATCGTCGCGCTCGATTCGCCCCAGTGACAGCAGAAACAGCAGCGCAAACTGGACGTGTGTCGAGCGGCGCATCCCCTTGAACGGGATCGTGATCACTTCGAGCCGTTCCTTGTACGCCGATGAGAACCGCGACTCGGAGTTGGTCAGGACAATCGAATTGCTGTTGCCGACCAGTTCCACGACGTAGTCGGGATCTTGAATGGCGTCAGCGTGCAGAACGATCTTGGCCCGCGGCAGTTCTTCCGCAATCGAGCACGCCCGCTCGAAGGTCAGGCGTGAGATATCGGAGCTGTTACCCCCGTAGTAGCGGCCGATACGGTGACGGGCGTCCACGAAGCGGCTCATAACCGCCGACGCGTCTCGGGCGCTGATGATCTCCTGGTAACGGGCACCGTCGCGAAGCTGACCGGCAACCTCGCTCAGAATACGCAGATGGTCGATCCTGCCGCCAACCAGCAGGACCACCAGGTGTACCGGCTGGTCGGAATCCGCGTCCCAACTGATGCCGTCACGGGAGATGCCGAGCGCCAAAATGCTGTGGGTAACGCGGTCGAGTACCGCATGCGGCAACGCAACCCCGCCGCCGAGGCTCGATGACACCGATGATTCGCGATCGAATACCCGTCGCGTAACCTCCTGCCGGTCGAGTTCCGGGAAGTCGTTGCAAACGAGTTCGATCAGGCAGTTGAGCGCCGTGTCACGATCGACGCGGGGTTCGAAGAAACGGATCCGCTGCGTGGTGATATGGGTCTGAAGACTCAACGCTTGACTCCTGAGTGCATAATGCAGAATTTTGCGGCGTACCGCAAGATTGGCCGCAATACAAGGTGAACCTGAACGGTTGCCGAAACGCGACGAAACCCATAGAATTGCGCATAACGATGAAACAACGATCATGCAACACGGCAGCCTACATCACCGGCGGCTCGAGCGGCATCGGACTGGCAATCGCGCGCCGGCTTCGGATTAGTGGAGCAGATCTGGTCCTGATTGCGCGCGATCCCCAACGGCTCGCTGCGGCACGGCAGGAGTTGCTGGCGCTGGAAGCAGCACCCGCGGCAAACCGCGCCGACGCCCGGCCGCCGACAGTCGAGACGGTTGTCCTCGATGTGACCGATCCGCAGCAGGTTGCACATACACTCGCAACGGCGGTGGAACGCTTCGGAGCACCCGACATCCTGGTCAACAGCGCCGGCATGGCGCATCCCGGCTACTTCGAGCAACTGGACTACTCGACGCTCGAAGAGACGCTGCGCGTTAATTTGCATGGCGCCTGGCACATGATTCAGGCGCTCCTGCCGTACCTGCGCCAGAGACGCGGGCAAATCGTAAACGTGGCATCGTTCTCCGGTCTGATGGGAACGTTCGGCTACACGGCTTACGCGGCTTCGAAGTTTGCGCTGGTCGGCATGTCGGAGGCGCTGCGCAGTGAACTGCAGGCTGATGGTGTAACGGTTGCGGTACTCTGCCCCGCCGATACCGACACGCCGCAGCTGCACGCCGAGAACAAACTGAAGCCGCCCGAGGCCGCTGAGCTGGCTGGACGTGTACGAGTGCTGGAGCCGGACCAGGTTGCCCGGGAATGCCTGAAAGGACTGCGGCACCGTAAATTCATAATTATTCCGGGTTGGCGCCCGCGCATGGTATACTTATTCAAGCGTTTGGCGCCAGTGCTGCTGTACAGACTTATGGACAGCGTCGTGCGTCGATACCGCCGTCGCGCCCGGTTGCAACGAGTTTAGAGAGGAGAATGAATGGAAGCTACAACAACACTCGGCGACATATTTCAGAAGTGCCGCGATTTCACCGATGCAGCCACCGTGCGCAACCAGGGACTCTATCCGTATTTTCGTCCGATCGAAGGCTTTGCCGGTGCACGCGTGATCTCTGAGGGGCGTGAACTGATCATGGCCGGATCCAACAATTATCTGGGCCTGTCACTTGATCCGCGAGTTCGCGAAGCCGCAGTCAATGCCGTCATGGATTACGGTGCAAGTTGCTCCGGCTCGCGCTTCATGAATGGAACCCTGAAACTGCACGAAGAACTCGAGGAACGTCTGGCACGGTTTGTCGACAAGCCCGCGGCGCTCTGTTTCACTACCGGCTACCAGACCAACCTCGGCGTCATCTCTGCACTCGTCGGTAACGGTGACCACATCATCACCGACAAGCTCAATCACGCTTCGATCATGGACGGCATCTTCATGTCGCTTGGCATGACCCGCGGGGTCAATGTGCACCGCTTCAAACACAATAACATGGAGCAACTCGAGCAAATCCTGCAGTCACTGCCGGCCGATGCACCCAAGTTGCTGGTCACCGACGGGGTGTTCAGTATGGAGGGAGACATCGTCAAACTGCCGCAGGTACGCGCGCTGGCCGAACGCTTCGGGGTTCGGGTATATCTCGATGAAGCACACGCCATCGGCGTGGTCGGCGCAACCGGACGCGGTACGGTTGAGCACTACAATAACAGCGCGGCGGCCGATCTGGTGATGTGCACGTTTTCCAAGTCGTTTGGATCGATTGGCGGGTTCGTGGCGGGAAACGAGGATGTCATTGATTTCATCAAGCATTTCGCACGGCCGCTGATCTTCAGCGCGAGCATGCCGCCGTCCAATCTCGCCGCCGCAATGAAGTCGCTCGAGATCATCGAGACCGAGCCGGAGCGTGTCACGCGGTTGCAGCAGATAGCTGAGAGAATGCGGCGAGGGTTCACGGACCTCGGCTTCAATATCGGGACATCCGAGACCGCCGTTGTGCCGTTGATCATCGGTGACAATCAGAAGACCTTTCGCTTCTGGAAGTACCTCTACGAGAACGGCGTATACGTCAATCCGGTCATCAGTCCGGCTGTACCGCCGAACCGCGCGCTGATCCGCACCTCGTTTATGGCAATCCACGAAGATTCGGATCTGGATCGAGTGCTGGAGCTCTCCGCCGAGGCTGGAACGGTAGCCGGCATTCTGTAACGCAACCGCGACGCTCATCCGCGTCGCGGCGGCTTCAGGTAACGGTGACTACAATCTTGCCGCGGACGTGACGACTCTCGCTCAGACTGTGCGCTTCGGCCACGTTGCGCAGACCGCTGACCACCGTGGTGTGAACTTTGAGCGTGCCGTCCCCGAGCAACTCGGCGATCTTCTCCAGCTGCCGCTGGTTGGGCTTGACCAGGATCTTCCTGACCCGCGTCGGCGAGTTGAGACCGGCTTTGCTGTCCCCGGTCAGGAGCGTGACCAGCGTACCACCGCGGGCAAGTCGCTTGAGCGATAAGGCGCGCGTTTCGCCTCCCACGCTGTCGATGACCACATCCACGTCGTCTATTGTGGTCCACGGTTCATCACCGCCATACGCGTAGACCTCGTGACAGCCGAGCGAGCGAGCCAACTCGTGGTTGTGCGGGCTGGCGGTTCCGATGACGTAGGCTCCCTTCCAGCGTGCCAGCTGCACCGCGACGTGCCCCACCCCGCCGGCAGCGGCGTGCACCAGTACGCGATCACCGGATTTGACTTTGGCGGTGTCGAACAGCGCCTGCCACGCCGTGAGGGCCACAAGCGGTACTGCAGCCGCGTCGCGCAGACTGACTCCGTGCGGTACCCTTACCAGCTGGGTATCGGAGGCAACCACAAACTCGGCGTAGCCGCCGCCGCCGGCCGGGAAGTTGACCATTCCCATTACGCGGTCCCCGGGCTGAAACATGGTCACCCGGCGCCCCTGCTGCTCTACCGTGCCGGCCACATCCCAGCCGGGGATAAACGGAAACTGCCTGACGTGCTGCGCAACCCCCGCGCCGGATCTGGTCTTCCAGTCAACCGGGTTGACCCCTACCGCGGCAACCCGCACCAGCACCTGCTCGTGGGAAGCCTGCGGTACGGGCATAGTGCGCGCTTTGAGCACCTCCAGTCCGCCGAATGCGTCAATTGCCACAGCCTGCATCTCAATTGGAGTCGGCAGTTCCCTGTTCTTCTTCTTTCTGGTGTTAAACATAGTGCCTCACAAGACTACAGGAGTGGGGCAGGCCTTGGCAATCACAGACTGCGCATCGCCCAGCGGACGCGCTGCGCGATACCGACAATAATCGCACCACCCATCACGGCAAACAGGAGAGCCGCGTGTTGCGGCAACAGCAGCGCCAGACTGTAGATCACGATTGTCTCGCTGCCCTCCACAAGCCCCGCCGGCATCGCTATCGAAGTCAGCCTACCACTCTCTCGCAACGTCTGCCTCCGTTTCTCGATCAGCGCCGACAGGTAGAGCCACGAGGTGATATTGACGTAGTAGAGCGCCAGCAGCACCGTCACAACCAGCAGCAACCCGCGTTCACCGCGCTGGAGCGCCAGCGCAATCGGGATAGCGCTGTATATGACCACATCCAGCAGCAGATCGAGATAGCCGCCGAGGTCACTCTGGGCGCCGGTCAACCGCGCAACCGTACCATCGAGTCCGTCCAGCGCTCTGTTGCAGAGCCACAGGGTCAGCGCGATACCGTACGCGCCCGCCCCGGCAGCTACGGCCGCGGCCAGACCGACAGGCACGGCAGCCACCGTGATTGCCGTAGGATGTATTCTACGTCCGATCAGCCGTGCGACCGGTGTTGTGATGCGCTCCTTGAAGCCGCGCAGCGATGTGTCGAACACGGCTCACTCTACGGGTCACAGAGCCAACCGTCAAGCGATCATCACAAAAAGCTGTCTAAAACAGGAAACAATAGCGCGCTTCGGTAGTATATTGTTGACATTGATCAGGGAGGTTTGCATGAACGGAAAGGTTCGCGCTATTGCCGGCTTCACAGCCGTGGCGGCGCTTCTGGCAGTCGGGGTACTTCACGTCTTTGCATCGGGTCAGTCGGAGAGCGAGACCGTTCCGGCCGCACAGGTGTCCGAGTCCGCGCAGCAGGGATACCCGATCGAGCTGACCGAAGAACAGTGGCGTGAGCGGCTCACCGATTTTGAATACTATATTCTGCGTGAGAAGGGGACCGAGCGGGCCTTCACCGGGGAGTATGACGGCTTCTATGAGCCCGGCATCTACTACTCGCGCGCCACCGGACAACCGCTCTTCAGTTCGGAGCACAAGTATGATTCACGTACCGGCTGGCCGAGCTTCTGGCAGCCCATTGACCCCGACGCGGTACGCTACAAGAACGACGACTCGCTGTGGATGCGCCGGATCGAGGTAGTCGACAGCTCCAGTGGTTCACACCTCGGTCACGTGTTTTCGGACGGACCCGAGCCAACCGGGCTTCGTTACTGCATTAACTCCGCGGCACTGCTGTTCGTGCCCGAGGGTGCCGAACCGCCACCGCTGGTAGCAGACTACCTGGTGCGCTTCGCGCAGGACAGCGATTCCGACTGATTGTTGTCCCGCCTGGTGCCTTTCCCTCCCGGTTGTAGTACATTGAAACTGTAGTACATCGAGGCGAGTGTTGTTATATTTATACGTAACGCTGGAGGGGAATAGATGGCGGCAACAAAGACAAGACGCTCGCTCGCAGGCCTGGCCGCCGCGGCTGCGGTTGCGGTCATGGTGGTCGTGGCATGCGGCGGCCGGGAGGAATTGACTGAGGACGAGGCGCTTGCACTACGTGCTCAGCGTCGTGATGAGATCCTGCAGGGGACGGTCGAGCGGCACGGCGGCGAAGAGTTCGCTCCCGGTGTGGTTGGGGGAACGTGGACCGCTTCGATCAATAATGACCCGCGAACGTTCAACACCCTGACCGCACGCGACGGCGACAGCGGTACGGTGATTAGCGGACTGTTCGACTACCTTGCCGACTACGACGCCTACAAGCGCGAATGGAAACCCAACCTCGCGTCGTTTGAGATTGAAGCTGATGAAGCCCGTGATGAGATGCGAGTCGTGTTTACCCTGCGCGAGGACCTCTACTGGACAACGCCGGGACAGGCGCGCGAAGAGGGAGTCAAGGTCACCTCGGATGACGTCATATTCTGGTACAATGAGATCAACGGTGATCCCGAGCTTCAGCAGCCCGGGTATGCGCAGCAGTTCATAGAAATGCCCGACGGCAGCCGCGGGCGAATCCGGATCGAGCGGATTGACGATCGCCGGTTTGCCTTTGTGTATCCGCGCGTTGTGGCCGAGCCGGTGCTTTCGAGCAATATGATTTTCGGGCCACGGTACGTGTACGAGCCGGCCAAGCAGGAGGGCGGTGTTGAGGCTGTCCTCAACCTGTTCAGTGTCGATACCGACGTGCGGACTATTCCCTCCATCGGGCAGTACCACATCGTGGAGTACAACCCGGGCGTCCGTGTGGTGCTCAATCGCAACCCGAACTACTGGAAAACCGATGACGAAGGCACCACGCTGCCCTACATAGAGCGCCTGATCTTTCGCGTTGTGCCTGACCGCAACACCGAGTACCTGCTGTTTCGCGACGGGAGCAAGGATTCGTACACTCCGCGACCTGAGGACCTCGAGGAGCTCATAACCGCGCGCGATCGTGACTACACCGTCTACGACGGTGGCCAGGCGCTCGGTTCATCCTTCATCACCTTCAACCAGAATCCGCGCAACATGAACCCGGTTGTGTACAGCTGGTTCATCCAGACCGAGTTCCGACAGGCGATGAGCAGTCTGCTCAACCGCGATCGGATCGCCGCTCAGGTCTACCGCGGGCTTGCAAAGCCGGCCGAGCATTTCTTCGCCACGGCCAACCCGATGTTCGACCCCGATATCAGACTGCAGTACACGTTCAACCCTGAGCGGGCCGTTGAACTGCTTGCATCGATCGCCATAACGCGCGGCCCGGACGGATTGATGTACGACGCCGATGGTAATCACATCGAGTTCACGATGAACGTTGGCGTCGAAAACGAAATCTGGGTCGACATCATGAACATCTTTGCGGATGAATTGAGTGAGGTCGGCATCACGGCACGGATTCGGCCGATCGATTTTCAGAACCTGGTTGAGCGACTGACTTCGACATACGATTGGGAGGTCGTTGGGGTAGCGCTGGGCGTCAACTACTGGCCCTCCAGCGGCAGCAATGTCTGGCAGTCCAGCGGCAACTTCCACCTGTGGCACCCGCTGCAGGAGAGCCCGGCTACTGAATGGGAGACCCGCGTTGATTATCTCTACAATGAGGGCCGTTTCACCATTGATCCCGAGCGCCGCAAGGAGATCTACGACGAGTATCAGCGCATTCTGCTCAGCGAACTGCCGGTAATGTACATCGTACATCCGCTGTCGTTTCTGGCGGTCAGGGACCGTTGGGACAACGTCTACTACGACACGCTGGGAGGGTTCCAGCTGGAGTACGTGTTTCTTAAGCAATGACCGGTTTCAAGCACCAGCTTAAGCGAGTCATGACTCGACTGTTGGCGCCTTACGCGCGGCTGCGCGCGAAGCACCCGTTGCTGACCTTCATCCTCGGCCGTGTTGGTGCCATGGGAACCATGCTGTTCATGCTCGGTCTGGCGGTGTTCTTCCTGATGTCATTGACTCCCGGCGACATCGTCGACAACTACGTGCGCAGCCAGATGCTGATGTCGCAGGACTTCCGCCAGGCGGACAACATCTACACCGAAGAGGCAATCGCCCAAATGCGTGCACGACTCGGCCTTGACCAGCCGTTCTACGTGCAGTACGGACGCTGGCTGCGTCAGGTATTTGTCGAGCGGGATCTGGGACGTACGATGATCTCGCGCGCACCGGTACTCTTCCTGATCCGTGACCGCATGGTCAACTCGCTGATCCTGAACCTCATCTCGCTGTTCTTTCTGACGATTATCTCGTTTATACTGGGCATCTATTTCTCGTCCAAAGTCGGCACGCGGGTGGATATCATCGCGACGTTCGTTGCGCTGTTTCTGCACGCCTTCCCCGGCATCCTGCTGTTGATTCTGTTGCAGTTGTTTGCCTCCGCCAGCGGGCTCTTCCCGATCACCGCCTACCCGCCGTTTCCGTTCTCCGAAGACCCGCTGCGGTTCAGCTTCAGCTACGTCTATCACATATTTCTGCCGTTGTTGGGCGCCTTCCTGGGGGGTATCGGCGGCACGATGCGCATGATTCGCGCCACCATGCTCGATCAGCTCGGTCAGCCGTACATCACATCAATTCGCTCACGGGGCGTAAACGAGCGGCGGGTCTATCTGGCACATGCGTTTCGTAATACTCTCAACCCCTACATCACCTCCAGCGCCAACCTTTTTGCCAGCCTCTTTTCGGGCTCCCTGATTCTCGAGATCATCTTCTCCTACCCCGGAATAGGCCGTTTGATGTACGAGGCGGTACGGCAGGAAGACATCAACCTTGTCCTGACGAACATCATGTTCATAAGCTTCCTGGTCCTGCTCGGGATGATCGTGGCCGACATTCTGCTGGCGCTGGTCGATCCGCGAATACGGTACGGCAAGACATGAAGCGGTTCTTCGGCAGCATTCGCAAGCGTCCCGTAGCGCTCGTTTCGGTGATCATCCTGGCGCTACTGTACGGCTCGATGATCCTGGCCGAGCTGCTCACGCCCTACACCCCGGCAACCGTTTTCCGGAATCACAACTATCATCCGCCAAACGTGCGGCTCTACTCTCCGGAGCTCGGTTTTCGACCGCAGATTCAGCGACACGTGCTGGTTGATGAGATTAACTGGCGCTACGCTCCTATCCGCGGCGAATACACACCAATCCGCTTTCTTGTGCGGGGACCACGCTACCGCATGTGGGGGCTGTTTGAAACCGATATCCATCTCTTCGGCACCAACCGGCCGTATGCCGACGACGGCCGTACGTGGTCCGACGGCGGCAGGACCTATCCGGTATTTCTGTTCGGAGCCGACCATCTGGGCCGTGACCTCTACACCCGCGTGCTGCACGGGTCGCGAATCTCGTTGACAATCGGTTTTATCGGTATCACGATATCGCTCACGCTGGCTATCATTCTCGGTGGTCTTGCCGGCTACTACGGCGGTTTTCTTGACTGGCTGGTGATGCGGATCGCAGAGTTCTTCATCCTGATACCGGGGTTGTATCTGATCCTGTTTCTGCGATCAGTCCTTTCGCGCGACATGGACTCCGGACAGTCGTTTATCCTGATCACCGTCATTCTCTCTTTCGTAGGGTGGCCCGGCAGCGCACGACTGATCCGCGGCCTGGTGCACAGCATCAAGCGTGAAGACTTCATCACCGCCGCACAGTTGCAGGGGATCCCGGCGCTGGTGATCGTTTTCAGGCAGATCATCCCGCAGATGGCGTCTATTCTGATCGTCAGCATCACGCTCGGTATCCCGGGGTTCATTCTGGGCGAAACCGTGCTTTCCTATCTGGGGCTCGGGATCATAGACCCGGCGGTCAGTTGGGGCTCCTTGTTGAACCGCCAGATTGCGTCGCTTGCCAATCTGCGCAACTACCCGTGGTTCATGTATCCCGGGCTGTTTCTGCTGTTGACCACGCTTTCATTCAATTTTCTGGGGGATCTGTTGCGTGATGTGCTCGACCCCTACTATCGGGAGAAGAAGATCCAGTGACGCTGCTCGAGATCGACAACCTGCAGATCGATTTTGCGACATCCGGCGGCACGCTTCACGCGGTTCGCGGTACATCAATGGATGTACGAGAAGGCGAGATAGTCGGAATCGTGGGCGAGAGCGGCTCGGGCAAGAGCGTGACGGCTTCCGCGATACTGCGATTACTGCCCGGCAACGGAATCCACAGTGGCGGCGATATCCGCTACCGCGGCCGGTCGGTATTCTCGCTGAGCGCCGGCGAGTTGCGAGCGTTTCGCGGCGCCGAGGTCAGTATGATCTTCCAGGAACCCGGGCGCTCGTTTGACCCGATCTACTCGGTCGGCAAGGCGATGGCCGAAACGCTGCGTGCGCATAACGGTGACCTGTCGGATGAGTCGGTACAGCGACGTTCGATAGAATTGCTGCAGGAGGTCAACGTACCGCAGCCGGCCGAGCGGCTGGTCAACTTCCCGCACCAGTTTTCCGGCGGCCTGCTGCAGAGAATCATGATTGCGCTGGCGTTGGCCTCAGACCCCCGGCTGCTGATTGCTGACGAACCTACCACTGCGCTTGACGTGACTATCCAGGCCGGCATCATGGATCTGCTGCTGCGATTGCGCCGGGAGCGAAACCTCGCCATTCTTTTCATTACCCACAACCTGGCGCTGATTTCTCAGATCGCCGACCGCCTTATGGTAATGTACGGCGGCATGGTACTCGAACACGGCAAAACCGCCGACGTACTCTCGGCCCCGCGCCACCCCTATTCGCGAGCGCTGCTGAATTCGATACTAAGCTTCGGCAAGCACTATAGTCGCGACCCGCTGCAGACCATCAAGGGCAGCGTTCCCAATCCGTACCGGCCCGAGCCCGGCTGCCCTTTTGCGCCTCGCTGTCCGCTGGCACACGCCGAGTGCACCCGAACAGCGCCGCCGCTGGTGGAGGAGGGCCCGGCCGGCCACGGCCATCGCTGTATCATTCCGGGGGTCAAGGAGTAGCCGGTGCTGCAGATACGCAATGTCTACAAGCGGTTCAACCTTGAAGCAGGTTTCTTTGCCCGTGAAGAACTCTACGTCTATGCGGTCAATGGTGTCAGCCTTACCGTCGGCGACAACGAGATTTACGGGCTGGTGGGTGAATCCGGCTGCGGCAAGACCACTACGGCGCGGCTGGCGGTCAGAATGTACCGTGCCGACGCAGGCAGTATCATTTTCACCGACGGTGATGGAAACAGCCACAATGTTGACGCGCTGGACAACCGGGGACTGCACATGCTGCGCAGCAAGATCCAGTATATCTTCCAGGATCCGGCGCGCTCTCTCAACCCGCGCATGGATATCCTCGAAATCCTGACCGCGGGTTACCGCTACTCACCGTTCTGGCCGGGCAGGAAACGGGCCCGTGAAGAGGCCGAGGCGGTGATGCTGGACGTGGGGCTGCAGCCGTCGGATCTTGAACGTCGCGCGGCCGACTTCTCCGGCGGACAGCGTCAGCGTATCTCAATCGCGCGCGCCCTGATGGCCAGGCCAGAGCTGCTGATCTGTGACGAAGTTGTCTCGGCACTCGATGTCTCGATTCAAGGACAGATCCTGAACCTGTTGCTCAAGCTCAAGGAGGAGTACAAGCTTGCGATGCTCTTTATCGCCCATGACCTGGCGGTTGTGTCCTACGTCAGCGATCGCATCGGTGTCATGTACCGGGGCCTGATGATGGAAGAGGCCCCGTCGCAGGAGCTGATTGCCGACCGCCTGCACCCCTACACGCGCCACCTCTATTCCGCCATCCCTCAGGTAGAGACCCACCGCGCGGCGCAACGAGCGCTGCAGGCAAAGTTCCGCGATCAACCCGACCCTACTCGGCCACCGGTCGGAATCACCCCAAGCATGTACGAGTCAAACGCGTACGCCGGCGGCGCCGGCGACGCTACCCAAATGGACGAGGTTTCGCCCGGCCACCGCGTCTCGCGGCACTTCAACGAGAACGGCCCGACTCCCGCGTCGACCGGCGAAATCCTGCCGGTGCCACCAGGCCGATGAGCGCGAACACAACTGCAAGGCCGCCGAATATCAGCGCGCCGCCCCAGAGCTCGATTCGTGAATCGATACGGGAACCGCTACCGTCTCCGGTTGCGCGCCACACGCCCAGCTCACTCCCCAGCGGCGGCGTTCGACTGCGTCGTCCTTGCGAAGCGACCACGCGCTGCGGTCGCCCGCCGCTGTCGCGGTACTCCAGCACCGCGTAGTATAGACGTCCTTGATCCTGCACAAACGGCGGGGAGGCGCCGTCGACCACGTGATAGTCTACCACGGTGCCGGTCACGCGCTCCGCGCGCAGCAGAAGCAGCCCGGTACTCAGTACGCGCGATACGCTGGACAATACGAGCAGCAACGCAATCACGCCGAAAACCCGCCCAAACGTTCGTCGCACACTCACAAGACCTCCCGGGCTCAATATACAGGCAGATCGCGGTCAGAACAAACTTTACTGTTGATATCTGCTTTAGTATGTTTTGACCATGAAGATCACTAACACGGTTGTTCCCAAACGCGCCATACTCGACCTCGTCGGTGCCAACTGCACCTCCTGCTCGATCGCCATAGAACACCTTGGACGCAAGATGGACGGAGTTGAAGAGATCGTTGTCGATCGTGCCACCAGCACCATCCAGCTGGAGTACAACGGGAATCGAGAGGTTCTGCAGAAACTGTGCGATTTCGTGGCCCGTCTGGGGTACGAAGCACGCATCAGATCCACCGATTGACGCTGGCAGGAACCGGCGGCAGCAACGTCCAACCCGGGCGTTCAGACCACGGTCAGCCGCCGGAAATGACGCGCTGATTGAGCCTCGACAGCCGCTGCGCCAGCAGCCGGGCCAAAAAGATACCGTAGTGCGGGTTGGCCTTGATGGCGTTCACAAAGGCCCGCTTGGAGATCGGAATCAGGACGCTGCCTCCCTTGGAGACAACTGTCGCCGAACGGCGATCGTTGAGCAGGAATGACATCTCGCCAAGGAACATATCTTGCGGGGTGAGTACGCTCAGTTCGTGACCACCGGCCACCACCGCCAGGTTGCCCGATACGATGTAGTACAGCGTATTGGAATCATCACCCTCACAAAAGACAGCTTCGCCGTCCGCCAGTGATATCTCCTGCTGATCCTGAAAAATCTCGGGCACGATATTGCTTGCGCTGTGCTGATGAGTCACCTCAAAGGAAACCTCATTACCGGCGCCGTTGTAGCTCACGTTTTCCATATAGTGTCTGGTCATCGCAATACCGTGGCCGTGCAGCCCCAGATTGACGTTGTCGTCATTGCGATGCAGATGCGCTCGCCAGTCAAAGCCTTGACCGTCGTCACGTATACGGAAGAACGACCGTTCAGGAGCTATGCGGTACGAGAAGCGCACTCGCCTGGCGCGGATTGCGGCATCAGAACGGTAACGTGATCGAATCAACTCGATGGCATCACGTCCCGATTCCAGCCAGCGAGTTTTTTCCGCGTAGCTGATACCGCAGTTGCCGTGCTCAACGGCGTTCATCAGCATCTCAAAGATCCCGATATGTACGCGCTCGCGCGCGTCACGGTCTACATAGTTGGAGTTGTAAAGAAAGCTTGACACCAGGTTTGCATAGGTGCGTACGTTGAACGGATCGTTATCCATGATGAAGTGGCCCGCAACTGAACCGGTAAGATAGCTCTGGACGTCGCGGTGAAACAGAATGTGGCGGTTCTCGGTGATTATCTTCATGACGCGGAAGAAGCTGGAGACAAACTCACCGCGTGGAATCGCACTGATGATCTGCGAATTGGGAACCACTGTGGCCAATCGCGCTTCATCACGCCGACGGTAGACCACCATGATCGCTCCGTAGTGCAGCCACGGGTCACCGTTGATCGTGGTGAGCACCGTATCGGTATCGATTGTCTCATCCGAGATGTTTATCAGACCGATCTCAGGCAACTCAAACTCAAAGTATTCGAGCGCTTCACCACTACTGCCGAGAAACACCGGCTGCCAGTAGTTCGCAAACCGTTGCGCGACCTGTTCTATGCGCTGATTCAGTTCTCTGTCCGCACTTACTACGGGTATCTTCGTCATTCCATGCGCCGTCCGGCCAGACCCATCTCATATTCAGTATCGGCGTATTGGGCCAATCACTTGTGCGCAAACCGGTGTCAGAACCAGAGTCAGCCAATACGCTCATACGCGCTCGACTTCACCGCTGGCAACCACGTCGATGCCCAGACCCTGCCAGTTGGAAATCACAATCTGACCCACGTTGATCGGCGCTTCAAGCTCAACAGAGCGCGTAGATCGTGCCAGATCGCGCAGATATTGCTTTGGAATCGGTCTTGGCGTCCATACCGGGACAAGCGGGTACCTTCCGTTGCGCACGCGAACCGACGTCGGCAGGATCCGGGTGGGGTTATGCACTTCTTGCTCGACGTATTGCCTGCCGAGCCGGCAGACGTTGCCTTCGATCTCCAGGATCGCGCCGTAGCCGTCGAGCGAGGTAGTGATCTCGCAGCCACGGGGACAGCGCAGACAGATGATCCGCTCCAGCCGTGATGTACCAGGAGCACCGCGCCGATCGTTCAGTCGATCGTTCATTGGATTTCCGCCGTGATCTCGCGCCGTGGCGCTGACTTCAGCGCTCGCAGCTGTTGTGGTTTCAGTCTGTGAATCATCATCTCGGCCGGGCGCGAGTAGTTCCCGCGGAACGACGCCAGCACGCGTGAGCCGGCACGCAGTTCAACCTGTACGCTGTGTTCCATCAGTGCCGAAGGTCGCAGCATCAGCAGGTTCTCTTCGGACACAGGCGTGTCGAATCTGATCCGTTGCGGGATAACGCTGGCGACGTTCTTGCCCGCGGCAACTGTCACCGTTTCGGCTCTGCCATCCGGCCGCTCACGAGCGTAACGCGCCGCACTGCGGCCTGCGACCGCCCCCGCTTTGCTGACGTAGTCTACCAGATCATAGATGCTGGTGACGTTTCCGGCAGCGAAGATCCCGGCCACCGTGGTACTCATGGCGCTGTCCACAACCGGTCCCCCGGTACGCGGGTCAAGCGTGACGCCGGCCTTGCGGGACAGCTCGTTCTCGGGTATCAGCCCTACCGAGAGCAACAGCGTATCGCATTCAACCAGACCTTCGGTACCGGGAATCGGCTGCAGGTCGTCACCGACGCGGATCGTTTCCACCGCCTCCAGGCGCCTGCCGCCGATGACGCGGTTGACGGTGGTGCTGAGATACAGCGGAATACCCCAATCCTGCAGGCACTGGACATAGTTGCGGCGCAGACCGGTGAGAAACGGCAGCAACTCCAGCACACCGATCACCTCCGCGCCCTCGATTGTAAGCCTGCGTGCCATGATCATACCGATGTCACCCGAACCCAGTATCAGGAAGCGCCTGCCGGGCATATAGCCCTCGATATTTACCAGCCGCTGAACGGTACCGGCGCCAAACACCCCGGCGCAACGGCTTCCGGGCAGACGGATCTGGGCGCGGGTACGTTCCCGGCATCCCATCGCCAGTACAATTGCTCGCGGCCGCAAGCGCATGTACCCGTCGCGATCGTTCATGGCGTATACGTCGAGCTCAGCGGTTACATCGAGCACCATTGTATCGAGCAGGACGTCGATGCCGCTCTGCTCTACCATCGTACGATAGCGCCAGGCGTATTCGGATCCCGGAAGATCCTGATTGAACACGACGGCTCCAAACCCGTTGTGGATGCACTGAGGAAGAATACCGCCAAGTGTGTCATTGCGCTCGACCAGCAGCACCCGTGTCTGGCCGTCGGCGTGCGCCTCGAGGGCCGCCGCGAGACCGGCCGGACCGCCGCCGATCACTATGACGTCGTATCGTGTATCGGCTTGCATTGCGCATCGGCCTCGTTGTCGACAGCTTTGGTAGCGCGGTACAAGAACTCCGAACCGGCTCCCTTCTTGGTTACCGCGGTCATCGGTAGCCGCAGTTCACGAGCCAGGATCCGGATAACCCGCGGATAATCGAATCCTCCCTGGCAGCGGCCCGTCCCAAGCCAGCAGCGCCGCTTGATTGCATCGTAGCTGGTAGCTGGTATCGAAGAGCGGATCGCTGCCACGATCTCGCCTTCGGTCACCGTTTCGCAGCGGCAGACAATCCGACCGTATGAGGGCTCCTTTCTGATCAGCCGAGCACGCTGCTGGTGCGATAACTCCTTGAACGACGGTTGCGCCCGACGGCGGGAAGTCCAGTCCCATCTGGCCTCAAGAGCTACACCCGACTGCCGCAGCAACTGCTCGACACGCTCGGCAATTGCCGGTGCCGCTACAAACCCGGGTGACTCAATACCGGCAATGTTGATCAGCCCCTGGACCGAACCCGACGTCTCAATCAGGAAATCGCGGTTGTAGTTGCCTGTAGCACGGATCCCGCTGAAGGACGCAATCACATCCCGCTGATCCAGCCCGGGCACCAGCCGGCGTGCGCCGTCAAGAATCTCCCGCATTCCCTCTCGCGTTGTGGCCGTGTCATCCTTGCCTCTGATCTCCTGGGCATCAGGTCCCACAAAGGTATTGCCGTGGGCGGTGGTGCTGACCAGAATTCCCTTACCCTTCGTGCTCGGCATCGGGAACAGTACGTTCTTTACCTGAACACGGTCGGGATCGAAAATGAAGTACTCTCCTCGGCGCGGCGTAATGTGAAACTCGGGGCGGTCGCCAACCAGGTGCATGAAATCATCGGCGTGCACGCCGAGCGAATTGACAAAGATGCGACCGTAAATGTCACCTTTTGCGCTGCAGACTCCGGCCAGGCGCCCGTGCTCCACGATGGCGTCGTGCACGTCGGCGTCCAGAATCAGCCGCACTCCGTTCTCCACGGCGTTTTCGGCTACTGCGATTGTGGCGCCAAACGGATCGATAACTCCGGCGGTCGGAGTCCAGAGTGCACCTTCGACACCGGGCGTCAGCAGAGGTTCGCGGTGCAGGGTTTCTTCACGGCCGAGGATTCGCAGCCCCTCGATTCCATTCTGCCTGCCGCGCCGCATGAGCGTTCCGAGCTGCCGCCGCTCTTCCTCGCCCACAGCCACCACCATGGCTCCACACCAACTGTGGCCGATTTCCAATTCCTCAACCAGATGGCGCCACAATTCGTTACCGCGTCTGTTGAGTGCCGCCTTGTTGCTTCCCGGTGCCGGGTCGTGGCCTGAGTGCAGGATCGCGCTGTTGGCCGATGACGCTCCGACGCCGACGTCATTGGCGCGGTCAACAAGCGCGATCGAGAGGTTATAGCGCGCGAGACTGCGGGCAACCATGCACCCGACGATGCCGGCGCCCAGAACCACGACATCGAAAGATCTGTTCTGCACACGTGACCCCTTCGGCGTGATCTCTTCCAGCCTACGCCGAGAGTGAACGTTTGTCAACTTTTAATCGACGTTTGATCAGTTTATCCCTGCCGGGCCGATTAAACTTGACACATCCCCATGCGCAGGTATCATGAGACTGATGAAGAATTCGGAGCGGACCATCCGCAGTGCCCTGGAAGTAGCCAAGCTGTACTACTACACGGGTCTGACTACCGAGCGCATCGCGCGAGAACTCAACATCTCGCGCCCGAAGGTCTCCCGCCTGCTCAGCTATGCCAAGCAGACCGGCCTGGTCGAGATCACAATCCACGACTCCGAACAAGCTCTCGGACCGCTGTCACGCCGAATCAGCGAGTTGTTCGAACTGGACGCGGTGCACATTGTCTCGGTCCCCGAGGTGCTCGGAGAGGTGCTGTGGCTGGAGCGGGTGGCCAGGTTTACCGCCAACTACCTCAATTCCGTCCTGAAGCCCGGAATGACCATGGGACTGGCGTGGGGCACGACACTGAGCGAAGTCAGCGAACATCTGGTGCCCAAGGACGTACCTGATCTCTCGCTGGTTCAGCTCAATGGTTCAGGCAATACTTATACTTTCGACAACAGCTACGCCGCCCGCATCCTGCACAACTTCGCCGACAACTACAACGCGCGAGTCTATCTCTTCCCCGTTCCGACGTTTTTCGACTACGCACAGACCAAGGAAGCCATGTGGCGTGAGCGCAGCATTCAACGGATTGTCGAGATGCAGCAGCGTGCCGACGTCCTGCTCTACAGTATTGGCGCGGTAGCAGCCGGGGTTCCCAGTCACGTCTACAGCGGCGGTTATCTGGAAAAGAGGGATATGCAGGAACTGAAGCGCCAGGCTGTTGTCGGTGACATGGCTACCGTATTCTACAGAGCCGACGGGAGCTACCGCGATATCTCGATCAACGCGCGTGCCAGTGGACCGCCGCTGGAGCTTTACAAATCGGTTGACCACGCCATCTGCGTAGTGTCCGGTAAGGGCAAGGTCGCCGGACTGCACGCGGCACTGCGTTCCGGGTACGTCAAGACGCTGATTGTAGATCAACCTACCGCGCGCCATCTGATCGTGCAGATAGAAGGTACCAACGGGGCACGCTGATCCCGCAACGAGGGTGCAGGTGACAGGAGGGCGAGATGACGCAGAAGCGGTACGTACTGGCCTTTGATGCCGGGACAACCAGCAACAGGGCTATTCTGTTTGACCATTCAGGGGCTATTGCCGGGGTTTCTCAGCAGGAGTTCCCCCAGATCTATCCCAGGCCGGGCTGGGTCGAACACGATCCCATGGATATCTGGGCAACCCAGAGTGGTGTGGCGCAGCAGGTGCTGGAGAAGACCGGGGTACGTCCCGATGAAGTGGCCGCCATCGGCATTACCAATCAGCGTGAAACCGCGGTTGTGTGGGACCGTCACAGCGGCAAGCCGGTATGCAACGCAATCGTCTGGCAGGATCGCCGCACCGCGGGAATTTGTGACCGCATGAAGGACGCTGGTCTCTCAGACTACGTCAGAGAGAACACCGGCCTGGTAATCGACGCCTATTTCTCGGGCACAAAGATCAAGTGGATCCTCGACAACGTGGATGGTGTACGCAAGAAGGCCCAAAACGGTGATGTTCTGTTCGGCACGGTAGACACGTGGCTGATATGGAACCTTACGCGTGGTGAGGTCCACGTGACCGACTACTCCAACGCCTCGCGAACCATGATATACAACATCAAGAGCCTGGATTGGGATGAAACCCTTCTGAAAGAACTCGGTATTCCGCGCACGATACTGCCGGATGTGCAACCCTCGAGCGCAGTCTACGGCCATACTCACCAGAACAGCTTCGGCGGCGCCCGCATTGCAATTGCGGGTGCTGTGGGAGACCAGCAGGGGGCCCTGTTCGGTCAGGCCTGTTTTGAACGCGGCATGGCCAAGAATACCTACGGCACCGGCAGTTTTGTGCTTATGAATACCGGGAGCGAGCGCGTCGCTTCCCGGAGCGGCCTGCTGACTACCATCGCGTGGGGACTTGACGGCAGAGTCGAGTACGCACTGGAAGGCGCGATCTTCGTCACCGGAGCCGCGGTGCAGTGGCTGCGGGACGAGATGCACGTGGTCAATGACGCCGGCGACACCGAGTACTTCGCTTCCAAGGTTGAAGACACCCATGGCGTCTACATGGTACCGGCATTTGTGGGGCTGGGAGCCCCTTACTGGGACCAGTACGCGCGCGGTGCGATTGTCGGGCTGACGCGCGGCGCCGGGATGAACCACATCGTGCGTGCCACGCTGGAGTCCATTGCCTATCAGACCCGCGACGTGATCGAGTGTATGCAGCAGGATTCGGGTATAGAGACCAAAGAGCTCAAAGTCGACGGCGGCGCGTGTGCCAACAACTTCCTGATGCAGTTCCAGGCCGACATCCTTGGAGTTCCGGCGATTCGGCCGCAGATTATCGAGACCACCGCGCGCGGATCAGCCTATCTCGCCGGGCTGGCGGTGGAGTTCTGGCAGGACAAGTCGGATATCACTGCAAACTTCGAGATCGACACCCGATTCAGCCCCTCGATGGATGAACAGCGCCGCGAGCAGCTGTACGCCGGCTGGAAACGCGCCGTGCAGAGGGCTATGGGCTGGGAGATTCCCGAGTAGCCCCGCACCGCGGGCACCACGGTGATTGCTCGCGGATACAAGAACGCCTTCCCGCGAGGGAAGGCGTTGCTTCGTGGGCTATGCGGCGGTCTACTTGGAGTAGAACTCCACCACCAGCTGCTCTTCACCAACCGTCGGAATGACGTCACGGGTCGGCAAGACGGTCACCGTCCCTGCCATGTCATCACGCGACACCGAGAGCCACGGCGGAACGGGGCGTGAGGCATTGTCAGCCAGCAGCCGCCGCAGCAGATCTCTGGTCGATTTCTTTTCCTTGATGGCGATTGTGTCGGATGCACGCACAACTGCCGACGGGATAGTCACTTTGCGCCCGTTCAACAGAATGTGCCCGTGACCGACCAGCTGCCGGGCCTGGGAACGGCTGGCAGCCATGCCCAGTCGATAGACTACATTGTCCAGCCGACGCTCGAGCAGGATCAGCATGTTGTGGCCGGTGACGCCTTCCATACTCTTGGCTTTCTGAAACAGATTGCGGAACTGTCGTTCCGACAAGCCATAGGCAAACTTGATCTTCTGCTTCTCCTGAAGCTGCCGACCGTACTCGGTCTGTCGTATTCTGCCCTTCTTGGGCTCTCCGGGTCCGTTGGGTTTCTTTTTCAGAAGTCGATCATACTTGGGGTTACCGTAGATGTTGGTACCGAGTCTCCGAACAATCTTACCTCTGGCGGTACTGTTCCTCGCCATTCAAACTACTCCTTATGTTGCGGGTAGATAGTCCCGCAGAATCAACGGGTCGAGCACACACGATATGTTAATTCCGCAAAAGAGTCAAGAACCGCCGTCAGCGCCATCGCCCGATCGTTCACGCTTGCCACGACTGCCGAACAGGCTGCGCAGTCCTGACAGGAGCCCCTGCTTGCGGCGTGCCGCCATTTGCTCTGGCACTGCGGTCGCCGAAGCAGCGCCGTCAACGCTTTTCTGCCGGTCGGCCCGGGCAGGCGTTGCCGTACCGCGCCGGCGCACATTCTTGTTGGTTGCTTTCTCTTCACCGACCATCGTGAACTCTTCGCCGTACTTGCGGCGGTAGTACTCCAACCGCTGGGCGACCGGCTCGGAGGTGGAGGGCGACCCGCCGCCGGCGGCCTTGGCGGGCTGCTGCACCGGGTGCCGCCCGGCCGGCCTGGGATGACGTCGCTCACGCCGCGGCGGGCTCTCGCTCTTCTGCGCTGCCTTGTGATCAATCGCAGCGCGCTGCTCAGCACCCTCGCGTCCGGGCTTGCCGGAATGGCGCCGTGGCCGCCGGCCGCCGGATCCCGATCCCGATCCCGCACGCTGCCGCGGACCCCTGGAGGGGTGAAGCGCACCGCCGCGAGTGCGGTCATCACGCCCCACGACAATGCGCACGCCACGGCTCTTGTCCTCCATCAGATCCTCATCCGCGACCGGTCGGGTGGAGATCTTCATGCCGATCAGGTCTTCAATAGCCTCCAGACCAAACACAAAGCGCTCGCACGCCAGACTGACAGCGTGCCCGCGCTTGCCGGCGCGTGCCGTACGTCCGATCCGGTGCACGTAGTTCTCGGGATCCTCGGGCAGGTCGTAGTTGATCACAAGGTCAAGATCATCCACGTGCAGACCGCGCGCGGCAACGTCGGTCGCAACCAGAACTCCTATCTGTCCGGCCTTCAACTCGTCAATCAGCCGCAGCCGTTGGCGCTGCGGCAGGTCACCGATGATGAAGCGGCTCTTGTGACCGTTGATCTCGAGGCGCCGGGAAATCTCCTCGCACGCCCGCTTGGTGTTGGCGAAGACCAGCGCCGTTCCGGGCTGCTCGCGCCGCAGAACACCCAGCAGCACTCTCATCTTCTCGTCCAGCGCCACATGGTAGAGCTCCTGGGTGACCGTCTCGACCGTCATTTGATGGGGCGTCACCACGATCTCCACCGGATCGGACATGAACTTCCAGGCGATATTCTGCACCCGCGTGTTCAAGGTGGCACTGAAGAGCATCGTGATACGTTCACGCGACGGCAGTCGGCGAAACACCTTCTGGATATCGGGATAGAACCCCATGTCAAAGAGGCGGTCAGCCTCGTCAATCACCACGAAGCGGACATCCTGAAAGCCGAGCTTTCCCGAATCAACGAAGTCGAGCAGCCTCCCTGGAGTGGCAATCAGGATCTGCGCCCCGCGCTTGACGGCGGCTTCCTGCTGCGCGTACCCCACCCCGCCGTAGAAACAGGCGGTTGTGAATCGCAGATACGTGCCGAGCAGCTGCGCTTCGGTTTCTATCTGAACGGCAAGCTCGCGCGTGGGGGCAAGAATCAGTGCCTTGGCCCCGGCATATTGCGGCTTGAGCAGGTGTTCAAAAATCGGTATCAGGAACGCCGCGGTCTTGCCGGTTCCGGTCTGTGACTGGACCGTTACATCGGCGCCTTTCAGGCTGTGAGGAAGCGTTTTGGCCTGTACTTCCGTGCATTCCGTGAAGCCGGCCTCGTCGATTCCCTTTTGCACGTCCGGGTGTAGTTGAAAATCGTGGAATCTCATTATTGATAACATACTGTAGTGCAACAGAAAAGACAACGACCTGACACACCGGCACAGCCCGGACGGCACGCCGGACTGCATGCCGAAGCGATCACACGGCCGGGTTGACAACCGCACGGCGCTCGATGGGCTCGACCGCGATCAGCGCATCGGTCCGCAGCCTGACAGGATCGGCGACTGAACCGTCGGTCAGCGGATTCGGCCGCTCTCGATCAGCGTGTCGAGGTCGATCTCGGTATACTCACTGATAACCTGTTCGGCGTTGGGCAGCTGCGCGGCGTCGCCCACCCCTACCGCGTGCATGCCGGCCGCCAGTGCCGCCTCGATACCGCTCTCGGCATCCTCAAACACCACACACTCGTCGGGCGGCGCGTCTCCCAGCCGCTGCGCGCAGAGCTGGAAGATCTGAGGGTCGGGCTTGGTTCTGGTGAGATCGTGCCCGGTGACTACGGCGTCGAACAGAACGTCAATCTCGAGCGCTTTGAGGACGCGATCGGCGTTCCTGCTCGACGAGCCGAGGGCAGTCCGCAGCCCGCGCGAGCGAACCCGCCCCACAAACTCGACTGCACCGGGGTAGAGATCATCGGTGCTGATCCCGTCGAGCAGCGCCTGGTAGTACCGGTTCTTGCGCGCCGCAAACTCGTCCTTCTGCTGCGAAGTGAACTCCAGGCCGTTGTGATCGAGGATAATCTGCAACGACTGCATTCGTGACACACCGCGCAGCTGATGATTCAGGGTTTGGTCGAATCTCCATCCCTCTTCGTCCGCCAGCTCTTTCCATCCCAGGTAGTGGTAACGGTCGGTAAAGACAATTACGCCATCAAGGTCAAATATGAAGCTGCGTATCATTACGCTCCTCCTCGGCGGCCACCGGGCGCGCGGCTGTGCGACGCTGTCACGTCGGCTTGTCCGCGCGTTCGATCTTGGCCCAACTATCGCGCAGCGAGACGGTTCGGTTGAAAACGGGCTTCTCAGCAGAACTGTCGGTCGAGTCGACGCAGAAGTAGCCCTGGCGCAGAAACTGAAAGGTCGTGCCGGGGGCGGCCTCTCGCAGCGACGGTTCAAGCTTGCAGCCCTCGACCACGCGCAGCGAGTCAGGATTCAGGAAGCTCTTGTAGTCTACGTTGCGGCGCTGGGCGTCCTCCGCCGGATTGGCAACGCTGAACAGCCGGTCGTAGAGGCGCACCTCGGCCTCAAGCGCCTGCGCGACCGATACCCAGTGCAGGGTACCCTTGACTTTGCGTCCATCCGGTGTCGAGCCACCCGCGGATTGCGGATCGTAGCTGCACCGCAACTCGGTGATCTCTCCGCTGGAAGGATCCCTGACGACCTGCCGGCACGTGATGTAGTAGCCGTGCTTCAGCCTCACCTCGCGCCCCGGCGCCAGGCGGAAGAACTTTTTCGGTGGATCTTCGCGAAAGTCATCGCGCTCGATATAGATCTCGCGCGTGAACGGAAGCATCCGGGTACCGGCGGAAGGATCCTCCGGGTTGTTCTCGGCCTCGATCTGCTCGGCTTTTCCCGCCGGGTAGTTCTCGATAACCACTTTCAGCGGATCGAGTACCGCCATGACCCGCGGCGCGCGCTTGTTGAGATCCTCCCGCAGGTGGAACTCGAGCATTGCCAGGTCGATCTGGCTGTTGGTCTTGGACACCCCGATTGACCGGCAGAAGTTACGGATGGCCCCGGGAGTATAGCCGCGCCGCCGCATACCACAGATGGTCGGCATCCGCGGATCGTCCCAGCCCGCAACGTGTCCTTCCCTGACCAGCTCGAGCAGACGGCGCTTGCTCATGACCGTGTAGCCCAGATTCAGCCGCGCGAACTCAATCTGCCGCGGCCGGCCGGGTGTTCTGGCATCCAGCGCATCAAGAAACCAGTCGTACAACGGACGGTGATTCTCAAACTCCAGCGTGCATATCGAATGCGTTATTCCCTCGATCCAGTCCGACTGGCCGTGCGCCCAGTCGTAGGTGGGATAGATGCACCAGCTGTCCCCGGTATTGGGATGACTGACGCGCCGTATGCGGTACAGGATGGGATCACGAAGATTGATGTTGGGCGCCGCCATATCGATTCTGGCACGCAGAACCCGACTGCCGTCGGCAAACTCTCCCGCGCGCATGCGGCGCAGCAGATCCAGGTTTTCGGCAACCGGTCTGTCCCGGTACGGGCTGTTGGTCCCCGGCTCGGTGGGGGTACCGCGCGTCTCGCGGATCTGATCGGCCGACAGTTCGTCGACGTAGGCAAGGCCCTTCCCGACCAGCCGCTCGGCAAACTCGTAGAGCTGTTCGAAATAGTTGGAGGCGTAATAGAGCCGGTCTTGCCAGTCGAAACCGAGCCAGCGGACGTCCTGCTGGATTGACTCGATGTACTCCAGCTCCTCCTTCTCAGGGTTGGTATCATCAAAACGCAGGTTGCACCGCCCGCCGTACTCCTCGGCAATACCGAAGTTCAGCACAATCGACTTGGCATGACCAATATGCAGATAGCCGTTGGGCTCGGGCGGGAAGCGAGTGTGAACGCGCCCGCCGTAGGTACCGCTTCTGTTATCTGCGTCAATAATCGAACGAATGAAATCATTGGAACCCGGTTCGCGCACCGGACGGTTTTCAGCGGGTCTGGCATCCATACTTATGAACCCGACTATAGCCGGTTCGCATCTCTTGTTCAAGGATCGCGGCCGGCGTCCCCCGGATGAGGACCGGGGGAAGAGCCGGCTTGTGTCTCCCGAGCTAGCCGAGCAACTGCGACAGCGGTACGTACTCCAGGCCGAACGCTTCGGCGACCGCTTCGTATGTCAGCTTGCCGGCGTAGGTATTCACACCGCGCGCCAGCGCGCTGTCGCCCCGCAGCGCTTTCTCAAGTCCCTGATTGGCGATTTTGAGTCCGTACGGAAGGGTAACGGTTGTCAGTGCCTGGGTGGACGTGCGCGAAACCGCTCCCGGCATGTTGGCGACACAGTAGTGAACAACGTCGTTGATCACGAAAATCGGATCATCGTGCGTGGTCGGTTTGGTGGTCTCGATACACCCGCCCTGATCGACGGCAACGTCCACTATGACTGATCCTTTCTTCATCGCCTTGAGATCGTCCCTGGAGATCAGCTGCGGCGCCTTGGCTCCGTGGATCAGTACCGCACCCACGATGAGGTCGCTCTCATCAAGGGCGCGTTCTATGTTGGCGCGATTGGAGTACAGCGTGTTGACGCGTCCGGAGAAGATATCGTCGAGGTAACCCAACCTGTCGATGTTCACGTCCAGAACAGTTACCTGGGCGCCGAGCCCCACGGCCATCTTGGCTGCGTTGGTGCCGACAACACCACCACCAAGAATGGTGACGCGGCCCTTCTCCACGCTGGGAACACCACCCAGCAGTACTCCGCGGCCGCCCTGCGGGCGCTCGAGAAAACGCGCACCTTCCTGAATGCTGAGCCGACCGGCGATCTCACTCATCGGGCGCAGCAGCGGCAGCGTGTGATTGTCCGGTTCCACCGTTTCGTACGCCACACCGGCAACGCCGCGCTTCAGCATCTCGCGGGTCAGCGGCTCATCGGCAGCCAGGTGCAGGTAGGTGTAGATGATCTGGCCCTCACGCATCAGTTTGTATTCGGCCTGCTGCGGCTCCTTGACCTTGACGATCATGTCGCTGGCCTGGAAGACCTCCTCAGCGCTGTTGCAGACGGTTGCCCCGACCGCCCGATACTCGTCGTCCTCATATCCGGCTCCGATTCCGCAGTCTTTCTGCACCCGAACCGTATGCCCGGCCGAGATATACGCCTTGACGCACGACGGCGTGAGGCCCACACGGTACTCGTGGCGTTTGACTTCCTTAACTGATCCGATCTGCATGGTTTGCCCCCTGTATTACTGCAGTATGATATCAATACACTCAGCAAAACACGGTATTGGCCGCAGGTCAATTGTTTTTTT
>RECP01000133.1 GCA_007693945.1 Spirochaetaceae bacterium
ACCATCACGTTGCCGTCGATACCGTCCTGCTCGGCACGCGCGGGGTAGGGGCCGATGCGTGATCCGTCGGCGTATGGGTAGATCTTTGAAGACGACAGACTCGCGTTGTAGTTCTGCAGACTGCCGCCGCCGAAGGCTCCTTCGCTGTAATAGTCCTTGTAGAGCAGTCGTCCGCGGTTTGTCTGTCCCAGCACATCAGGTGCCCACGGATACGTGCCGTCGGGGTGCGGGGCACTTGCCGGAAACATCGCGAACTCAGCCGCCGGTATGCGGATCTCGCGATCTTCCATGCCCAGCAGACGCAGGATACCGGTGGTATCCGGGTTTGCAATCTGGACCGCGCCATCCACAAACCCCTGGAAGAACTCGCGCTCCCACGCCAGCCGGCTGCTGAAGGTAATGGTTCCGGGGTGGTCGTTGGGGGTTATCGAGTAGGTGTTGCCGAGGATGTTCCAGCGCAGACCGAAGGCCAGTTTGAGCTCCAGAGCGTCGGTCAGCGTGATTGTGTTGCCGCTGGCAAACAGCAGATCGCCGCCGGAGGCGTCGGCCAGATAACTGCGGTAACTGACCTCGATTACATCGTTGGGAGCGACCGGGAAACTGGTCGAGAGCTGACCGGTGGAGTAGTTGATGCTGAAGCTGTTGTCCGGTCGTCCGTTGCGCAGAACGGTAGCCGACCCGGGGATCGCACCGGGACCGATAGAGAGTGCGCTGACCGGTCGCAGGGTTCGCGTCAGTATCTGAAAGTCGGCGTAGCCGGCAGCGTCGGTGCGGTTTGGGCCATAGAGGCGCGGGTACGTCTGTTGTGGACCCGCGGCGGCAAACGGGTAGCGGTTTACCGGGTGGCGCAGGCCGGCGTCGGAGTCACCGACAATCAACTCGCGCCGCTCTTCTGACAGCGTAATAGAGAGCCCGCTGATATCGCGTTCGCGGAAGTTCCGGCGCTGCACGAACGCCTTCTCAACTTCGCTGTCACGCCCCAGGTTGAAGCCCGAGACGTCGTACCGGTTCTGCAGCTCGAACGGCGAGAACTGCCCCGGCTGGTAGAGCAGCAGGGCATCCTTTCCGGCAATGCCCACGCGCAGGTCGAGCAGATTGACCCCGTAGTAGTCCTGATCGACGAAAGCAAAATGCTCGGTTGCGGTAGTCTCCAGCAGGAACTCTTCCGGCGGACGGTTGAAGACCCCAACCAGCGCGTCCTGACCCAAACCGCCGGTTCCCACCGGCGTTCCCGCTACTTCGTAGTACACCAGCACTCGAGCGTCGGTCGTGCGGCGCAGAAAGACGGAGCCGTCGCTCAACGAATAGGCCGCCTCGTCGTCCAGGTTGAGACGTTTGTAGAGCCGTCCGTCATTGGCCTGGAAGCTGCCCTCGGCGGATTCGCGGTAGAGCTGCAGGTTTTCTATCCCGGCGTCCGGCAGGACAAAGAACCGCCCGCGGGCGTAGTTCGCCGGCTCGATGCGCCGCTCGTCAAGCTGGTTCATGCCGAAAAAGACCTCCCGCTCGGTGGCCGACGGTTCGTAGCGCAGCAGGAGCTCGTGGCGACTGCTCTCGGTCATGAACTCGGCAGAGGCGCCGGGAGAGTTCTCCAGCGCTTCGTCGAAAGAGAGGTACGGATAGGGAGAGATCGACAGTCCGGCGTTACCCACCTTGACCGATTGTACGAACTCCTCGTTCTGTCCCTGGTAGCCGAGCAGGATCGAGTTGAGCGCAAAGTCGTCGATGAATGTGGTCTCGAAGTAGAAGCGCTCATAGAGCCACAGCGAGATTGTCAGATCAACGATGTTGTAGTAGGGGCGCTGCTGCATGCCGGGGAAAAGGTAGGGGAACGTAACACGGCGGCCGTCGGGCGGGATAGCCGGGTGGAACGCCCATCCAAGCGTGCCGCCTATTCCGGTACGCCACGAACCGTCGACAAACAGGTCTACATCGGCGTCGCCCAGTTCAGCCGAAAACAGCGCTTCCGGTGCCTCGGGTTTCAGTAGAGCTTCAATGTCGGTCTCCGCGCACAGTGACAAGGCGGGCAGTGCGAGCAGCACAGCGGTAAGCAGCGGGACGGCAGGCAAGCGCATTGACGGGCCATTATTCGCCGAAACAGACGTTATGTAAACGCCGTCGGTTTCCGAGAATTGGAGAGAATGAGCACGAGAGCGAGTCCATTCATCCTGTCTGTGCCTCTGGTATGCAGTATACTACAGTGAGAAGGGAATTTACCGGGAGTGAGTATGAAGAAGAGTGCTGCGTTTTTTGAGGGAATCATCATTGTTGCGGTGGTCCTGGTTGTTGTGCATTTCTGTGCCGAGGAACTCGCCGTTATCCTGCGCGTGGCGTGGCAACAGCGCATCATTCTGCTCTACATCGGTCTTGGCCTCGACATCGTATTCACGATTGACTTTCTGGTGCGATCCTATTTCGCGCTTCTGCGCGGCGCCATGGGGCGCTACTTCTTTGCCGGGCGCGGCTGGATTGATCTTCTGGCCTCGATTCCACTGTTGGTGCTGGTATCGGGTCCGGCGATGCTGGCCGTGGCCGCGGGGAGCGCAACCGTTGCCGGCTTCAGCCGCGTAGCCAACGTGATTGAGATCGCCAGGGCAATTCGAACCGGGCGAGTGTTGCGGCTGCTGCGTCTGGTGAAGCTCGTCCCGCATCGACGCGATCGGGAGGCAGCCGAGGCGACCTCGCGCGCGGCCACGGTAGCGGTAGCTGCGGTGGTGATCGCGGGGTTGATCGCCGGGGTTATGCCGATCTGGTTTGAGACGCAGAGTCTTGAAGAGCGCACGGAGATACGCTTCGACACCATCGCGCGTCACGTAGACGAGGGCAACCTGGTACAACCGGCGGGGCAGGCGATGCTGGCTTCGCTGGTGGCACTCGAACCCGGCCTGCTGGTGGTGCAGGACGGAGACCGCCGCGTGTACTCGCGCTACAGTGCCGATTACTACCGTCACAATCTGGGCCCGCACGATTATCTGTTGATTGAGTCCGGCGACATTGGCATCTACTTCGACATCCGGCCGATGCACGCGGCCTCGGCACGCACAAACCTGACCTATCTGGCAATCGCTCTGCTGGTTGTGCTGCTGATACGGCCGCGCAGGCACGGCTCCGGCAGCAGTTCGTAACAGAGTCCATGAACTCGCGTCAACGCTTTCTGGCTGCCGCTGCGGGCCGAAAACCGGATCTGGTACCGGCGGCGCACAGCTGGCGTTGCTGAAGCGCGTCGCCGGCACGGTTCAGTGTCTCCACAGCCGACCGCGGAGTTGTCGGCGCTGACGCTCGTTTACCCGTTCCCCGCGCTCATGCTACTGTGGGTGTCTTATGGTTGTTTCGATGATCCAGTTCATCATCGAGTTACCCGATGTTGCATCAATCAAGGAAAAACGCCGCATCGTAAACTCGATCCGTGACCGGCTGATAAGGAAGTACCGCATCAGTGTCGCTGAAGTCGATCTGCACCAGAGCCTGGCGTATTCACAGATAGGCGCGGTGATGGTCTCCAATTCACGGCGCTACGGTGAATCTGTGATGCACAAGGTGCTGACCTTCCTTGAGAACGAATGCGAAGGACGGCTGCACGACGTCAAGATCGTGTCCCACAGCTTTTGAACGAACCTGCGGGCAATATGGTTGATGAGGGAGCGCACCGCGGAGAAGCGGCACATGCGCGACGTGTTGCAGTTGTGCGGGTTGCCGGCCGCTACCTGTTTTTTCGCAGACCTGGTTGACAATCTGGCGGACCTCGTCCTGCACGAGGTTATGCATCTCCATGCGACACCCCGCGGCCGAACTCGCGCTGGATCTGGAACAGCTCTTCGAGTGTGTCGATGGCTTCGCGATAGTCGCGGACGGTCTCCTTGAGCGAAAAGTAATTGAGGCCGGCGTAGTAGATCTTGGAGAAAATCGAGAACGCGATTTCACCGTCGCCGGTTTCCAGGTTGAAATAGGATCCATACTCGTAACAGATGTGGACGATGTCTTCCAGACGTGAGCGGATGAAATCCGTGAAATGTGCCGAAAAGGCGAAGGTGAACGCCAGCTCGAGAAACTTGCTTTCACGGTCGATGAACAACCCGCCTTCGAAGCCGTCATCGCTCTCAAATCCGGCGCTATAGCTGTCTTCGTGCAGCTCGCCTTCGGTAAGCTCATAACCGAGCTCGCGAAACAGCACCTCGGTGCGCCGTACGCGTTCCTTCATCAGTTTGGAATACTTCATTTCCGTTCTCGTCTCACTGTGCAGTCTACTACAAAAAGGATCCCGGAATCAATGCAAATAGCGCGACAGCCAGCAATTCACATTTTGGCCGTACGGGGTCGGTTGGCATAGAATGGCTGCGGAGACGCTCCGAGGGGCACTCTCGGGCGCGGCGCCTGGCTTCGCTGCTGCAGACAGACCGCCCAGGGCCGCCCCTGGGGCTCCAGCCGTCGGCAATCGGCGTTTCAGGTCGGTCCGATGTCAGGACTCGAGCAGGCGTTCCGGGTTCCTGACTTCGGCCGCTATCTCGGGGCTTAGCATGAGGCGCACGCGGCGCAGGGTTCGAGTGAAGTCAGCTACCACCCTGCCGGTGAATACGGTTTCCGACTGGCGGTAGTCCTGCAGCGTGCCGTTGTGCAGGACGGCGAGATCAACTTCGAAACTGATGTCCTCGGGCACATCGATGATTACGGCTTCAGGCCGTACCGCGGGACGCAATTGGCGGTCAAGTCGCGCCGCTATGCGGTCTTCCAGCTGATGGCGCCGGTGCATATCGGTCAGATCTCGGTGCAGCGGATGCGCCGCGTCGTACGCGGTCTCCCATACCGGTTGATGCAGCACACGGTCATAGACACGCCTGATCAAATCAAACGGCAAGAAATCGCGCCGGGCAAACTGCACGAAGAAGAGGTCGTCATCAAGCCCGTAGAGGTCCTGCGGGACAATAACTTCCTGCCGCAGAGCCTGATAGACCGCTTTCTTGATCATCGCGGTCGCGACCCGTACGGTACGATGCCAGTAGACCGCCCGGTACATAAGGTACTTAGAGAACAGGATATTCTCGATTGCGGATATTCCGGAAGACTCCAGGGCTACGCCGTGGTGCCCGTTGGCGTGCAGTCGGCTCAGAATGAAATCAATGTCCTGGATGCCGTACGGTACACCGCAGAAGTAGGCATCGCGGTTGAGGTAATCCAGCTTGTCGGGATCCAGCGCGCCGGAAAGCAACGCGCGAAACAGCGCCACTTCACCGCCGGGTGCGACTGCGATGGTGGTATCCACGATTGCCGCCACTGTCTCAGCATCGGTCCGCAACTCGTGACGGAGAAGGCTGCGGATGGGGTCACTGCGCACCAGCTGACCGGTCAGAACCTCGTGGCCCAGCAACGGAAGCTCTTTGAAGCTGTGGGTATAGGGAAAGTGGCCCAGATCGTGCAGCAGGGCTGCGGCAAGAAACGCCTTCACCCCTTCCAGGGACAGGTCGATATCACCCGATACTGCCAGCAAACGGCGGATCATGCGTCGTGCGATGTCAAACACGCCCAGACTGTGGCTCATTCGGGTATGGGTTGCTCCCGGGTAAACAAGGTACGCAGGCCCCAGCTGCTTGATGCGCGTCAGTTGGCGGCACGCTGGTGCGTCGAGCAGCTTCTGGATTGCCTCCGAAACGTAGATGTGTTTCCAGAGCGGATCACGGATAGGCTTCTGGTAATCGCTTTCGAGGTGGTCTACAATAGAACGGCGGTTGCCCATGTGCTATCTATACTATCGTATGCGGGATCTTTTCTCAAACCGTTATCGGGGCCTGGCCGCGGCACTCCTGGCGGCGGTTCTGTTCGGCGTGGTGTTTGGTGGCTGTCTGCAGCGTTCACAATCAGCTCCCCGGGCCGGCCGGGCGATCGAGGCTGCGTCCGGCGGCGCCGAACGCCCCGACTCCCGCGGCCCCGCCGGCCGGGACGAGCCCGTGCAGACTGCGGAACCGGATGATCCGGCCGAGGTTCGGGTGGTGAACGATTCGGAAGAGACGGAGCGGCAGGCCGACGCTGATCGCCCGGATGAGACCTATGCGCCGCGCTTTCTGCTGGTCTCACGGTCGCTGCGGCGCGCGACACCAAGCGATGCGGCAATCGGCGAGCTGCCCGACATTGCCTCCGACAACAGTGCGCGGGCCGCGGTGCGTAACCGGATCGTGCGCCTGTTCGATGATCTTGACAGGCTGCAGGAAGGCATCGCTGAACACGTGATCGAGCCTGAACGGGATCGGCTGGCACGCATGGTAGCCGATGATTTGCGCGTCACGCCGCAAGATGTACAGCTGCGGCTTGGCCCAATCCGCTGGCTGGACGTCGCGGAGGCAACTGCACTGGTGCGGCTGGTAAGCAGTACGGGACGTACGGAAGGTGACGTTGTGCTGGAAGACCGTGGTGACGGCTGGTATATCGCGGACATCCTGCTGGATCTCGGGGCGCTGAGCCAATCGCGCGTGACCCGTGGCACCAGGCTTGAACCGTGGGTTGATCATTCACCGCTGGTGGGTCCGTGAGCATGGAGCTGGAACGATGGCGCAGGAAATCCGACGCGTAGAAAGAGAGTTCATTTTCAGCAATATTCGCGAGAAACAGATACCGGTGGAGTTACACATCGGGACGCAGCGCATCGCCGCCCGTCTTGTTGAGAGTTCTGAGCGCATTGTGACGTTTGCGCCGACCGGCACAAACTATCGGCAACCCAGGGAACGGCACGCCGCAGTAGGCTTCTTTCGGTTTCGCGGCCAGCCGATGACGTTTCGCTCTACCGTGGTTGAAGTTGAGGACGGCATCATCCGATTGCGTCAACCCGGCGTGCTGCACCGCGACCTGGCGCGGGGCTTCGAGCGCATTGTCAATCCAGAGGGACTCTCCGTCTCGCTGGTCGTTCACGGCTCGGCCGTGACGCTCAACTATCCCGCTTCGGAGATGTTTGACCCGGTGGAAGAACCGCAATTCGACCTGGGCTTTGATGTCCGCCGGATTTCGAGTCTGCTGACCAGCTTCCGTGAGCAGGCGGAGCTAATCGCGGCCGAAAACCGCATCGTCATGTATCGCGAGCGCAAACCCGAGTCGTTGCCCGAGCGTATCATAGCTTCCAGCGGACGCATACTGGTTCTGCCGCCTTTGGAGGAGTCAACGCGGCTGCTCAATGTTGCCGTGCGCGAGCGTCTCCTTTTGAGGCGCCACCTGGAGGAGCTGGCGCGGGACCACGATCCATCGCTTGTGGAGCAGTATGATCAGCTGCTGCAGCGGCGCCTGCGCAGGCGTCTTTCTGCCGAAGTCTACTGCCCGATTCTCTATCATCAGTATGTTGTAGGCTACCTGTACCTGCTGAAAGGCGGTGATCCGGAGGCTGCATTCCACCCCTCGGACCTCGAGTTCGTCCGGATGTTTGCGCGGGTATTCTCTTATTCGTTGCAGGTCAACGGCTATTTCAGCGGCGAGCAGCAGGAGCGCGCGTTCCAGGAAGCCCAGCTGATCGATATCAGTGGATCGGGTCTGCTTTTCAGCCATGCCGCCGGTGCGCTCGACCTCGGGCTCTACTCCGAGATAGGGCTGCAAATCGATGTCGACGGCCTAATCCTGCCGGCGCGGGGCAGGATTATGCGCAAGTACGATGACTCACAACGAGTCTACCACGGGGTTCACTTCTCGGATATGCAGCTTGAACACATGGAACTGCTGTTCGACCGTATCTACGGCGCGGATTACCGGGGAGACATCGATAGCCGTGGGTTGGTGAGTGCCGATGATTCGGGTGATGCGTTCGAGACCTGATGGACTGGGTCTCAATCGTGACCACGAATCAACCGAGACTGTAACCGGGGTCTTATGTTCTGTCTGTATTTGCACGTAGACGGATTCCGGCAACTGACGCGTATCCGGCCGTCCATTGTCCAGGATCTCGTTGTATCGGTCGATCAGGTTCTTTCGCGATCGGGTGCCACCGCTCTGCGTCGTGAGGCGGGGGACTTTCTGCACCACTTTCCGCGCAGCAACGAGGCTGATCATCGGCAGGTGCTGGACGCTGCGTTGAGTTTGCATGCCGAACTCGAGCGGTACGGCGACGAACTGCACGATTTCAGCGTTGTGATCGACTACCTCGGCAACCGTGACCCGGCAGAGGTGTTTCGTCGACTGCGCGGCGCGCTCGGTCGCCTTGTCGAGCAACGCAGTATCTGGATTGGACCCGGAGCGGCTCCGTGGCTGGCAACCGAAGTTGAGGTCTCACGGCACGGCGATTATCTCAGAATCGAGAACGCGGTCTGTGCCTCAGGTCACAAGCTGGCGGATTGCTCGGAGTTCTTGCGCAACGGAGAATTCGTCACCGCGGCTCTGGACGGTATCCAGCCCTGGCTCAATGGTAATGAGCCGCCCGGCGTTCTGCTGGTAAGCTGCGAGGACCGGGTATACGCGCGCGAGAATGTGCGCCACACGCTGCGCGATCTGTACGGCTCGGCCGCTGATGGCCGCTGGATCACTTTGTATCCCTCCGGCCGTGAGGATGAATCCGTTGATCCTATTGCCAACGGCATCGTTGCCGAGGTTCTGCCGGGTGTGGGTGAACCGATGAAGCGCCACGAGTATCTGCTATGGCAGTCGGTGGGAGCTGCGGTTGAACACATTGCCGTCTCGCCGACGCAGTTCGGCCTGTTTGACGGGCTGGAGGCCGATGTCCTGGCTGCCTTCACGCTGTACCTCACGGCGCTGTTTCGGCGCCTGCAGCGGGATCTGCTGCCCCCTGTGCTGGTACTTGAGAATCTCGATCTGTTTCCGGTCGATGCGGTGCGGCTGGTGCGTCAGGTCTACGATCGGTTGGTCGGTGAGTTTGCGCCCATCGTGGTCGCCGTATCCGCAAAACCGGTTCTGCCGGTGGGTATGGCCGACCTTGTCACCGTACAGGCCGATCTGCCGCTGTTTGGCGCCAACGATGTCACCGACCGTGCGGTCCGGTTCCTGAGTGAATCGGCTGAACGCCACATTCGCATTACAGACTGCTGTCGCCGTACGCATGGCCTGCCGCTTGAGCTCTATTTCCATTTCGTCAACGTGCAGGACTCGCTTGAGCACGCCGCTTCGACACGCTACGACGTGCAGCAACAGGCGGATCAGACTGAGGCCGCCGAGCTGCTGCCGAGACTGACGCAGGATGAGCGCGATATACTGGCCATTGCCGCGCTGGTCGGCGGTCACGCGGCGGGGTCCCTGGTTGCCGAGATCGTGATCCGGCTCGGATATGATCAGCTGCGGCTGCGCCAGGTCGCACGACGGCTTGCGGCGCTTGGACTGATGCGCGACAGCGAATCGCTGTACGTAGACACTGCGCGAGTGCGTGAAGCCGCGCTTTCAAGCGGTGGTGTTGACCGTGCGCAGATCGAGACCGCCGTCGCTCGGGCGCTCTTGTCGATTGTCGCCGAAGGCGGCGCGCACATGACGCCCGCGCTGCTCAGTGTGGCGGCGGCCGGCAGTAGTGATTGGGTACCCGGGCTGCGTGACCTGCTGCGCCACGCGCTTGATGGGCGGCGGTTCCAGCGGGTAGCCAAAGTGCTGGCGGTTGGCGCTGAACTCGCGCCGCAGGCTGACCGCCCGGAAGTTGTGGCGCAGATCCTGGCCACTGCTGAATTGCGCTACGCGCTGCTTCAGTCGGATCGGGTGCGAGCTGATCAACTCTTTGAGACGCGGTCGGCATTCCACGCACCCAGCGGTTTCGAGAAGTCCGTTGAAGCCGACACCGCGCTGGAACACGCACGCTACGCGGTTTCCAGAGCCAACTATCCTCAGGCGATGGCCCTCTGCAAACGCGCCATTATGCTCTATCAGGAGGCTGACGATACCGAAGGTGTCTGCCGTGCAAACTTTGAGTTTGGTTCGTTGTTGCTGGCACAGGAAAAGATCGGTGATGCCCGCGATTACTTCGTAATGGCGCGGCCGAACAGTGATAGCGTGAGGGAAGAGTACACCGCGGTTCGTGCGCGATGTGCCGAACTGGTCTGCCTCTTCCTTGCCGGTGAGCTGACCCGTGTAGGCGGTCAGGTCGATGCGCTTCGTGCACAAGCAACAGCCGGCGGAATGCATGCGGCGGACCTCTTCCTGCAGTTGCTGCACGGGCGTGTGCGCTTCGAGCTTGGACAGTATGACGCGGCCCAGACTACCTTCCAGCGCGCCCTGTGTGACGCTGCTATCTATGGCGCCACTGAGGCACGGCGGGTGCTGCGGGCGTGGAGCGCACGCTGCCTGATCTATCTGGATGACCCGCACGGCGCTGTGGCGGCACTGTCGCAGCTCTCCGCTGCCGACGAGGTGCGCTTCTTTCGGGCCGAGGCGTTCGAACGCGCGGGCGAGGCGGAACGCGCCCTGCTCGAGCTGAAAGACCAGACGACCGGGCGCAGAACGACCCAGCGTTCACCGGAGCTGGTCGCGTGGGACAGCGGCTTTGCGGCAATCGAAGACCGCGCGGTAGGAGTGCTGGGTGGCGACACCGTGCTCGGGCACTTGATAAAGACCTTTCGCGCTTACCTGGTCGCCTTGACCGGTGAGCCTGATGCGGGGATCGCCGAGTTCCATCATCTGACGCGCAAGGAGAAGATCTCAGCGGCCGACCCGTATAACCGCCTGTACTACTATCTCTACAGCCAGATTCTGCCCCGGCCGCGCAACCCGGACTATGAAGACCCGCTGACAATTCTTGGAAAGTCGGTCAAGTACATGCAGGAGCGCAGCAGTCGTATCGATGAGTACCGCGACAAGCGGTCATTTCTGTCCGATAACTACTGGAACCGGAAGCTGCTCGACTCAGCCCGCAGCCATAACCTGCTGTGATCCTCGAGCAATTCTCATTTTGGCCGTACGGCGCCGAACGCGCCGACGTTGTCCTTACC
>RECP01000041.1 GCA_007693945.1 Spirochaetaceae bacterium
TCCGCAGCCTCTGCGAGGACAAGTGAGCGGGGGTGCTCTCGAGGCAGGCGCGCAGGAGCTCCATGCCAACCGACCCCGTACGGCCAAAATGAGAATTGCTGGTGATCCTCTGCGTTTGTTGACACATAGCGGTGCCGTTGGTATAGTTGCACCTGTTTTGTGGTGGCGTAGCTCAGTCGGTAGAGCAAGCGGCTCATATCCGCTCGGTCAGGGGTTCAAATCCCTTCGCCACTATTCCTGCCCTTGAGACCGGACAGCGTTTCGATCTCGCGGACAAACTCCTCGACGTTTTCAAAGTTGCGGTAGACCGAGGCAAACCTGATATAGGCGACTCGGTCGAGATCGTACAGCTTGGTCAGAACCATTTCTCCGATCTCGGTGGAACTGATCTCGTGGCTCGTACGGCCGAGCAACATCGCGCTTTCTTCCAGTTCGTCGAGCACGTTTTCGATGTCCATCTGTGCGACCGGCCGCTTACGCAGAGCCTGCTGGATACCCTTCTCGAGCTTCTCCCGGTCGAACGGCTCCCGCCGTGCGTCGCTCTTCTTGATCACCATCAGAGGCTTCTCTTCAATGCGCTCGTACGATGTGAAGCGATAGCTGCAGTTGAGACACTCGCGGCGGCGGCGGATACTGCCACCGTTGGCCAGGGCCCGAGACTCTATGACGCGATCTTCGAGGCTTTTACAGCGGGGACAACGCATGGTAAGAGTATAGCGCAGCAAACCGTTTTATGGGAGCAGTGATGTCTCGCGATACACGCGTACAGTCGATCAGATGGGGTAGTAGTGACAGCGAGCGGGCGGTTGTCGTGCTGCACGGCTTCGGCGCCGACGCCGACGATCTGGTGCCGTTGGGCCGTACGCTCGATCCTTCCGGCAGGCTGGACTGGCACTTCGTCCGCGCTCCGCTCGCCCTGCAGTACGGGGACGTTGCCTGCGGGCGTGCCTGGTTTCCCGATACCGCGCAGGAGATGATGCTGGCGATGCAGGGCAGTTACTTCCAGAATCTGGCGCAGCTCGACCCTCCCGGCCTGCAGCGTTCCGCGCAGCAAGTGCTCGAGTACATCGATCGGCACGATCTGGTGCACAGAACCCTGTTTGTAGGCGGCTTCAGCCAGGGCGCAATGGTGGCGCTTGAGTGCGTGCTGCAGGCCGCGCAACCACCGGCCGGCCTGTTTCTGCTGTCCGGCGGGCTGATCGCCGCCGCGCGAACCGCGCGTCAAGCGCGCGCCGGGACAGGCTGCCGCTTTGTGCAGAGCCATGGCACCACTGATCCGATCCTGGCCTATTCATCGGCCAGGGCGCTCTACGATATGCTGCGCGATGCGGGATGGCGCGGTGACTTCATACGCTTTGACGGTGATCACACGGTACCCGATCAGGTCACCGGACCGCTGGGTGTGCTGTTAGCCGGCTAACGCTATTGCCTCGACTTCGACCGCGGCGGCCTTGGGAAGAGCCGCGACCTGGACGCACGAACGCGCGGGGTAGGGGCTGCTCAGATGTCGCTCGAATACCGCGTTCACCGCCGGGAAGTCCGCCATGTCGGTGATAAAGCAGGTGAACTTCACCACCCGTTCAAAACTGGAGCCGGCGGCCTCCAGAACCGCTTTGAGATTCTGCATTACCTGCTCGGCCTGCCGCTCCACGCTGCCGGATACGATGCTTCCGGAAGCCGGTTCCAGCGGAATCTGCCCGGAAGTGAATACCATCTCGCCGGCGCGAATGGCCTGTGAATAGGGTCCGATGGCCGCCGGCGCCGACCGGGTTGCTATTTCTTCTCGTGTGTAAGCCATGATGTTCTCCTTGCGTGCGTCGAGTCCTGGATCGTCAGCCGTTCAGACGCGAGCCTCTCTGATGTAGTTGTAGACAGTATAGCGGGAAACCCCGAGTTCTTTGGCAACGATGTCTACCGCACCCTTGACGTCAAAAATCCCCTGTTCCAGCAGTTCGCCGACCACTGCCTTGTTCTTCATCTGGTGCGGTATCTCGCGCCTGGCGGTGATCTGGGAGATTGCGGTGTCGAGCGACCGGCGCACCAGCTCTTCGGTGCTCATGACAAAATGCTCGGGAGAGTCGTCCTGCCGTTCCTCGCCGGCCGAAGGCAGGTAGTTCTGCAGAACGTCAAACAGCGGGGCGGAAAGATTGACGTTGATGCACAGCATGCCGATTGGCCTGGTTCCATTACGGATCAGCGCGGTTACCGAACGCAGTGTCTTGCCGTCGTTGGTCCGGCTGTAGTAACTGCCGATGACGTCGTTCTGGGCGTTCTCGGTATTCTTCAGTACTTTGATTCCCAGGTCGGTCATGGGCGAGCCGACACTGCGTCCGGTTACCGCGCCGTTGCGGATCTTTATAATCGAATGGCTGAGATCCTCCAGCGAGTGAACCAGCACCTCGCAATGAGCGCCGAACAGAGTCGCGATCGCGTCGACCACCGGCTCCAGTGACGCCAGGATCGAGCGATCGGCTGCCGTCAGCCTGACGCTGGCGAACCTTGCCTGCTTGAGCGCGGCGCCGTCGATTTCTTCCAGCACCAGTGAATCCTTTGCTTTCACGCCCACTTCTCCCGGTTTCAGCATTGTATCACAGTATCATAAGACGGCCGCAATCCGCGACAGGCCTTCGGCGACCATTGAACGCGGGCAGCCGATATTGAGCCTCATATGCTGATCACCGCCGGGACCGAAACTGAGCCCGTCGTTCAGACCGACGCGGGCGCCGCAGAAGATGGTTTCGCGCAGCTCCTGCTGCGTCATCCCCAGGCGCGAGAAATCCAGCCACATCAGGAACGTTCCCTGGGGCTGCGTGGCGCTGACCTGCGGGATATGCTCGCGCAGCCGGCGGTACGTGTAGTCGATGTTGTTCCCCAGATAGTCGAGTGCCTGATCGAGCCACGCACCGCCGTCCCGGTAGGCTGCTTCAGCCGCGGCGATCGCAAACACGTTGGCGGTGTAGAGACCGAAGACTCGCTCCTGTGCCTGGTCGAATGCCGTGCGCAGGCGCGCGTTGGGTGTGATGATCACAGACGCCTTGAGCCCGGCGATATTGAAGGTCTTGCTCGGCGCAATTCCGGTGATTGTGCGCTCAGCCACCTCCGGTCCCAGCGACGCGAACGGTACGTGCTGATACCCCTGGTAGACCAGGTCACCGTGAATTTCGTCGGAAAACACCAGCAGGTCGTGCCGCAGGGCAATATCCGCCAGGCGCTCCAACTCGTCGCGGCGCCAGACGCGGCCAACCGGATTGTGCGGGCTGCAGAGCAGCAGCAGTCGCGTGCGATCATCGATAACGCGCTCCAGCTGTTCGAAATCCATGCGGTATTCGCCGTCGCACAGCACCAGCTGGTTGTTGGATACCTGCCGTCCGTTGTTGATCACCGACGCGAAGAACGGCGGATAGACCGGTGACTGCACGATGATCCTGTCGCCCGGAGCGGTGAAGGTCTGGATGGCCACGTTCATCCCGGTAATGACTCCCGGTGAATAGGAGAGCCACCGCGGCTCGAGCTCCCATCTGTGTCGAGCGGCCACCCAGTTCACGATTGCCTCGTAGTAACCGTCCGTCATCTCCGAATAGCCGTAGACGCCATGACCGGCGGCGCGCAGCACCGCTTCCATGACCTCGGGGGGAGCCTGAAAGTCCATGTCGGCGACCCACATCGGCAGCATGTCTTCAGCCCCGTCACAGCAGGTGCAGAAATCCCATTTGACCGAATTGGTGCGTTTGCGGTCAATCAGCGTGTCGAAATCGTATTTGCGTCTTGTGGTCACAGTCTCCATCCCCACGGCCGTATCTACGGCGATGCCGTCAGACGGCCGGCGTCATCAGCATTATAGGCGGGTCTTACAAAAAGTCAACAACTATTACACAAGTGTTGCAACAATTACTTGACAAACGCTTCTGATTGCGTCCATACTTCGCCTGAATCAGTTTCCGCCGTAGAGCGGAGACAAGCTTCTACTGAGAATAATCAGGGGGTAAATATGGCGAAGCGCATAGTTGTAGGGTTGCTTGTTCTGGTGGCTGCGGCCGGCGGGGCTTTTGCGGCCGGTCAGGGTGAGCGGGCAGCCGCTACTGACGGTGATATTCACATTGCTTTGAGTGCGCCTATCACCGGAGACTGGTCCGAGTATGGAATTGGATTCGACCGATCGGCGAGAATGGCCATTGACCAGATCAACGCCGATGGCGGAGTGCTCGGCGGCCGGAAGTTCCGGCTTTCCGTCGGCGATACCGAGGGCAATCCCCAGATGGGAACAACGCTGGCCCAGCGATTCACCGCTGATCGCACGATTGTCGCCCAGATTGGTCCGTTTGCGAGCAGTACTGCGATGGCATCTCAGCCGATTTTCGACGCTGAGGGCATGGTACAGCTCTCACCGACAGCCAGTCACGCTGACTTTGCCGGAGGATCGCGGTGGAGTTTCGGGATAGTCGGTACGCAGGCGGGAGAAGGTCCGTTCAACGCCCGTTTCGCCTACGAGCATCTCGGCCTGCGCAGAGTGGCGGTCTTGCACCTCAACAACGATTTCGGAATTGACTCCGCCTACTATTTCTCAAAAGCCTTTGAGGAACTGGGCGGTGAGATCGTGGAAACCGACTTCTACTTTGACGGTGAGCGGGATTTCACGGCGGTTCTGACCAAGCTGTCGCGTACCAACGCTGATGGACTCTACATCGTCTCGTTCTACAACGATGGGGCCGCGATCAACCTGCAGCGCCAGCGGCTCGGTTGGGACGTTCAAGTGCTTGGCACCGGTTCGCTGTACAACGAGCAGCTCATCGCGCTGGGTGGTGATTCCGTAGAGGGCGTCTGCACCGCGACGGTGTTCTACGCGGACGACCCGGATCCCAGAGTGCGACGGTATGTCGAAGAGTTCCGCAGCCGGTACGGGGTTACGCCGAGTTTCCATGCGGCGGTTGCGTACGACGCGATGATGCTTTTGGCGGATGCAATTGAGCGAGCCGGTTCGACCGATCGTGCGGCCATCCGGGACGCGCTGGCTGAGACCGTGGACTTCGAAGCTGTAGCCGGAAACGTTACCTTCACTCCCGAAGGCGATGCGGTCAAGAGCTACCGCAGGCTCGTGATATACAACGGCGAGTTCCGTCTGTTTGACGAGGTTGGTCTGCCGCGGCGATAGTCACGGCGTCGGCCTCTTGTTCAGATCCCTGAAGAGACCCTGAAGAGACAGTGGGATCTCAGCCCGGTGCGGCTGAGATCCCGTCACGTCCGAACAGCCGTCGCAGGCCGGAGGAAGGCAGCCCGTGACCAAGAGAGAGAGGTTTACAACAGCTATCGCCGGTGGAGAAACCGACCGGGTGCCCTTTGGTGCATGGATGCACAGCACAGTACACCACAAGACGCCGCAGCGGTTTGCACAGTTTACGCTCGATTTCCACCGCACGTACGATCCTGATTTTGTGAAGGTCATGTACGATTGGAACTACGATACGCCGGTCAATTTTCAGTTTGTCCAGGAGCCGAGCGTCTGGCAGGAGCTGGAAGAGTTTGACCCGACGATCGGTGCGTTTGGCCGGCAGGTAGAGGCCCTCAAGATCATCAGAGACTCCGTGGGCCCCGACGTTCCGCTGATTCAGACCGTATTCTCGCCGTTTCACGTTGCCTATCGGCTGGCGCATCGGCGAGTGCTTCAGGATCTTCGGGATGATCCGCAACTGGTGCTGGACGGTATGCGTGTGATCGCCCACAATTACATTCGGTTCGGGGAGCTATGCAGACGGGAAGCCGGTGTGGACGGGTTCTTCTTCGGTGCGTGGGGGTGTGAGTCGGGCTGGCTCTCCCGGGCGGACTACACCGATCTGGTGATGCCCCTCGACAGGATGGTGATCGATACGCTGCGTGCAGCCGAAATCGTTGTGTTGCATATCCACGGCGAAGAAGGTTCCTATTTTGAACTACTCGAGCACTACCCGTGTGACGCGATAAGCTGGGAAGACCGTTTGTCCGGTCCGTCAGTTGCGGAAGCGCGCACCAAAACGGAAAAATGCCTCATGGGCGGGATCAACCACGTGGCGGCGGTCACCGCCGGCGCCGAAGCGCTGCAGCGTGAGGCCCGGGAGGCGATAACCGCCTCCGGCGGTGTAAAGTTTGTGCTGGCGCCCGGCTGCACGTTCTTCAATCAAACACCTCAGCAGAATATACTGGCGCTCAAGCAAGCGGTCGGCGGGTGATGCGCGACGTGGATGCTTGACAACCGTTTTCTCGTGCGTTCATACTCCGTCGCGTCGTGGCTTGTGTGATCGATGGAGCCCGCGTTCGTGATGCGGCGTGCAGCCGATCACGCTGTAGAATCAACCTCTGGTGCGTGGAAGGGGAGCATTCGTGTTATTCGTACAACAGCTGATTAACGGCATCGCGCAGGGCAGTCTGTTCGCCCTGCTTGCCATTTCGTTTGCGATTGTGTACGGGGTCATGCGGCTGGTGAACTTTGCCACCGGTTCACTGTACATGATCGGAGCGTTCTCCGGCTTCTTCATCGTGCGCTACGTGGTACGCGATGTCTTTGTGGCCATCTTTGCCGGCGCGGTGGCAGGCTATATTGTGGCGTTTGTGCTCGAGAAGCTTGCCTTCAAAGCGCTGCGGGGAGTTGCGCGGATCGCTTCTCTGATCTGCACGATCGGCTTCTCGGTGTTCCTGAACGAACTTGCCGCGGTCCTGTTTGGCTCGGAGGTGAAGTCCATGCCGGCGTTTTACGGGCAGACAGCGTTCAGAATCACGGGCGTGGCCGTCAGTTGGCTGCAGGTGGTCATGGTTGCAACCGCGGCTACGGTCTTGATAATCCTGCAGCTGTTCATCTACAAGACCAAGATGGGTCTCGCGATTCGCACCGTGTCGCTCGATTACCGGACTGCCGCGCTGATGGGGATCAATGTTGATCGCACGATCTCAATAGCGTTCTCCATCGCCGGTGCGATGGCGGGAATTGCCGGGGTGCTCGCCGCGGTGTACTACAACGCAGTGGCGTTCAATATGGGTAATCTGCCGGGACTGAAGTCGTTCAGCGCGGCGGTCTTTGGTGGTCTTACGTCGATTCCAGGAGCAATAGTGGGCGGATATCTGCTCGGTATTATCGAGAACTTCGGCGTTCAGATTATCTCGACGGGCTACCGGGACATTATCGGGTTCATTGTCCTGGTAGCGTTTCTTCTGTTTCGACCGCGGGGCATCCTCGGGCGAAAGACCAGCATGTAGGGACTCAGATCGTGAAACTCAAGAGTATCCGGCCGGCATTTGTCAGTTTTGTGCTTCGTTATAGAGTGCCGTTTGCAATTCTGCTCGGCGTGTTGCTGGTGGCATACCCGTGGATTGTCAGGAACCCATATCTGCTGCGTGTGGCCACCAACGTCGGTATCGCCATCATACTGGCGTCAAGTCTCAATATCATCATCGGGTTCTCGGGACTGTTCTCGCTGGGCCATGCCGCCTTCTACGGAATAGGAGCGTACACGTCCGCACTGTTGGCCACGAGGTTGGGCGTGCCGTTCTGGCTCGGGTTTCCGGCGGCTGGAATTGTCGCCGGGCTGTTCGGCACCTTTATCGGTTTTGCGACTTTGCGGCTGCGTGCCGTCTTTCTTGCCTTTACCACACTGGGATTTGGCGAGATAACGCGAATTGTGATTCTCAACTGGCGAGACTTTACCCGCGGGCCACTGGGTATCGCCGGCATACCGGTGCCAAGGCTGTTCGGTTGGTCGTTTACGCGTGAAGCAAACTACTACTTGATTCTGTTGCTCTGCGCGGCCGTCATACTGTTTGTATACCGCATCTACCACTCCAGGCTGGGGCGCGCACTTATTGCGATCAGGGAAGACGAGACCGCTGCACGCAGTATGGGTATCAACGTATTCGGCTACAAGATACTGGCGTTCACGATTGCGTGTACGATCGCGGGACTTGCCGGCAGTTTCTTCGCCCATTTTCAGCGCTATGTCTCGGCGGACAGCTTTGTGGCGGATGAGTCGTTCAGAATCATCACCATGGTGGCGCTGGGCGGTACCGGGTCGATTACGGGGCCGATCGTTGGTGCCATGATTCTGGAGCTGTTTCCGGAGGTGTTCGGTTTTCTGGCGGGGTATCGGCAGGTGATCTACGGCGCCGTCCTGATCACCGTCATAGTGCTGAAGCCGGGCGGGATTGTGGGGGTCAAAGGAGTCTTCGAGAAACCAAGAGCCACCCGAAGATCCTGGATCGCGCAGGCGCTGCTGCCGCGTTTCAACGGGGGAACGCGATGATTCTCGATATGCGGCAGGTACGAAAGGCGTTCGGTGGCCTGGTGGCGGTCAACAATGTCGACCTGACGGTCCAACAAGGGACCATTCACGCCATAATAGGGCCCAACGGCGCCGGCAAGACAACCTTCTTCAACTGTGTTACGGCCCTGAATCCGGCGGATTCAGGCGAGATAGTCTTTGAAGGCACGCGCATCGAGCGATTGCCAACTCACATCATCAACCGCAAGGGAATAGCTCGCACCTTTCAGAACATCCGCCTGTTTCCGTACCTCTCCGTACTGCAGAACGTTGTAGTGGGAACCCATAATCAGAGCAGTGCCGGAATTCTTGCCAGTGTACTCCACACCCCCAGGTTTCGCGAGGAAGAGCGGCAGATGGTGGAGTTTGCTATGAGTCTGCTGCAACAGACCGGGCTTGTGGACAAGAAGGACATTTACGCCCGCAACCTTCCGTATGGAGACCAGCGAAGACTCGAGATTGCGCGTGCCATGGCGGGCAGACCCAAAGTTCTGCTGCTCGATGAGCCGGCGGCCGGTATGAACACCACGGAGACGAGCAGCCTCGAGGCATTCATCCGCCGCTTGAAGGACGATGGCTTGACCGTGGTTCTGATCGAGCACGATATGAAGCTCGTAATGAGCATTGCCGACGTTGTCTCGGTGATTGACCACGGGGTGAAGATCGCCGAAGGTACGGCAGAGACGGTCCAGAACGATGAGCGGGTTATAGAAGCCTACCTGGGCAAGAGGAAAGACACGTGATGAGGCTGCTCGAGGTTCAGGACCTGGTCGTCTATTACGGCCACATCAACGCGCTCAAAGGTATTTCCCTGTCGCTGAGCGAAGGGCACTTTGTGACGCTCATTGGAGCAAACGGCGCCGGCAAGACGACACTGCTGAATACCATCACCGGCGGTGTCCAGGCCACGTCGGGAAGCGTGCTGTTTCGTGAAGAGCCCATTCTCAACGAGCGCTCTGATCTGATCGTACGCAAGGGAATCGCACATGTGCCCGAAGGAAGAAAGGTGTTTCCCGAGTTGACCGTGGAAGAGAATCTGCGTGTCGGCGCGTACAGCATCCCGCAGAAGAAGAAGGTGGCCGAGTTGCTGGCACTCAACTTCGATCTGTTCCCTCGGCTTGCAGAACGGCGCCGTCAGGAGGGCGGAACGCTTTCCGGGGGAGAACAGCAGATGCTGGCCATCGCACGCGCTCTGATGTCGGATCCTGAGGTTCTGCTGCTCGATGAGCCGAGCCTGGGACTCGCCCCGCTGCTGGTCGAGAAGATCTTTGAGTTCATCGTGCAGGTCAATAAACTGGGTAAATCGATCCTGCTGGTCGAGCAAAACGCCAACCTTGCGCTGCACGTCGCCTCGTACGGCTACGTGCTTGAGACCGGCCGGGTAGTCAAGGAAGGCCCGGCAGCCGACCTTCTGCGGGATGACGCAGTACGCAAAGCGTATCTGGGAATAGCCTGAGAGGAGTACGCTATGACAAAGATCGAACGGGTCGAACGTTCGCTGGCCGGCAGTGAAGTCGATCGGCCTCCGGTGTCGCTCTGGTACCACTTTGGTGTACAGCACGCGCCGGGGGAACGTATCGCCGAGTTGTCGGTTGAGTTTCTGCGGCACTACGACCTCGATTTTCTGAAGCTGATGAATGACTACTACTACCCGATGCCCGAAGGATTGAACGAGGTAACCAACGCAGCCGAGCTCGGCACGATCAGGCCGTTTGACGTGTCTACCAGTGACTGGAACGAACAGCTGCGTGCCATCGACATTCTGGCCCGCCAACTGGACGGCGAGGCTTACTTCATTGACACCATCTTTGACCCGTGGCAAAGTCTGCTGCGTAACCTCGCAGGCGAACATCTGCCGCGTCTGGTTGAGGAGTGCCCGGATGCCGTCCTTGCTGCTCTCGACGTGATCACCGAGAACACAATTGCCTACTGCAAGGAGGCCATCAAACGCGGCTGTGCCGGGGTGTTTGTTTCCACCTTCGGTGCCAGCAAGCAGATGCCTCGCGAACAGTATCTCAAGTTTGCCAAACCGTTCGTCAAGCGCATCTTCGACGAGGTCTCCGGATCGGCAATCATGAACACGGCCCACATCCACGATTACGGAATCTACGTCGACGACGTTCTCGATATCCCGATGGACGTTCTCTCTTACGAGGACCGCGATCCGTCCAATCCGTCGATACCGGAAATGCGCAAGAAGTTCGGCGGTACGATCATGGCGGGTCTGGACAAGAATCGCATGACGCGCGTGACTCCAGCTGACGCGGTGCGCAACGCGCTCGAAGGCATCGAGCTGGGAGGCAGAACCCGGTTTCTGCTTGCTCCGGGATGCAGTTTCCCGACCTGGCTCTATCCGGGATCCGTCAGGCTGCTGGTAGAGGCGGTGCAGGCAGCGGGGGCCTGATTTGACGGTGTTCAGCTCCGACAACGGATAGTAATGGCCTTTCTGGTCGTCGACTACGGCAGCTCGAGTTGTCGGGCAGCTACCGTCTCCGGCAATGGACATCTGCTGTCGATGTCACGCGTTCCTGTTGCGCTGACCATAACAGGCGACAGGACCGGGCAAGCCGCCACCGTCGACGTGGAACGGGCCTGGAGCGTGGTCTGCCGGGCAATCACTGAGCAACGCCGTGTGTGCCGGGAACCGATTGATGCCGTTGCCGTGGCCGCTGTGATGGCGTTTGTCTGTTCTGACGGTGCGTTCGAACCGTTACTCCCGGCTCTCACCTATGCTGATACGCGCTCGGCAGGTTACGCGACGGAGCTCGAGTCTCTAATCGGGCGCGAACACGCGTGGCGGGTTACCGGTCGGCGCTGTCGCGGCGACCTGCTGGCCCCCAGGCTGCGGTGGCTGCGCGCTTCCTATCCCGACCTGTTCAGCCGCATACAACACGTCATGGGGTTGAAGGACGAGTTTGTACGGCGCCTGACGGGAGTGCTGTGTACCGACTACGCGCACGCCGACTACACGTTCTGTTTCTCTCCGGCGACGCACAGGTTTGACGCGGACATATGCGAGCTGGCCGGAGTGTCGCGTAATGTGTTTGCCCCGGTTCGCTCTGCTGAAGAGCGCGCCGGGGCGCTTGTTCCCCGGCTAGCCGCGCGACTGGGGTTGGAGGCAGGAACCCCGGTTGCGGTTGGCAGTACCGACGGTACAACGGCGATGTACGGGTGCGGTGTGCTGAACGGAGACCCCGTGATGGTGTGCGGCACCACCGATACGCTGATGCAGAAGGTCGACCGGCTGCCTTCAGCGGAATCACGGCAAGCGGGTTCATTGGCTCTGACAATCAACACCGCCATGCAGGGCGGGGGGTATCTGGCCGGTGGGGCTACGGGAACGTCCGGAAGCGCGCTGCTGCGTACCGCCGAGCTGACCGGTACCGATGCGGATAGAATCGAGTCGCTGTTGCAGAAGGTACCCCCGGGAGCAAACGGTGTGGTTGCCTTGCCGGGCTTCACCGGAGAACGGGCGCCGTACTGGGACAGCAGTATCAGCGCCGGTTTTGTGGGACTTACCATGGAACATCAGCCTGGACACCTGCTGCGTGCGGTGGCGGAGTCGGCTGCCTATCGTCTGCGCCGGTTGCTGGCCGAGCTTGCGCCGGTTGCTCCGCGCCGAACTCAGCTGGTCATCGCAGGAGGCGGGGCACAGTCCCCCGTGCATAACCAGATACGAGCCGACATCCTGGGCGTCCCGCTGGCACGGCCACGGCAGATCGAATCGACGATCATCGGCAGTGCGATGTATTGCCGCGTTGCTGTCGACGAGGGCGCAACGCTGTCAAAGCTGGGGCAGGATTGGATCGATATCGCAGACCGCTGGCAGCCCGATACAACTCAGGCCGGCGTATACGCGGCGGGTTTTGCCCGTTTTGAGCGTGTGTTGGGTTTACTAAGTGAAAAGGAAGCGCGCTGATGCCCGGCAACGTCTACTTCTGTGGTATGATCGGCTCGGGCAAGACAACCCTGGGCCTGGGGGTCGCTCGGGAACTCGATCGTCCGTTTGCCGATCTTGACCGCGAGATGGATGCGCGTCTCGGCTATTCGTTCCATCAGTTGGTTGCCGAGCGCGGCTGGCTGCCGTTTCGCGAACTGGAGTACGAAATCTGCAAGCAGTTTGCACTGCTCAACAATACCGTTGTCTGCCTTGGCGGCGGAACGGTGAGGTACCAGTGGAACATCGATGCCCTCTCGGGCAGCGGCCGCCTGATTCTGCTCGAGGTTTCGCCTTCGGAGCTCATCCGTCGTGTCAGCGAAGCCGACCGACCGCGGGTCAATCCCGGAACCGGCCTTGAAGAGGACATCCGCCTCATGTGGGCCGCCGAGCGCGACAAATACTACCGTTGCGCCGACCTCGTGTATCGGGCCGAAGGCAAGCTCGAGCAAACCGAAATCGATGAACTGGTTACGCTGATTGGCAGGAACGGATGGTAGTGTGCGGCAGCTGGATGCGCGCCGGCGACGGCAACAACGCCGGCGACGGCAGGTATCTGGTCTCAAGAAGCTGAACACCTATGCCGCACTGCTGATTACAAGGAGCGAACAGTATGGCTACTGCGTATGAAAGGATTCGGACTCTGGTAGATGGCGGGCGCGTGCATCCACCGGCAATCAGCATGTGGAAGCACTTTCCGAAGATCGACCGCGACACGCAACGATTCGTCGATCGAACTGTGGGCTTTCAGAAAGCGGCTGGCTGGGACTTCCTGAAGATCTCCTACAACGGTCTATACTCGATCGAGGACTGGGGGTCTCACATACGGTGGCCCGAGAACGAGCATGAAGTCGGGCGGGTGACGCGCTTCGGCGTAGCGTCGGCTCGCGACTGGCAGACTCTGCCGCCCAACAGCGTGCAGGACGGTGCGCTTGCGCGAGAGATCAGTGCCACCGGGAGATTGTGTGCCGAGTTCAGCGGTTCGGTTCCGGTGATCGGGACAGTGTTCAGTCCCCTGACAACAGCCGTAAAAATGGCCGGTGACGCAATACTGGACCATATGCAGAACGAGCCAACACTACTGCATCGCGGTCTGGAGGTCATAACCGAAACAACCGTCGCTTTTGTGCGCGAGCTTCTGAACGCCGCCGTGGATGGGATCTTCTTTGCCACGCAGCTGTCTACCACTGACCGACTCAGTACGGAACTCTACTCTGAGTTTGGTCGGGCCTACGACCTGAAGGTGCTCGAGGCAGCCGGTTCGTGCTGGTTCAACATCCTGCACATTCACGGGCTGCAGCCGATGTTTGCCGCGCTGGAGGACTACCCCGTGCAGGCAATCAACTGGCACGATCGGAGTACGGCTATGAGCCTCAGCCGGGCGCGAGCGATGACCGACAAGATACTCATCGGGGGCGTGGACGAGCATCGTACTCTGCTGCACGGCAGTGACCAGGACGTTGCGCGCGAGCTGGCCAACGCGATAGAGCAGGTTGCCGATGGCCGTTTGATTATCGGGCCCGGCTGCGTAGTTCCTCTCAGCGTGGACGAGGAGCGGATTATCCGGCTGCCTCAAATGATAGCCGGCCTGTGATTCAGCCCTGCACGGAGATATCAACGCTCGGGCGCAATTCCGCCAGCACCTCCACCGGCCCGTGAACCGGGTGCTGCCGAAACGCTTCGATCAGCGAGCGATCGCCGCTGTCGCTGTCCAGGATCGGGAAAGCGACCTGGTAGAGATGGTAATCAAAACGCGGAGCCCACTTGCGCGATCCCAGCCGTGCGGTGATTGAACAGTTGTCAACCATGTATGCTACGCCCTTGTAGTGCATGTAGGGGTTGAGCGAATCTACGGCTTCGATCACCGACTCATTGACGATCTCGGAGTAGACGTGACCGTTCTGCAGCAGCACGTCGATTTGCGCCATCATGGTGGCAACGTAGACGCCGGCGGTCGTGGGGTTCAACGGGATGCGGTCCTCGACGCGTGCAGCACGCACCTTCTCACCGATCTTCCACATCGGCGTGTTGTCGATTGTTCCCATGGGATACGTCTTCATGCGTTCGCCGGCGAGCACAACCGAGCGGATCTCGTTGCCCGAGCTCACCTCCTGGTAGCACTCGACCAGGATCTCCCTGGCCGCAGGGTAGGCGGCGCAGTAGGCGGCTTCGAAGAGCCTCTTGTCCTGCGCCGACAGTTCCTGGTAGAGCGCCAGAATGCCCTTGTGTGAGATTGTCCTGGAGACCGGACCGGTAACACACTCGACGGTCTCGGCAAACGCGCGCTCGGGATTCATCCCCTGGTCAATGTATCGCCGATAGAGCCGCTCAACGACACCGTGAACCGCTCCCAGCAGGATACCGCGCTCGCCAAAAATATCCGAGCGGTACTCCAGCTCGAGGCTGGTCATGAACGAGAACGGAGCCCCCAGCGCTATCGACCAGCCGATTGCATAGTCGGTGGCCTTGCCGTTGATGTCCTGTTCAACGGCAAAGCTGGTATTGATACCGGCGCCGTTGGTCTCGCGTCCCTGCTCGTAGAGGCGGCGAACCGACGGGCCCATACCTTTGGGACAGACGCCTATGACGTTGATGTTGTCCGGAAAACTGTCTCCGCACGTACGCATGTATCCCAGCAGAAAGCCGTGTGACAGGCCCAGCGTGGCGCCGGGCTTGAGCGCGGCAAAAACGTCCCGGTAGAGCGAGGCCTGCGCGGCATCCGAGATCAGAAGGATGACGAGGTCGGACTCGCGCACGACCGTCATCATCTCGCCGAGCGTGCCTGAGGCTTCAGTGAAGCCAACCGCCTCGGCTTTGCTCCACGACGCACTGCCTTGCCGCAGTCCCACAACTACCTTGATATCGCTGCCTTGCAGCGAATCACGCAGATTCTGCGCCTGGGCCGGGCCCTGCGACCCCCACCCGATCACGCCGATCTGACTGATTCCGTCAAAGGCTTTGGGCAGCAACGCAAACAGGTTGCGTCCGCCGCGCACGATGAACTCTTCGGTGTCCGCCAGGCGGATTTTCTCTTTCTTGAAGACTCTGGTGGTGAAATCAAACTTCATACATTCCTCCGGATTGCATGCGCAATGTCCATACTGAGGCACCATCATACTACGGTACACATATTGCGTGAAGTGATTTATTCGGCATATAATGATGCATAATATGCAACAAGAAGACCTCGAGTACTTTCTCGACCTGTACCAAACACTCAATTTCGGACGCTCGAGCACGCGCTGTAACATCTCGGCGTCGGCGCTCAGCCGACGTATCAAGCGTCTCGAGCAGCAGGTCGGGACCGAGCTCTACCAGCGCGACAATCGGCGTGTGGTTCCAACGGCTGCCGGGCGTCAGTTTGAACGCTACGCGCGCGAGACGCTGGCGCGCTGGGCTGATATATGCGAGCGCGTCAACGAGAGCGGCGCGCGCATAGACGGAGAGATCCGCATCTACGCCTCGGTAACCGCCTGCTACAGCATTCTGCCGCGTATTCTACGCCGTTTCCGTGAGCTCTTCCCGGATGTCCATATCCATCTCAAGACCGGCGACGCAGCGTTGGCACTGCAGACCGTTCTTGACGACGAGGTGGATCTGGCGGTCGCCGCGCTGCCACGTCGCAGTCCGGCCAAACTGCAGACCCGGGTACTAACCACTACGCCGCTGGTGAGTATCGGTCCCTCGATGCGCTGCGCCGTGCGTGACCTGCTGCAGCGCCGACCGATTCCATGGCGCCATGTACCGGTGATCCTCTCGGAGCGGGGCCTGGCGCGTCAGCGCGTGGATGCGTGGTACCGTGAACGCGCCATAGAAGCACCGGTCTACGCCCAGGTCGCCGGAAACGAAGCCATCATTGCAATGGTCAGTCTGGGCTGCGGTGTGGGTGTGGTACCGCAGCTGGTGGTTGACCAGAGCCCGCTGCGTCACGAACTGCAGGTCATCACCGAGGGACCGGCGCTCGAACCGTACCACGTCGGAATTGCGGTCAGCCGCAGACGGCTGCAAAACCGCTCGGTCGAGGCTTTCTGGGAGACTGCGGGGGTATCGTACGCCTGAAGTCCGATGACTGCCGGCGGAAAACGCCGGATGCGGCTCACAGCCCCGCAGCGGCCGTGGTCAGGGCCAGCAGAACGGCTGCCGCCAGCAGCACCGCCAGCCGCGCGTCGAGGCGGTCCGGTGTGAAACGGGGCGGGGAGGGCGTGTTGCTGAAGCCGCGCACCGTAATTGCGTCGGCGATGCGCGTGATCCGCAGTGGCACGTTGTCGACGGCACCGCGCGCCACGACGTTGATTGTCAACCATGGATTCCGCCGTGGCCACGCCCCACGCACGATACAGGCTTCACGGACGCGACGCATGCTACGCGCGATCAGGGGGTAGGTGGAGAGAGCGACGGCTACCGCAAGCGGCAACTGTCGCCGCACGTGGGCCGGCAGCGGCGTGCAGGCCCACGCGAGCGTGTCGATGATGCGGCCGCGGCTGGTGGTGGCGACAAACAGATTCCCGAGCAGCGCAACACCAAGCAGACGCACGCCGTAACCGGCCCCCGTCAGCAAGGCAGCGCCTGAAATATGGGGACCACCCGGGTCCGAGACCGTGATAGAGCGTGACAGCGCAACAACCAGCGCAATCAGCCAGAGCAGGCGCAGGCCGACCGTTGTACGGATAAGCGGCAGACCGGCGTAGCGGTAACCAACGCTGAGCAGCAGTGCGGTGATCACGAGTCCGGGTGTACCGGCGGTCATCGTGGTCACGCTGAACGCCAGCAGCGCAGCCAGTTTGAGGCGCGGATCGCGCCGGTGCAAGGCCGCGGGCGGCAGCTGGTAGGCGAAGGGGGTTAACTGAGCCATGTCATGGTTCCAATCGGACCGGCCGGCCGACGCAAGCCGAACCGCGGCAGTTGCCCGATGATCTGCGCCGGGACCCCCTGTGTGGCAAGTGAACCGCGGGCCATGATCATGAGGCGGTCGGCGTGTGCCAGGATCTTTTCCAGCTCGTGCGTCACTACCATTACGCCGCGTCCGTCCTGGCGCAGTTGCAGGATGGCGTGCAGCACTTCGCGAACGCCGCGCGGATCAAGGCTGCTGAACGGCTCATCGAGGATCACGTAGCGCGCGCCGCTGATCACGATTGCGGCCACGGCCAGTCGGCGCAGTTCGCCACCGGATAGCGTCTGCGGGTCGCTTTCGGCGTGCGCAAGAAGTTCAAACCGCTCGAGCGCCTGCAACACCCGCGACTCGATCTCGGCGTGGTGCAGGCCGTACTGCTGCGGACCAAAGGCGAGGTCTTCGCGCACTGTCTGTCCGATAATCTGGTGTTCGGCGTCCTGGAAAACGTATCCAATCTGTGAGTGGACGCCGCCGCGGATAGCGCGGATATCGGTGCCGTCGAGCAGTACCGCACCCGAGGTAGGCCGTTGCAGACCGCAGAGATGACGCGCCAGCAGGCTCTTGCCGGCGCCGTTCTCGCCGGTGAGCACCAGCAGCTCGTTGAACGCAAAGACCGCGCTGAGCGCATCGAGTCCGACAGTGCCGTCATCGAAGCGGTGCGTCAGCTGTCGGGCTTCAAGCATCGCTGCCGGCCTCCAGGCGGCGGCGCAGTCGGCCGGCAAGCGCTGCGGTTACCACGACCTTGAGCAGGTCACCCGGCAGAAACGGCAGAATCCCGGCGGCGACTGCCGCGGCCGGACGCATACCGGTGACCAGCTGCAGTACCGGCACGCCGACCGCATAGATGATCAGCGATCCCGCTGCGGCCGCCAGCGCATCGTAGCGCCGGCGCACCGCCAGGCTCCGGTTGCGGCCCAGTGCGGCAAGCGCGCCGGCGGCACCGGCCGCCGGAATGTAGCCCAGCAGATATCCGGCGGTTGGCCGCAGGAAGTGCGCCGGTCCGCCCTGACCGCCGGCAAATACCGGCAGGCCGACGGCACCCATGCCAAGAAAGAGCAGGACCGTAAGGACACCCCGGCGCGGCCCCAGGACGACGGCCGACAGCAGCACGAAGAGGCTCTGCAACGCCACCGGAACCGGACTGAACGGCAGCGGAACCACGACGTAGGAACCGGCAATAATCAGCGCGGCGAAGACGCCTATTGATACTGTCGAACGAACGTCGGGGCGGTCGCTGCTGCCGCGGTCCATCGGCTTTCTCCCTGTTCCAGCACCGAGACTACCGAATAGCCGCCGCTCGTGCAACACGCCGTGACGCGCGCCGCGAATGGTGTTACATTGGCTATGAACCATGAAGACTGCAATTGTGACCCTGATACTGCTGCTGCGGCTCGGTGCGCCGTGGATGCCGGCAGACACCGCGCTGCCGCGCATCGCACCGTGGGCCGATCAATACGCCGCCGGCGCGGCCCCCTCGCTCATGGCACGCACCGCGCTGCTGATGGACGCCGAAACCGGCTCCGTACTGTATGAGAAGGACGCCGACGCGGTAATCCCGCCGGCCAGTCTGACCAAGGTGGTTGCAATGCACGTTGTGTTTCAGCTGGCTGCGCGCGGCGAAATCGACCTCGACGAAACGGTCGCGCTGCCACCGGAGAGCTGGGCGGTCAACATGCCGCCGGGTTCCTCGCTGATGTTCCTGGGCCCGGGGCAGGAGGTCAGTGTACGTGAGTTGATGCTCGGACTCGCGGTCTCGTCCGGTAATGACGCCGCGATTGCGTTGGCGCGGCATGTGGCGGGCTCGGTCGAGGCGTTTGCCGCACTCATGACGGTGCAGGCGCGCGCCCTGGGACTGCCTTCGCTGTGGTTTGAGGAGCCGTCCGGGTTGAGCGCGCGGAACCAGATCACTGCCCGTGAGTTTGCGCAGTTCCTGCGCCATTATGTGGCGCTGTGGCCCGAGGCTATGCGCGAGTACCACTCACTGGATCGATTCACCTGGCCGCCCGAGGAGCCGCGGCTGGAACCGGAGGATGCCACCGGAAATCGGGTGCCATTGCCGTCAGCGGCTGCCATTACTCAGCATAATCGCAATTCGCTGCTGCAGAGCTATCCCGGCGTGGACGGTATCAAGACGGGTTTCATTCGACAGTCGCGCTACAACCTGGCGGCCACCGCGCAGCGTGACGGGCGTCGTCTGATAGCGGTACTGTTGGGTGTGCCCGGTGAGACGCACGCGGAAGGAGAACGCAACCGGGCCCGGGACGCTACCGCGCTGCTCGACTACGGATTCGAGCATTTTCGCACCGTTGAGCTCGCGCTTCCGCCGACCGAGAGTGTGCGGGTCTGGAAGGGTACACAGCGTCGGGTTGGTCTTGTGTCCGAGGGCGCCGAGGACGGCGTGCGTATGCTGACCGTGGCGGCACGCGACGTTAGTCAGCTGACCGGCGAGCTGACGCAGCGCCACGAGGTTGAGGCGCCGGTGGTCCTGGGGCAGCAACTCGGCACGATTCGCATCAGTGCCGCTGATACCGTGTTGCTCGAACTGCCGCTGCGCGCATCATCGCAGGTTCCCCGCGGGAATCTGCTGCGCGTGATTTGGGACTCGATCATTCGGTTTGTGCGACGATCGCTGATCCGCTGAGCGCTGCCGGCTTCCGCTTGCGGTCATGGCGTTCAGTCAACGCCGGTCAGCGCCTTGATGTACTGCAGTCGTTCAAACGCCTCGGGATGCTGCCCGGTCAGCTTCGCCAGGCGGCCTCGGAACTCATGAATTGCGCCGAACCCGTGTCCGTCCATCCAGCCGGTCAGTTCATCAAGAATCTCGTGCAACCGGTCCAGCCCGTTGCAGTACAGCGTGGAGCAGAGCTGGACTACCTGCGCTCCGGCGAGCAGAAGCTTGACGGCTTCCCGGCCCGAGTGAACCCCGGTCGAGCCTGCCAGTTCACAGTCCACCTGGCAGCTGAGCACGGAAATCCAGCGGAGAGGCTGATAGATCTCGGTGGCCGTGCTGAACTGATAGCCGGGAGCCGGTACCAGTTTGTCGATATCTATGTCCAGCTGGTAGAAACGATTGAACAGTACCAGGGCCTGAGCCCCAGCCCGGGCCAACGCTCGCGCCAATGAGGGGAGCGAAGTGACATAAGGACCGATCTTGACCGCTATCGGGATACTGACGTTGCGGCGCACGGCGTCAACAATACCCACGTAACGTTTTTCAATTGACTCGGAAGAGAGGTCGGGATCGCGCGGCATGATCGCGACATTCAGTTCCAGCGCATCGGCGCCGGCTATCTGGAGTTGTCGCGCCCATTCGGCCCACCACTCGGACGATACGCAGTTCACGCTGGCAATGATCGGCACCTGGTTCTCGCGTTTGGCTGTCTCAATCAGCGTCAGATAGTCGCTGGGACCGAGGTGCTTGCCCATTTGCTGAATGTACTCTTCGGCTTCAGGGTGCGAGGAGAGTTCAGTGTGCTCCCGCTGCGTATCCACGTCTGCGTCAATCTGCTCCTCAAACAGCGACTTCACTACCACCGCGCCGGCACCGGCTTCCACGCACTGCCTGATACCCTTGGCCGTACCCGTCAGTCCGCAACTCGAGACAATAACGGGATTGGCCAGCGACAATCCCATATATGTGGTGCTGAGATCAGCCATCAGACTTTCCTTTTGTCGTGATTGAGGAACAGCGCCAATTGATATAGTATAGCCGAGGAACTATATTTCAGCAAGCTGTGAGGCGATATATGGGAGCTGTGTGGGACATCGTGGTCGTTGGGGCCGGAAGCGCCGGTGTGGCAGCCGTCGAGGCCGCTCATCAGCAGAATCCTGCGGCGCGCATTCTGCTGCTTGATGCGGACGGCGAGGCCCCCTATCAGCGCACCGAACTCTCCAAGCATATTGCGTCGGGGTTTAAGCCCGGTCAATTCCAGCTGTACGATGATCAGTGGTTCGGCCGGAACAACGTTACACTTCGCGTCGGAGACGCTGTGGCCGCTCTTGACACCGGGCAGCACGAGTGCCGTCTGGCAGGTGGCGACGTGCTGCAGTACCGGTCACTGGTGCTGGCGACCGGAGCCGAGCCCGTCTACCCCCGGATTGTTCGTTCGCACGAGGAAGGCTCGTTCTTTGCATTGCGGACAATGCGCGATGCGCAGCACCTGATCAAAGGCATCGCTTCGGCCCGGACGGTGTTGATTGACGGAATGGGAGTCCTCGCCCTGGAGGTTGCTGATCAACTGGTGCGGATGAAGAAGAAGCCGTCCCTTGTCGGAGCTACCGCCCAGCTGATGCCGCGGCAGTTGAGTACTCGCGCGGCCGAAATCATGGAAGAGGTGTTGCTGCGCAACAAGGTCAAGCTGATATTTCAGGATGAGATTCTCTCGTTTGAATCCAACCGCAAGGGTGGGCTCGATGTAGCGCTGCTCAGGAGCTCGGGCGTCTACGACGCGGTGGTAGTCTGTATCGGTGTTCAGCCCTGTACCGAACTGGCGGAAGCTGCCGGGCTGCAAGTCGAGCGCGGGATTGTCGTCGACGAGCAACTGCGCAGTTCGGACCCCTCGATCTATGCCGCCGGAGACGTCGCGCAGCATCCGGACGGAAGTATCAGCCATGTGTGGCAGGCGGCCGAGTACCAGGGACGGATTGCCGGCAGCAATGCCGCCGGCGCGCAGCAGGTGTACGATCGGCGCCCGTTCCGCCTTACGACGAACGTCTTCGACACGCACGTGCTTTCCATGAACCTGCCCCGCGATCCGCGAGGCTACCGTGTCGAAGAGGTGGAAGCAGATACGGTCTATCAGGGCTTCTATTTTTCCGAGGACCGGCTGCACGGGGTCATCGTGCTCAACGACGAGTCTCGCAGCACGCTCTACTCAGAAGCGGTCATCGATCAGTGGAACGTAGACCAGGTGGCCGAGCAACTCATGCTTTGAGCCTTTTGGTTGATTTCTGCGGACAGGATTATTATCTTCCAGGTACCCAAAACGTTACAGGAGGAAGGAATGGCTTTTACAACACCTGATTTGCCCTACGCATACAATGCATTGGAGCCCCATATTGATGAACAGACGATGCGGATACACCATGACAAGCACCACGTAGCCTACACAACCAAGCTCAACGCCGCAGTGGAAGGCAGCGAGTACGAGTCGTGGGCTGCCGAAAAACTGGTTGCCGAGCTCGCCAGTCTCCCGCAGAACATACAGGCGGCGGTGCGCAACAATGGCGGCGGCCACGTGAATCACAACCTGTTCTGGCAGCTCCTGAAAAAGAACGAGGGAGGCAAGCCGGCCGGTGAGCTCTCTTCGGCTATTGACGGGGCGTTCGGAAGTTTTGACGAGTTCAAAAAGAAGTTCAGTGACGCCGCGGCCACTCGTTTCGGCAGCGGTTGGGCGTGGCTGGTAGTCAACTCAGCCGGCGACCTGGAGGTCACTTCAACTCCCAATCAGGACAACCCCTTGACCGACGGAAAGACGCCCATTTTGGGCCTGGATGTCTGGGAGCATGCCTATTACCTCAAGTATCAGAACCGGCGACCGGAATACATCGAGGCGTTCTTCAACGTGATCAACTGGGACGCGGTTGCCGAGCTCTACCGCAAGGCCAGGTAAGGCAGCGTTTCCTCGCAGTTGCTCGCGTATTCAGTTTTGCCGCCGCAGCTTGATTGATGCTGCGGCGGTTTTGGTATGCAGATCCTGCTGTCATCCACGAGCAGGTTGAGCGTTGTCTACGCCCCGCATATCGGTGTACAGTGGGCGTGGGAGTAACGATGAGTACGACACACACTACCGTTGCGGCCGGCGCAGACCGGTATTCTCTGGACGTGGCTCGCATACGCGGAGACTTCCCGATCCTCAAGCAAACGATGAACGGCAAGCCGTTTGTCTATCTCGATAACGGTGCCACTGCGCTCAAGCCGGAGGTGGTAATCGATGCCGAAGCAGGCTATTACCGCGAGTTGGGAGCCAATATTCACCGTGGCGTCTACCAGTTCAGTGAAACCGCTTCGGCGCTCTATGACGGCACTCGGACCAAGGTTGCCGGTTTTATCGGCGCGCCGGACCCGCGACAGGTAATATTCACCAAGAGCGCCACCGAATCGGTCAATCTGATTGCCTATGGCTGGGCTCTCAAGAACATCGTGCAGGGTGACGAAATCTGTGTTACCGAGATCGAGCACCACGCCAATTTTGTTCCCTGGCAAGCGTTGGCCGAACGCACCGGCGCCACTCTGCGCTGCATCCCTCTCAATCCGGCTGACGGGACGCTTGATTTGACCGGTCTGGATGGTCTCGTCAACGAGCGTACGCGTTTGGTCGCCATCACGGCAATGTCCAACGTAACCGGCTACATGCCGCCCGTCGCGCCGGTTATCGCACGGGCCAAGGCGGTCGGGGCACTGACGGTCGTGGATGGCGCGCAGTGGGTCTCGCACTCATCGGTGGACGTCAAAACGCTTGATGCCGATTTTCTTGTGTTCTCGGCTCACAAGATGTGCGGTCCAACCGGTGTAGGGGTTCTGTACGGCAGAGAACAACTGCTTGAAGAGATGGATCCGTTTCTCTACGGCGGTGACATGGTGCTGCGCGTACGGACGGACCGCACGGTGTTCAAGGAGATTCCGGACAAGTTCGAGGCCGGCACGCCCAATATCGCCGGCGTTATCGGGTTCGGGAGCGCGATTGATTACCTGCTCGATATCGGTATGGATGCCATTCACGCGCACGAGCAGCATCTGCTTTCCTACGCGGTGGAGCAGATGGCCGCCATCGACGGGGTGGTCTGTTACGGGCCGACCGATTTGTCCACTCGCGGCGGAATCCTGTCGTTCAACGTCGCTGACGCGCATCCGCATGATACCGGAACTATTCTGGACCAGGACGGTATCGCCGTTCGTACCGGACTGCACTGCGCACACCCGTTCATGCACGCACTTGGAGTACCCGGAACCACACGAGCCTCGTTCTACCTCTACAACACTCGCGAGGAGGTTGACCGGCTGGTGCAATCGGTGCGGCGGGTTCGGGAGATCTTTGCATGAGTCTGGAAGATGACATCTACAAAGAGATCATCCTGGACAACTACCGCGCCAGGAAGAACCGTGTGCGGCTTACGGATGCCGACCTGCAGTCTGAAGGGGCCAATCCGTCGTGCGGTGACGACGTGGAGTTATTCGTCAAACTGAACGGGGAGACTATCGAGACCGTAACCTACGAGGGAATCGGCTGCTCGATCTGCTGTGCATCGGCCAACCTGCTGTGTGAATCGCTGCGCGGCCGCTCGCTGGCCGAGGCGCACGAGATCATTCAGCGGTATCGCGGCATGCTGCTTGAAGACGAGGAGCCCGATTTCCCGGACGAAATATCCGACCTCGAGGCAATGCAGGGTGTCAAACACTATCCAGTGCGAATTAAATGCGCCCTGCTGGCCTGGAATACGGTGCGGGATATGCTCGAGCAGGTATCGAGCGCCTGAGCCAATCGGGCCGCACGCTCGGCGCGTTGCCCGCGAATCGGCCGCTTAAGGGTGACTGGGGGGCGTATGACGACACGGGTGGACAAGAATCGTCTTCTGACACTCGCCGAGGACTTGAGCCGTATCGTCTCTTACGGCGAGAAGAGCCGTGGCCGCTTCTCGCACGTACACTTCATCGTCAACTCGGTCGCCGGGGGCGTAGCCCGTGCTCGGCGCTTCCTGGATGCCACCGAAGTGGTTCGCCGCTGGACGCAGCGGCTGCGGCCGGCAGATCAAGGCATCGTGATCACACACTCGGTGCATCTCACCGAGCGCCCGGGTCACGCCTCGCAGATTGCGGGGCGCATTCTGGATACTCCGCACACCGAAGGCCGACTGATCGTCAGCATAGGCGGCGACGGGACCCACCGAGAGGTCTTTACTGCGGTTGCCGAGCGAATAGACGACAGTGTCGGTCCCGACGTCGGCAACGCGTGCATGTTCCGTATGCCGATGGGTACCGGCAATGACGGTGCCGATGCTCCCAGCGTGGAGAGCGCCTGCAGTACGCTGTACAGCGGTGTCCCGGCCACGTGCGCCGGAATGGTGCGCGTCATCCCGAGCGGAATGCCGCCGATGTTCGCGTTCAACGTTACTTCGATCGGAATTGATGCGTACGTTACCGACACGTCGAACCGGCTCAAGAACGCGTTTCCCGGCGACATGTACAAGATAGTAGCCGATGTTGCCACCCTGTTCTACGAACCGTTATTTGGTGTCGGAGAAATCGGTCTGACACTGACCGATGACCAGGGGAAGGAACAGCGGCATCGTGACCGTTACATTCTGGTTGCAATCGGTCCAACCGGACGACGCGTGTACGGGAACGGGAAACGGATTCTGCCGAGCGATGACAACCTGTGTGCCATCCGTACGGTGAATGTTCTCAGGAAGATCGCCATGAAAAAGCATGTCTACGGCGGTACCCACGTCGGATTTCCGACAACGCTTTCGGCGCGAGTCAGAAAGGTGGTTGTCGACTACGCGCGCCGCGTACCGCTGCAGCTTGACGGAGAAGGAGTCTGGCTCTCGCCGGAGAACTTCCCGCTGACATTCGAGCGCATCGATTGCGCAATCAACGTGCTGACCCAAACGGAACATGCCACCCCGCAGCTCAGCTGAAGTCGTAGAAGCAGTGCTGGCGAGCGAAACGCATACCCGCCTGCTCGGCACGCTCGCGATGGGACATCCATGTGTCGGGATAGTGCATCAAGACCATCTTCTCTCGCGTTGCCTGCGGCAGCGCAACAAGATCCTCGAAGCTGGCATGGACTCCGCCGGTCCTGAACTGGACGTCGTGGAAGATCGTCTCTATGTCGTAGAGTTCCTGAAAGATGTGCAGCAGATCGGGGTCGAACTGTGTGTCACCGGTGAACAGGATACGCTGGTTAACGATCATCCCGACGCTGTAGAAGCTGTCGCTCCAACCTGCGGCGTGTTCGGGAAAGTGACGCGTACGAAATAGCAGCAGTTCGATATTGCCAAACCTCACCAATGCCGCGTTGCGTGGCAGGCCGCGGATGCGCCGGGGACGCCTGATGTTCCAGAAGTCCTCGAAGCGGAGTCCCTCGCTGGTTTCGTTCAGCTCACAACCACCGCGCAGCGAGCGTCCCCACAGCAGACGCTGGTATTCGGCCGCAATGGCAATCGTCGGCTTTCCCGGACCACCGCCGTAGCGGTTCATCAGCATAACCTCTTCGAGGCCGCCAATGTGGTCGGCGTGCGAGTGCGTAATCAGCCAGTTGCGCACGGTCGTGACGCCCAGGCCGAGCTCGCTCAGCGCAAGCGGCGCGCGCGTGCCGCAATCCACCATAACGTGATCATCCCCCTCAATAATCAGCAGGTTGTTCTGGTAGTGCGATCGCGCGAAAGCACTGCCGCATCCGATAAAGAACAGGCTCAGTTGGCCCTGATTGTGCAGGGCCAACGGTCTGGTCCATTTGGCGCGAAGCTTCATAGCTGCATTCCCCTTGGTGGCATCCTGATCTCAAATCTACCCCGTTGCCGGCAAAAAATCAGTGTCTCGCAACGACTGTTGACCGGGCGTGGCTGTCGCGCTACCATCAGCAGCGGAGACCACTTCACGCAATCATGGCAAGACCACGTACGCCGCGCAAGCGGACGCTCTACGAACGGCAGACCGTAGTCGACATAGAACACACCGGTCACGGAATCGTCAAGCCCGAGGGCAAGGTTATCTTTGTGGAGGACGCGTTGCCGGGCGAGGTGGTTGACGTGGTAGTGACCCGCAGCAGGCGAAATCACGCCTTCGGCATGGTCGAGCGCCATCACCTGCGCTCGCCGCAGCGCGTTGAGCCCTTCTGCTCGCATTTCGGCGTCTGCGGGGGCTGCCGCTGGCAGTACCTGAGCTATGCGCGGCAGCTCGAGTACAAGCACAGCTTTGTCCGGAGCATCATGCTGCGTATCGGGGGTCTCGACGATCTGGAAGTGCTGCCGATCCTCGGATGCCGGCAGGACCGCTTCTATCGCAACAAGCTTGACTTCTCGTTCACCGACGCGCGCTGGCTGTCGCGCGAGGAGATTGCCGGCGGCGGTGATAACCTGGAACGCCGCGGTGCAGGATTCCACGTGCGGGGCCGCTTCGACCGGATTCTGGACATCGACACCTGCCATCTGCAGCCGGAGCCGTCAAACGCCATCCGACGCGCGGTACGCGACTTCACCATAGCTGCCGATCACAGCTACTACAACTCACGCAGCCATTGCGGCTGGCTTCGCTCGCTGGTGGTGCGCACGAGCTCCGAAGGTCAGGTAATGGTTACCGTGGTCTTTGGAAGTGCCGCGAACGAGGCGCAGCGAGAGCGACTGTTCGACATGATCGAGTCGACCTTCCCCTCGGTTGTCTCGATCAACTACATCGTCAACACGACTCTGAACGACTCGCTGGCCGCGCATCGGGTTCACCGGGCGCGCGGTACCGATTTCGTGGTCGAACGGTGTGGCGATCTGCGCCTGCGCATCCATCCGCGATCGTTCTATCAGACAAATCCGCTTCAGGCCGAGCGGCTGTACGGGCTGGTTGAAGAGTGGGCCGCTCTGAACGGCACACAGACGGTCTGGGACCTTTACTGTGGTATCGGCAGTATCGCGCTGTTTCTCGCCCGGCGTGCTGGACTGGTATGGGGAGTCGAAACGGTGGCCGAAGCCATCGACAACGCGCGAGAAAACGCGCTTGGAAACGGTATCGGGAACGTGGTTTTTTGCGTCGCGGATGTAAAGGACGCGCTCTGCACGCCGCCGCCCGAGGCTCTGCCCTCCGGCGCTGACGCGCCGGACCTGCTGGTGCTCGACCCGCCGCGCGCCGGACTGCATCCCGCGGTAGTGAAGTCGATCCTGCAACTGGCCGCGCCGCGCATCATCTACGTCAGCTGCAACCCGACAACCCAGGCGCGCGATGTTCAGATGATGAGCGGGGACTACCGGGCGGTGCGCTGCCGCCCGGTCGACATGTTTCCCCACACCCATCACATTGAAAGCGTTATCGAGCTGCAACTGCGCTGAGGGGAGTATCCGAGCCGCAGTGATGACGCGCGCGACATAGCTGGGGTTGACGCACACGCCGTTTTTGGCTATAATTTTGATTAATCAAATATATGAATATGAATGCTAAACATTGGGGGTTTTGCATGAGAAACAGAGGTGCGGCACTTCTTCTGCTGGCGCTGTCAATCGCGGTATCGCTGTCGGCAGGGGGTGCGGCTGAACCCGAGCTTGTCGCTCTGGAAACAAGCTATCCGCTTGACGTGGTTGCAACCACCGGAATGGTGGGCGACGTCGTTCGCCAGGTTGCAGGGCACAACGGACAGGTCCATGTGCTGATGGGTGAGGAGGTCGATCCACACCTCTACCGTCCGACGCGCGCCGATATCGCGCGTATGCAGCGAGCCGACATAATCTTCTACAACGGCCTGCATCTGGAGGGCCGCATGGGAGACACGCTTGTACAGCTTGCGCGCCGCAGACCGGTCTATGCGATCACCGAGCTGGTTGATGAGGCCATCCTGCTGGACGACGATGAGTATGAGGGAGCGTTCGATCCGCACCTGTGGATGGATGTGCGGCTGTGGATGAAGGCGGTGGAGGTGGTGGTTACGGCGCTGTCTGAACTCGATCCGGCCGGAGCTGAGGAGTACCGCGTCAATGCCGACAGCTATGTGGCCGAACTCGCGGAGCTGGACGCCTACGTCCGCCAGATCATGGCAACGATTCCGCGCGGTCGGCGCGTACTGGTAACTGCGCACGACGCCTTCGGCTACTTCGGAAAGGCGTACGATATCGAAGTCATCGGGGTTCAGGGCATAAGTACCGAGAGTGAAGCCGGGCTCGAAGAGATCAACAGCCTTGTAGCCTACATCGTAGACACCGGCGTTTCGGCAGTCTTCGCTGAAACTACAGTCCCCGATCGCGCGCTGACGGCGGTGATCGAAGGAGCTGCGGCGCGCGGGCAGCAGGTACGGATCGGCGGTGAACTGTTTTCCGATGCCATGGGGCCTGCGGGGAGCTACGAGGGGACCTACGTCGGCATGATCGATCACAACGCTACGACTATTGTGCGCGCCCTCGGCGGCGTCGCGCCCGAAGGTGGTTTTCGCGGCAGGCTGTCGCGTTGAGGCCGGGAGGCTATCCGTGATATGAGACTACAGACCCTGTCATTGCCGGAAGAGCGTTTCAAGCCGGCCACAGATCAGAAACCGGCGTTACACGTGCGAGACTTGACGGTGGCCTACGACCGCAAACCGGTTCTGTGGGACGTTGATCTGGACGTTCCTCCGTCGCTGGTAGCCGGCATCGTGGGTCCCAACGGCGCCGGCAAGAGCACGCTGATAAAGGCCGTTCTGGATCTTGTTCCGCATGCCTCCGGCGTGGTCGAGATCTTCGGCAAGCCGTACCGCCGGCAGCGCAGGCTGGTCGGATACGTTCCCCAGCGCGAAAGCGTCGACTGGGACTATCCGATCACGGCGCTGGAGTTGGTTGCCATGGGCCTGTACCGCAAGATCGGCTGGTGCAAACCGGTGACCGCGCCCCACCGCTGTCGGGCGCTCGAGGGCCTGGCCGAGGTCGGTATGGCCGCCCTGGCACACCGCCAGATCAGCCGGCTTTCGGGAGGGCAGCAGCAGCGGATCTTTCTGGCACGCGCACTGGTTCAGGATGCGCAGATCTACTTCATGGATGAACCGTTTGCGGGTGTTGACGCTGCGACGGAGAAGGCAATCATCGCCATTCTGCAGAGGCTGCGTGAGCAGGGCAAGACCGTCTTTGTAGTACACCACGACCTGGAGTCCGTGCGCCACTACTTTGACTATCTGATCATGCTCAATATGCGCGTGGTTGCCGCCGGTCCGGTTGCCGATGTGTTTACGTCGGAGAATCTCAGACGAACGTACGGTGGACGGCTGACCCTGCTGGACCGGGCGGTGGATGCAATCGGGCAGGGGACTCACTGATGATCACCCAGCTGTTGCGCGTGCTCAGTCTGGCGGACTACAACACGCGTGTAGTGATGTTCGGTACGGTCACGTTGGGTATTGCCGGGGGCGTGGCAGGGGTATTCCTGTTGCTGCGCCGTCGGGCGCTGCTGGTGGACGCGGTGAGCCACGCCTCCCTGCCGGGGGTGGCGGCGGCGTTTCTGCTGGCCGTGACGCTGGGCGGCAGCGGACGCAGTCTGCCTGTACTGATGCTGGGCGCGCTTGTCTCCGGGCTGCTGGGCATGGGGTGCGTAATAATCATCTCGCGCTTCACACGGCTTTCCCAGGATGCCGCGCTCGGGATTGTCCTGAGTGTCTTCTTCGGCTTTGGCGCGGCTCTGCTGGGTATCATTCAGAAGATGCGCGGCGCACAGGCTGCGGGCCTTGACGGATTCATCTTCGGTAAGACCGCGTCTATGATCCGATCGGAGGCGCTTCTGATCGGAATCGCGGCTCTGGTCGTCATAGTTCTAACGGCGGTTCTGTTCAAGGAGTTGCGCCTCTTCACCTTTGATCCGGACTTTGCTGCCGGAGACGGCTGGCCGGTACAGCGGCTGGACCTGCTGCTGATGACTCTGGTGGTTGCGGTTACCATTCTTGGTCTGCAGGCAGTCGGAATCATTCTGATCATTGCGATTCTTATTGTTCCCCCGGCGGCGGCACGCTTCTGGACCGACAACCTGCTGGTTATGGTGCTTCTGTCGGCACTGATCGGGGCTCTGGGCGCGTACTTCGGTACCGGCATCAGTGCGATCGCGCCGCGCTTGCCGGCCGGAGCCGTGATCGTGACAGTTCTGGGAGCCGCGTTCCTGTTCAGTCTGCTGTTCGGCAGCAGTCGGGGTGTTGTCCGGGCCGCGCTTTGGAGCCGGGCTGTGAATAGAAACACGCTGAGACAGAATCTGCTGCGTGCGCTTTTCGAGTATGAGGAATCCGGTGTGCGACATGGCATGCAGGAACAGCTGCAGTACCTTCAAAGTGTGCGCGGCTGGACCGTGCGCGAGCTGCGGCGGGCAATTCGCATGCTGGCCCGTTCAGGGATGATCTATCACGTATCCGGGCAGCCGTGGAGATTCAGCGAGACAGGTAGCGGTGCGGCAATGCGCGTTACACGCAATCATCGTCTGTGGGAGGTCTATCTGCTCGAACACGCCGACGTGGCGCCCTCGCAGGTCGACCAGGGAGCTGACTTCATAGAACACGTGCTGGGTGAGACGCTGGTCGCTGAACTCGAGGCTGCGCTGCCTCGATTCGGCAAGGCATTGCCGACCAGCGTGCACAGCCTCTCCAATGCGGATCACGGAGGTGGTGGATGATCCTCTGGACGTCGCTTGATACCTGGATTGTGGTAGCCGGAGCGCTTGCGGGTGCCGCGTGTGCGCTGGTAGGCGCGTTTCTGGTGCTGCGCAAGACAAGCATGATGGGAGATGCCATCAGTCACGCTGTTCTGCCGGGGATCGCGATTGCCTTCATCATGACGGCCAGCCGTGCCGCGGGCGTGATGTTCATTGGAGCGGCGATTGTGGGCGTAATTACCGCGCTCCTGGTGGAGGTGGTGCGACGCTACGGCAAGCTCGAACACGGTGCGTCGATGGGTGTGGTCTTCACGGTGCTCTTTGCGGTCGGGTTGATTCTTATCGAGCGCGCTGCACGCCACGTCGACATCCATCCTGAACACGTACTGTACGGCGCGGTGGAGCTGGTGCCGCTGCACGTGGTCACTCTTGCCGGCTTCGAACTGCCGCGGGGCGTCGCGGTGCTGCTGGTGACGCTGATTGTCAATCTGACGGTCATCACGGCGCTGTTCAAGGAACTGCGGCTGGCCACTTTTGATCCGGGGCTTGCCACAACACTGGGTATCAACGCCACCGCAATGCACTATCTGCTGATGACGCTGACCGCTCTGACGACCGTGGCGGCCTTCGAGGTCGTCGGCAGCATCCTGGTCATCGCGATGCTGATCGTACCCGGTGCTACCGCACATCTGCTGACCAGGCGCCTGCTGCCGTTTCTGGTGGTCAGTGTAGTGGTGGCCGTGATGGCCGCGTTTCTCGGACATATAGCGGCGATCGGGATACCGCCGTGGTTCGGGTTCGAAGACACCAGCAGTTCAGGTTCGATGGCAACGGTGCTCGGCTTGCTGTTCCTGCTGGCCTTTCTGGCTGCGCCCGAACAGGGCGTGATCGCACGCGGCTTGAACCTCGCCGGTTTGCGCCTGTCGATTGTCACCCAGGACGCTCTCGGTCTGTTGGCGCGTGCGGCTGAGGATCCGCAGAATCCCGATGCCGGCCTCTCTTTTGCTGACTTCTGTTTAGTCTCGCGTTCTCCGTTCACCGCCCGCGCTCCTGCGCTGACGGTGGCATTGCTGCTGTTGCGACTGCGTGGCCAGGTGTCGGCCTCCGGTAATCGCTACCGGTTGACTGCGCGCGGGCGTGCCGAAGCGCTGCGAGTTCTGCGTGCGCATCGGCTGTGGGAGCGGTTTTTCTACGACGACGGGCAGGTGGAACTGGATGAGCTGCATGCCGCGGCAGATTTGCTGGAGCACTACACTGACGCCGGTTTGCGCAACGCACTCGCGGAACGTTTTGCCGGTCAGTCAACCGATCCCCGCGGCAGGAGGATACCGTAATGAGTTGCGGGAGCCCGGCACCGGGGGAGGCGATGCAGCTCCGCCACGGAAGCGGTGACTGTCGAAACGGCGCTTGCTCTGCAGGCCGGCGGACGGTATCATGGAGCCAATCGGACGGCGAGGTACTCGCATGGCGACCAGCACGGTAGAGCAGTACATCAAGACCATTTACCAGCAGGAAGAACGTGCGCCAGGCAGCGTGGTGCAGATGAAGCAGTTGTCCGATGCAATGGCCGTTACGCCGGGAACGGCGACCGCCATGGTGAAGCATCTGGCGGACCGTGTACTGGTATCCTACGTGCCGCGCAAGGGCGTTGTGCTGACAGCCAAGGGCAGACGACTTGCCCTGACAATGGTGCGCCGCCACCGCTTGATCGAGACCTTTCTGGAACAGGTGTTGGGGTACGATTGGGCCGAGGTTCACGAGGATGCCGAACGTCTCGAGCATGCGGTGACGGACAAGTTCATCCAGCGTATCGATGCCTATCTGGGGCACCCGGACGCTGATCCGCACGGCGATCCAATCCCCAGCGAGTCGGGTTTGATCGAGCGACGTAGTTCAATTCCGCTTAACCATTGCGACTCGGGGGACTCGGTGCGGATAGCACGACTGCAGAACGACGATCCGGCGTTCCTGCTGATGATGAAGGAGCATCGGCTCGTCCCGGGCGAGTCGTTCATGGTGACCGATATCAACCGGACCGCCGGAACGGTTACCGTGCTGCACGAAGAAGCCTTTTCATCGTTCACGCTCGGGATGGAAAACGGCAGTCGGATCCTGGTAGAGGTACGGTCCTTACCGGACCGAACCGTGACGCCGAGTCTCTGACGCGTGCGGCAGTCCCGGTGTACACACGCCGTGAAGGCAGTGATTCTGCACGTCACCATCGGTTTGCACGACGTTGCACGGCAGCCTGTCCCAGTTGACAGGGCCGGGAGACTGTACCGTCCATACGTAGCCGCGGGTGTGCAACGCGGCCAGCGAACGAAAATCGCCGGTCAGTGGTGTACCGAAGCTCACTGGAGGGTACTCACGACCGAGTACCATCAGCGAGCGCGCCCGGGCAAACTCGGCCAGTGCCGAGGCCGACGGTACGGGGCTGTCGAACGCGTCGGCAGGTACCTTGAAGAAATCGCGCTCATCGGCGCTGATCCAGCCTGCGTCGTCACTGAATCGGCTCAAGCCGCGCAACAGCTGCTCGATGAGGTCGGCGTCTTCGCGCCGGTCTTCATGGCAGCAGGAGAGAAACAGCAACAGTGCCGCGTGATCCTCCAGAAAGCGCCCGGCAAGCGCGTGATCATCGAGGGTGCCGTGTAGTACGGTTCCGTCTTCGGCCACGTGACGCCGGACCAGGGAAGCGCGCAGCGTCGACGCCATAGCGTGAGCCGTGCGAGCCGTCCGGCGGTCCTGCACGAGCAGACGTGAAGCGTTCAGCAGCCCCACGCCGGCCAGGGCGTTCCAGGAGGTCAGTTTTTTACGGTCCGTGAAGGGCTGCAACCGGCGGCGGCGGGCCAGCAGCAGCTTGCGGCAGCCGGACACCAGATGCGTGTCCGTGCCGCTTGCGGCGGAATCCGTAAGGGTCCGTACGAGGTGGATCTTGCCTTCAAAATTCCCCCCTTGCGGCAGTTCGAAGTGCGCTTCAAGCGCGCGAAACTCTTCGCCGGTCAGCAGTTGAGCCAACTCATCGCGACTCCAGAGATAGGTGGCGCCCTCCTGATGGTCTGTGTCGGCATCATGTGCCGCGCAGAGCAGACCATCGTCCAGAAAGGTTTCCTGGAGGCAGCGGACTATGTCGCCCGCAGTTGTTTCCCAGGCCGGTTGATTCAGTACGCGGGCGGCCAGCGCATACACCCACAGCAGCATGGCCTGGTCGTAGAGCATCTTCTCGAAGTGCGGAACGGTCCAGCGGCGGTCAACACAGTAGCGGTAGAATCCGCCTTGCAGGTGATCGTGGAGCCCGCGCAGCATCATTGTATCCAGCGTGGTGTGCACAAACGGAATCAGCGATTCAGCTCCCGGCGTTCCGTCGGCGATCCGAAACAGCGCGTAGAGCAGCGTGGAGTGCGGCGGAAACTTCTGCTCTCCTTGAAGCCCTCCGTGCGCGGTATCGTGGCTTTGGCGTATCGTGCCGTCAATGACTGAGATTCTGTGTTCGTCACTGCCGTTGTCGGCGGGTGAGGACTGCCGCTGCAGCGCCGCGTGCTGCAGCGAGTCCTTCTTGCGGTTGTAGAACGCTTTGACTCGCTGCAGGATATCGAGGAACCCCGGGCGCCCGAACCGGGGCTGCGGAGCGGCATAGGTCATGGCGAAGAACGGCCTGAGGTCGGGGGAAAGGAAGACGTTCAAAGGCCAACCACCGGCCCCGGTTGTCTCTACCAGGAAGCTCATCATGTATTGGTCAATATCCGGGCGTTCCTCGCGATCGACTTTTATCGGCATGAAGTAACGGTTCAGATATGCGGCACTCTCGGAGTCGGAGAAACTGTCTGCCGCCATGACGTGGCACCAGTGGCAGGTCGAGTAACCTACTGAAACCAGCAGAATAAGGTCGTGCCGCCGTGCGTGCTGCAGCGCTGTCTGGCTCCACTCCTGCCAGTGTACCGGGTTTTCCGCGTGGCTGCGCAGGTACGGCGAAACAGCCCGGTCGAGATTGTTGCGGTCAAACTGGAGGTTGGTCTGTTTTTTCTGACTCATGCACTCAAGATACCAAAAAAAACACTGATGCCAAAACCGTTCTTTGGCACGTTAAGGTATTCGCATTTTGGCCGCACGGAGTCGGTTGGCATAGTATGGCTGCGGAGACGCTCCGGGGGGCACTCCCGGCCCGGCGCCTGGCTTGGCTGCTGCAGACAGACAGCCCAGGGCGCCCGTGACACTAGACGGTCAGGATGCGAGCTGCTGTCGCACGTCGCCTATCTGATCTCAGAAAGGAAAGACGTACTCAAACTCCGGTGCCTCGATCGGGCGGATTTCGCGTACGCGCAGCAGCGGGATCGCGGTGGCTCCGTTGCCGGCGGTGAACAGGGTCGTCTCGACGACCGCCTCGATTTCGACCCATTGTCCTGTTCGTGGCACGGAGGCCCGATCCGACTCCGCCAGCAGCGGCAGCAGACTGGCGTCGAGGGTGCAGCACCACAGCAAGCGGCGGGCGAGGTAGAATCGGTTGCCGGGGAAAGAGGGCTCGCGCCCCGCGAAGCCGCGTACCACCACGGTGCGCCCTTCAAACAGGTGGGGCTGCTCGTAGAGCAAGGAGTAGTAGCGAAAGTAGAGCTCATCGTCGAAGTACACGGTCTGCAGATCCGTGATCGAGGGGTCTTCCTCGCGCGTAGAGATTTCGCGCGGGACGGCCGGCGGCGCTTGCGTGCCGGCGGTACGCGGGCTGCGAAGCTGCAACGCTGACGATGACCAGGCCGGTACGGCTGCCGGAAAACCGTCGGACGTAAATGCGGATGCTTCATGCCCCGCGAAAACGGACGCCGGAGGCCCGCTGTAGAGGGCTCCGAGCGCCACAAACGCCAACGGAAACAGAAAGACTATGAAACCGTGCTGCGGGTCGGCCAACAGTGTCGCAGGACCAATCAGGCGCAGCGCGCCGGCGGTTCCCAGAACGCCGGCCGATATCACCACCGCGACCACCAGGTTTTGTTCCACGAAGCGCGCAAGCAGTCCGCTGAGTGCGGTCGCAAGGAGCAGAATGAAGTAGGCCAGCAGTATGCCGGCCCAGATACGCTGCCGCAACAATCCGTCGTTCACCACAGTGCTCCCGCGGCACGGTCGCTGATCGGCAGCGTCAGAATCGCGATCAGAAGTACCGCCGTCACCGTGAACGCAATAGCAGCGCGTATTGATGGCGTCCGCGCGACGCCCGTACGCCTGAACCATGCTGGTAGGGCACGCGCGGGAGAGACCGCAGATATCAGAGTAAAGGCTAGCACGGCACCGTGACTGGTCGCACCAAGAAAGAGGGCGGCAGCGGCCGGTGCGGCCTCAGGAGGCAGCGACAGGAGCAGAGCCAGCACAACCATAGCCGCAACCGACGCAGCCGGGTTGGCGGTAAAGAAACGCACCACGGGCTGTGGAATAAGGATGTGAAGCGCAACCGCGACCAGCAGACCCAGTACGGCGAGGCGCAGTCGATGGTAGAGCTCTGTTGACAGGATGGCGTTACAGCGTCCCGGTGCGGAAATCGCCGGCGCGTCCGTGTTATGGGAAACGGAAACCGCCGCGCTGCGAGGAACGGCGCAGCGCGCTACCAGTGCAGCCACGATGACTATCACAACCGCCAGTGTTACAAAGAAGAGCGTAAAACCGGAGGTCACGCCAAACGTCAGCGCAACGGCGGTCACGGTAACCGGATGCCAGGCTCCCGATGCGGCCAGCGTTGCCGGATGACGCACAACGGATCCACCCTGGCGCTCATCGATGGGCAGCGGCTGAACGGCGCTGCGCAGCAGCGTGCTGAACGCCGGGCGTCGCGATCCGTCCTCCTGAGCCGTTGTAGAGCCTGACGGCACCGGAATCAGATTGGTGAGCGTGGTCCACAGCGAAGCGGCCACCAACAGTGGAAGCGTTGCAAAGAGCAGCGAGGCGTATCGCGCCGACAGCGCTACCAGTGCCGCTGTCGGCTGCACCAGCGGGACCCCGAACACCACCAGCGCGGCCAGAGCCGGCGCGGTGTAGACTACAATAATGGCGTGCGCCGGATTGAACCTGCGCGCCGATTGGCTCTCAGTCATGCAACAAGCCTACACTATAGCGGCCGCCGCGTTCAACGCTGCCGCTATCACAGCTACGATCCGCAGCGGCGGGTCACGGGTGGTGCTTCGATACGCATTCCGGCTAAGATTGCACTCATGAGTTGGACCGCTACCGAGTATTGCGGCAGAACCGGCACCATACCGGACGTAAACGGCGGGCAGCGGCCTTTGCCCGGCAGGCCTCTGCTGCGGCGGTTGTTGGCGGCGTGTGCGCTGGGCTTCCTCTTGTTGGGACCGCTCTCCGCTGTCGCCGCACAACAGGCACACCGGACGCAATTGCAGTCCGCTTCCGGGGCACCCGTGGTCCAGCGTGACGGGTTTGCGCAGTTGAGTGAACGCCGCGGGCCTCTGGTCCGGGCGCTGGTAACCGTTCAGCAACGCGTACACGCGACGTTGCGTGAGATCATGTCCGCAGTGCGTGGGGGAGGCACCGAAGTCTGGATGGTGCTTGTCGTGCTGGGACTGTTCTACGGAGTTATCCATTCCCTGCTCCCCGGTCACCGCAAGATGCTGCTGTTCTCCTATTTTTTGTCGCAGGATGCGCCGCTGCGACACGGGGTGATTGCGGGAGTGACGCTTGGGATTCTTCACGCACTGACCGCTCTGACGGTGGTCGGCGTCGGATACCACCTGTTGCAGCTGTCGCTTTCGGCGACCGTCGAGCAGGCAACCGGTCTGATCTCTCGCATCACGGCGGCGTGTATGGTCCTGCTGGGTGTCGCGCTTCTGATCGTCCGTTTTCGCGAAGTGGTCGTGCACGGCGCCTATCATCATCACGGCGACGTGTGCGCGCACGCAACCTGGCGAGGGCGAGCGTTGGGCGACAGCGGCTTCCTTTCGGCGCTGATAGTATCGGGGATTGTGCCGTGCCCGGGCGCTACGATGATACTGCTGCTGGCGGTGGCCCTGGCGGCATTCCCGGCAGGCGTCGTGGTTGTAGCTTCAATGTCGGTGGGGATGGCTCTGACGCTCTCGCTGCTGGCGGCTGGGACGATTCTGTTCAAGGCCAGAATGAAGGTGATGCTGGCAAGTGAGCGTGGTCATCGTATGCACGTTGTTCTGGAGTCCGCAGCGGCGGCGGTGATCGTGATCTTCGGTGTTGTGCTTTTGATGACGCCGGCGCTCTGAGGCGCAGCGATCGCCTCAATTCGACGATTCGGGTATGATTGAGTATACTGTACACACAGGAGGAACGAATGGCACAGCAACGTAATCCTTTTCAGGAAGGGCTTTATGCCGGTCTGGGACTGGCACTGCGCGCCAAAGAGCGAATCGAGGAGTTCGGCAGGAAGATCTCGGACGAGTACAACATGAGTGAGGAAGAGGGCAAGAAGTTCATGGATGACCTTCTGAAGCAGTCCGAAGAGACTCGAACCCGGCTCGACGAAGTGATCGAAAAGCGCCTTGAAGCGTACCTGGAGCAGGCCGGAATCCCCAAGAAGCAGGATATAGATGCTCTGTCCAAAAAGATTGACGATCTGGAAAAGAAACTCGGTCACAAGTAACGCATCAAGGGGTAACGGCAATCCTACGACGTAAGCTGCGCAGAGGAGCGGTTGTATCGCGCTATGCGGAGATCATCTCCGTACTCGCCAAATACGGGTTGGCGGAGTTTGTCAGCCATAGACCGTTTCTGCGCAGGCTTTCAATCCCGCTCACCAGAAGCGGGGGGCCGCATAGGGCCCCGCCCCGCCGAA
>RECP01000081.1 GCA_007693945.1 Spirochaetaceae bacterium
CTTGGACTCAGGCAACGTATGCTCGGCAAGTAGACGGTGAGGTAGCTACGCACGTTGTTACCGGTCAGGAAGTTCTTCCGCACCCCCGGTGGGGAAAGATCGACTGGCGGGGAACAACAGAGGCGATACGTTGCGCCCTTCGGCCGCTTTGCTCCGCAGGTACTCACTCTTGCCGGGCGTCCAGAAGTCAAGCAGATAGTGCCGCATACTGTCACGGGCAGCGAATACGCGGCCTTTCTGGATCATGGCCTGGGCGGCACGGTGCGCGGCCTTCTTGCTTGCATCGGTCCAGCCGCCACCTTTGCCCCGTCGAGCTTCAACGCCGGTAGAGCGCATGGCGCGATACTTCGGCCGGCCGTTCTTGCCGGGAGTCGCGTCGACGAAACCGACGTGGAAAGTGTAACTGCCGTCTTTCGTCTTTCGGGCGAGCAGGTGATAGTCAACGCCCATATGTTGCATTGCCCTCATAGCGGCCTGACCATCCAGTGGTCATACGCTTGGCCGTGTTCATCGACCAGGACAGGCTGACCGTAGCTGCCGGCGGCGTGCTCTGTCGTAGCCCGGAGCTTGACTGTTCGGTGCGGTACGTCGACGGTGTAGTATTCTCGAAACTCTGGCCAGACCGAATCAAGATTCGATTCCTCTCCCAGAAGCTCAGCCGTAGCGATTGCCCACTCGCGAAGATCTCCACCGTCTTCGGCAATGTCGCGCAGCGCCCGGAAGGCGTCTGCCATGTTGCCGTATTCCACCGTTACCTCCATTGAGCGGGTAACGATGGTAACTCGTCGACTGTTCATCGACTTACGGCCTATTTTCCGAACCAGCCGCAGGCGGCGTGGTTTGCAAGTCGCTACAGTGTAGCGGTTTGCGTCAAGCGGGCGAAGGGAGTCGAACCCTCGTCACGAGCTTGGGAAGCTCGGGTAATGCCGTTATACGACGCCCGCAGGAACTCTTGTACGTACCCTTTCAGTATACACGTTGCAGCCCAGGTTTCAAGCCGACCGCCGCTACCAGCGGCCGCCGTTACCAGCACCCCGAGACGGCCGGCCCGCTCCTCAGTCCACGATGGCGCTATCCTGCTCTTCCAGCCGCTGAACGCGGTACGTAACTACTTCGGTATTGAACCGCCACAGCACCAGGGTTGAATCCTGCTCCATGAGGTACGGTACCGACAGTGCACCCCCGGGATGCCGCATGCTGAATACCACCTCGCGCTCGCCGTCGGGATCGACCGCCTCCAGCGTCAACTCCACCGCCACCGGATAGCTGGGCAGCGCGCGCTGGAACACACCGAACACGTATCCGTCGGGCACATTCCGAATTGGAACGATCGTGAGCGATACGGGCGCACTCTGCACTACCTCGGTGCCCGGAGCCGGATCCTGCCCAACCACTGTACCGCCGGCGGCAGCTTCCGCGGTTTGCGACACGCCGAACACAAAGGGTCGGTTCTCTGCAGCCAGCCGTGCAATTGCCTCTTCGTAGTGCAGTCCAACGTAGGACGCCAGCTGCGCACGTTCCACGTCGGGGCCGCGACTGACTATCAGATCGAGCTCGGTTACGTCGGTTATCTCGGTTCCCGGTTCGGGACTCTGCTCCAGTATGGTTCCCGGGTCACTCCGGTCAAAGACATAGCTAACCGACCCGATCTGGATAACCGCATCGAAGGTAGTAAACAGCATCTGAAGCTCGGCGCGCACTTCGTTCAGGTTACGCCCGACAAAGTCATCGACTCGATCCACCACCGGCCCCTGGCTTACCACCAGCGACACGCGTTTACCGGCGCGTACCACCGTGCCGGGCGTAGGATCCTGTTCGACCACTTTGCCGCGCAGAGCCGGATCGGAGAACACGCGCATCTGAATCTGCGGGTAGAGTTCGCGATCCTGCAGCTCCAACAGAGCTTCCGCGAGATCCATTCGCCGCACTTCGGGCACCAGAGTCTGATCGGGACCGCGCAGCGAGAGCAGAAAGGCGGTGAGCGCGGCTATCACCATCAGAAGAATGATGCCAACCAGCGAAAAGAGCAGCGTCTTGAAGTAGCGCGACTCTTCACCTTCCGGACGTTGCGATCTGGATCGGTGCATCCATTCAGAAAGACGGTTCATCAGTGCGGACTTCCTCCCAAAACGCTACCGACGACGCCTCGATGGCCGTTGGCAAAACTGTTCCAGTCCATCGGTTTTCTCGATTGCAGCTGCAGCCGACGTACGGCAAGCAGGCCATCTCCCGTTTGTATCAGAATTCCGCTCCGCTTGTCTACCGCGACCACCGTACCGGCCGCCAGCCCCCCGCTGCCGCGCTCCCCTGCGCGTGCTTCATGGATGGTCAGCCGCGTACCGTTCAAGAAACTGTAGGCTCCCGGCCACGGATTGTAGGCGCGCACCATACGTTCGATGTGCATCACGGGAGTGTTCCAGTCGATCAGACCGTCGTCCGCGGCTATCAGCCTGCAGTAGGTGGCCCGGGAATGGTCCTGCGGTCGCGGTTCAATTGCGCCGAGCTGCAGATCGCGCAGCGTGGCGGTGAGCAGCCGTGCCCCCTCGAGCGCAACACAATCGCTGAGCGATCCGGTAGTCTCACTGCCGTCGAGCGGGAATCGAATCTGGCGCAGAATATCACCGGCGTCCATCTCCAATGCCAGTCGCTGTACCGTGATCCCGGTCTCCCGGTCTCCGGCCAGGATGGCGGCCGGGATCGGCGACGGGCCCCGATGGCGCGGGAGCAGCGACGGATGAAGGTTCACCCCACCGTGCGCAAACAGATCCAGAAAACGCGCCCCGAAGATTCTGCCGTACGCCACACAGGCCAGCAGATCCGGACGCCGCTTTGCTACCTGCTCGCGCGCTTCGGCATCGAGGCGCGCAGGCTGCAGCACAGGCAGCCCGCGTTCAACGGCACACAGTTTGACCGCCGAAGGCTGCGGTGTCCGGCCGCGGCCCGACGGGGCGTCGGGTGCGGTGAGCACGGCTGCTACCTCGAAGCTTTGATGAAGCCGTTGCAGCGAAGGCACGGCAATCTGAGGCGTACCGGCAAAGAGGATTCTCATCCCGAAATCACCGCCTCACGATTGCGCGTACTGGGCAGCGTCGTAGTTGCGCAGCATGCGCTCGCGCTTGCGTTCGGCAAGGTGATCGAGGAACAGCACCCCGTTGAGATGGTCGAGTTCGTGCTGTATCACGCGCGCCAGCAAGCCTTCGGCCTGCAGCGTAAACGGCCTCCCGCGCCGGTTGTAGGCCTGCACTTCAACTGCGCGCGGCCGCACCACGTCGGCGTACAGACCGGGAATGCTCAGGCATCCCTCCTCCATCCTGACCGTTTCCACCGACGTCCCGATAATCTCGGGGTTGATGAACAGTCGCGGCTCATCGTCAACCACGCGGATCACAAAAAGCCGCAGCGGAACGTCCACCTGCGGTGCTGCGAGCCCGATTCCCTGCGCAGCGTGCATGGCGTCTATCATGTTGTCGGCGAGCTCGACTATCGAGGCGTTGACTTCGCGTATGGGCTGCGCTTTCTGATAGAGAACATCAGCCGGTATAGTAACAATTTCCAGCATATCTGCCTCATGGTACCGCCGCTCCGGGTATGAGGTCAAGATTGGTAAATCGGCGGCCAACGTTCTATAATGAAAGTGCTATGTCAGGTTTTCTGCAACGTGCCCGAAGCATGCGCGGTAGCGACGCGGACCGCGCGTCTGATCGTGATGCCAAAGATACCGATTCGCTCCCGGAGCAGGAGAAACGGGAGATCCTGTCGGAGATTGACCGCATCGCGGCCGGCAATAAGATCATGGTGACCCCCGAGACGTTCATGATCCGCACCGCGCGTGCCGGAGCACGCTTTCCGTTGCTGGTGAACCTGATCGCAGTTGCAGTGCTGACGGCCGGAGTGCTGGCACTGCTGCATCTTCACCGCCGGGAGGACCAGACAGTACGCGCCGGCGGTGGAATCGCAGTGACTGCCGAGAGTCGGTTGATAAGCGAGCTGCGGCGCCAGAGCGAGCAGCAACTGCAGCAGAAAGAACAGCAGATCTCCGAAATACAGGCTCAGCTTGCGGCGGTACAGAGCGAGCGTACGGCAATCGAGAGCGACATTGACGAGCGCGTGCGCCAGCTGGAGCGTGAGCTGCGCATTCAGCTCGACGAGGAGATCGAGGCTGAACGGCAGCGGCTGATACAGGAGGGCCTGTCGGACGAAGAGATCGAACGTCTGCTGCGCGACTTCGAACGGCGCCGTATCGCCCAACTGCGGGCCCAGGTTGAAGCCTACCGCGCAGAACTCGAGCGTGAACAACAGGAAAACGCCCGGGCACTGGCGCTGCTTGAAGTCGAGTTGTCGCGCAGCCTGGAGCAAACACAGCGCGAACGCAGCGCCCTGCTCGAGGACGTGCGACGCCGTGAGACCGAGCTGCGCACCCGTTACGAAGAGCGCATTGCGCGCCAGAGTGAACAGGTTGCGGCGGCACAGCGTCAGCTTGCCGAACTCGAGCAGCTGCACGAACGCGAAGCGTTGGTACAGACCCAGCTCAGCGGCTTCTACGAACAGATCCGTGCCGCCATAGCCGAAGCGGATTACGCTGCGGCTTCGCGGATAATCGACCAGTTCCGTGCCTTCCTCGATCAGGACGGTATCCGCGCGCTGCCGATGATGCAGGCTCGCCGCCAGACGGAGCTCTACGTTCTGGAGTCACTGGCGCGACTGGTGGAACCGCAGGTCGAAGCCGGTCAGCGATCGGCCGATGATCTGCTGGCGCGCGCACAGCGGCTGGGCGAGATAACGCAGTTGCTACAGGCAGCCGAGCAGGCGCGCGAAACGGGTGATCAGCAGTCGGCTGAAATGCTGGCTGCCGAGGCGTTCGCACTGCTGCCGCGCGGATCGTCACTGCAGCAGTTCCTGGCCGGGCGCGGTCAGGAACGCGCCGAGGAGGTTCGCCGTGCCCTGGTTACTTCCCGCATCGCCGAAGCTGAAGAAGCCCTCACGGCCGGCAGACCGGATCGGGCCGTGGCGCTCTACGAGCAGGCGGTGGCGGAAGCTACCGGCCTTCCCGCAACCGCTGCGGCTATCATGTCGCAGATCGCCAGTGCCGCCGCGGCCGTGGCGGAACAGGAACTCAGCGCGCAGTTCAGCCGTGAACTGGAGCGCATGGAGAGCCGGACACGCGGCGAAGTCGAATCGCTGATGCAGGCACGCCTGGCCGAACTCGATGCCCAACACCAGCGCCGGGCGGCTGAATATCGCCGGGAGATAGCCGCGCTTGAGCGGCAGCTGGAGACCTCCGAGCAGAGTCGTGACCAGGCACTGGCCGCCCTGCGGGCTGCTGAAGCAGCTCCGGCAGCGCCCGTGGCACCCGACCCGGACGTCACCCGGCAGACACCCGCACAACCGCCCGCCGGACCGGACCCGGGTCTGCTGGCTGAGCTCGAACGGCTACGCCGGCTTGAAAGAGAGCTGAACGATGTGCGAGCCGCATATCAGCGGTTTCGCAGCAATGAGGACCGCATAGTCGGCACGGCGGAGGATCCCCTGGCGCTGATCGAGGGCAAACTGCTGCTGGATTCGTTTCTGGGTTCAGATGACGTACAGGCACTGTTTCCCGACCTGGCCGAACGTATCCGGCGCTACGATCAGGCGTTTCAAGCCACCGGGCGGCGTGCCGCGATCCTGGACACTATGGAGATCGTCTACACGCTGGCCGGATACGGTGATGCCGCCGCCCGGCGCGACTACCTGCTGCGGGAGCGCAGCCGGACCAGCGATCCGGAACTCTCTGAGTTCCTCGACGAGCTGTTTGTACTGGTCTCGAACTCCTGACCCCAACTGCCGGGACAACCGGCGTGCTGTGCTTCTGATCCGCGCCGGCCCGGTCCGGACGGCATACGTTTTGTCAGGGCTGCCAGCGGACTCCCAGCCGGAACGACCCCAGGGATGCTACCCACGAGCCCGCAGTGTCCACGGTGACAAACGCATCGCCTTCGGCGCGGTGGCGCTCACCGCGGACATGCACGGGACCCGGCAGGCGCTGCATCAGAATCTCAGGATAGTCGGTACGATAGAGTGCGGGTTGCCACTCGAAGAACAGACGCCAGCGCTCTGCGGGGTGGCTCTCCACCCCGAGGGTCGACAGCACACCCCACGACGCAACCGGATCCCCGCCCCAGAAGCCGCGCGTATGAATCATGCGCCACAGGCCGCCGGCGGCCAGATAGCCCCGCAGCGGACCGTACGCCGAGTGCAGATAGGTTCCAAACTGCAGATTGAACTGCGTCGCGTCTTCGCGTATGAACAGCCGGTTCTCGTCTTCCGGCGATCGATCGTCCGTATCCAGCAGCGGCACGATCCCGATCAGGTAGGTGGTCAGTCCGGCGCGCACGAAAGCGTAATCTCCCGACAGCCGGCGCGCAACTTCCAGCGACGGGTACGCCGCGTTTGCCAGACCCAGATCCCAGCTGTAGGCCGACCGCGTGCGCTGATCAAGCACAACCTGCAGCTCGTCCTCACCTACCAGTATTGTCCGCTGCAACGGGTAGTGACCTTCCGCGCGTGCCTCCAGGCTGTAAACCAGTGGTGCCGGCAACCGCAACTGCAGAAGGCCCGATTGCGGTACCGTATGATCGGCATCGTCCAGTCCGCTGATGCGGGTACCGGGGACAGCCTGCAGTGTAACCGTCGTGAAGCGCACGTCGCCCAGAGCCACCATGATCAGCTCTCCGTAGGTACGCTCAAACTCGGCCGCCGCCGGCTCCCAGGCCCGGCGCAGGCCGGGCCCGGCCAAACCCGGTGGTTCACGATAGCTGATTTCGAACACCGGCGCCGTGGCAGTCACGGCGTATGCGGCGGCTCTGATGCGGGTCTGACTCTGCTCTTCAGTCAGGGATAACTCGATCCAGCCAACGGCATCCCGAGCCAGCGCCCGGCCGCGGCTCTGATCGGCGACCGCGTTGTCAATCAGCAGCCGTACCGACGGCACGCGCGCCGCCAGCGCCGCGGCTGCCGAGCGGCGCATAACGTCAAGGGCCGCCGGATCAAGCAGGTCACCGCTATACGAGAAGACAAACAGCAGCGGCACCGCAAAACCTTCGGCGGCGGGCATTTCGCCGGGGCGGACCGGCGCGGGTTGCCGCTGTCCTCGCGCCGGCAGCACCACAGCGCACAGCAGCAACGTCACACAGAGCAGCAGCAGCCGGTTGTTCCTCATGCGATAGCTTACCACCATGTGCGCGCCTTATAGAGCCTGCGCCGCGAATGGTCCATCGAATAGACCCATTTGCCGTCGGGGCTGTAGGCAAACGAAAAGTCACCCCCGTTGCCGTATTCGTAGGTTGCGATCCGTCTCCCGGTAGCTCTATGGTACACCCGGTGTTCGCGCCGGTCGTGCAGCACCACCACGCCGCGGCGCGTATAGAACACCGGGCTGTGTTCGTTGGTCGAGATGATCAGATGCGGCAGCTCATCGGTGACGTGTGCGCCGCCGGGGAAACTGCCGTCCTGCATCTCAGCTGCGGCTTGCGCGCTGATCTCGATCACGAATGTGCGCTTTATCTCGCTGTTCCACAACACCAGGCCGGAGCGTCCGCGACCCGGATCGTGCCGCGCCGATCGCCACTCGAAGCCGCCGGCCGGATCGGCGTTGAGCGGGATGTTCCGTATCTCAGTGCTGATAACGCTCCAATCGGCTGCGTACAGCGGCCCCGCTTGAAGCACGTTACTGTCCACCCGCACAATCACGGTCCCTGCGGCAGTCTGAATGCCGGTGGCGGGAAACTCCGGCGGCTCCGGCGGCGGGTCGCCGTAGACATTGTCGCTCAGCAGCCGGAAGTCCGAGCCCGAGAACAGGCTATGACCAACTACAAAGTCCCCGTTCAGGTCTGCAAACGCGGAGTCTTGATCCCACAGGTGCAGGCGGTTCATGCGCACCCGCAGGCGGCTGTCGAAGGCCACGGTGCGTTGCTGGCCGTGGCGATCGCGGCCGCGCACCAGCAGAAAATGGCGGCTGCCGTTGTCGAGCACCGTCATCTCCGTTTCGTCCCGCAGGTCACCAAAGATATCGTCTACCAGGCGCGTCAGCACAAGCCGGTCATCAAACGGCGGCGCGGCCGGATCGATGAACAGCTGGCAGGCGCCCAGCAGCAGCGGCAGCAGCCCTGCCGCCAGCGCTTTCATGGTTGCCATGGCAACAGTACTCCCGCAGAGATGTATTCGTACGCGCCGCTCAGCAGGTAACCGGTCCCGGCTTCACCGTAGTGCACCAGATCCCACTGGATGAAGGGTGCCAGGCGTTCAAACTGCCACTTGGCCGAAAGCGATACGACGTTCAGGTACGGGTCGGCAAACAGGTAGGCCGTCCCCTCGCCTGCCAGAAGCGAGAGGGTCACGCCAACCCCGGTTGAGGCTCCCAGGGAGAAGCCGCCGCGCACGGCAATCGGGTAGCCGCCCAGCGAAAGCCGCGTGTCCAATACGCCCGAGCCACGCGAACCCGCGGCAAAACGGTAACGCGTACTCAGCTGACTGGTGCTCTGCGCGTAGAAGCGTTCCGGCACCAGATAACGCCGCAGTCCAACGGCGGCGCCCGCCCAGCGCTGAGGCATCCACGACAGGCTCATTTCCCAGCCGACCTGCGGCCGCAACGGGGAGAGCTGCACATCGAGGCGCTCGGCGGTTATCTCAAGTGTCTCGGTCTGGTCGTGGTACCCGGCCAGCTGCTTACGAACCTGGAGCTGCGACCCCAGCAGTACCGGAATAAACGGCACATCCAGCATGCCGTCCTCAATTACGCCCAGCTGTACCTCATCGGACAGATAGACGGTCATCCCTTCATTGACCGAGCGCAACCGCAACTGCTGCAGCACGCGCGGCGGTTGCGGATAGGGCTCGGAGACAGCGGCGGCAGACCGAATCTGATGCGCTATTTCGTCGGCTGCCTGGCGCACGACGTTGATCAGCGCCAGGTCCATTGTGCCCGTCCAGCTGCCGCCGGCAACCACGCCGTCCGAAACTGTTTCGGTTACGCTCAGCACCAGCGTCAGACGAACGGGGCCCGCCGCGTAGAGCACATCCAGATGCATGTCGGGGTGCTCATCCGGACGGTCACCGGGTGCGACCGGCGGATCAGCGGCGGCTGCCACGCCGGCCACGACAAAGCCGAGAGCCCGCAACTCGCTGATAATTGAATTCTGCAGCAGCGTTTCCAGGCGCCGGTTGGGCTGATCGTCGGCGGTGCGCGGCCAGCCGACCGCGATCCGGAGCGCTGCATCCTGTGCGGCGGCCTGCGCCGGAACCGACAGAGTAAGAGCACAGATGACCACAAGCGTGATCCAAAAGCCTCTCGCTGTGCGGCTTCGACTCATTTACTCTCCATCACCTCGACGCCTTGCCAGCCGGACGGCGGTGGTTTATTGCTGTAGCGCTCGGCGCGATCGAGAATTCGACGCGCGGCCTCGTCCTGCGGTGCGATGTGCAGCACTTCGGTGAGGATCTCCGACGCCGCGGTGAAATCGGCCTTGAGGTAGAGCTCCATGGCCTCGTTGTGACGCTCCCAGACGCGCCGCTGGGTCTGATCGAGTTCGAGCGCCGCGGTATAGATCCGTGCGCCAAACGCCTTTCCTTTGACCGCCACCATATCCAGCAGGCGCGTCGGCAACCGTCCGTCGATCCTCTGCTGCAGCGACTGAGAGATCAGGATCGGCACACGGTAGTGCTTGGTAAGGCCCTCCAGCCGCGAGGCCAGGTTGACCATATCTCCGATCACGGTGTAGTCCATCTTCTTGTCGGTGCCGATGTTGCCCACGGTCACTACGCCATAGTTAATCCCGACGCCGATCTGGAACTCCGGCCGCCCGGCTGCGCGTTGCTGCCGGTTGAACGATTCCAGCCCGCGGCACATCTCGAGGCCGGCCACGACCGAGTGGTAGGCGTCGTCTTCGCGTTTCACCGGCGCACCAAAAAACGCCATGATGGCGTCTCCGATGTACTTGTCGATAATGCCGTTGTGGCTCATGATGATGTCGACCATCACCGAGAAGTAGTTGTTGAGCGCCTGCACCAGGTCATCGGGGTTCATTGCTTCGGAGATCGACGTGAACGAGCGGATGTCCGAGAAAAGCACCGACAGTACACGGTTCTCGCCCACCAGCATCGATTCGGGATTCTCGAAGAAGCGGTCGATCAGCTCCTGCGGCACGTACTTCTGGAAGATGTTGCGGATCTTGGTCTCCTTCTTGCGCGCTACCACCGCCTGCAGCGCGTAGGACTTGATCTGCGCGTAGGCGCGGTCGAGCTCCTCGGTCATGATATTGAAGGTGTGTGCCAGCTCGCCGGTCTCATCGCGATACTGCACCGGCACCCGCTCGCTGAGATCGTTGGAAGCGATGATCCTGCGCATGGAAGTCACCACGCTGCGCAACGGCCGCGTCAGAGTTCCGGCAAACAGCACCAGAAAGAGCACCGACAGCACAATAGAGAGCGCCAGGATCACAACCGTCTGATAGGTTATGCGCCGAACGTCGCGATAGAACACGTCGTAGTGCTCGCTGTGCAGGATGTACCAGTCGTAGGGCGCAAAGTAAAAACCCTTGGCCACGCGCTGCACGCCGCCCAGCGCGGGCGTTACCAACTCGGTCGTGCGGCTCTCGACCAGCTGCCGCAGCGCATCGCGCTCTCCCGCCAGCAGATCGACCTGTCCGGTGGCCATCACCAGCTCTGCGTGCGGGTCAAAAGCGTAGACCGCCTCGGTCTCGCTGCGCAGCATGCCGCGCGCGTAGCTTTCAACGCCGAACTTGGTGGCTTCGACCATCTCGGGGACGTCGGCCAGCTCGTTGTCGAGCAGCAACTGCCACTGGCTCAGCGCGTGCCGCTCCAGTTCGAGTGTCTTGAAATCGAGGAACTCATGAGCAATGCGCGTGATTCCGGTGGTCGCGCTGAGGAACGAACTGAGCCCCACCATCGCCACCGCCACCACCACTATCGGCAGCACCACCAGAACTACTTTCAACCGGATTCTCACTGCTCACTGCTCCGCAAAGACACGCCGCAGCAGATCGGTTACCCGCGCGGCAGGATCCGTTCGAATTGCGAGCTCCTCTTCGGCTATCAGCACAAAGAGTCCATCGAGCGTCGCATCGACCACGTACGCGTCAATATCAAACTCAGCCGGCTCGACAAGCGGCAACCGGTTATAGCGGTCAATCACAAAGCGGGACAGTTGGGCCAGCCCGGTCTGGTCCATTGCCTGTACCACAATCGGCTCAAAGCGCTGCGACAGTTCCCGGCGCGTAGTGCGCTCGAAGTACCGTGTTGCCGCGTCGTCGGGACCGGCCAGAATCGCTCGCGCATCCTCGAAGCTCATTGCCTGCACGGCGCGCAACAGTACATCGGTCGCCTCACCGGCGGCTGCCTCGGCGGCGCGGTTCATCCGCAGCGTAAAATCGTCCATCTGACGGCTCAATCCGATCTGGCGCAGCCGGCGGTCGACTTCACTGAGCTCCTGCGGCAATCCGATGCGGATCAGCGCGTTGCCGAAGAACCCGTCAACGGCCGAGCCGCGTGCAGCGCTGTTGCGACTGCCGACTTCCAGCGCCTCTATCAGACCGGCGACAATTGTATGTTCATCGAGCCCGCGCCGAGCGCCGACCTCATCGAGAAACTCGTCGAATGACGCGCAGCGCCCCCCCAGCAGCAACGCCGCCACGGCGAGCAGCACAAACGCCGGCGCGCGCGGGACCCGGCGGGATGAACGTGGTCTCACGGAGCTATTCCTTCCTTCACCTCTATGCAATTGCTTTGCCAATCTAGTGTAATTCGAAATCACAATAAATGCACGGGATCGACATCGATTTCGACGTAGACGCCCGGCGGCGGCGTGAAGCGTTTTAGAACGTCGCGCACGGCCGCGTGTCCGGCATCAAAGGCGTTCAGGCGGCAGATGACCTGGTAGCGATGGTTACCCGAGATCACGCCCAACGGGCATTCGGCCGGCCCGAGCACCTCGGCACCGGAAGCAATCCGCGGCCGCAGGCTCACGGCCAGGGACTGCGCGGCCTCCTCCACCCGGCCGCGGCTTCTGCCGCGCAGCACCAGGCGGATAATCCGCGAGAACGGCGGAAAAGCCAGCTGCTCGCGAACCTTCATTTCGGCCTCGTAGAAGCCCTCCATGTCGCCGGCCGCAGCGCGGCGAATCGCATCGTGACCGGGCCGCAGGGTCTGAACGATAACGTGCCCGTCGGGGCTGAAGCGCCCGGCACGACCGGCAACCTGAACAATCAGACTGAACGTGCGCTCGGCGGCGCGGAAATCGGGCAACGCCAGCCCGGTGTCAGCGTGAATGATCCCTACCAGCCGCACTCCGGGAAAGTTCAGCCCCTTGGCAACCATCTGCGTGCCAAGCAGAATATCGATCGCCCCGGAGCGGAACTCGCTCAGCGCCTGCTCCAGCAGACCGCGCTTTCTGACGCTGTCGGCATCAATCCGCGCTATCTTCAACGCCGGAAAGCGCCGCCGCACGTCCTCTTCGACCTTCTCGGTTCCAAAACCCGCATACCCCACGTCCAGCGAGCCGCAATCCGGGCAGACCGCCACCGGACGCGTCCGGTAACCGCAGTAGTGGCAGACCATTGCGTTGCGGCCCTGGTGAAACGTAAGCGACACCGAACAGCGCGCGCAGCGCATGGTATACCCGCAACTGCGGCAGAAGAAGAGGTAGGCAAATCCGCGCCGGTTGAGAAACAGAATCGTCTGGTGGCCGTTGCGGTGGGTCCGTTCGATTGCCGCGGTCAGCTCGCGTGACAGCGTACTGTTGACCGCCTTGAGGTCGACAACCTCAATTACGGGCATCGAGCCGCCGGCCAGACGGCGTGAGAGCGTCAGACGCCTGATTCGCTGCTGTTGCATCAGGCGCCACGCTTCGACCGACGGGGTTGCACTGCCCATAACCAGCCGCGCCTGCTGGTCGGCGCACCGCTTCATGGCAATCTGACGCGCGTGATAGCGCGGTGTAGAGCTTGATTTGTACGAGCCTTCGTGTTCCTCGTCGAGCACGATCATTCCCAGCCGCGGAAGCGGCGCGAACACCGCGCTGCGAGCGCCGACTACCACCAGCGCCTCGCCGCGGCGGATGCGCTTCCACTCCTTCAGCCGCTGCGATGGTGTCAGACGTGAGTGCAGCACAGCGGTAACCGGGCCAAAGCGCGCCTGAACGCTCTCGGCCAGCTGATGGGTCAGCGCAATCTCGGGAACCAGGTAGATTACACCGTCGCCTCGTTGCACGATCCGTTCGGCCGCCTGCAGAAAGACCTCGGTCTTGCCCGAACCGGTAAGGCCGTAGAGGTAGAAGAGGCCGCCGGCAGCCGAGTCGATGGCCTGCACCGCCTCGATCTGCTCATCCGACAGGTCCAGCGCGGCGCTGTCCACCAGCTCCTCGGCCGGCAGCGCCGGCAACTCGCTGTCGCGCCGCCCGCCGGGAAGCATCGCCGCCAGCGCCTCGCCCAGCGAGCACAGGTAGAGCTTTGCGACCCAGCGCGCCAGATCGAGGTAACGCTCGTCAAAAAGCGGTTCGGCGTCGATGATGCGCGTGATCGGCTTTATGGCGTCCGGGTCGACCAGCACCCGCGGCGGGTGCCGGCGCTGCCCGACCACAAACCCTGCCAGCGAGCGACGGCCAAACGGCGCAACCACACGGCAGCCGACCGCACACTGCCGTGCGGGGGCAAGGTAGGTGAAGCTGCCGCCCAGCGGCAGGTTGAAAGCCAGGTCAATATACTCACTCATCAGGTGCCGTCGAGCAACCGCCGCAGCCGCTTGAGGTCCTCCCAGACCGGCCGGCGCCACTGGTCGTTGCGCAGGACAGCGCTGGGATGATAGGTCGGCACAACCGGGATGTCGCGGTAGACCCAGTCGCCCCCGCGCAGTTTACCGATGCCGTCCTGGCTTTCCAGCAGCAGTTGCGTTGCCACCCGGCCGACACTCAGAATGACGCGCGGCCGCACCAGCTCGATCTGGCGAGCCAGATAGCCGGCGCAAGCCTGACTCTCGTTCGGCAGCGGGTCACGGTTGTTGGGCGGCCGGCATTTCACGATGTTGGTGATGTACACGTTACTGCGGCGCGAAAGATCAACGGCCGCCAGCCACTTGTCCAGGTAGCGTCCCGCCGCCCCCACAAACGGTTCACCTTTGGCGTCCTCTTCGGCTCCCGGCCCCTCACCAATCACCATCACCAGCGGATCAAGTACGCCGACGCCCGGCACGGCGTGCATCCGCCCCTGGTGCAACGCACAGAGCGTACAGGCTCGTACACTCTGCTCGAGGAGCTTGAGCCCGGCGGCGCGATCCTCGGTAGCTTCCCCGGTGCCCGCAGCCGCGGCGGGCCGGCGATCACCGGCGGATGGGCCGGGCGCGGCAGGTGCGCCGGCCGCGTCGGACGTCGGCTGGCGGCGGTAACCGGCCTCCAGGTAATCGCCGAAGAGTTCGATGATGGCGTTCAGTTCAGTCGATTGCGAACGATTCATGATAGCGAACCTTGTGCAGAAAGAGTCCCCGACCCGGTGCAGCCAGTTGTGCCCGGCTGCGATCACGTGCCTGCAGGATATCCACAAAGGCGTCCTCACCGCAAGACTCGCACGCCAGTATCGTAGCCACAATTGTGCGCACCATCTTCCACAGGAACGCATTGGCCGAGATCTGAAAGACGATGAACGGCGGCCGCGACACGAACGCCGCCGCCTCAACCCGCCGGCGGGCGTGGCCTCCGTCCCCGGGAGGCAGCCCCAGCGACGAGAAGTCGTGCTCACCGATCAGCTGTGCGGCAAGCCGGTTGAGCGTTGCCATGTCGGGACGGCGGCTTATACGATGGCAGTAGTTGCGGTAGCGCGGCAGCTGAACCGGCGACACCAGCAGATGGTAGTGGTAGGTGCGCAGTACGGCGTCGTATCGTGCGTGAAACTCATCCGCTACCCGGCGACTGCGCAGCACGCGCACGTCAAGCGGCAGCTTACTGTTGATTGCATCGCGGAAGCGCTCAGAAGGAACTGAATCCATACTGGTGTGAAAGTGCGCGCGTTGCTCGGTGGCGTGAACACCGCTGTCGGTACGGCCGGCGGCGTGCAGAACCACGCGCTGCCCGTGCAGTTCGGCCAGAGCGCGCTCGAGCTCACCTTGAACGGTACGGTCGCTGCGCTGTACCTGCCAGCCGCAGAAGTCGGTACCGTCGTACGCCAGATCGAGCAGAATAGTGCGTCTACCCATCGTCCTTTTCCGGGTCGAGGTTTTCGAGCCCGAGTTCATGGGCGATTTCTTCGTAGACTTCGCGCGCGTTGTCCAGAATTGCAGCCGGTTTGTCCCTGGAGGCGCGGCCCATGCCGAAGATCCTGGCAACGGTGCGCTTGGAACGTTCCAGCCCGAGACGCCGCTTCTGCTTGTCTTTGCGCGGACCGTAGAGCCAGTCGAGCAGTCCGGCAATGTAGAGAATGCCGTCGTAACCGTAGTTCTTGTCAAGATCGGGCCCGAGGTGGAACCCGTTGGGAATACTCTGCGTGCCGTTCTGCTCCTGCTCCACCGCCAGGGCGTAGAAGAAACGCGCCTTGCGGTAGAACAGGTACGCCAGTCTGTCGTAGTTCTCCCCCGGTTCCGCGGCGTGCAGGTCATTGCAGATCCAGGCCGCGCGCATACAGCTCAGCCCCTGCTTGACGGTCGGCCCGAATTCCCTGGGAAACTGATCGTAGCACACGGCCGCCAGGAAGTAGCCTGCGAGTCCTTCCTTGAGCCCGCGGGCACGCGTGAAATCGATGTTGTCGAGTATTTGCCCTACAGTAGCAACACGCCCCTCGGCAGCATCAGACAGGCTGCGCCGCGTGTGTTCCGGCACCGAACCGAAATCCTGCGCGTAGGCGGCGTAGTAGCACGCCGGGCAGACCGTCACCGGGTATACCAGCGGATGAACGGCGCCGTACTTCTTTGACGGTTCATAGGTACGTCGCAGCTCGCGCGTCAGATTACCGGCTATCAGCCGTCCGCGCCCGGTGCGCATTTCCTCCCGATAGAACTTTGTCTCACACACCGGACACTCGGTTGGTGTCCTGGAAAAGAAGCTGACGCCGGTACTCTCATTCTGCATAGCCTGGCCCTCCGGCTCAATCGTCGCCTTCTATGACAATCATTGCAATGGCGTTGTCCTGCTCGTGCGTCAGAGAGATGAATACCCGGCTGCCGCCGATGCGCTCGAGAGCCTCGCGCGCACTGCCCTCCACGTGAAGCGTCGGCTTTCCAAGTCTGTCATTGGAGACGTAGACATCTCGCAGCGAGAGGTTACGCAACCCGGTGCCGAGCGCCTTGCCGAATGCCTCTTTGGCGGCGAACCGAGCCGAAAGTGACAGCACCGATGCATCGCCGCGCTTCATGACGGACTTCACTTCGCTGGGATGAAAGAACCGCTGCAGCAGTTCCGGCCGGCCGACCCAGGTACGCATCCGCGAAACCTGTACCACGTCTATGCCGATTCCGCGTATCATTGATCCTCCACTACCTCGACCTCGATCTGCGACGGCTCGTAGCGCAGCACCAGCAAGCCGCGCGGAACATCGGGGCGCACCGCCAACTGGTAGCTACCCGCAGCGGTTACCGCAGCTGCATCGGCCACCAGCTGTACCTGTCCGCGCTGAATCTGCTCAAGGTCGAACTGGCGCCCCTGCACCCGTACCGAGCCGCTTGGCAACGAGGAGGCAAGGGTCAGACCGGCAGGTAACCCCAGCAGTACCGTCTCTACCGGTTCAAAGGTCTGAAGCACCACCGCCTCTTCGATGACGCCGCGGAACTCTATAACGTCACCGCCGATGATCTGCACCAGAGGATCGGGCCGCACCAGGCGCACGCGTACCGAGAAGTCCGCACTGCGCCCGCTCAGCTCGATGTCCTCGGTTTCAATGGAGTACACCTCCTCAACCCGGCTGCGAGGTCCCTGGATCTCGACCGTAGACGGTGACAGTTGATACTGTCCCAACTGGAATCCGGGCGGGGGAAATCCGCTCAGGGCAGGCAGCACCTCCACACTGCGTCGTTTGCGTTCTTCCAGTGCAACCGAAATCTCGGTCGGCTCGACGCGGATCTCCAGCGGCTCAACATCCAGCGCACTGCCGCGCTTCTCCACCTGAACCGCCGCCCGGTAGACGCCGTCGTTAGCGTGAGCGCTCAGATCGACAAACGCGCGCACGTCGTCTTCCAGCACGCGGAAGATGTCGTCACCATCGCCGCGCAGCGTTATGCGGACGCGCTGCGGGTAGGGCGCCGCCGGAACATGATCGGACGGCAGAACCAGCTGCAGTGGAACGCTGAAGAAGCGCTCTTCCAGCCGCGAGACATTGTTGAAAACCACCAGCAATACCGCTGCGGCAAGCGACAACACTTTGGCCGGCCAGTTATTCAGCAGCCGATGAATGGAAACGTTAGTCTTCAAACGCGACCACCTCTTCCTGGATGCCACTGCTATCGACCGGCTGCAGCAGTTGAATCAGCTTCTTCTGGACCTCCCCGATGTCCATGTCATAATAGAGGTTAGCCTCGTACGCCAGCGACAGCGCCCCGGTCTCCTCCGACACCACCAGTACGACCGCGTCACTCTCCTCGGCCAGCCCGAGCGCGGCGCGATGGCGGGTACCGAAGCTACGGCGCACATCGAGCTGTTCGGAGAGCGGCAGGAAACAGCCCGCGGCGGCGACCTTTCCGTCCTCGACGACTACCGCGCCGTCGTGCAACGCTGTGTCGTAGGCAAAGATGGTCAACAGCAGCTCAGACGTCAATTCGCCGTCGATACGCGTGCCGCTTTCGATGACGGTCTTCTGTCCGACGCTGCGCGCGAAGACAATCAGCGCCCCGCGGCGGCGGTACGAGAGCGCCTCGACAGACTTGATCACCGCATCCAGTGCAAACGAACGCGAGCCACCCGAAAACTCGAGCAGTCGGCCCTGCCCGATGCGCGTGAAGATCTTGCGCAGTTCGGGCTGAAAGATGATCGCGAGGCCGATCACAAGGCTGGGAGCCAACGTGTTGAGGATCCACAGCAGGGTACGCAGGTTGAGGAAGAACGCCACCGCGTAGGTCAGCGCCACGAACAGGGCGCCCTTGACCAGCTGCACCGCGCGAGTCTGCACCAGGATCTGGTAGCCCTTGTAGATGATGAAGGCCAGGATGATGATATCGAGGGCCGGCAGCAGCAGGTCGCGCAAGAACCAGACGTTTAGCAACCAGTTCACGAAACGCCCACCTCGGACAAGGTCAGCTCCGCGAGCACGCGCAGGACGTCCACGGTTTCGGGGACATCGTGTACCCGCAGTATATCGGCGCCGGCCTGAGCCGCTATCGCGTGTACCGCCAGTGAGCCGGCCAGGCGCTCTTCGGGAGGTCTCGGCGCACCGGCGTCCGTCAGAGCCCCAATGAACGACTTGCGCGAGGCGCCGATCACCAGCGGATAACCGAGCTCGCGCAGTTCCGCAATGCCGCGCAGTATCGCCAGATTGTCCTGCAGCCGCTTGCCGAACCCTATCCCCGGATCGAGCAGGATCTGCGCGCGCGCGATCCCGGACTGCTGCGCCGCATACGCAAACTGCCGCAGCTCCGCGCAGATCTCGCCCAGCGTGTCCTCATAGCACGGGTTCAGCTGCATGGTGCGCGGCGTTCCGCGCATGTGCATCAGAATGACCGGCAGTTCGCGATCGGCAGCAAAGGCGGCCAGCTCGGGATCATCGCGCAGCGCCGAAATATCGTTTATGAGGTCGGCCCCGGCGGCAACCGCGGCCTCGGCAACAACCCGCTTGCGGGTATCTACTGAAATGGGGATGTCCGAGAATTCTCTGACGGCGGATATCACCGGAACCACGCGTTCAATTTCCTGCCCGGCGGACACGTAGTCACTCCCCGGGCGGCTTGACTCACCGCCGATATCGAGCATATCTGCGCCGGTATCGATCATCCGGCGCGCCGCGGCAACCGCCTGATCAACCGTAACAGACCGGCTGGAGGCGTAGAATGAGTCGGGAGTACAGTTGAGGATTCCCATCACCAGACTCCGTGCGCCGGTGATGAGCGATCGTTCTCGAGGAAGTCTTACCGTAAACATGGTCACCTGCCGTCGCTACTTTCCGTGTCCGTTGTTGGCTACAATACCACAGCGGGAGGCACTCTTCAATCGGCCGGTAACCGGAAACCCCGCCCGTACGCTTTCGGGCGGGGAAAGATAGGCTATTTACCCTTCTTCTTGTGGCGGTTCTTTCGGAGTTTCTTCTTTCGCTTATGCGTCGAGATCTTCTTTCGTTTGCGTTTGCGTCCGCAAGGCACCTGTCCTGCTCCTTCTCTGCTGTAACTCAATTACCTATGCCCGCAGCGGGCGTAACAGACTATTCGGGAAGCCTCACCATACCGGAAGCTCCATTGGGTGTCAAGGTAGCCGCGGCACGAGTTGCGCGACCGCGTGGCGGTCATCAGGGGCTATCCATTGCACCGCCGGCATTTGTCGGAAGAAGGTCAACTGGCGCTTGGCGTAGCGGCGGCTGTTGCGTGCAATCGCCTGTTCGATTGAAGCGCGCACCGCGGTGTCACGCGCCGCAGCCGGCCCCTCGACGGACACGTGCGGATGCTCAAAAAACTCGCGGTAACCGATGGCGCGCAGTCCCGGGTCGGTGGCACCGTACCCGTCGGCCACCAGCCGTTCGACTTCGGCAACCAGCCCCTGGTGGAACATTCGCCGTACACGCAGATTGATACGGCGGTAGAGCTCTTCCCGCGGCCGGTCGATTGCTACGATAACGGCCCGGTAGTCGTCTCGCAGCGAAGTCGGCTGTTTGAAGCGCGATCGCGGCACGCCCGCGGTGTGGTAGATCTCCAGCGCCCTGACGATCCGGTAGCGATCACCGGGAGCGATACGCGCGGCCGATTGCGGGTCCACGGCGTTCAGTTCACGATGCAGCGCTTCGATTCCGTCACGCGCGAGGCGAGCCTGCATCAGCCCGCGAACATCGGCCGAAGCTGCCGGCGCCTCGGGCAAGCCGCACAACAGACTCCGAATATAGAAAGCGGTCCCGCCGGAGACAACCGGCAGCCTGCCGCGGGCCACAATGTCGTCGATCAGCGTTTCGGCAGTCTGTACGAACTCACCGACGTGATAGGGTTCATCCGGTTGTCTGATATCAACGAGGTGATGCACCAGCCGGGCACGCTCTTCCAGCGTCGGCTTTGCCGTTCCGATATCCATGCCCCGATAGACCTGCATGGAGTCTGCGCTGATGACTTCGGCCGCGGCTTCGCCGAACAGATCGAGCAGAAGCTCGGTCTTGCCGGAGGCAGTGGGACCAAAAAGGCAGAAGAGCGGCCGGGGCTTACTCTTCGATCTGATACTGCACCTTGCGTGTGAGCACCTGCCGAATGGCGGTGGATACCACCTTGCCCTGGTTGTGCTCTATCTCTTCATCGCCGGTGACACTGAGCTGATACGCACGGCGCATGGCGGCGCGGGTCACCTCGTATATGTTGCTGTCTTCCTGTATCAGTAGATCCAGCGGAAGTATCATCCCGCCCTCCGATTGCTTCTCGTCCACGCGTCACCCGCTTGTGTAAAGGTATGTATGCGGAATATAGCAGCGCGTGCGTACGAATTCAAGTCCCGCGCCGCACTACTTGACGGTGGTTCAGGCCGCGCGGTATCGTAGCGGCATTCTATGAAGCCCGTTCAAACGGTATACATTGTCGGCGCCGGCGCACTCGGGGCCGCCTATGGCAGCGTGATCCACCGTGCGCACCCAGGCTCGGCGGCGTTTCTGGCTGAAGGCCAGCGGTACGAGCGTCTCGAGCGCGACGGTGTGGTGGTCAATGGCGAGCAGTTCCGGCTGCCGACGTACACAGTACGCAGTGCCGGGGTTGCCGACCTGATTCTGCTGACGGTGAAGTATCACCATCTGCAGGAGGCGGTCGAGCAGATCGGGGCCTGCATGGCTGAACACACGCTGATTCTGTCGCTACTGAACGGAATCGACAGTGAAGAGATCCTCGCAGAGCATTTTGGAGCCCGCCGCGTGATCCATGGACTGAGTTTGGGTATCGATGCGGTACGTACCGGAAACCGTGTCAGCTGCTCCAGCTACGGCGTGATCTATTTCGGCCGCCCGCACAACGATCCGGTAGCTCCGGAAGTCAACGCCATCCAGGAGTTCTTCTCGGCGTGCGGCATCAAGTGGGAGACGCCGGTCGACATGCTGCGCACGCAGTGGTGGAAGTTTATGATCAACGTCGGCATCAACCAGGCGTCGGCAATCCTCGACCTGCCCTACCGCGCGTTTCAGACCAACCCGCACGCGCGTGCAATGATGGATGCGGCTATGCGTGAGGTGATCGCAGTGGCACATGCGAGGCAGATCGAACTGCGCGAGGACGATATCGCGCGCTGGCATGAGATTCTCGAGCGGCTGTCTCCGGACGGCAAGACCTCGATGCACCAGGATGTCCAACAGCGGCGCAAGACTGAAGTCGAGATGCTGGCCGGTACGGTAATCGAGCTCGGCAAGCAATCCGGAGTGCCCACTCCGGTCAACCGCGTGCTGTTTGACCTGCTGCGCGCCAGGGAATACGACTACCTCGATCACGTCGGGCGGTGATCGTGCGCCGGCCCCGCGCACGGACCTGACGGTCAGGCCCGTTGAAGCACGACCGTGTCCAGGTTGAGAATCCCGTCGCTGGTGATGTTGTCCTGCAGCGCAAACTCACAGCAGGTCGTGATCAACGTCTCGATGCGGGCCGGCTGGTAGGCCGGATGATCGACGTCGACGCTCAGCGTGAAAGTGTGCGTCTCGCTGTCGTCGCGTACTGCTGCCGGCCAGAAACTGTAGTAACCGTTGGTACTGCGCTGTGTCACAAACGGATTCGGCCATCCCGGCTGCGCCGGCTCAGCCGTGCGACCGTCAATCGAGAGCCGGACCGAAGCTCCGTCCACCGCCGCACCGCTCTCACCATCGATGACCTTGCCGAAGATCTGCGGCAGATTATGCACCGCGCTTATCTCTTCATTCACAGTCAGCGTACGCGTACCGTTGGCCGCAAACGGCCTGCGTCTGCGCTCGATCAGCTCGATTCCCTCGTTCACCAGAACCAGGATACCGATCATGCTTCCCAGCGAGCTGCTGCTCTCGTCGAGGTGCTCCGCCGCCAGACGCGTAAACCCGCGTTCACTCATGATGTAGCGCGGCGGAACCCGATTGAGTACGTACGCGGCCACGTCGTTGATTACCGATGGTTCATCCCGCAGGTCGGGACGCTCCTCAAGCGCAATATCGATCGCCTTCAACACGATATCTTCCTGGTAGTTCTTCAGCTGCACCGTCTGTTCCGTCCTCAATAGCTAAAAGTAGCCCGCTTTGGTACGGAATTCTATGTTTCGGGACCGTTCTTGCCCCCGTTTCGGCGTCCGACGGCCGGAACGGCGGCCGCAACGATGCGGTCAGCAATCTGCTCGGGCAGCTGCGACTCGGTATCGATGAGCAGGTCGACAAAATCATAGTGGTTGTTGTCGATATTGTAGAGCTTGAGATAGCGATACCGGTCACGCTCGTCACGCAGCCTGGTACGCTCGAGCACAACGGCGTAGCTGCCGCCCTCGCGGCGCCAGATGCGTTCGGCGCGTACGGCAAGCGGCGCCGTCAGATAGACCGTCAGATCGGCTTCATCCCGCAACAGCCACACTGCCAGGCGTGACCCGAGCACGCAAGAGCCCTCGCGGGCCATCTCCACCTGCCTCTGGTCGAGGTAGCGGTCCCAGCCGGGGTCGTCTTCGGCCATGCGGCACAGTTCGTCGAAATCGAGGCCGCGTTCCTCGGCGATAGTGTGGAAGGTATAGTTGACCAGGCGCAGGCCGAGCCGCTCGGCGACCAGCCGACTGACCGTTGAATTTCCGCAGCCGCTCTTACCGGAGATTGCTATAGCGGCCATGGTGCCCCCGCGTGGTTACTCGACGTTGCGCAGCTGTTCACGGATGTTCTCCAGCGCATCCTTCATCTCGACAACCTGTCGGCTGATATCGAGCACGAAGCTCTTGGACCCGATTGTGTTGATCTCGCGGTTGATCTCCTGGCACACAAAATCAAGCCGTTTACCCAGCGCACCGGACTCGGACAAAGCGGCATCCAGGCTCTCCAGATGCGCGCCCATGCGCGCCAGCTCTTCGTTAATCGAGTACTTCACCAGCAACGAAGCCGTCTCGGCGTAAACGCGCGCTGTATCGACCTCGTCGCCCAGCACCTCGGAAAACCGCGACTGGACCGTTCGGCGCAGCCCCTCCTCCATCTGCGGCGCGTAACCGGCGACGACCTCGAGCGCCGCCGTGAGCCGCTCCAGCTGCCGCCGGATGTCGCGCTGCGTAGCATCGCCCTCGCGCACACGCCGGGCGTCAAAATCAACCAAAGCGGTCTGCAGCAGCTCGTGGACGACCGTCCGATAATCGTCGATACGCCGCTCCTTCTCGACCTGAACCACTTCCTCAAAGCGCAGCAGATGGTCGATGGTTACCGGCTCGTCGAGTCCGGCCACCTCGCGTAACCGTTCAAGCGCGCTGCCGTACGCGCCGACGGTTGCCTCATCGATATGGATGCGCAGGTTCAGCTGCAGCTCGCGCAGCCGCAGCGTCACTTCGACCCGACCGCGGCTTACCCGCTGCGCCACAAAGGCCCTGATCTCCGGCTCCAGCGGAGCCACAAAACCGGGCAGCACGACGCTGACGTCGAGATAGCGGTTGTTGTACGACTTGATTTCCAGCGAGGCCTGCAGCGCGCTGCTGTGAAAATCCGCATAGCCGAAGCCGGTCATGCTCTTCATGCCGGCTGCTCCCGTTGCCGCTGCGCAAGCAGGGCTTCGCCGAGCCGCCAGTTGTTGCCGGCGCCCATTGTCACAAACAGATCACCCCTGCGCAGCATACGCTGCAGCGGCCCGACGGCGTCCATCGGCTCGTCCACGTAGTGAACGTCGCGATGATAGCGGCGGGTGCGCTCGGCTAGATCACTGCCGGCAATCCGCCCGTCAAACTGCTCGCGCGCCGAAGCATAGATCTTGTGCAGCACCACAACGTCGGCGGCCGCAAGACTGCGCGCAAACTCGTCGAGCAGGGCTGCGGTACGCGAGTAGGTGTGCGACATGAAATCGACTACCAGTCGGCGTCCCGGATAGAAGCTGCGCAGGCCGTCGAGCGTGGTGCGGATAGCGGTTGGGTGGTGCCCGTAGTCATCGACAAACAGTACGCCGCCGGCCTCACCCAGGACTTCGCAGCGCCGTCGGGTACCACGGAACGCGGCCAGAGCGCGCCGGACCGCCTGTCTGACCGCTGCTGAACGCGGCGGGCCGAGCTCAGCCGCACCAAAACGCTGCGCCAGCACGTCGATCACGGCGACGGCCGCGGCGGCGTTGAGCGCGTTGTGTTCTCCGGGAACGTGCAGCCGCAGCGGCTGTGGATCATCGCCGAGCAGAAAGCTCAGCTCACCGGCACGCCGCTGGACGGCGCTGACGCGGTAGTCCCCCTCGGCGCGGCGTCCGTAGCCTGCTACGGTCAGGTCGGGGCGCTCGTGCGCTACACGCCGGCATACGGTCACCGCGCCGGGATCATCGGCACAGTATATCAGTGTTCCACCGACTGCAAGTCGCCGGCAGTAATCATCAAAGGCTGACTGGATGTCCTGCATATCGCGGTAGTAGTCCAGGTGATCGGGCTCGATGCCGGTGACAAGCAGTATATCCGGGTGAAAAAAGAGGAAATGGCGTTTGTACTCGCAGGTCTCGGCAACCAGAAACTCGCGGCCGCCACTATAGGTGGAACGCCCGCCGAAATCTGCTGCCGCGCTGCCCACCAGAACGGCGCCGGGAAGTTCCAGCTCGCGCACCAGCGTGCCGATCATCGCCGCGGTAGTCGTCTTGCCGTGTACACCGGCGACCCCGACCGCACATTGGGCGGCGGAGAGCTCCCCGAGCGCTTCAGGATAGCTGATGACCGGCTTTCCCAGTTCGGCGGCACGCCGCAACTGCGGATGAACGGCCGGATCGTAGGCTGCCGAGTAGATCACCGCTTCGCTCCGGTCGGGCAGCTGGTCCGCCTCGAAGCTTTCAATCACCCGGATGCCGAGCTCAGCCAGAATTGTATCGGTATGGAACCGCTCGTTTGTATCGGAACCGACGATCTGCACGCCCTGCCGGTGCAGGACTTCGGCCAGCGCGGTCATTCCGGTTCCTTTGATTCCCACCATGAACAGGTGAGCAAATTGTCGGGGTGGTGTGCCGCCGGACATGCCGGTATACTATGAGAATCGGTCTCTTTGTGCAATCCAATGCCACCGAGGGGAGAACGCCGCCATTATGAAGCAATTCTACACCCGCCTGCGCCGCGGCGCAGCCTACGTTACCAAAGGCACTGTGATCGGCATTGCCAATATCATTCCCGGCGTCAGCGGGGGTACCGTTGCGGTGGCGCTGGGTATCTATGATCGGTTGATCAGGGCGATCAACGGCCTGCTCGGGCGCAGCCGCGGCGCGCTCGCCGAGCTGCCGTTTCTGGCACTGGTGGCTGTGGGCGTTCTGGCCGGGATATTCGTGTTTGCCGGCGCCTTTGAGCACCTTTATGCATTCTATCCCGCCGAGGTGGCGTTTCTGTTCCTGGGACTCATACTGGGCGGGCTGGGGCCGCTGTGGCACACCGCGTCGCGCTACCGGCTGCGGCCGCGGCACGCGGTTGCGTGTCTGGCGGGGCTGGTTCTGGTGCTGTCGCTGCTGCTGGTAACGCCGGCCGAGTTCGGCGGGCAGCTGCCGCAGCTGTCGGCTACCGTTGCGATGACGCTGATTCTCTCCGGTGTCGTCGCGGCGGCCGCCATGGTTATTCCCGGGGTGAGCGGATCACTGGTCCTGCTGTTGATCGGCACCTACGGACCGATTCTGCACGCCGTTAGCGACCGCAACCTGGCGGCGCTGGCGCTTGTTATGCTGGGGGTCGTCATCGGCGGCATCGCGGTAACGCGTATAGTCGCCATTCTGCTGCAGCGCGCACCGGCAACCGCCTACAGCGCCGTGATCGGTCTGGTTCTCGGCAGCGTGCCGCGGCTGTTTCCCGGGTTCCCCGAGGGCACGGCACTGGTTGCGTCGGTTGCCGCCTTTGCGCTGGGCTTTGCAATTGCCATCATCATCGAACCGCGCGACAGACGGCGCACCACCGCACCGGCTCGCGGGGAATACGGCTGACGGCGGCCCGAGCGGCAGCAGCCACCGCAGACAACGGTTCTCAATCGACGCAGCCCAGCCCCTGGCGCCGGTCGGCGTGGAAGAAGTCGAAGACCACCTCGTCACAGCAGGCGTTGGCCTCTTCAAAAGTGCCGTCAAACCGTACCTCTCCGTCATCGAGGAACAGGATGTGGTCGGCAATGCGCCGGATACTGGTCAACTCGTGCGTTACCGCCACCAGCGTGATGCCAAATCGCTGGGCCATGCCGATAATCAGTGCATCGAGGGTCTTGCTGGTCATCGGATCGAGCCCGGCGGATGGTTCATCGAAGAACAGGATCTCCGGGTCAAGCGCCATGGCACGCGCCAGCGCGGCGCGCTTCTTCATGCCACCGGACAGCTCCGAGGGGAACAGGTGGGTCACACCGTTGAGCCCCACCCGGTTAAGCTTGGTGTCAACAATCCGCGTGATCAGCCGCGGCGGCAGCCGGGTATGCTGCTCGAGAGGAATAGCGATGTTATCGTGTACCGAGATCGAGTCCAGCAACGCACCGTGCTGGAACAGCATACCGATTCGGCGTCGAACTTCGCCGAAAGCCTGCTCCGAATACGAGGTGATCTCGTGTCCGAACAGTTCGATACTTCCCGAGGTCGGGATCTCGAGTCGAACGATGTTGCGCAACAGCGTGGTCTTGCCGCAACCGCTGCGGCCGGCGATCACCGTAATCTGCCCCGGATAGATCTCGGCGTTGATCCCTTTGAGGATCGGGGTATCACCGTACGAGAAGTTGAGATCCCGTATTCGCACAATTGGTCGAGCCACCGCCTCTCCTCGCTTTGCGCCTCACAGGTACGTGAAGCTGAAGATCACGTCAACGACAATTACGGTGAAGATCGAAGCCACTACCGCCTGCGTGGTGGCACGCCCGACGCCGGACGCCCCGCCGGAGACGTGAAAGCCCGAGTAACTGCCGATGATCACGATTACCCAGGCGAACACCACGGTCTTGGAAAGCCCGGTCACCAGATCCGAGAGCTTCAGTATGGCGAACACACGATCGGTATAACCGGTCACGGTGAGATCGAGCATCGAAAGCGAGATGATCAGTCCGCCCAGCAGCCCGATCACAATTGACAACGATGCCAGCAGCGGCATGGCAATTGTCATCGCCTGGAACTTGGGTACCACGACGTAGTCCACGGGATCGATTCCCATGGTACGCAGCGCATCCAGCTCATCGCTGACCTTCATGGTGGCGATCTCGGACGCAATTGCCGAACCGCTGCGTCCGGCAACTATGATGGCGGTCATCAGAGGCCCCATCTCGCGGACTATGGATATCGCCAGCAGATCGGCCACAAAGATGTTGGCACCAAACTGACGCAACTGTGCCGCGGACTGCAGCGCCAGAATCCAGCCGATGATCAGCGAAAGCAGCCCGACAATACCAACCGCATCGGCTCCGATGATGCGCAGATTCTCAACCACAGCGCCGCGTTTGTGGCCGCGGGGACGAAACAGCGAGGCAACCGACCGATAGAACACCTCGGCACTCAGCCGCGTTGCCGAGCCGACGGTATCGCGCAGCCTCAGCGTCCAGGCGCCGAGACGTTCCAGCCACGACGTCTCGTGCAGGCTATACTGGCTGTCGGCGGAGTCCGAGCGCAGCAGGTCGATCGCCTCGGTAACCTGCCGCGAGCCTCCGACCACCGTGCAGTGCGTTCCGTGCTGAGAACTGATTTCATCGATCAGCGCCAACCCGGCGCTGTCGATACGGGTCACCGCGGCAATATCGATCCGCTCGAGCGCCAGGCCGCGACGCAACCCGATCCGTTGACGCAGCCGCCGCGTGTAGACCGCGTAGAGCCGAGGCACGCTGTCGTAGACGAGATCACCCTCGAGATAGATCGTGCGCTGCTTGAGTCGCATTCCGCGTTCACACCTGCCCGTCAAAGTACTGCAGGATCCGGTCCGCGAACTCGTCTATCTCCTCGAGCATGACGGCATTGACCCGCAGCACAAACGTCGCGATCTCGCGATCAGGCAGCGGGTCCCGCCGCTCGAACCGGTGCTCCACCAGCACGCCTTCGTCGGCCGCCCGGCGCAGGGTCAGCACAGCCATAACCCGCGCTCGCGGAGGGCCGTCGCAGCAGATGTGCTCCAGCACGCGTAACTCGCTGTGGATCTCGAGCTCGGGTCGAACAGTACGGTGCTGACGGTGGATCTCGGTGAACACGGTACGCGCGCGCAGCGAGTCTGCCACCAGGTCAGCGAATGCCACACCGAGATCGACGCCCCACATTTCACCGGCCAGGTAGACAATCTGTGGTCCGTCGCTGCGCTGCACGATCTGACGCCGTTCATAGGTGCGGTTGACGCGACCATCAAGCACGAGTACGACCGCCGATACCGGCTGTGCCGGCGTACCGGCGGCATCCGCTGATTGCTGATAGTCTATGACGTAGTAATTGGGTGGCGGCGGAGCCGGAGCCGTCAGGCACGCGGCGCTCACCATTGCCACCAGTAGCGCTGCACCCGGCAGCTGTAGCCTTCCTATCGTGAACCTCCTCGAGTACGCAGCAAGGAACCCGGGTTCTCGCTGATCTGTATTGCGAAGTCATTGAGATAGATCATGGTCTCGCGCAGCACTTCAATCGAGCTGACCAGATTACGGCGGCTCTGCATCACCGTCAGGTCAATATCAGCTATCGTCCGTCCGGCCTGCTCGGTGGTCCGGTTGATGGCATCGAACAGCTCCGGCAGATCGAGCTCAGCCGTCTGCTCGTCAAGTCTGGCCACCAGGCTGCGGAACGAGACCGAAGACTGCGCCACATGGTAACTGGCGACCTCCATATTGGACAGGATCACCCCGATCGATTCCCGATTTTCGCGCACCACGGCATTGAGATTGGCCAGCAACTCGGCAAACTGTCTGCGGTTCTCCACGTCCAGCACGGCCGAGACATCGTCGAGCAATCCCTCCAGGCCGAGCGCAATATTCTCAGCCGGCTGCGTAAGGCGCGCAAAGGCACTGCGGCCCGCCGGTATCAGTTCGCCGGGGCGCAGAGTCTGGGCTTCATTGCTGCCACCGGTCAGCTCGATCTGCATCAGGCCGGTGATACCCACCGGCACCAGTTGAGCCTCGACATCCGCCGGAATGCGGGTGCCCTCCACAACATTGATTTCCACGATCACCGTGCGCACGTCCTGCGGATGAAAGAACATGCGGTTGACCGTACCGATGTCGATGCCCTGAAACCGCACCGTACCGCCGACTTGCAGACCGTTCACCGAGGTGCCGGTGTAGTGGATCTCGTAGTGATCGTAGGTGCGAAACCATTCACTACCGGCGACCGCAAAGAAGAACAGGAACAGAACCGTCACCGAAACCAGAACAAAGAGCCCGACGCGCAGCTTGCTTGCCCGGCTTACCATATACTACCTCTCCTGGCCGCTGCCCGCATACCGTAGAATAGCCTCATCTTAGGCATAGTTCCGGACGCCGTCAAGCTTCGCACCCGGCGCTGTCACCCGGCGCGGGTTCAGGCCGATGAGCCGCTGTTTGCCGTTGCGCCCGGTCGGCGGCACATCGCAGCACACATCACTGCGGCGGCCACCGCGGCGGTTTCTACTCGCAACACGCGCGGCCCAAGTCCAACGGTGCGCCATCCGCGATCGTGGAACAGGGCCCGTTCGCCGTCGGTCCAGCCGCGTTCGGAGCCGATGGCGTACAGCAGTGGCGGCTCGGCCCGCGCCGGAAAACCGTGATCGGTGCCCGCCTGAGGTTCGGCGGCCTCATCGAAGAAGAGACAGGTTGCGGTATCACCGGCGTGCATCTGGTCAAGCAGGTGGAGACCGTGTTCCACCGAGCGCGCGGTATGCAGCCGCGGCAACGAGGTGGCCCCTGCCTGCTCGGCACCTTCAATCAGGCACCGGCGCCAGCCGTCAGCACTCCATAGACGGCTCTTGAGATAGCTGCGCTCGCCCAGCTCGGTGCCGCAAACGACAATCCGGCCCACCCCTACCGCGCTGAAGTCGCGCAGGACACGCCGGAGCACAATCGGGCGCGGGTGTCCAAGCAGACAGGTGATCGGAAGCAGTGGCGGTCCGGAATCGTCGCCCAGCACGAAGTCGAGCTCGATCGCGTTCTCCGTGACGGCTCGAACCGTCGCGTTGCCCACCGGACCGTCGATCACGCCAACCGCGACGCAGCTGCCGGCCTCGACCTTGAGAATACGCAGCAAGTGCCGCGCCCGTGCGTCGGCGACCGGAAGCGCTGTTCCGATTTCTTCGGCTGTGAACAGGATCCGGTTCATTGCGGCTGCAGGCGGGCAGCGGTCAGGTAACGCGTAATGGCATCCAGCGAGTCACCACGCACACCCAGCAGATGCTGGACCAGCAGGCCGTCGATCAACGGAAGAATGATCCGCGCCAGCGACGAGTAGTCTTCCTGGTTATCGTTTATCTTGCGCAGTCCCTCTTCGATCAGATGCGTCCAGTGTCCGTACTCCTGAACAAAACGCTGCTTGAGGGACGGGTTGCCGGTCAAAGCGTCCTGTATGAGGTAGACGTGTATGTGGCCGCGGGTCTCCGACGAGATGATGGTACGAAACACCACCTTGAGCAGTTCCTCGGGCTGAAGCCCCTGACGGCTCTCTTCGATCCAGGCGAAGATCTTTTCGGTGATATGACGCATATGGCGTTCGCTGATATCGAAGATCAGCTCACCCTTGGACGGGTAGTAATAGTAGAGAGTACCTTTACTGATCCCGGTCTCGCGCGCAATATCCGCCAGGCTGGTATCCGCAATGCCTTTGTCTATGATCAGACGCGACGCCGTCTGAATGATCTTCTCACGGTATCCGGAGCGCTTCGTTCGTGCCATACCGACCCCTTCGGTCGTACAACCGGTTGGTTGCCCACCTTAGCTGCAGCGTTTGATTGTGTCAATCAATGCGCTTCAACCGCAGCAATTCTGGCCGTACGGGGTCGGTTGGCATGGAGCTCCTGCGCGCCTGCCTCGAGAGCGTGCCAGCGGCTACTCCATGGCTCCCGAGAACAGGAAGTCCCAATCTACTGCGGCTTCGGCGACCTTGCCCGACTGTGCCGTGAACCGCGCGACACCGGGCGCAAAAGCGACCTTCTGTACCCGGTCGAATCCGGCCGGCACGCGCGTTACGCCCTGGATGTAGTTGATGCGAACGGGCTTTGCGGGGGAAAGCTTCACCGCAGTGGGAACCCCGGCCTCGCTGAGCGGGTTCTTCTTCAACGACGGAGCAAGCCCTTCAGCCAGATAGCCACAGACATCCTCGAGCCCTATACAGACATTACGGCCGCTCCACGGCGCACCGTGCCGCCCACGATTCTCCATCCAGAACAGTGTCAGGGGCAGCAGCGAGGCGTTCTTGAGCGCAAACCACAGATACTTGCCGCCCGGGAAGACCGCCGTGGTCCATGCCGGCCTGCGCGACGTGGCGGCCGCCCTGGCGCCCTTCGACACCAGCCCGACGATGTCACAGTAGCCTTCACGCGCGGGGAAGATACCGATGTCGACGGTTGCCGGATCCTTCCAGATCGTTGGAACCTTCTGCATCGAGCGAAACGGCTTTGATCCGTCCAGCGACAGATACTCCCCCTCAAGCGTGTAGTTGGGCGGCATCGGTCGCGCCAGCCCGAACTCAACCGGGCTGGTGGAAATCAGCATCCCGCCGGGCTCCATCCCGGGGTTAAGCGTAGCGTGATGTCCCAGACTCGTCTTCCCGCTGTAACCGGACAACTCATGCTGGGTATAGACCACGTTCTGATTATCCTTGAGCAGAATGCGCTTGGTGACCTGACCCGGGCGTTGACGCGTCTTCATGCCGGCCGTGAAGAGCGTTCTTCCCTGGCCGCGCGCGTAGCTTTCAAATGTCCAGCTGGCCGTGGCCGGCTCACCGTGGACGACGTGGTTCTCAGCGCGGTAGGCGTTGTCGGCTCCAAACGGCATACAGAAAAAATCACCCCGCAGCGGAATCAGAACCGGTTCTCCCGGCGCAGGTTTCTCCTCCTGCCACGGACTGACGTAGTACGGCTGAACCGGATTGCGCGAATCACGGAAAAACAGCACCGGCGCCATCATACCGCCGAGCTCGGTCAGCGATAACTCGATGCTCCTGGACTCGATGACCCACGACAGCTGAGCGGCAACACTTCTCCTGGTTGGTTCCATAATCAGACAGTATAAGGCCGATTGCCGTTTTACGCCAGTGTCGCGTATACTGAGGCCCATCATGAACCTACTTCAGTTTGGCGCGGGCAACATCGGGCGTTCGTTTATCGGCCAGCTCTTCTCGCGCGCGGGATGGACGGTCACATTCGTTGACGTTGATCAACACATCGTAGCGGCAATCAACCGGCGGCGCGCCTATCCGGTCGTGGTCAAGCATCCCGACGGCCGCGAAGAGACAATCGAAGTCAAAGGTGTCGACGCCATCGACGGCCGGGATCGCGAAGCGGTAGTTGCCGCGGTTCACAACGCGGACCTTGTGGCTACCGCGGTGGGCACGCAGGCATTGCCGAGCGTGGTCGAGCTTATCGCCGAAGGCCTTAAGCGGCGTCAGAACAGCGTCAGCATCATCATCGCCGAGAACATTCGCAACGGAGCGGCGGTGGTGCGCGACGAACTACGCAAACACCTGCCGCCCGATTCGGCGGTGCTTTCACGTACCGGTCTGGTCGAGTCGAGCATCGGCAAGATGGTGCCCCTGATGACCGAGGCCGACCGCCAGTCTGATCCGTTGCGGGTGTTCGCCGAACCCTACAACACGCTGATTCTGGATCGACTCGGGTTTCGCGGACCGGTCCCGGCGGTTGCCGGTATCAAGGCGGTTGACAACATCACCGCGTACGTCGACCGAAAACTGTTCGTCCACAACATGGGGCACGCCGCCTGTGCCTACCTCGGTTATCGTGAAGATCCCCAGCTGACCTATATCTGGCAGGCGGTCGAGCTCGACGCGGTGCATCAGACCGCTCGTGCGGCGATGCAGCAGTCGGCGGCAGCGCTGGTACGCGCCTACCCCAACGATCTCGACGCCGCGGTTCTCACGGAACACATCGACGATCTGCTGACTCGATTCTCCAATCGCTCCCTGGGTGACACCATCTACCGGGTGGGCCGTGACCTGCCGCGTAAACTGCACAAGGGTGACCGGCTGATCGGTGCAATGCTGCTGGCGCAGCGCATGGAGTGTCCGTACGACCAGATCATCGAGGCCGCCCGCGCTGCGTTGGCGTTTCGTGCAGTTGACGAGTCAGGGCAGCTTTACCCCAACGACCGTCTGTTCCTCGAAAACGATCTGCCGCGCGGTACCCGGCACGTGCTCGGTAGCGTATCTGAGCTGGATCCCGACGATGCAATTGAGCATCAGGTGTTCTCACGGCTGCTTGCGTCATTCGATTCCTGACCGCGTCGCTGCATCCGGTCGACAACGGCGTGGTAAGATCTGGGCAACGGCCGAATATCGAGGAACTGGTGATCCAGCCGTTGCAGCGATATCGACAGGCCCGAGGGTGTCGTGGGTGTGGTTTGCGCGGCGTAGCGGCGCAGCAGCGATTCGCGGGCATTGAATCTGCGTGTCAGGTAGTCAACCGCTTCATCGCTGATACGCATACCGTGATAGTACGCCAGGCTTGAAACAAGCCGTCCAACGGCTTTGCCAACGTCTTCACGAACATCGCGCACAAGCGCTACTCCCCATCCAATGCGGGTCTCGCGCGATAATCCGGCCTCTATCGATCCCACGTTGGCCGCCGGCGAAGCTTCGATTGCGGCCTGGAGCTCGCCGTTGCCCAGCGCCAACGCCTGATCGAGCACAATGGCCGTCGAAACTGCGATGTGCTTGTAGCCGTCGTTGGTGAGCTCCACTCCGGTTACCGGATTGTCGGGCGCGGTTGTCCAGATGAAGCGGCGGCGCGTGTTGGCCTCCTGAACGACCCGTGACAGCCGTAGTGCCAGACGCATGCGCGCGCGCGCCGACAAGCCGACTTCGCGCGGTATCAGGCGCACCCCGTCGCCCGGCTCCCCGGGAGCCAGGATGCGCAGCTCCGGGACCTGTTTCGATGAGCTCAACAGTCTCTGGTATTCGCTGACGGCGCGTCCTAGCGCTGCCGCACGGCGCTTGACTGTCTCGTTGGCACGCTGCAACAGCTCCCACAGGTGCAACAGAGTGCGATAAGAATCAATCTCCTCGGCGCCGAGACGCAGACCCGAAACGGCCCGGCCGCCTGGTGCGTGCCGACCCTTCACACCATTCCTCCCCGCCGCTCGCCGACGGATCTCCTCAAAGATCTCGTCAACCGCGCGCTGCACGTTGCGGTGGACCTCGCGCACCTGCAGAATGACCGGGATTGCCGACGGAACACGATGAATGGCCTGCGACTCGTTGAGAAACTCGGCTAACACGCGCAGTCTGCTGTTGCGCACGTGAATCGCTTCGCGAAGCTCGCGTCGCGCGCGTTCGAATCGGTGATCGATGTCGCGCAGCGCCGACTGCCCGACGTACTGCAGCGAGAACCACGTGTACGAGCGTCCCGCCAGCAGTTCGAACGCCAGCGTCAGTATCTCTTCCACGTCTGAGAGGCTCATGAGGTCATGGCTGTCGTGCTCCCCGGCCGATAAAACACGCTCGATAAACCCCTCTGTTCGTGTCCGTCCCTGACGCTTGGCAGGTACGATTCCGGCAAACCTGCGCCGCAGCTCCTCGGCCACTGCCAGCGAACGCTGCTCGATTGCCGGCAGCACCCGCGCCAGCTCTTCAGCCACCTCAGCACCGAGATCGCGGACCCGGCCGAACAACCCGGCCCGGCGAAAGACCTCGATTGAGCGTATGGTGTCCGCCAGCCGCGCGTCTCCGGTCAGATCGTGCACTGCCTGCCGAATTGCCTGTTCCGACGCGTCGGTATTGTCGAGCAGATACTTGGCACTGAGGAAACGCCGGGCGTCGCCTTCGTAGGTTTCGAGATTGCGATTTCTGACCACTGCGATCAGTCGCGGAATCTCGCCCATGACCTCAGTCAGCGCGTCCTCCATGCGCTCGTGCTCGTGGCCGCGCACGACGTTGTAGCCGACACGCATGGCGACCGCAAACAGCCCCATGATCACTGTGTAGGCGCCGAAGTAGAAGAACAGGCGCGGCGGCGCCGCCACGCCGAAGCCGATGTAGTAGCCGGCGTTCAGAGCGAGATAGGTGACCGGGCCGGCGGTCCACGCCAGCTGGAACGCAGTACGTCCCCACGACTCGTTGCGCAGCTCACGCGAGAGACGACTGACGAAGTGGCGCGAGAAATCCTGGTAGTCGACCCGCCCCCTGTGACGTCGATCAGAATACGGCAGTTTCTTCATTCCGTTCATCTGTTATAGAATAAATGGTCGTCAAATGGAACCGAACGAGCTGATGCATTCCATCCACCAGGATCGATGCCCCTACCTGCCCAACCGGCGCTGGCTGGCCAGCGCTTTTGCCGCAGGGCGTATTCCGGCGGCAGCCTACGAGTCGCTGATCAACGCCGGGTGGCGGCGCAGCGGTTCGCTGTTTTACCGCAACAGCTGCCCCGGGTGCTCGCTGTGCATCCCGATCCGCACCCATGTACAGCAGTTCCGTCCCAGCCGGTCGCAAAGACGCGTGCGGCGCACAAACAGCGACTTGCTCGTCACGGTGCACGAGCCGGAACCCGATACGGACCTCTTTGCCCTCTGGGTCGACTACCAGCGCAGGCGGCATGGCGACGACCTGCCCGAAGATGAGGCATGGAGTGCGTTCGCGCGCTTTCTGTGCTACTCTCCGGTGCCGTCGCTGGTTATGCGCTACCGACTGCAAGGACGGCTGGTTGGAGCAGGATGGATCGATCTGCTGCCGAACGGGGTGTCGAGTGTCTATTTTGTGTTCGACCCGTGCCACGCATCACGCAGCCTGGGAGTCTACTCGGCACTGCGTGAGATCGAGTTCGCCGCGCAGCTGGACAAGCGCTGGCTCTACCTGGGGTTCTTCGTGCCCGGCTGTTCGGCCATGTCGTACAAAGCGCGTTATCACCCCTACGACCTGCTGATCGACGGCCAGTGGCGGGCATGGCGCCGCTGAACGGCGCCCGAATGGCCCGCTTCTTTCTCCATCAGGCGTTGAGCGCGCGATCGAGGTCGGCTATGATGTCGTCGATGTGCTCGATTCCAATCGAAAGCCGAACCATCTCCGGCGGAACGCCGGCCGCCCGTTGCTGCTCGTCGGTCATTTGAGAATGGGTTGTGCTCGCCGGATGGATCGCCAGGCTCTTGGCATCACCGACGTTGGCCAGGTGCAGGACCATCTCCAGCGAATTGATGAATCTCTCTCCCGCGGGTCTGCCGCCCTTGATTCCGAACACTACCATGCCACCGTAACCGCGCTTCAGGTATCTGCGGGCGTTGGCATGCGTCGGATGGTTGCTCAGGCCCGGATAGTTGACCCACTCGACTTTGGGGTGCTTGTGCAGGAACTCGGCTACTTTGAGCGCGTTCTGGCAGTGGCGCTCCATACGCAGCGCCAGCGTCTCCATTCCCTGCAGAAAGATCCAGGCGTTATCGGGCGCAATTGCGGAACCAAGGTTGCGCAGCGGAACAACGCGCATGCGCACGATGTAGGCCACGGGGTTCAGCGGTCCCAGATCGTGCGCGAAGCGCACTCCATGATAGCTGCCGTCCGGCTCGTTCATGGTCTTGAATTTGGGATCGGTCCAATCGAAGCGTCCGGCGTCCACCACGATTCCGCCGATCCCCGTACCGTGGCCGCCGATCCACTTGGTCAGCGAATTGACTACGATGTCCGCGCCGTGATCGATTGGCCTTAGCAGTGCCGGGGTGGTGAAAGTCGCGTCCACAATCAGCGGCAGGCGATGGTCGTGCGCCAGTGAGGCCAGCGCCTCGAGGTCGGGAACGCTCAGTGCCGGGTTACCGATTGTCTCCACAAAGACCGCGCGGGTTCTGTCGTTGACGGCAGCCCTGACCGCATCCAGATCGAGCGGGTCGACAAAACGTACCGTGATCCCGTAGTCCGGCAGGATATCGTTGAACATCGTGAAGGTTCCGCCGTAGAGATGACTGCTCGACACAATCTCATCGCCGGCGGTACAGATATTGATGATCGAATAGAACACCGCCGAGGTTCCCGAGGCCAGCGCCAGCGCGGCGGCACCGCCTTCGAGCGCAGCCATGCGTTGCTCGAGAACATCCTGCGTGGGATTCATGATGCGGGTATAGATGTAGCCGAGCTCCTTCAGTGCAAACAGATTGGCGGCGTGCTCGGCATTGCGGAAGTTGTACGCCGTCGTACGGTTGATCGGTATCGCAGCGCTGGGGTTCTCTTCCGATCGCTGATGACCGGCGTGCAGCGCCAGCGTCTCCAGGTGATTACTGTTCATCTTCTTCCTCCTGTTGTTCGTAGAGCCATGTGCTCAGGTATCGTTCTCCGGTATCACAGATAACAGTCACTATCATTTTGCCCTCGTTCTCCGGTCTCGATGCGATCTGCAGCGCCGCGTACACGTTGGCGCCGGCCGAAACCCCGCCCAGAATTCCCTCAACGCGGGCCAGCTGACGCGCGCTGCGCGCCGCGTCCTCGGCGCTGACGGTAACAATTTCGTCCAGCAGGCTGCGGTTCAGCACGGCGGGCACGAACCCGGCACCAATACCCTGGATCTTGTGCGGTCCCGGCCGTCCGCCCGACAGCACCGCCGATTCAGCCGGCTCTACGGCAACCGCACGGCACCGCGGTTTGCGTTCCTTCAGTCGCTGCGCGACGCCGGTGATCGTTCCACCGGTACCGACTCCAGCCACGAAGATGTCGACGGCGCCGCGGCAGTCGCGCCATATCTCCTCGGCGGTGGTCCGGTAGTGCGTTTCGGGGTTGGCCGGGTTCTCGAACTGCCGCGTCAGATGGGCTCCCGCCGTATCGCGAGCGATGGCCTCGGCGGCGGCGATCGACCCGTTCATGCCGTCGTGTCCGGGCGTAAGGACCAGCCTGGCGCCAAAAGCCTGCAGCAGTCGCCGTCGTTCGATGCTCATAGTCTCAGGCATAGTCAGCACCACGCGATACCCCTTGGCGGCACCGATGTAGGCCAGCGCAATGCCGGTATTGCCGCTGGTGGCTTCTACGATGGTCGCCCCCGGCGTAATCAGCCCCCCGCGTTCCGCAGCTTCAATCATCGCCAGCCCGATGCGGTCCTTGACGCTCGACAGCGGATTATGTGACTCGAGTTTGACCCACACCTGCCCCGAAAGCCCGGCATCCAGTCGACCCAGCCGCACCATCGGTGTGTTGCCAACCTGACTCGCAATTCCTCCGCCCATGGTCACGCTCCGCCCGCTGCCTTAACATCACTAACACAACTGAGTTAGTAAAGTTTAAGATTAACCGATCAGGGCAGATGTGTAAAGTGCATTCGTCAGGTATTTCCGTCCTCCGCCCATCGCACTTGCCTGCGATGGAGATGCGCCATATCTTTGCCATATGAGAAACCGTATACCCGTAACGCTCTGCGCACTGGTTGCGCTGCTACTCCCGGCGCTGCCGCTGTCCGGGACCGGTATCCGCGAGCCGTCGCTTTCAATCGCGCCCGAGGCGGCTCGTACGCTGCTGCCGCAGGATCCGGCGGTCAGGTTCGGCCGACTGGCCAACGGAGTGACCTACTACGTGCGCGAGAACGCCGAGCCCGAGAACCGGGCCTTCCTGCGCCTGGTGGTCAACGTGGGCTCGATGCAGGAGGATGACGACCAGCTCGGATTGGCTCATTTCGCCGAGCACATGGCGTTTCGCGGAACCGCCGATTTCGAGGGCAGCGAAATTGTGGAGTATCTTGAGTCACTCGGCATGCGTTTCGGGCCGGACATCAACGCGTATACCAGCTTTGAGGAGACCGTCTACCGGCTGCAGGTACCCACGGACCAACCAGAGCTGGTTGAACGCGGGTTTCACGTGCTGGAGCAGTGGGCGCATCAGGTCAGTTTTGACCCGCAGCTGATCGACCGTGAACGGGGAGTGATATACGAGGAGTGGCGCGTCGGACGAGGAGCGCAGGCGCGGATGCGCGACCGGCATTTCCCGGTGCTGTTCGCAGGGTCACGCTACGCCGAACGGCTGCCGATCGGGGACATGGATATTGTCATGAACTTCGAACACGACACGTTGCGGCGCTTCTACCACGACTGGTATCGGCCTGAGCTGATGGCGGTAATTGCGGTCGGCGATTTCGATGCCAGGGACATCGAAGATCACATCCGCACCTACTTCGGACCAATCCCGCGGCGCAGTGATCCGCGCCGCCGCGAGACATACACTATTCCCGATCACGACCGGACACTCTACGCAATTGCGTCCGACCCGGAAGCGTCGCGCAGCTCGGTTTTTGTCTACAACAAAGTTGACCCCCGCGGTCTCAACACCATTGCCGACTATCGCGAGAGTCTGCAACACACTCTCTTTGCATCAATGCTCAATACGCGCTTCAGGGAGATTTCCGAGGACCCCGACGCCCGGTTCATCACGGCAGGTGTCGGACACGGTATGCTGGTGCGCGCCAAATACGCCAATTTCCTGAGCGTTACCGTTGAGGATCAGCAGATCGACAGCGGACTGGCCGAGGTAATCCGCGAGGTTGAACGCGTTCGGCGTTTCGGGTTCACGCAACCGGAGCTCGAGCGGGCCCGCCTGCGCCTGCTGCGCTCCTATGAGAACGCCTACGACGAGCGAGACCGCACCAGCTCGAGCTCGTTTGTCAACGAGTACACGCGCCACTTTCTGCACGGTGAGGCCTTTCCCGGAATTGCGTACGAGTACCGCCTGGCGCAAAAACTGATACCCGCAATCGGTCTCGACGAGCTCGACGCACTGGCCGACGGCTACCTGGCGGATCGCAATCGCGTTGTAACCGTCAGTGCCGTGGAGCGTGAGGACGTTGTGCTGCCTGCAGAGCAGGAGCTGCGCCGTGCGGTCGGCGAGGCGATCGCCGCCGATCTCGAACCGTGGCAACCGCAGGCCGCCGATGTGCCGCTGATTGCCGACATGCCTGCGGCCGGAGAGGTGACGGAAGAACACTACCATGACCGGATCGACACCTACGAGTGGCGGTTGTCAAACGGGGCGCGCGTGGTGCTGAAGCAGACCGACTTCCGCAGCGATGAGGTGCAGATGTCCAGTTTCTCGATGGGAGGGCACTCGCTGGCATCCGATGACGACCATCCCTCGGCGCTGCTGTCGGCCTCGATTGTAGAGGACTCCGGCCTGTCCGACTTCTCCCCCACCCAACTGGCCGCCCTGCTTGCCGGACAGCGCGTATCTGTCAGCCCCTACGTCAATGAACTGACCCACGGATTCAGTGGCAGCGCTTCCCCGCGCGACCTGGAGACCATGCTGCAGCTGCTCTACCTCTACGCTACCGAACCGCGGCGCGATGAGAGCGCGTTTCGCAGCTTCATGCGGCGCCGGCAGACCGAAGCGGTCAATCGCGAACGACAACCCGAGGCGGTATTCTCGGACCGGCTGCGTTCGATCTACTACAATCAACACCCCCGCTTCCAGCCGCTCGGGCCCGAGGTGCTGGAGCGCGTCGATCTTGACCGTGCGCTGGAGTTCTATAACCGGTTGTTCGCCGACTTCTCAACGGCAACCTTTGTGTTTGTCGGTAATGTCTCGGCCGGCGACCTGCGGCCACTGGTAGAGCGCTATCTGGCGCCGTTGCCGGCGCGCGACCGGCCCCGCACCTACGCGGATGTTGATGCGGGCCGTCCTGACGGTATAGTGCGCGAGACAATCGAGATGGGTCTTGAGCCGCAGAGTCGCGTGGCTCTGGTATTCCACGGAGATCACGACTGGAACCGGCGCAACAACCACCTGTTGCGCTCGCTGGGAGAAGTGCTGCGCCTGCGCCTGCGTGAAGTTCTGCGCGAAGAAGAAGGCGGTACCTACGGAGTGGGCGCCGGGGCTTCCCCCATCCGCCTGCCGCGCAGTGAATACCTGGTGCAGATCAGTTTCGGCACCGATCCCGATCGCGCCGCAGCGCTCACCGATCGTACCTTTGAGGTCATCGACGAGCTCAGGCGTGATGTGGTAGGTGAAAGCTACATTGAACGGGTGCGTACCGCCCAGCTGCGCAGTTACGAGACCAACCTGCGCTCCAACGCGTTCTGGGTTGGCACTCTGCGTGAAGCCTACATCCATGAGATCTCACCGGACTTCGTGCTCGATTATCCCCGGCTGGTTGACGAGCTGACCGCCGAGAACCTGATGGCGGCGGCCCAAACCTATCTGAATGACGAGCGCTTCATACTTCTGACGTTGATGCCGCAGCGATGATCTCGACGACCGAAGGCCCGTCGGCGTAGCGGGCCAGCGGTTTGTACTCGTAGCGGAAAAGCCGTTCGGCTATCGCGGCACCGGCGGCTTCCGCCGGCTCACCGGCCGCGATGCGCTTGCTGACCTCAGCGTACCACTGCCCGCAGCGGTGCCGGTTGGGAATGTGCACCAGCCCGTACTTGGACTTCAGCATCAGCCGCGCCGATTGGCTCACGCGCGCGCCTCCGCGCGCCTGCCGGATCGCCGATCGTAGAACAACCCGTACATGCACGGGATAACAATCAGCGCGGTTATGGTGGAAAACAGCAGACCAAAGATAATGGTGCTGGCCATCGGGCCCCAGATCACCGACCGACCTCCGGCTCCGACTGCAATTGGCACCAGACCTCCGATAGTGGTCAGCGACGTCAGAATGATGGGGCGCAACCGGATACGCGCCGCCTCGATGACCGCCTCACCGACCGCCGTTCCAGCCGCGCGCAGCTCGTTGACAAAACTGATTAGCACGATGGTGTCGTTGACCGCGATACCGGCCAGCGCAACGCCGGCGTAGATAATCGTTGTGGAAACGCTCTGGCTCCCGAGGACCAGAAACAGAATCACACCCACAAAAGCAAACGGTACGGAGAACAGAATCAGCAGCGGCTGGGTGTAGCTCTTGAACTGGGTTCCGAGGATGGTGTAGATGATGAACAGTCCGATCAGAAAGACACGCAGGATGTCGAAGATCACGCGCGCAAACTGTGCGAACTCGCCTCCTACAACCAGCTCCACGTCGGGAAACTGGTCTGCGAGTTCCTGGTTGAACAGCGTGCGCACCTCACCGTCGAGTTCCCTCAGCCATCGGGTCGAGAACGCCTCCGACTCGATGGTCACTTCGCGTCTGCCGTCCAGACGCCGGATCGAGGCGAATACGTCGCCCTCGTCGAGTCGCGCCACGGAGCTGAACGGTATTCGGCGGCCGTCGGGTGTCGGGATCGATCCCTGCAGGAGCTGCTCGACTCCGGCCGGATTCGAGCGCCGATAGCGTACCAGGACGGCGGTTTCCTCGTTGTCGCTGAAGATCGTCCCGGCATCGATACCTTCAAAAGACCCGCGCACATGATTGCCGATTGCCTGTCGCGACAAGCCGTAGCTTGCCGCCAGCGTATCATCCACCGTTACGCGCAGCTCGGGACTGCTCTGCTCGAGATTGTCGCGGATATTGAAGAGCTCCGGATACTGGCCGATGTGGGCCTTGATGCGGTCCGAGGCCGCCACCAGGTTGTCGTAGCTGTCACCAAACAGGCGATAGACAACCGGCGGATCAGTCGGCGGCCCGGTGGCCTGCCTGCGCACCCGAGTGCTCTCGGGTCCCGGTATGTCGGCGACCTCAAGTTCCAGATCGGACATGATCTGCGCTACCGTGCGCTGGCGTCCACGGCTGGTCTCCTTCAGGTCGACCACGATCTGGCCGGTGTTGGCACGCGTGACGTTCTGATCGGTACCGGCGGCAAAACCTACGGAAGAGCGAATTGCCACCACTTCCCCGTCGCCGACGTAGGGCAGCAGCCGGCGTTCGAAGGCTTCGACCACGTCGTTGGTGCGGCCAATCGGGGTACCTGCCGGCATATCGATATCGATGAAAAACAGACTGACATCATCAGCGGCAAACAGGTTCTGGCCGAGACGGCCGACCAGCGTGAAGCTGGTGACCATCACCAGCAGCATGAGACCGACGGTCACGAGGCGGAAGCGATAGAGCCGCCGTAGCAGCGCAACAAACAGCTGCTGGAAGCGCACGAAGAGTCGGCCGGACCGCCTCGGCTTACTGCCCCCGGGCCATTCGGCAAAGTGTGCCGGCAGGAATAACCCCGCCTCGGCCGTCGAGGCCACCAGCGCGATTGCGACTGTCAGCGGCACTACACGCAGAAAACGGCCAATGACACCCGGCAGAAAAGCCAACGGCAGAAATGCCGCCACGGTGGTGGCGGTCGCGGCAATCACCGGCACGATGACCTGATTGACCCCCGCAATTGCCGCGTCGTGGCGGCTCAACCCCTCCGACTGCAACCGGTAACTGTTCTCAACAATCACGATCGCGTGATCAACAATCAGACCCAGAACCAGTACCATCCCGAATAACGTGTTGCTGTTGAGCGTGTCCCCGGTTAGTTCCAGAATGATGAACGTTACGGCAAAGGTAAGCGGAATGCCCAGCGCGGTCATAATGGCATTGCGCAGTCCCACAAACAGTAACAGGATCACAACCAGCAGGACCAGGCCCATCAATGCGTTGGTCACCAGAATGTCGATACTGTCCCGGATCTGTACCGTCGAGTCGTTGGAATAGAAGACTGCAAGGCCGTCGGCAATCGGGCGCTGTTGAAACAGGGCAACCCGTCCACGCACCGCTTCGGCGATATCCACCGAGCTGCCGCCCGGAATCTTGAGCACACGCAGCGTAATGGCCTGCTGCCCGTTGTAGCGCGACTGTACTCCCTCGCGATCGAAAACTTCGTCCACCGAGGCGACATCGCCCACGGTGACAATGCCCCCACCGTCGGCAGCGTGCCGCACGATAATGCGATCAAAATCCTGTGCGCTCTCGATCTCACCCACGGTACGCAGCAGGTAGGTGCGCGACGCGGTTTCAAGCTGCCCACCGGGTACGGTCACGTTACGTGCACGCACCGCGGCCGCCACCTGGTCGAGAGTCACGCCAAACGCCTCGAGCCGGGCCGGATCATTGTCGACAACGATCTGTCTGTCACGCGCGCCGACAAGGGTGACGCCCGACACGTCACGAACCTGCTCCAATCGGGACTTGAGTTCACGCGCCGCCCGGTTGAGCGCCGCGTACTCGACGTCGCCGGCCAGCACAACCTCGATCACGGGAACAAAATCGTTGGAGGTGAACTCGCTGATGCTCTCCTGCAAGACGCCGTCGGGAAGCGCGATAGTGTTGAAACGGTTACGGACCTCCTGAAACAGACGGTCAAACTCCTGACGAGTGATCCCCTGATCGAACTCCAGAGTCACCCTCGAAAGCCCCTCGGTGGTCACGGACCGAATCCGATCGATACGGTCAACCCCCTGCATGCTGTTTTCAATCGGTACGGTTACGGCCCGCTCGATGTCAGCCGCCGATACGCCGGGATACGGCACCGCGATATTGACGAAGTAGAACGGCACATCCGAGAACTGCTCCTGCGGCAGCCGCGTGGCACTGAAATAGCCAAACACCAGCAGCAACACCATCAGGATGTTGATCAGCACCGGGTTGTTGACTGAAAACCTGCCAAGGTTCATCACAGCTCTCCGCTGCGCCCGGTCACCGTTACCGCAACCGGGTCCCCATCGTTCAGCAAACTCAGGGCGGACACCGCCACAAGCTCTCCCTCGCCAAGTCCCCCGAGCACTTCGGCGCGGTTTCCCACACGTTGCCCGACCGCTACCTCACGGCGTCTGACGGTGTTGTCCTCTATCACAAAAACAACGCTCTTGCCCTGCCGTCGCAGCAGGGCCGCGGCAGGTACCATCAATACCTGCTGCGCTACGGCGGGCTCGATCCGCACCGTGGCCGACATGCCCGAGCGCACCCGGTCACCGCAGCGGTTTTCCCAGCTTACGATAACCGCAAAACTGCCGGTCTGCGGATCACTGCCGGCAGCTACCGATTGTACGCTGCCGAGCTGCGGCCGGCCGGCGCAGACCTCCATGAGGATCTCGGCGCGAGCGCCCGGCTCCACATAGTGTATCTCGCGTTCACCGACTGCCAGTACCACCTGCAGCCGCGACGTATCGACTACGTGTGCCACGTTGACACCGGCGGCCAGAAAACTGCCCTCGCTAACGCCGCTGTGCTTGCGGGCCACCCGGCCGCTGATGGGCGCGGTGATACGGCGATCCTCAAAGCGCTTTACGGCGCGCTGGTATTCGGCATCCGCACCGGCCGCGGCTGCCCGGGCGCGCGACAGCTCGGTACGCGAGGCTGCACCGGCATCAAAACGGCGCTGAAGCGCGTCGAGCTCCGCGCGCGCCGACTCTGACGCGGCGCGCGCCTGTTCGGTTGCCAGGCGCTCAACGCGGTCATCAAAGGCGGCCAGTACGTCGCCGCGAGATACCGACTGCCCCAGATCAAAGTCGACGCGCTGCAGCACCCCCTGGGACTCGGAAACAACCGTTGCCTCACGCGTACCGGCAACCCTGCCCGAACCACCGACATAGTCGATAAACCCGGCGCTGGAGATCTCAACGGCTTCTATGGGGCGCGGGCTGCGATCCTGGCGCGCCGCCATCGCTTCTTCACCGGTGGCGGCGGTGCGCGCGTCGTCATAGTCCGCGGAAGGGGCTCTCCCGCCCCCGGGACGCCCGCCGCACGCGGCTACCGCCATGACAGCGGCCACACTCACCAGCACAAGAACGGCTTTGCGGCGTTGCTTCCGCCGGCCGGGAATTGGCATTGCAGAACTCCTCACAAACTCAATCTGTTCCCCAAAGCTAATGATGAAGAATCAAAAAAGCAACAACCGCTGCACGGACGGTCGGGTTTGCATCCGTCACGGTTATGCATATATTAGGGAGCAATGAACAGTGCGGCGATCCAGGTCGAGCATCTCTACAAGTCGTACGGCGAGCTGACCGCCGTGAACAACCTCTCCTTCAGTGTCGCCGGATCGACCTGTTTCAGCTTTCTGGGTCCCAACGGAGCCGGCAAAACTACCATGATGAAGGTGCTCTACGGGAAAGCTGAGGCCGATCGGCGGCCCGAGACCAGCATGCGGGTATTCGGGTTCGACCCGCGACACGACCAGTTGCGCATCAAGACGCTGTCAGGGGTCGTGCCGCAGGAAGACAGCCTCGACGTGGAACTCAACGTGCAGCAGAACCTGCGTATTTTTGCCGATTTCTACGGTATCCCGCGCAGGGAGTCGGGTGGCCGGATTGAGTGGCTGCTGAATTTCATGGAGCTGCGCGAGAAACGCAACGCCCGCGTACGCGAGCTGTCCGGCGGCATGAAGCGTCGGCTGGTGATCGCGCGCGCGCTGCTCAACGATCCGGCGCTGTTGATACTCGATGAACCGACTACCGGACTGGACCCCCAGGTGCGTCAGCTGATCTGGGACAAGCTGCGCAGCCTCAAGCGCGAGGGCGTCACGATTCTGCTTACTACGCACTACATGGACGAGGCGTTCCAGATTGCCGATACGGTGCTGATCATGGACAAGGGTCACAAGCTGCTCGAGGGCCCGCCGCAGCAACTGCTGGAGCAGCACATGGAGCAAAACGTGCTGGAGCTGACACGCCCCGCGCACGCCGGCAGGCTGCGCCAGCTGCTCGACGGGATTCGGACCGAAGCGTCCGACGAGCGCGTGCTCTACTACAGCAACAATATGGAGACATTGCAGGCCGCGACGGCGCGGCTCGAACCAGGTGACTACTTACTGAGGCAAACCAACCTGGAGGACCTCTTCCTCAAGGCGACCGGCAGGAGGCTCAATGAGCTCCAGTGATGCGCTCGACGCAAACACGCAGATCGAAGATCGGCACGTGGAAGGCTGCCTTGACGCCGAAGACCGCCCGCTGATCGCCTTGCTCGGGGGAACCCGTCCGCACTGCGTGGTAACGAGGCCTCCGTCGTGGGCGCGGCGCATCTACGGTGTCTGGCTGCGGCACGTGCGCGTGTACAGCAAGAATCTGATCAGCAATGCCCTGCCGCCCTTCCTGGAGCCGCTGATATTTCTTGTCGGCATCGGTCTCGGCCTGGGACAGTTTATCGGAACCATGAACGGCGCGCCCTATATCGAGTACCTTGCAACCGGCCTGATGGTCACCGCCGCGATGTTTACGGCCGCTTTCGAGTGCAGTTTCGGCACCTACATCCGCCTGGAGTTCGACAAGGTCTACGACGGCATGCTGGGGGCACCGATGTCGGTGCACGATCTGCTGATCGGAGAGATGCTGTGGGCCGGAACCAAGGGGTTTGTGTTCACGTTCTCGGTGATGGTAATCACCACGCTGTTCGGTATTGTTCCGTTGCGCTCGGTGTTCTTCGCCCCGCTGCTGGGTTTCATCACCGGGACGATGTTTGCTGCACTCGGGTTTCTGATGACGTCGATTGTCGACAATATCAACCAGTTCAACTTCTTCTTCTCGGGCTTCATCTCGCCGATGTTCTTCTTTGCCGGTGTTTTCTTTCCAGTCGAGAATTTGCCGGCCTTCGTGCGGCCAATCACCGAGATTCTGCCGCTGACGCACCCGGTGCGACTGATGCGCGGGCTGTTTGCCGGGCAGCTCGGCCGGCAGCATCTGTTCAGTCTGGGCTATGTGATTGCGCTCACCGTAGCGGTCGGAGCATGGGGGATCAGTCGTTTGAAACGCAAGCTGATCGACTGACAACACGCTGAGACGCTGAAGCGCTGAGACGGTTGCCCGGCATGCCCGCACCTGATTCACGACACCGTTATTTATCGTCGTTCCGCGGCCTTGCTGTGCGGTGGCACGTGCACCTGCTCAGCCGGCATCGGCCGTACCTATCGCGCGTCGCGCGGATTCTTGCGGGGCTTCTTGCCGGACCCTTTGGCGGGCGCCGGCTTGCTCGCGGCGCTCTTCTTGCTGGCGGCTTTGTGCGCCTCGCCACTGCCGGCACCTCGGCCGTTGTTGCGTCCGGCGCCCGCGGAAGCCGCACCGGATTCAAAGAGTGCGCTCTTGAGCTCCTTGTTCGATAATCGGACACCGGCGGCTCGAGCGCTCTTGATCAGATAGTCGCTCACCGCAAAGCGTTCCTCGAGTACTTTGTATTTGGACAGCGGTTTGTACTTGAGTACCACATTGACGTCTTCTTTGGTGGTCACTTTGAGAGGTTCGGAACCGTCGGGAACAATCTGATAGCCCTTGTCGAGAATATACCCCTCGATGCGGCAGCGCTTGAGATAGGTCCCCTTTGCATTCTTGTACAGCACCGTGAAAACCCGCTGCGTCAGTGTCTGCTTGTCGGCATGACCGCAGACCAGCATTCCCTTGTCGACAAACAGCTTCTCGGGCGCTCTGATCACCGAGTAGACGCCGCTGCGCCGCACGACCAGAATTCGATCGTAGATTGAAACGTCAAACAGCATTTTGCCCGACGTCAGCGCGTATCCAAGGTAGCCGGTATCGGCATCGTAGCGCAACGCCAGGTTACGCCGCGCAGCTTCGCGCACATCGACCTTCTCAAAGGAGGTAATCTCGGTCCGACGCGGGTGGTGCTCGGTCTGGCCTTCGATGACCGTCTCCAGAAAACCGACCGCGTAGCCGTTGATATCCGCCAGGTGTGTCTTGATCTGGCCCAGGCGCTCGCGGATCTCCTTCATCTCCTGTCTGGCCTTGTTGATGTCGTACAGTGAGATGCGCCGGATTGGAATCCTGAGCAATCGTTCGATGTCTTCGTCGGTGATCTTGCGTCGAATCTGCGAACGGAACGGCTCGAATCCGCGGTAGACCGCCTGAAATACCGCTTCATGGGTAGTCTGCTCCTCGATCTGCTTGTAAATCCGTTCCTCTACGAAGATCTGTTCCAGTGTGCGCGCGTGCAGCCTGTCGAGCAGTTTGCCGCGTTCGAGCTCCAGCTCGGCGGTCAGAATCGCTACCAGGCGCCGCGCATGGTACTCTACGACCTCGGTGACGCTCAAAATCACCGGCGTGTTGTCCCTGATTACCAGCAGGTTGACCGATATCGAGTTCTCGCAGTCGGTGAAAGCAAACAGCGCATCTATGGTGTCGGCGGTGGTTATGCCGCGCGCCAGTTTGATCTCTATCTCAACGTGTTCGGTGGTGAAGTCGTTGATCCCCGCAATCTTGATCTTGTTCTTGCGGGCAGCGTTCTCGATGCTGGCGATCAGGCTTTCGGTAGTAGAGCCATACGGCAGCTCGCGAATCACAATCCGCTTAGGATCCGAGGTGTCGAGTCTGGCGCGTACCAGAACCTTGCCGAGACCGTCCTGATAATCCGAGACATCGACCAGTCCAGCGGTGAGGAAATCGGGATGAAGTGTAAACGGTTGTCCCTCCAGCGCGGCAACCATGGCTTGCAGCACTTCGATGAAGTTGTGCGGCAGTACCCTGGTCGACATCCCGACCGCGATACCTTCAGCTCCATGAATAAGCACCAGCGGAATCTTGGCCGGGAACACCACTGGTTCGCGGTTACGGCCGTCGTACGAATCATCGTATTCGGTGATCTCGGGCTTGTAGATCAGCTGGCGAGCCAGTTCGTTTATGCGGCACTCGATATAGCGGCTGGCCGACGCGTCGTCACCGGTGTAGATATTGCCGAAATTGCCCTGCTTGTCGATGAACAGGTCCTTGTTGGCCAATACCACCAGCGCCGAGTAGATTGAGGCATCTCCGTGCGGATGGTAACGCATGCAGTGGCCTACCACGTTGGCTACCTTGTGGAACTTGCCGTCGTCCATCTCGAACAGGCTGTGCAGTATACGCCGCTGCACCGGTTTGAGACCGTCATCGATGTGCGGAATCGCGCGGTCCTTGATGACGTAGGATGCATATTCGAGGAAGTTGCGGTTGAAAACCGAGTTCACGTAAGCCATCGCTCACTCCTGATCGCGCCGCTCGGGCTAGATCAGATTCTCCATAATGAAGTCGCGCCGCTCGGGGGTGTTCTTGCCCATGTAGAATCCCAGCGTCTGCTGGATGCTCTTGATCGACTTGACGTTTACCGGTACCAGGCGCATGTTTTCTCCGATGAACTGACCGAACTCGCGGGGCGATATCTCACCGAGTCCCTTGAACCGGGTGACCTCGGGGCTGGAGATCCGCTGCAGTGCCTCCTCCTTCTCCAGGGGGCTGTAGCAGTAGACGGTCTCTCTCTTGTTGCGGACGCGGAACAGCGGGGTCTCCAGGATGTAGACCCGCCCGGCAACCACCAGATCCTCGAAGAAATTGAGAAAAAAGGTCAACAGCAGGTTGCGAATGTGAAAACCGTCGTGATCAGCGTCGGTAGCGATCACGATGCGCTCGTAGCGCAAGCCCTCGATGTCGGTCTCAATACCGAGCGCCATCATCATGTTGAACAGCTCTTCGTTGCGGTATATGTCGGCGCGCTTGCGGGCGTACATGTTCTGAGGTTTACCGCGCAGCGAGAAGATTGCCTGGGTATAGACGTCGCGTGCGCTGACCATCGATCCGGAGGCCGACTGTCCTTCGGTGATAAAGATCGACGACCGGTCACCACCCTTGTCTCCGAGATGGTATTTGCAGTCCTTGAGGTTGGGGATCTTGAGCGCGATCTTACGCGCCGCGTCACGCGCCTCTCTCTTGACCGCGTTGAGTTCTCTGCGCAGCCGCTCGTTCTGGACGATTTTCTCTTCCAGTTTGCGCGCCGCCTGGGTGTTCTTGTGCAGAAAATCCACTACACCGGAACGCACCTCATTGACAATCCAGCTGCGGATTTCCGTGTTGCCGAGCTTATTCTTGGTCTGGCTCTCAAATACCGGGTTCTGCAATTTGACCGATATGGCACCGGCCATGCCTTCGCGTACGTCAATACCCGAGTAGTTGCGCTTGAAGTACTCGTTGACGCCCTTCAGCAGCCCCTCACGAAAGGCGCTCAGGTGTGTACCGCCGTCGGAGGTATACTGGCCGTTCACAAACGAAAAGTAGGTCTCACCGTAGTTGGCGGTGCTGGTAAAGGCAAACTCCAGCTGCCGAGCGCGACAGTGCCCGATCGAATAGACGGTTTCGTCACCAACTTCGGCGTAGAGCAGATCGTAGAGCCCGCGCCTGGATTCGAACCTCTGCTTGCCGAGGTAGAGTGTCAGGCCACTGTTGAGATAGGCGTAATTCCACAGCCGCTGCTCGATGAACTCCAGGTTATAGCGGTACTCGCCGAAGATCTCGTGATCCGGGACGAACTCGACGTAGGTACCGTCCTTCTCGCGAGCGGCCGCACCCTGTTTCTTGCTGCGCAGCACACCGCGCGCGAAGACCGCCTCAAAGTACCTGCCGTCACGAAACGAAACCACCCTGAAATGCGACGACAGAGCGTTGACGGCCTTGGTGCCGACTCCGTTGAGCCCCACCGAGAACTGGAACACCTCGTCGTTATACTTGGCACCGGTGTTGATGACCGAAACGCAATCGATCACCTTGCCGAGCGGTATACCGCGTCCGTAGTCACGGATGGTCACCCGGTCTTCATCGATGGCAACGTGGATCCGCTCACCGTGACCCATGATGAACTCGTCGATGCTGTTATCAATCACTTCCTTGATAAGGATATAGATGCCGTCGTCAAGGTTGGCGCCGTCGCCCAGCCGGCCGATGTACATTCCGGTACGCAGACGGATGTGCTCGAGCGAGCTGAGTGTCTTGACCTTGCTCTCGTCGTAGACCGCGCTGTTCGCCATACGTTACCCCACACGCTGTCGGGAGTCGAGGACGTTACTCGCCTGTCATGGGAACAAACCGCACGGACAGCAGCCGCCTGGTTTCCACGCTCCCCTCCCCAGTCTTGACTGCCAGCATAAGCGACTGAATCTGTTCTGGCAAGCCCACGGGAACCACCATGCGCCCGCCGAGAACCAGCTGCTCCATCAGCGCTTCGGGAATCCGCGAAGCCGCGGCAGTGACAATTACGCGGTCGTACGGCGCGTTCTCCGGCCAGCCGTGCCAGCCGTTACCGATCCGCACGTGCACGTTCTGATAGCCCTGCGTGCGCAAACGAGTCTGCGCGGTGTGCGCCAGTTCCGGGATGGTCTCAACGCTGAACACCGTGTCAACGAGATGCGCCAGTACTGCCGCCTGGTACCCGCTGCCGGTGCCGATCTCGAGTACACGGTGTTCAGGCCGCAACTCGAGCACCTCGGTCATGAAGCCGACGATAAAGGGCTGCGATATGGTCTGCTGATACCCGATGGGCAACGGTATGTTTTCGTACGCCTGGTCACGCACTTCACCGGGCACAAACAGGTGCCGCGGGACGGCGGCCAGTGCGTCCAGAACCCGTTCATCGGCTATACCTCGAAGATGAAACGCTCGCTTTTTCACTGTCACAATTCAGGCCGTTGGATTATACTATAGCATCATGCGCTATCTTGGAACAGCAATCCTCACTGTAGCGGTTGTACTGGCACTCGGGGGCTGTGCCGGGCAGCAGGTGCGCGACCTGCGCCGGCAGAACGAAGTACTGGTACGGGAAAACGCCGAACTCGCCGATCGCCTGCGGCGCGCCACCGGTGAGCAGATCAGGCTCACAAGAGAGCTCGACGCCCTGCTTGACCAGCACACTACGCGCGAAGCTTCCGAGGAGCTGGAGCGCGAACACCGCCAATTGCTGCGCGAGAACGAGCAACTGCGCGACCTGCTCGAGCAAACAGTGGGCGCGGCGGCGATCGAGCAAGAACACCTGATGCCGGACCACGGAGTCGTACCGCCCGACACCGGCGGCGCTTTTGTGGCAGTTGACGATCTTTCCATGGCGGACCTGGCGCAACCGGATGCACGCTCGCCGCTGGCCAGTAGCGGTATTGTGGTCGATGAGCGCAACGGAGTGCGGCACTACTACGATGCGCTGGTGAACCGTGCCACGCCCCAGGCACTCTATCTGATGATCGAGCATCCGCGCGGTCGCCCTGCTGAGCTCTTCATGGTAATCAACGAGCGCTATCCGCGCAGCAAGCCGCCGCTGGCGTTCCGGCGTGTGGTCGTCAATGGTGACAGCGGTTCAATAGCGCTGCCGATCAGTGCCGGGGCGGTCAGCAGGTTGCAGGACGGCGAGTATCGCTTTGAGAGCGTGCGCTTCAGCTACACATCGGCGGTTGAAGCAGCGGTACGCGTCGCGGTGGAGTCGCGGCACCCGGTACTCGAACTCGTCGGGGCCTCGTCCCTCTCGCAGCGTCCGATACGCGACACCGAACTGACCGCGCTGACCAATATACTCTACGCCTACGATACACTCAGAGCTGCACGGCACTAAGATCACGGTGCCGGGACGGCGACCTCCGACGTCGGCCTGGCAGCTTTGGCGCGGAACGTGATCCTGCCGCTGCGCACGCCGACCATGATGTGACTGCCTTCCGCAAAGCGGCCCTTGAGGATCTCCATCGAGAGCGGATCTTCGATCTCCTTCTGGATGATTCTGCGCATCGGACGGGCGCCAAACTTTACGTCGTAACCGTGGTCGATCAGGTACTGCTTGGCACTCTTCTTGACCTCGAGGATGATTTCTTTCTCCGCCAGCCTGGTCTGAACGTCGGCAAGCAGGATCTCCAGGATCTGAGCCACCTGCGGTCGCGTAAGACTATGGAAAACAACGATTTCGTCTACGCGGTTGAGAAACTCGGGCCGAAAGAGCCGCTTGAGTTCGTTCATTGCCGAGGACTTGATCTCCTTATGCTCCATCAGACCTTCTTCGGTCTGAAAGCCGACCAGCGAATCGCGTGAAATCTCACGTGCACCGGCATTGGAGGTCATGATCAGTACGCAGTTGCGGAACGAAACCGTGTGTCCGAGGTTGTCCTGCAGCTGTCCCTCTTCAAGAACCTGCAGCAGGATGTTGAACACATCCGGATGTGCCTTTTCGATCTCGTCCAGAAGCACGACACTGTACGGTTTGCGCCGGATCTTCTCGGTCAGCAGACCGCCTTCATCGTAGCCGACGTAGCCCGGAGGGGCACCCACCAGCCGCGACACGTTGTGTTTCTCCATGAAGTCCGACATGTCGATGCGCACCAGCGCGTCGGCACTGCCGAAGAGGAACTCGGCCAGGCTCTTGGCCAGCAAGGTCTTGCCCACACCGGTGGGGCCGAGAAAGATGAACGAGCCCATCGGCCGGTCAGGTGCGCTCAGCCCGGTCCGTGACCGGCGAATGCTCGAAGAGACGGCATCGATGGCCTCGTCCTGACCGATAACCTTCTTGTGCAGACCCGATTCGATCTGCAGCAGTTTCTCCTGCTCGCTTTGCGCGATCCGCGCCAGAGGAATACCGGTCACCGAAGCCAGAACGTATTGAATATCCTCGGAGTCAACCACGTTCTGCTCGGTTTTGAGCGTGATCTTCCACTGGCTCTTGAGGTCTTCTACCTTGTTCTTGAGTGTGCGCACCTCGTCACGAACCGCAGCGGCGCGTTCGTAGTTCTGCGAGTTCACCAGCGCGAGTTTTTCGGTGTTGAGCCGTTCGATCTCGCGCTCGAGTTCGGCGAGCTCAGTCGGGCGAACGCTGTTGTGAATGCGCTTGCGCGAGCCGGCCTCATCTATCAGGTCGATAGCCTTGTCGGGAAGGAACCGGTCCTGGATGTAGCGGCGCGACAGTACCGCGGAAATCTCAAGCGCTCCGGGAGTATAGGAGACGTTGTGATGATCCTCGTAGCGCTCCTTGATGCCTTTCAGAATCTCTATAGTCTCCTCAACCGTTGGTTCCTCTACAAAGATGGTCTGGAAGCGCCGCTCGAGTGCTGCGTCCTTCTCGATGTACTTCTTGTACTCGTTGAGTGTCGTGGCACCGATGCACTGAATCTCGCCGCGCGAAAGCGCTGGTTTGAGCATGTTGGATGCGTCGATGGCTCCTTCGGCGCCTCCGGCTCCGATTATGGTGTGCAACTCGTCAATGAACAGCACAACGTTACCGGCGTTGATGATCTCCTTCATGACCCGCTTGAGTCGCTCTTCGAACTCACCGCGGTACTTCGTACCGGCAATCAGCGAGGCCAGATCGAGCGTCAGCACCCGCTTGCCGATCAACACCTCAGGCGCCGATGCATCCACGATCCGTTGCGCCAGCCCTTCCACAATAGCCGTCTTGCCGACTCCGGGCTCGCCGATCAACACCGGATTGTTCTTGGTGCGGCGCGCCAGAATCTGGATTACGCGCTCGATCTCGCGATCGCGGCCGACCACCGGATCAAGCTTGTCTTCGCGCGCCATGTCGGTGAGGTCACGCGAGAACTCGTCAAGCGTCGGTGTGGCCTTCTTGCCGACCGCGGTCGCGGTTCCCTGTCCACCCTTGCGTTTCTGCTGCGGCAAACGCGGGGTTGTTGCCGCACCACCGGCGCCGGTTCCGGACAACTCGGCAATGATATCGCGCATCATCTCGATACTGACGCTGTGTTTGGCAAGATACTTGGCGGTTTCTCCACTGCTCTCGCGCATGCACGCCAGCAGCAGGTGTTCGGTACCGATATACTCGTGTCCCAGGTTGCGAGCCTCTTCGGCAGAGTCCTCGAGCACCTTCTTGCCCCGCGGCGAGGGCGGAACATCACCAAGAATGAACCCGCCACGCTTCTTGGGGATCATGCGCTCGATCTCGAGCTGCATCTTGGCGGGATCTATCATGACCTTTTCCAGCGCCTTGTAGCCGAGCCCACCTCCCTCCTTCAGCAAAGCCAGAATAATATGCTCCGGCAGCAGTTGGTCGGAGTGAAACCGCTTCGCTTCGTCCTGGGCGAGTATTGTGAGCACTTTCTGAGCGCGTTGTGTGAGCCCCTTGAACATATCCCCTCCCGGAGTCAACCGTGTGAGGCCAGCCGGTCGCGCAGCAGGCGGGCGCGGCGGTCATCTTCATCTCCCGGCCGTTGCGACACCTGCATCACGTTGCAACGTTGACTCACAAACAGTAACGCCGTCACTTCTTCAATGCTTATCTCTTCGGTCAATTCCAGCGCAACACCAAGCCTGATCCATGAAAGCAGCACCAACGCTTCCTCCGCGCCAATCGCGGGGGTGTGGCGCAACAGCCCTATTGCGCGCTCTACTGATTCGGTGGTCTCTCGACGCCGGCCTTGCAGCAGTTGCGCGCGTGCCTCCCGCTCATAATGTACTAAACCGTGTACCGCTTCTTCAAGCTGAACTATGATTTGTTCTTCGTTCAGGCCGCAATTGGGCGCGTTACTGAGTTGAAAGACGTTGGCCAGCGATCCGTTGCGGTTCGCTTGACCCGAGGGGAACAGTTCGAGCCGCGCGGCGCCTGACCGGGCCTTGTCCAGCGCCCCGTCAGGATCACCTTGCTCCACCAGTGCCGGCAAGTGCAGCAGTATCGACCCCTGCATCAGCGCACCACTGGCCAGCGGATCGGCGGCCACGTAACCCCAGTGGAGCGACACGGCAAACGGCAGGTCGCGGTCTATACGGCCGGCCAGCCGACTGAGATCACGGTGGATGCTGCGCAATTCCAGCCCGCTGCGTATGCCCACCAGCACCACGTGCTCGCCGTCAAACGGAACCACGGTGCACAGCTGGTCGGAACGCACGTAGACTTCATCAATGCCATGCTCTGAAGCGCTCAGCAGATTCCGCTCCAACAGAACGGAGTGCAGCAGCCGGTCATCCTGCGCGAGTTCGAGCCGGTAAAACGAATCGCGGCAGCCCTGGATCACCGCACGCAGCCGTGAAGCCAACTCCGCGCGCTCGGGCTCCGCGAGCAACACACCAAAGGCGTGGCCGTCGATATTGCGCCCGAGCCGAATGCGAGACGAGATCACCACGTCACTCTGGGCGCCGGCCGTTTGAAACCACCCGCGCCCAAGGTCAAGCTTGCGCGCGACTATCACGTCACTCTTCTCCCCGGCCGTCCATAATCCGAATACGGTCACGCAGATGCGCGGCTTCCTCGTAACGTTCCTCATCCAGTGCGTGCTGCAACCGCTGCCGCAGCGCTTCACGGTCCACGTAGAAGGTTCTATACGGCTCAATGCGGTCGGGCAGAGAACCGTTGTAGGCGTGCGGTCGTTTCTCCCGCTCGGCCAGCTCGGCGATATCGTGGTGGAACATGGTGTAACACTCCGGGCAACCTACTCTGCCGCTGGCGCGGAACTCGTGGTACGTGGTGCCGCAGTTTCCGCATCGCCTCTCGGTCACGCTGCCGTCCTCCCGGCCGAACAGCAGCTCCTCGAACAGGTCTGCCGGACGAGGCATCCGCGGCGGCAGCTCGGTCATGATGCCCGCCATCTGCGCGCATTCGACGCACATCCAGTGCAGCCGCTGCTCACCGCCGACCGACTGCTCAACGCGAAACGGGGCCTCGTTTTTTCCACAATAGCTGCATCGCACCGGATAGCTCCTCCCGATTGTCCAACCGTTACAGGCAGAATATACCACCGATTGCCGGCACCCACAATCAGTGTTTGCGCATGACGTCGATCGGGCGAATGGCGGCGGCGCGCCGAGCCGGAATCCAGGCGGCCAGCGACGAGAGTCCGATAGCCAGCGCGGACGCAACCACCAGTTCCGGCAGAAGGATACTGACCGGCAGTTGCTCGAGATAGAACTCGGCGTGAAAAAGGCTGACATCCGGCACTTCAAGGACGCCGAACGGCGCCAGAAGAGCAGCGGCGCCGTGCGTCAGCCCGTTTATCAGCCATTCGATGCCGCTGAGAATCTCGTTGACGTTGATCGAAGCCAGCAGCCCGATGGCGGTACCCACAACAGCACCTATGACACCGGCAAAAAACCCGCACAGCACGAATACCAGCGAGATCATGTACGGTGTGGCGCCGACACTCTTGAGGATCGCAATCTCGGGCCGCTTCTCGATGATCAGCATCACCATTGCCGACGAGATGTTGACCGCCGCGACGCATACGATCAGCACCATGATGAATACCAGCAGATTCTTGGTGGTCAGGAACGACATGTAGCGCGAGCGCTCGAGATCGTACCAGGAGAACAGACGCCACGACGCGTCCAATTGCTCGCGGACTGCACGTACCACGACCGCTGTCGCCGGATCCGGTCGCGGCGAGAAGATCGGGTTCTGGATGCCGTAGGGGTTTTCGATCTTCATACCGATGATCTGTCGCGCGGTACCGGGGGCCAGCAGCTGCAGGCCCCGTTGCAGCCCGATGTAGATCCACAGGCGGTCGAGATCCTGGTAGCCGGTTGATATGACGCCGCTGACCGTGAAGCTGCTTATGCGTGGCAGAAAAGCGCCGCCCGGCCCGGGACGCACGGTCAAGAGCCGCACGGCATCACCGGGGCCGACCTGAAGCTGACGCGCGATCTGCGCACCCAGCACAATCGAGCGTTCGTCGCTGAGGTCGAACGTACCGGTCTGAACCTCGATATAGGACCGAAACCCCGGATCAATGAGCCAGATTTCGGGCGCTACCGCGCGGACCGTGGCACCCGCGCGCCCGCTGTCGGAGTAGAGCAGGCCGATGCCCTGTCGCTCGGGAATGGTCGCGGTCACCCCCGGGATAGCCGATAGCCGCTGTCGCAAGGCGTCGAGCTCCTGCGGCGTCACGTCCTCACGGCCGATAGCCTGCAGGTGGTAGGTACCGGTTTCAATGAAGCGCGATGTGATACCTTGAATCATGCCGTCCGACACCTGAAGCACCACCACCAGCGGTACCAGGCTCAGGCCGACCGCAACAATCGCGGAACGGATTCGCCCCCGCTGGCCTTCGCGCCGCCCGAAGAGCAGGCGGGCCGCCAGAAAGACCGAGACCCTGATCTTCATACCGGTTGCAGCACCCCGTGGGCCAGCACCAGATGGCGATCTGCGTATGAGGCGAGTGCCGCATCGTGCGTAACCAGCACCAGCGTCTTGGCGCGGCTACGAACCATGTCGAACAGGATTTGCCGTACAACCGCAGAATTACGTTCGTCGAGATTGCCGGTGGGCTCGTCGGCCAGCACGACATCAGGGTCGTTGACCAGCGCGCGGGCCACCGCCACGCGCTGCCGTTCGCCGCCCGAAAGCTGGGCCGGAAAGTGCTCCGCGCGCCGCTCGAGTCCTACCGACTGCAGCAGCTCGCGGGCACGCGAGAGTGCTTCACGCCGTGGGATGCCGGCCATGTAGGCCGGCAGCATGACGTTCTCCAGCGCCGTGAAGTCCTTGAGCAGATAGTGGAACTGGAACACCAGCCCAAGCGAATGCGCCCGATAGGCAGACAGCTCGAACTCGTCCAGAGTATGGACACGGTAGCCGGCGACGCGCACCGTGCCGCCGCTGGCCGATTCCAGACCGCCGAGAATGTTGAGCAGCGTGCTTTTGCCCGAGCCGCTCTCGCCGGTTACAACCACCACCGTTCCCGCGATAACCGTCAGCTGGACGTCCACCAGAATCGAGATCTGCTCGTTGCCGGTCACGAACACCTTTGACACGTGATCAATACGCACGATTTCGGTCATCACTGACTCCGTCACTACTGGTACCGCAAGACTTCCGCCGGCCGAATGCGGGTAATCCGCGTTGATGCCGCCACCGCCGCTACTCCGGACGACAATAGCGCAAACAGGAAGATACCAGCCGCTTCCCAGAAATAGACGTGGCTTGGAACCTCCATGATGTAGAAGTAGGTTGGCGAAAAAATCGAGAAATCGGCACGCACATCGATTCCCAGCGGCCACAGGACAACCGCCATCAGATCGGCGACGGCGTTCACCACACCTTCGGCGAATCCGAACGCCTCGTTGATATTGGCGGCCAGCGCCAGGCCGGTTGCCATTCCAAGCACACCGCCCAGCAATCCGATCATCAGCCCCTCTATGACAAACACCAGTCGAACCGTGTGCGGCGGCGCACCGAGCGCTTTGAGTACCGCAATCTCCTCGCTGCGCTCGTAAACGTTGCGTCGCAGTGCCTGGTGAATGTTGGCGCCGACGACTACAAAGATCAGCCCGATCAGGAAGCTCATGAGCAGCTTCTCCACTCGCAACGCACCGAAGATCGAACGGTTGTAATCCCGCCACGAGACCACCCCGGCATCACTGTCGTGTTGATCCAGCAGAGCGATAACCCGCGCGCCAATCCGGCGGTCCGCAAACCGATCGGTAAGCTTGATACCCCAGATCGGCGGATCGTCGACCTCGAACACCCGCGACGCGGCATCCAGCGATACAAAGCCCCAGCCGCGATCGTAGTCCAGAAAACCGGTGCGGAACAGTCCGGCAACCACCAGAGTCGCCTCGCGCGGACGCCGCACGTCCAGCCGGCCACCGGAGAGCCCCAGAAAAGTGACGCGGTCGCCGACGGAAACTCCCAGCGCGCGTGCCAGCTCCGCGCCCAGCACCACGGAATCGGCATCACTGACATCAAACACCCCGCGGATCACCTCCAGGTGCCCGGCGAGCCCGGGATCAAGTTCGACCGCATCATCGGGTACCGCGCGCAGCAGTACCGCCTGGGGCTCACCAAAGAGCCCGCGGCCGAGGCTTTGCAGTTCGACAAACGGCAGTACAGCCTCCACTCCCGCCACCGCCGCGACCCGCTCACGCAACTGTGGCGCGATCGGCTCGCCTGAACGCGGCTCGAGCCGCAGGTGGTAAGAGTTCACCTCCAGAATGCTCTCGATGGTGCTGAGCTGAAAGCCGTTCATCACCGCCAGCACCGCCACGAGTGTCATCACACCGACCGCCAGCCCGGTGACGGAGAGCAGTGCCGCGGCGTGACCCTTCTCCCGACGCCGGGTGCGAAAGTGACGTCGGGCAACGAACAGTATCCAGTTCAAACGCATCACCGCTCCCGGCCGGCAGTTTCAACGCGTGCGGATAACTTCCCCGTCACGAATAATCTCCCGTGTTTCCAACTCGCCGTTGCGGTAGTACAACCGCAGCACGACCACGCCGTTCTGAAACCGCTCCTCGACACGCCGACCTTCCTGCTTGTAGATAATACGGCTCTGCAGCCGATCGTTCAAACGCTCCTGCTGCAGCGCAAGCGTGCCGTCGTCCTGGTATTCGAAACTGGTAACGCGCAGCCGCCCCGCTTCGACCTCCACCTCTTCGGTGATCCCGTATGCACCCCAGCTGCGCTCACTGCGCAGCAGCACACGCCCGTCACGGCTGACGGTCGTCCTGATGCTGCGCTGTTGATCATCGAAGTACTGGCTGGTAACCGTAACTCCGTCCGCGTCGTGCTGCTCTTCAACCGTTCGCTCAAGCTCCGGGCCGTCGTTGCGGTAGTAGTAACGCGTATTATGCGTCAGCACGTCGTCCCGGAGCTGCTGCAGTTGCTGCGGACGCTCCAGTCGGTCATAGCGGATTCGTTCCAGCAGCTGCCCGCTGTGATGCAGCTCCTCGTGGAGGCGCCCGCGAACGAAGACGTAGCGCGAGCTGCGTTCGCGGTTGTCCGCATAGCGGCGCCGGATTTCGCGCAGCATGCCGTCACTGCTGTAGGTGTAGTAGTCGCTGTAGAGCGGCTCATCAGCGGCGCAGAACGCGTGGGATTCACTGCGCCGTCCGTCACGGTAGCGATACTGATAGCGTTCGATCAGCGCTCCCTCGTTCGTCAACCTGTGCTCCGAAATGAGCGTCCCGTTGTGATACAATGCACGGACGGTCTCGTGTGGCGTGCGATCGACATGCAGTACCCAGCTGTGCTCACGCCGTGCGGCGGCGCTGATGGTACTCAGCTCGTCGCCGTCCGCGTTGGACCGGAACCAGTAGCCGGCGGCGCACGGCGAGGTTGCGGCCAGAAGGCCAAGCAGCAGAATCAGCCTGACAGCCGTCGCTTGTATAATAATCCTGCTCATTCCCACTCCGCAACGCTACAGTCCGAGCAGATCATTAACATAGGCGTGCGCGTCGAAGCGCCGGATATCGCTGTAGCTCTCCCCATCGGCGATATAGGCAAACGGAATCGCCAGTGATTTGCAGATTGGAATCACGATGCCCCCCTTGGCGGTCGAATCGTACTTGGTGAGCACCGCGGCGTCCACACCCACCGCTTCGTGAAAGGTCTCTGCCTGGCGCAGCCCGTTCTGGCCGGTGGTAGCATCGATAACCAGCAGGCGCCGATAGCTGCAATCGCCCGCCCTGCCGGCGACGATGCGGTCGATCTTCTGAAGCTCGGCAACCAGGTTGGCCCGGTTGTGCATCCGGCCGGCGGTGTCGGCCAGTACGATGCGCTCCCCGCGGTTGGCGGCGCTCTGCAGCGCGTCGTAGATTACGGCACCGGGATCGGCACCTTGCGCCTGGCGCACGATTCTAACCCCCAGTCTATGAGCATGGACGTCAAGCTGCTCGACCGCCGCCGCACGGAAGGTATCACCGGCCGCCAGCACCACACCGCTGACACCACAGTCGACTTCGAAGTGACGCGCCAGCTTGGCGATGGTCGTGGTCTTGCCGACGCCGTTGACCCCCAGCACCAGGTAGACGTTCATGCGGTTTGGGTCGGGCGAGAGATCGGCCGTAACGACGTACTGCAGCAGGATATCGCGCAGCGCTTCGCGCAGCGGCCGCTCACCGTCAAGCCGCTCCTTGCGAGCCTCGCGCCGCAGCGTGTCGGCGACCTCCATCGCGACCGCACCGCCAAGGTCCGCCTCAACCAGCAGGTCTTCGAGTTCTTCAAAGAACGCTTCGTTGGTTGGACCGATACCCAGTATCTGTCGCAGTTTGACCGACAGTCCTTTCTTCATTTCGGCTACTCCTGATGCGGGTGCTCTATCAGTGAAAATGGTACGACTCAGCGGCACGAATATACCGCACGAGTTGTACCGCCATGTTGACAAACAGACCGGAGCTGACACCCACGCTTCCCCAGTAGGCCCAATAGACGGTGTTACCGGTTCGTCGCAGGCGGTCGGCATCATCCGGCACGGGCTCGGCGGCAAGCAGCGTGAACAGGTTGTCGTACACACCGTTCAAGATGATCGGAGCCGGCAGCGACACTACGAAGAACCCCAGCGACCGATAGAAGCGGTCGCGCTGCATCCGGGTCTGCTCGCTCCAGCCGACGATGTCCGATGCCAGCTGACGCGTGATCACCTCGGGCGATTCGGGGCCAACGACAAACCGCGAACTGTGATGACCATCGCGCTGCAGCAGCACGGTTGACGGCTGCTGCGGCCGGTTGACCGCGATCGGGGTCCGCCCCATCCAGACCGAATCGACATAGACATCGGCTCCGCGTGGCTCGCTTTCGATCACAATCGTGCCGATCTCTACCGCAGCAAACTCAACCGTCAACTCGGCGCGCTCGAACGGCAGCAGCACCATCGTCTCGACATGCTCGCGATCTTCGTACGTTACGGTGACCTCGCGCCGTCCGGGCTCCAGGTGCTGGATAGTGACCGCACCGAAGCCGTACAGCATACCGTCGACCAGCACCGCGGCATCGGGCTGCGAGGAGCGCACGGTCAGATTGGCCCACGGCCGGCCCAGCACGGCTTCCGCCACGCGGCCGACGACACCGTCTATCAGCTCGAGCACTTCTTCCGGGCGTAGTATCTCCGTGTCGCGCAACAGCGTACGCTGCTGCGCTGCGCTGTAGCCGTATATCTCGAGGATCAGGTACTCGTCATCCAGCGGCCGGATCGAGCCCGAGAAAACGTAGTCAAGCCGCTCACGGCGCGCGATCTCGCGCGGCGAAACCCCCACCGGCAGCAACTCAGCTCCGCTGGGCCGAATCTCAAGCGGCTTGCGGGCCGCGACCTCGATCTGCGCCGGTTGAATTGCCTCCAGGCGCTCGAAGCGCGCGCGCGCTTCGGCTACCCGTTCTTCGGCAGCCTCCAGACGCTCTTCACGGACCTCGCGGGTAACGTCGGTAAACAACAACCGGTCTCGCGCACGGATTTCACGGTCCAGAGCACTGCCCGCACTGACAACTGCGGCATCGAGGATCAGCCGGCGTTGTGCGTCGCGCTCGTCCTCGCTGAGCCGATGCTCGCGGAGACCGGCAAATGTCTCCAGCAGCAGCATCGGGACGGAGCGGGCCAGCGACCGCTGCTCCGGTGTCAGTCCGGCAGCATCGAACGGCAGCACCCCGACACGCCAGGTCTTGCGCTCGTCGATCGGCGGCGCGGGCTCCTCGGGCCGGGCGCGCCCGTGCAGCAGTACCGGACAGAGGACCAGCACCAACAGCACCATCGTGATCGCTTTCATGGCGCCGCAACCCGTTCGAGCGCCGAGACCACCCGCTCGGGACGAAACGGTTTGACGACAAAATCACGCGCACCGAGCTGGATAGCACGCACAATCATCGCCTGCTCACCGAGTGCACTGCACATGATGACGTTTGAATCAGGATCCATCCTTCTGAGTCGACGCAGCGCCGTCAGACCGTCGAGCACCGGCATCACGATATCGAGCAGTACGACGTCGGGTCCGATCTCGCGGTAGCGAGCGATAGCCTGCTCGCCGTTCTCGGCCTCCGCTACAACGCGAAAGCGCGTTCCCTGAAGCGCCTGCCGGATCGCCTGGCGCATGAAGGGAAGATCGTCGACTACCAGAACCCGTAGCTCGCTCATTGATGCTGCTCGGCCCACTGTGCCTTCAGGTATTCCTCGATGAACCCGTCGATATCGCCGTCCATTACGGCCTGTACGTTACCGTTTTCCTTCTTGGTGCGGTGATCCTTGACCATGTTGTAGGGGTGAAACACATACGAGCGAATCTGGCTTCCCCACGCGATCTCCTTCTTCTCCTGCGCGCTCTTCTCGTTCTCTTTGCGTCGCTCGTCGTGATAGAGCTCGTAGAGCCGGGAACGCAGCACCTTCATGGCGGTGGCGCGGTTCTTGTGCTGGCTGCGCTCGTTCTGGCACTGAACCACCAGACCGGTCTCGAGGTGCGTTATGCGTACCGCCGAGTCGGTCTTGTTTACGTGCTGACCACCGGCACCGCTGGCACGATAGGTATCCACGCGGATGTCTTCGGGCCGGACGTCAACTTCGATGTCGTCTTCGATGACCGGTGACACCGCGACCGAGGCAAACGAGGTATGCCGCCGCGCGCTGGAATCAAAGGGTGAGATTCGTACCAGACGGTGTACACCCGATTCGGCTTTGAGATAACCGAAGGCAAAGGTCCCATCGACCTGCATCGTCACCGACTTGACGCCCCCCTCGGCCTCCTGCAGGTCGATCACTTCGCTCTTGAACTCGCGCCGTTCGATCCAGCGACTGTACATGCGCAGCAGCATCGCCGCCCAGTCACACGCCTCGGTGCCACCGGCCCCCGCGTGAATGGTCAGAAAGGCCGGGTTGGCGTCCAGGGGATCACCGAGCAGTTCGAGGATCCGCGTCTTCTCGTAGCGCTGCTGCAGCTTCTCGTAGCCCGAGCGGATCTCCTGTTCAACCGAACTGTCGTTCTCTGCCTGTGCCAGCCCCAACAGTTCTGCGAGATCCTCGGTCTCCTGGACCAGCTCACGCCACGGTTCGAGCCGGTCACGCACCCGCTTCAGATCGCCGAGCGTCTTCTCGGCACGCTCGCGGTCGTCCCAGAAATCCGGCGCTGCCGTCTTTTGTTCCAGCCGGTTCACCTCAAACCTCAGGCGTTCGGGGTCAAAGCCGCCTCCAGGTTTCAAGGATATTCTCACGCAACTGGCTGATCGGCCCGCTTACATCTTCCAACATATCTGTTCTCCTGCTGATTATTGTGCATCACGTCGTGCGCCAAGTATAGACGAGCGTGACCGTTTTTTCCAGCCAGGCGGCGCCTGGCCTCAATTTTTGTTTTGGCCGTCCGGCGGCGGTTCGCATTCAGCGGCGCTTCGTGGTATAGTGAGCAGACTGCTGCAAGGAGTGGCTGATGGGCAATCGATCAACTCAACCCGCTGTGATCACCGACTGCGTGTGTGTGGAGCCGGCGCAGTGAAGACGACGGGATTGCGAACCCTGGCGGCACTGGTTCTACTGATCAGTGCGGCCGTTCCGGCGGCAACCGACGCCGGGCGGCCGGTTTCGGGACTGCGTGCCGAGCGCGATGAGGACGCGGTGCAGCTGCGGTGGCAGGCTTCGCCCGCAGCGGGTTACCTGATCCTGTTTCGGGCGCGTGAGCCGATTGTATCGACCGAGCGGCTGGCGGCGGCAACACAGATCGGCGTCGTGAGCGCCGCTGAAGGCGGGTTCCGCGACCACCCGATACCCGGCGTACCGGCGTACTACGCACTGGTCCCGGCCGACGCAATTGCCGACGGCTCAATGGTGCTCGAGCAGAATCACAACCTCACAACCCGCGCCGTGGAGCTGCCGCTGGGCGGCCGAGTCGGCAGCGTCGAGTTTTCTGCGCCGCCCTCCTTTCGCTCCAGCCCGCTGCCATACCTGCAACCGTGGCGCGATATTCTCGAAGGTGAAGGCGAAGCGCTCCCGCGCGTCCTGCCGCAGCAGCGTGCGGCGCGCCTTGAACCGGCAACCGCCGAGGCGGTCGAGCGGATGATGCAGACGCTCCCGCCCCGGCGCTCGGCGGCACGGGCGCCCACGGTTCTGGCTGAAGACGGTGAATTCGCCGGCAAGGGCGTAGCGTTCACCCTGGCCGGCATTGTCGCCGGGGCGTTTTCGCACGGGCGCTGGGGCGAGGCACGCGAACAGCTGGAGAGCCTTCTGACGCTGCCGCTGCCGCCTCGGGTCGAGGCTCGCGCGCGGTTCTATCTCGGACAGGCATTTTACTACAAGGGATCGCACGAACACGCAGTACTGGAGTTTCTGCTGGCACGGCCGCATTACCATGCAGAAGCCTCGCAATGGGTGGCCGCCGCACTGCGGCACGTGGAGCCGGGCTCTCGCTGACCGCGCGTCGCCGCGGCATCAGAGATCAACCGGCGGCAAGCTCGAGAGTCAGACTCACCGACCAGGACTGCCCCGGCTGAAGCACTACATCCCAGCCGGGAACCACGCAGCTGCCCTGATACTGAGAGTTGCGGCCCGGGCCGCAACGGCATTCGGTGGTAAGCGAGCAGACCCACACCGTCGCCTCACGGGAGAACCCGGCCGTGAGTTCCACACCATTGACCCTGTCGCCAAAACGAACTGAAGAGACCTCGAGTGTGTGGGGCCCACGAGCCGGCAGTCGCTGCCCGTTGTGGGGAGCCTCGAGTGTCAACGCATCCTCGTCATCCGACAGAAAGCCGAGGTTGATCTCGGATGCAAACCAGCCACTGAGCTCGCTGTCAGCGCTGTTGGAGATCGTGTAATCGACGCACAACTCCGAAGATCGGACATGAAACCGCTTGGTCAACGTAAACGAACGATCATCGTCCTCAATTGAAGCCGTCAGCTCTAGCACATTGTGATCGCGATCGAGCTGTTCAGTCTGGTAGATTGTTCCCGCCAGATTGCCGATTTCGCGGCATTCAGCCCTCACGAAGTCGGCCAGCCGCGGCGGTTTGGCATAGAAATGATCCACGAACGCGCGCCGCAGATAAGTGTCGAAGACGCCGTCTTCATCACGGTGATACAGCTCCGGATGCCGCCCAAGGGTGTCCAGGTAGTTCCATGGCGCCGGAAGATAATCGAGCTCAAACACAACCCCGCCAATCAGGTGGACGTAGGCGTTGATGTCGTGGCCCTGAAAGAGATACTCCGCCAAACCGTCCATGTCGAAGTCAAGACTGAGTACCGACGGTATGAATATGCCCTTTTCGCGCGTGACCTTTTCCGCCTCGATCAAACACGAGTAGACCCGCTTGCGCAGCAGGTTCTGATAAATTCCGCCCGGCGGCCCGTGCCAGTAGGCGTTGTGGCACTGTCCCTTCCACAGCTCCTCTCGCGCAAGCTGCTTGCGGTATTTATCACCGCGCAGCTGGTTCACCAGAATGTGCGTGTACTGCATCTTGGCATACATCAGGTTGCTTTCCGGGTAATGCGTCAGGAACTGGCGAAAGAAGCCCGTCGTGTGGTGCCCGTTGTTCAGATCATCGGCGGCGCACCATTGCATCAGATCCCGGTATGAAGTGGGCGGGAAATAGCCGCGCCGACGCGGCGTCACGCGGCGCAGATAGCGCCACGGAGTGACAACTTCAATCCAGTCCCGATTGGCTACCAGCAGATCGAGAAACTGCCGTATCCAATCGAGCGCCTGTTCGCCGGTCTGGTATTGTTCTGCGTAGCGCGCCCCGTTGACGATCAGCGACAAGAGCTGGTTTTCATCGGTCGTCCGGAACTCGCGCAGCCGATCGATCAGCTGCGCCGGCGGCAGCACTCCCACGGCGTCACATAACGTGCGCACAAGAGGGAATACCATCACAGTCTTGCCTTCATCTTCGGTGATACACGGAGCACGCAGTGCCTCCCCCGAAAGCCCCCCGGCCGCAAACTGCACATCGTAGAGAAAAGTGTAGTCTATCCCGCTGGTCTTCAGCAGCGAGGGCAGCGAGGGTTCCCACACCTGTTCGGTAATCCACGCACCCCGCGGACGGCGTCCGAAGCGCTTGCGCAGATGGGTGGTCATGCGTTCGATCTGTCCCAGCCTGTCCGGCCGAGGGATCAGCGCCAGCACCGGTTCGTAGAAGGCACCGCCGAGCAGTTCCACCTGTCGTCGTTGGCCCATTTCCGAGAGCACATCGGTAAACTCGGAATGATGCCGGTCGAGCCACTGCAGAAGGTGTCCTGAGTAGTGCAGCGTAACCGGCAGTTGCGGCTGATTGTAGACCGCCCGCAAAAAAGGCTTATAGGCGCGCTGGTAGACGTCTTCTATGTCGCAGTCGTCAATGCCGGTCGGTTGAGAGTTGGTAGTTCCGAAGATCAGTCTCACTTTCATCAGCTTTGAGCCCGGGCCGTGATCAGGATTGTACTCCCGCCGCGTAGCGTTTGTAAAGGATTGAGTTGAATATATCTACCCGACAAGATTGATCAGCAGCGCGCGATCAAAGGCAAACAGCGCCATAGCAATCAGCCCGGCACTGATGAAGGCAATCGGAGCACCGCGCAAAGCCGTCGGTACCCATTCGCGTTCAAGTTGTTGCCGCACGGCGGCCGTCAGACCGACCGCGAGGATGATTCCGATCCCTGCGGCACACCCGGCTACCAGGCTTTCAAGAACGGTGTAGTCGCTGCGTACGACGATCAGCATCATTCCCAGCGTGGCGCAGTGCGCGGTCATGACGTTGCCGTTGGGGTGGAGCAGCTTACGCAACGCCGGCGCCAGACTGCGCAGCGCGTAATCAGAAAACGACACCAGACCAACCACCAGCAGCACAAACAGCACCGTTCGCAGGAATCCGAGCCCCAACGGCACCAGCACCAGGGCATTAGCCAGCTGTGCCAGCACACTGGCCAGCGTGAGAAACAGCGTCAGCGCAATTCCCAGCGCCAGTCCGCTGCGCACGCTGCGCGTCGTATCCATAACCAGGCCCAGACCAAGGAAGTAGGTGAAGACAAGGTTGTTCACGAGTACAAAACTGACCACAAGCCCGACGTAACTCACTCTGTCACCCCCTCAGAGACCGGTTGCTCCGACCGTAAGCGCCGTCTCAGCCGCGCTGCCAGCCAGTTGTACATTCCCAGCAGATAACCCACCACCAGGAATGCTCCCGGCGCCATAGCCAGCATGCGCAGCGGGGCGCGGGAGAACAGAGGCACCTCCAGCACGCCGTCAAAGTCCGCCAGCGGGAGCAGGGTCAGAGTACCCAGACCAATCAACTCCCGGACTGTTGCCACCAGTATCAAAACGGCCGAATAGGCGAGACTCGTCACAAGAGCGTCGAGCGTGGCAACACCCAGCCTGACGTGCTCGATTCGGGCACGGTCAATGACAATGCAGCTCATCGCGATCAAGGGGACGTATATCCCGAGCTCAGCCGCGATCCACGGCAGATGGATCTGCAACAGCAGGTCAAAGACGCTCACCAGCCCGGCAATGATCACGAACCCGGCCGCCATGCGACTCTCACGCGAGAACAGCTCGCGAGCGGCCGTCATGATGACGCTTGAAAAGACCAGAACCAGACCGGTCAGCGCGCTGAACACCAGCGCGTGGACGAAGTGAGTCGAAATCGCCAGTCCCGGACAGAGCGCCAGTATCACCGCCGTCGGCCGGCTGAGACCGCAACCGGAATCCAACCGCTCGCTGTTCACCGCATGTCCTCCACAACCCGTACGGCCTGCAGCACGCCCTCGCCGATCACGGAGAACGTGATACTGGCACCCGATACGGCCTCGTACTGGTCCCGCTCCAGCTGCTGCACACTGCGAGGTATCGGCCGGTCGCCCCCACTACCCACAAACGGGTCAAGAAACCGCTCTGCGCGGACTACCGCCCACAGTGACTCACCGCCAACGATCATGCGCATCGCCAGGACCGTGCCGTGGTTATCGACTTCGACCAGCAGATGGAGCGGGGCCCGATGGCCGGGCACCATCAGATGCACGGCGTAGGCCTGACCGGTGTCCAGCGCGTAGTAGGCCAGTGATGCGGGACCGTAAGGTCGAGCGCTACGGTTGACGGCAACACGTGGACCGACTGAACGCCCGCCGGCAAGGTCAACCACCGCTCGGTCGACCAGGCGGTTCCACGCTCGCTCGGCGGCAGGTGCACCGAACATGTGCAGCACGACCAGCAGGAGACAAACCACCAGTAACAGTAATGACAGTCTGACAGCGGCACCGCTCGAACGAAGATCGATCATCGAGAACTCCCCATTCGGTAACCGAAGCGCCGCGGTCGTACCACACGGTTGATGATCGGGGTACAGGCGTTCATGAACAGCAGTGCCAGCGCCGCTCCTTCCGGGGCACCGCCAAACGCCCGAATCAGAAAGGCTATGATCCCCGCGCCGGCGCCAAAGACCAGCATGCCGGCCGTTGTCATCGGGCTGGTAACCGGGTCGGTCGCAACGTAGAACATGACCAGAATCGCGCTGCCGCTGACCAGGTGGAACAGTACATCACCGGAGAACAGGCCGCTGCCGTAGGGGACTCCGCCCAGCAGCCAGGTCAAGCCCGCAAAACCGCAGAAGAACGCAGTCGGTATTTCCCAGGTGATGATCCGCTTGCCAAACAGCACCACGGTGCCAAGCAGCAAAAGCAGCGCCGAGCCTTCTCCAAGTGATCCGGGAACGTTGCCGACAAACGGGTCGACGTATCCCGGCGGCAGGTGGACACTTACCCGTGCGAGCAGATTATGGTTCAGCCATTCGGTGACACCGGAGTCGAGCGCGCTGCGGGGAAAACCGATACCGGACAAGTAGTCTGAGGCTCCGGTGAGCAGCAGATCACCGGCGTTGACCGCATTCTGCACCAGCGACAGCGGGGTGGCTGCCGCAACCGAGTCTACATCGAGCGTTCGCGGCATCACCCAGCGAGTCATGGGTCCGCTCCATGAGAACTGGACAAATACGCGCCCGGCGAGCGCCGGGTTCATCCAGTTGCTTCCCAGTCCGCCGAAGGACCACTTTACCACGCCAATAGCAAAGACCGCAGCGGTAACTACAACGTACCAGGGAGCCGTTGGCGGCATCATCATGCCCAGCAGTAGCCCGGTGAGGACCGCGCTTCCGTCGCAGAGCGTTTTATGCGATCTCGTTATCAGAACCTCGGTGGCCACTGAGGCGAAGAGTGCCGTCGCCAGCACCAACAGCGCCGCAAACCCGTACACGTAGCAGCCCCACATGGCAGCCGGCAGGAGTGCGGCACAGACGGTCCACATGATCGACTGTGTCGAGATCCGCTCGTGAAACTGCGGCGCTGCGGTCTGTGTCAAAGTGACGCGTGCAGAACCGGGAGCCGAATGCAAATCGCTCACGAGCGTTCCTTTGCCGTTCTCGCGGCGTTCTTGCCGTTCTTGATTCCTTCTACCAGCGGTATGTGCGCCGGACAGGTGAACCCACAGCAACCGCATTCTATACAGTCAAACAGACCTGTGTCCCGTGCCTCGACGTACTCGTGGTGTTCGAGCATCTTGTAGAGCAGGGTCGGTTCAAGCCCTACCGGACAGGCTCGAACACAGCGGCCGCAGCGAATACAGGGTGTCTCGCTGCCATGGTGGATCTCGCGGGTGGTCAAAGCCAGCACGGCCGTGGTGCCCTTGGTGACAGGTGTAGAAACGTCTGCAATCGCGTAGCCCATCATCGGCCCCCCGATTACCACCTTCTCCGGCATGGCAGCAAAACCGCCGCACTCCGCAATAAGATCGGCCACCGGCGTTCCGATTCTGGCCTTGACATTGGCGGGTGTGCGCAGAGCGCCGCCGGAGAGTGTAAGCACACGTTCAATTGACGGCTTCTCGTAGGCCACGGCCTCGAAGACGGCGTGCACCGTAGCCACACTGGAGACCATGACTCCTATCTCGACCGTGGAGCGCTCGGTGGGTACCTCGCGTCCGGTAATCGCACGCGCCAGCAGCTTCTCGTCACCCTGCGGGTAGTTCCGCGGCAGACAGCGCACTGCGTAGCCGAGACCGCGTTCGCGTATGCGTTGCCGTAGTCCGGATGCCGCCGCGGTACTGTCCGCCTGTACCGCGATCGTAACTCGCAGCGGCTTGAGGATACGTTCAGCGATACGGGTACCCTCCAACACGCCGTCGGTCATCTCCACCATCAAGCGGTAGTCCGCGCTGAGATAGGGTTCATTCTCGATACCGTTAACGATGAGATGGTCAACCTCTTTGCCGCGCGGCAATCGATACTTGCGGTGGACCGGAATGCCTGAACCACTCATGCCGACCACTCCGCAGTCGCCAATCCTTCGCAGCAGCTCGCGCACCGAAGCGCGGTCCCAGTCATAGGGGTCAGTATGCTTGCCGAGACGATCGAACTCGCCTTCCAGATCGATCACAAACGCTTCACATCTCCGGCCATCGGCCAGAGTCAGCGTTCTGAGACCGGTCACGATCCCGGGCACCGGTGCGTGCACATTGGCCCCCATCGTGCCCGCCGCCCGTCCGATCAGCATGCCCTCGCGGACCCGGTCTCCGACCCGAACAACCGGAATCGACGCGTCTCCGGCGTGCTGCAGTAAAGGCACCACGGAACGCGGCGGCACCGCGGCGTTCCAAACGGGCAGTGTACGGGTTCGGGCTTTGCGATTATCGGGATACACGCCTCCCCGGGGACGTCTCAACAGCGAAATCATGCGTATTGCCGATAGCTCCTCTGCATCAGACCGCGATTACGAAAGCGCTCGCGGATCCTGAAAGCCGCGTAGACAAGCAAGGGTGCCGCCATCACAGTCATGAGTATAGCGTGCCGCACCAGAAAAGACCGGTCGAAGTATAGCCTACTCTTCGGACGCAGTACAACCCGAGTCGGCTCCGGCTGAGCAAGAAGAATTGCCTCCACCCCGCCTGGCGGCGACTCCCGCAATACGCGATCGAGCCAATCCGGGGTGTACTCTACGATGACTTCACTGGTACGCTCCAGTATCGGTCCGTTACGCGCAAAGCGCTGGCGAGCGAGCACCTCCCCGTACTGCGGCATTCCCCAATCGCGCCGATACATGAACGCTTCCTGAAACGCGCGGTGCGTGACGTAGGCCGAAAGGTTAGGCGGCATACCCTCACCGTTGTACACAAACAGGCGCTGCAGGGTATCAAAACTGCGGTAGTCACCAGAGACCGCTTCGGGCTCCGGGATCCGCGGAGTTTCGTGGCGTGGCAGTGCGACGTAGGCCAGCGGGGCGGCAGCGGCCACCAGCAGCACGGCCGGCAGTATCCCGAGCACCGGCGTCAACCGCACGCCGCGTAATCGCGTGATCGGCAACGGCGTGAAGAGCCGATGCTCAACCAGACGATACCTGCGCTCGCGAAGCACCGCCCACAGTGCAACGACCGCAGCCACACCCGCGCTGCCGGCGAGCAGCGGAAGCCTTCCGTGCACGCCGTTTTCGGGATGGGTCATGAACGCTACGCTCGTAACCGCAATCAGCCACAGCAGCGCGAGGCGCAGTACACCCCGACGGCGTTCACGCAGTGCACTGTCTAGAGCGTCCATTCCGACCGCCGCCGCAATATACACGGTAACCGCTACGCCAAAGGCCGGCAGTCCGCCGAAGAAGACCCAGGCCGGCCATGGCAGTGCGGCCGCCAGCACCGCCGTCCGGCAACGCCGGCAGCGCAGCGTCACCATCATCGCGATCAGCGCGAACGCGGCTGCAAACACAAATGCCCCACGCAGCTCCCACTCGGGAAAACGCCACCACACGCCGGCGTCCCGCAGCGCCGCAGCCACGCGGCGATAGGTAAACCAGGGGTTCTGCTCGCCGGCCAGATACATGATGGCCGCCGGTTCGCCGGTCAGGGTCGTCTGAAACCAGGCCGGAAGCGCGCGCACATAAGGATCGATGCGGGGATCCACCGGATCGAGGCGGGCAGTAATTCGCGATAACGGCAGCGTCTCCTGCGAGCCGAAGCTGTTGATAGAGACCGTGGCGGTACACTTGGCAATAACCTGGTCAAAGCCGGCACCGTTCAACCGTTCGACCAGCGGCTCACACGCCGCGTGGCGGTCAACCAGCACCATGTAGAAGCCGCTCCAGATGCGTCCGTGGCGCTGCTGTGCCGGTAGCAGGACGAACAACGCCAGAGACGCAAGGTAGAGACAGCCCAGTGCACAAAGAGCGGCAGGCAGAGCCCAGACGGTATGCTTCTGTTTCATGGCGCACATTTTTCTATCTACAGAATGCTGAATGCCACAGCGATGAAGAACCCCAGCAGCACACCCACCGATACTTCGCTGGGTGTGTGACCGTTGACCTCCTTCAGCAGCTCAAACGGAACACCGTGCCGCCGCTCTAGCTCGACACCCAGGCGATTGAGCGCCTGAGCCTGTACTCCCGCCGCGCGCCGAACCCCCAGCGCATCACGGATGATCAGTATGCCGTAGAATAGCGAAAGTATGAACATCGGATTGGCCAGTCCGTAGCGAAATCCGATTGAGGTCGCCAGCGAAGTCACCAGCGATGCATGGCTCGACGGCATCCCTCCGGTCTTCCAGAACAGGGTCTCCGCGAAATCGCGCGAACCGCGGCTACGGTTGCGGAACACCTCGATTATTGCTTTCAGAAGCTGCGCAATCAGCCAGCTGAAGGAAGCCGACAGAAAGACTGGGCTCAAGAGAAACCGGTACAGATCGGCCGTGGTGCCTGGCTGCATAATGCACTCAGATTGTAAAAGCAGACCGCCATTTGTCAAGCGTACGAGTTCATGACACAATGACGTATGAGCCGGGAGCAATCATACGACCATCGGCAGCTGACGGCCGGTGTGGACGACAACGGGCGCCGCATCGACCGCGTGGTGAGACGCGCCGTACCGCAACTCGGTCTTTCCCAGCTGCATCGCGCTCTGCGAGTCGGTGAGATCAGGCGCAACGGCAAGCGCTGCCGAGCTTCCGATCGCGTCGAGAACGGCGACATCATCACCGTCAGGCTGCCGCGCAGTGCCGGAAGCGCGATTGATACGGCCGCAGTGACTCGCCACCCGGCCCCCGAGACACTGATTGAGGGCCGGATCATCCTCGAGAACGAGCACATTCTGGCGCTGCACAAACGTCGCGGTACCCTCGTACACGGAGACGGATCTCTCAACGACGCGGTCACGCGCTACCTGAGCGATAGACTGAAGCCGTCACTCTCGTTCCGTCCCGGCCCTCTGCACCGGCTCGACCGCAATAGTTCCGGGTTGATACTGTTCGGCAAGAGTCTGCAGGGGGCACAGCGTTTCTCCGAACTGCTGCAGCAGCGCCAGGTCGCCAAGAGCTACCTGGGGCTGTTCGCGGGCGCAATAAGGCAGCCGTGCTGCTGGAGCGGGTCAATTCAGCGCAATCAGCGCACCCTGCGTTCACACAGCGGCAGCAGCGGATACTCGGCCGAAACCGTGGTGCAGCCGCTGGCGCTCGGCCGGTACGACGACGGACAGGTTCTGACGCTGGCGATTTGCCGGATCCGCTCCGGACGAACGCACCAGATTCGTGCCCACGCCGCGCACGCCGGCTTCCCGCTGGCAGGTGATTCAAAGTACGGCGGCGGCAGCTTCCTCGGCGGTTACATCCTGCATGCTCTGAGCATCGAACTGGAGCGTGTTGATCCGCTGCTGGGATTCAGACGGTTGGTCGATCCGCCTGAGAATTCGGTGCAGCAACGGATCGAGCGCTTCTTTGGACGCAGCGCGCTGCACGCAGTTGTGCAAGAACAGCCGAAGCGACTACACTACGGGCCATGAAGCATCTGCTGTCTCAGCTCATCTGGCGCTTTCGCGGGATACGGGTGTTTGCCCTGGTCGGCAAGAGCGGTACGGGCAAGAGTTTTCGCGCGCGACTGGTGATGCAAAAGTACGGGATCGAGCTGCTGATTGACGACGGGCTGCTGATTCGTGACCAGAAGATTATCGCGGGCAGGTCGGCCAAACGTGAGAAGGCCTATTTGAGCGCCGTCAAGACTGCGCTGTTTACGGACCGGGAACACCGCAAGCAGGTGCGCGCGGCGCTCGAGCGCGAACGCTTCAAACGCGTTCTGATCATCGGGACTTCGGACCGCATGGTAGTCAAGATCGCCGACATACTGCAGTTACCGGCACCATCAAGATTCATTCACATCGAGGACATCGCCACCGCAGACGAGATCAACACCGCCATCAACTATCGCAAGGTGCAGGGGGGACACGTTATTCCGGTTCCCTCGATCGAGGTACGCCGCAACTATCCGCGTGCGATGACCGATTCAATCAAGATTCTGTTCAAAAAAGGTGCCGGACTGTTCAGACGGCACGACGTCTACGAGAAGGCCGTCGTGCGTCCGGATTTCAGTGCAAAAGGCAGAATCACCATTTCTGAAGCCGCGCTGAGTCAGATGATCATGCACTGCGTATACGAGTACTCCTCGGTGGCACGGATTCGCAAAGTGTCGGTCAAGAATGAACCGCGAGGCTATACCTTTGACGTCTACCTGGACATTCCCTACGGCAGTCAGCTCTCGGGAACGATTCACGGAATGCAGAACTACGTGGTTGAGAATCTCGAAAAGTACACCGGAATCATGGTGCGCCGCGTGAATATCGTGGTCGACACTATCTCGGACCGGGCCGATCGTGAACAGCGTTGAGTGCATTGCGGCCCAACGCGCCGCGCAGTACGCGGTTTGACAGCCCGGCAGCGGCGAACTACTATGGAAGAGGAGGGCCGCATGAAAAAGATTGCCACCGTAACGGCCGGACTGCTGTTTGCCGTGGCGGCGCTGGCTGTCGCGCAGACCACCGACCAGGTGCATACCGATCACTACCGGGTGACATCCCAGCTCGGAAGCCAACACGCGGCCGAAGTCGCCGCCAGGCTCGAGACGATGATCCAGCTCTACAACCGCTATTTCCGCTTTGATCTCGACTCCCTTCCGCGGCCGATGCGCGTGCGCATCTTTGCCGACCGCGCACGCTTTCACGATTACCTCAGCGCCACAATCGGAGAGCGACGTGATGACTTCGTCTATCTTCACTACAGCGATCCGGCCCGCAGTGAACTGGTAGCCTACGATGCTCCCTCGCCCGAATTTGACTACGCCCTGGCGCATCAGAGCTTCATTCAGTATCTGCGAGCGTTTATCCCTCATCCGCCGCTCTGGTTACGTGAGGGCTTTGCAGTCTACTTCGAGCAGTCTCAGTACGACCACCAATCCGGGACCGTGACCTACCGCGAGAACCTGGCGTGGCTCGATCCGCTCAAGAAGATACTGGACGGCAGAGCCGCGGTGGCGCCGCTCGAACTGGGCGACATGCTGGTAATGGACGTTGAGGCGGCGCGCGCCAACCTGGAAGTGTTCTACCCGCAAGCGTGGGGCATGGTCTCTTTTCTGGTCAACAGCGAGCAGCGCGATATCAACCGTCTGCTGTGGGATTCAATTAACGCGCTGCAGCCCGAAGCGGGGCTGCGCGAGAACACCGAGCGTGTCTATCAACGCGCCTTCCGCTGGATCGACACGGATGCTCTGGTCGAGGGCTTCCTGGCCTACATCGATTCGCGGCGTTCGTTTCCGGAGCTGGTCACCAGCGGGATCGAAGCGTTCGACAATCGATCATACGATGAAGCCGAAACGCTGCTGCTCGCCGCCACCGGCATAGACGCTGCCAGCCACATTCCGTACTACTATCTGGGGCTGGTCAACTACGAGCGCGGCAATTACGAGGTCGCCGAGGTGTACTACCGCCAGGCGATTGAACGCGGAGCCACCGAGTCGTTGACCTACTATGCGATGGGCGTCAACGCCTACGCCGCCAACCGCCACGCGGACGCAACCCGCTTTCTTGAACGCAGCGTGACCCTGGAACCCGAACGTTTCGGTGGCCGGGTCGAACAGCTGCTGTCGCGCATGGACGGTTGAACGCCGACGGCACCACGATCAGCAGCGGAGTTCAGATCTGCCCTTCCGCCCGATAGCGCTTGCGGCGACGGATCAGTTGCACCAGCGCTTTCTGCACATCCTTGTTGGCAGGCGTGATCGGGCTGATGTAGTGCTTCAATTCAGCAAACGCTTCCTTGAACGGGATGCGCTCGAGAGTGCCGTATTCGCTGCGCGTGTAGATGTAGTCACACGCAAGATACGCCAGCGCTCGTGAGCGCCTGAGATCCTCTTCGGTTTCGAGCTGCTGATCAAGTCGATCGAGGCTGGAGAAGAACAGGCGGCGAAACCCCTTGTCCTTCAGCTGCTCGTTGATGCGCGGGACCACGTACTGCAACAGCCGATAGCGATGCAGTTCCTCGATGATCGGTCGCGCGTATCCGGATTGCAGAATCTTGAATACTTCTTCCGTCATCCGCGATGACGGACAGCTCGCCAACAGATCCACGGAGCGCTTGATGGTACGTCGCAGTGGCCCGGTCATGGTCAGTCCCCCGGCGCTGGCGTACTTGATGGCGCGAATCATACGCACCGGGTCTTCAACGAAGATACGCTCCAGCGGTATCAGCGGCCGCAGCGTTCGCGTCTGCAGGTCACGAAACCCGTCGACATAGTCCAGCAGAAGCTGCTCAACCGCACAGAAGAACAACGCGTTTACCGTGAAGTCCCGCCGGCGCACGTCCTCCTCGATCGCACCGTAGACATTGTTGAATACCTCCGAGGTCTCGGATCGGAATGTCGATACCTCGATGATCTTCTCGTGGAAGTATACGTGCACAAGCCGGAATCGCTTGCCGATTACGCGACTGTTCCGGAAGAGCTTGCGGATCTTTGAAGGAGAGGCATCGGTTGCAACGTCAAAATCCTTGGGCCTCTTGCCCAGCAACAGGTCGCGTATAGCGCCACCCACAACGTAGGCACTGTGTCCTGCGCTACGCAGTCGGCGGATGATTTTGAGCGCGTCCGGATCAACATCCCCGGCCGAAATTCGATGTTCGTCGAGCGTGTAGATGACCGCCTGCTGGACTGGTGAGCCGTCTTCTGCTGTGGTGTATCGTATGCGCATCCGGGTGAACGTCCTCACCCTTTATAGCGGCATTTCCGTTCTGTCGTCAAGAAAGCCGGTTACTCCGAATCAACAACGATCTGCATGACACTCTGCACAAAGGACACTTCATCCTGATTGATGGTGTGCGGCATTCCCGGGTAGAGACGCTCGGTTACGTCGCCGCCGATACGCCGCAAGAACTCCGAAGACTCCTGTACGCGTGTTTTGGGGATATGGAAATCGATGTCGCTGCAGCCCAGAAACACCGGCGTATCCTCCAGCGAACCGACGGCTTTCCACTCGGTTCCCGGAGGTCCGATGAGCCCGCCGGACAGACCGAACACGCCCCCGTAGCGGCGAGGATGTCGCGCGGCGTATTCCAGAACCAGGCACGCTCCCTGGGAAAACCCCAGCAGCATGATCCTGTGCGACGCAATACCGGCGTCTTCGATTGAATCAAGGATCCGACCGATCACCCAGAGCGCTGAAGAAAGGCTCGGCTCATTCTTCTTGATCGGTGACGTGAAAGGCAGTGGATACCAGGTGCTCTCGGCGGCCTGCGGCGCGCGATAGGCGATCCCGTCAAGCTCAATTGCCGCGTGCAGCCCGAGAATGCTGTCCGCACTACTGCCCCGACCGTGAACCATGATCATAGCCGCACGCGCCTGTTTCAGCGGGACACCCGCCTCAAGAATCAACTGATCCGCATGTGGCTTCATGCTGTGCCCTCCATCGGCTCGCTGCGCGAACCGGCAGTCTCCGGGGTTGCCCGCGACTACTGTTCTGTAACATACCAATAGAAGACCGCGACGCCTACGACAATCGAGCGCCGCACTTGCGTGCCAGCAGCCTCAGCTCGGGGGCCTCAGCAAACCCCGCGCGCTCCAGTCGATAGTTCAGGAACGCAGCCTCCCTGCGAAGCGCCGCGTAGTGCGGCAGCCGTTCGGCGTGCTGCAGGTAACTGTCCACAAACTCCCGGCGCGCGTCAATCCTCTCGCGTCCTGCAGCGTCAGCCGGATCCGCCGGCGCAAATCGCTCAAGCTGCCACCATACCGTCTCCAGCGGTGCCGCGGCAAGCGTCTCTTCAATAGCCGAGCGCGGCAACGTGTTGTCATGCGGTACCCCGTTCAAACGATCAATGGCCGATTTGAAGTGGTGAAGGTCGCGACCGACACTCTCGGCGGCAAAGAGTCCATCACACACCATCTCACTGAACAACAATAGCCCTTCCGGCTTCAGCACCCGGACGCATTCGGCAACCGCCCGTGAAGGATCTCCGCTGTGGTGCAGAACGTCACACAGCAGTACCGTGTCAAAACTCCGGTCAGCAAACGGAAGTCGTCTGACGTCGGCTGTGTGGAATTCAAGTGCAATCCGTGCAGCTACACCGATAAACTGATCGCGGGCCTCATCGAGCGTTGCAGCGTCGATGTCAATCATTACCAGACGCGCGACACCGGCTACTGCTTCAACCACACGCCGCGCAACCTCGCCGCTGCCGCAGCCGGCGTCGAGCATCGCACCGGCATTTCGGTCTCCAAGCCGCTGCAGCAGGGCACGCAAGATCTACACCGCCGTGGGGACGTGCCCGAGGGTGTGCTGCGGCACCGACGCGGTGGCGGCCTCCAGCAGCGCGACGATGTCGACATCGTGTTCAATCGGGCCACTCAGCGTTCGCTTCCAGTGCCCGGCGCCCGGCTGAAACGCAAACAGTCCGAGCATGTGCCGCAGCACCGTCCGCGGATGCCGGCCGCTTTCACGGCGCACCTGCTCGACGTAGGGAATCATCTGATCAATCACTGCCGCGCGTGATGTACGGGTACCTGGGTCGGAGTAGAATTCGCGGTCCACCTCGGCAAACAGCCACGGGTTATCATAGGCCGCGCGCCCGATCATCACCCCGTCGACTCGTGCCAGATGGGAGCACATCTGCTCGATACGTACAATCTGACCGTTGATCACGATAGTCAGCTGCGGCAGTTCGCGCTTAAGGCGGTACACGTCTTCGTAGCGCAGCGGCGGCACGGAACGGTTCTCTTTGGGGCTCAACCCGCCGAGCACCGCGATGCGCGCGTGCACAATCAGCCGCTCGGCACCGGCTTCGGCCACAATCTCGACGAAGCGGCGCATCTGGTCGTAGCTCTCCCTGCCGCTGATGCCTATGCGGTGCTTTACGGTTACCGGCCTGTCGGTGGCATCCTTCATCGCGCGCGTGATTTGTGCCACCCTTTGCGGCCTGGCCATCAGACAGGCGCCGAATGAACCTTCCTGCACGCGGTCACTCGGGCAGCCCACGTTGAGATTGTACTCATCATAGCCGTACGTCGAGGCAATGCGCACGCTCTCGGCACACGCCGCCGGATCGTCGCCGCCAATCTGCAATGCCAGCGGATGCTCTTCGGAGTGAAAACCGAGCAGCCTGTCCCTGTCACCGTGGATGATCGCTCCGCTGGTGATCATCTCGGTGTACAACAGCGTCCGGCGCGTGATGCGGCGCAAGAAATAGCGGCAATGGCGGTCGGTGTACTCCATCATCGGAGCCACACTGACACGGTAGTTCGGCACCTCTTGACCGGTGCTGTGCCTGTTCATGCGTTCAGTTTCCTGCGCCCTGCCTGCAGCGTCCGCCGGTAGAGCTCCAGTAGCTGCGGATTGGGCCGCGGCAGCGAATCGACGACCCGCTCAGTCCAGTCAAGATACTCGATGCGCCGTTGCAACGGCCAGTCCCTGGGCGGGTCATCGACAACATCGATCACGTTGGCCAGTTTGTCCGCCAGCTTGATCTGGACCGCGCCGCTGCTTCTTTGCGGTGCGTGTTCGATCTGCAGCTGTTTGCGCCGCTGCTTGGGCAGCCGCTTGTCGTCGCTCAGCTCCATGACTATGCCGCAAATGCCGGATCCAAACTCACGCTCCAGCTCTTCGGGCGTGGTACCGGTATCCTCGACGGTGTCATGCAACAGCGCCGCGGCCAGAATCTCAACGTCATCAATTCCGGCAACGCGGGCAAGGTACTCGGCCACCTGAATACAGTGGTTGATGTAGGGGATCTCGGTAACACCTTTGCGCGTCTGACTGGCGTGCCTGTCCGCGGCGAACAAGAGCGCGCGAAAGAGCAGCTCAACGCTGCGGCCGTTATCCATGAGCTCCCTCCGCTATGCGGCCGCCTCCCAGGCAGTAATCTCCGTCATAGAAGACAGCAAACTGGCCCGCCGCCACGCCGCGGTCGGGCTCCGCCAGCTTCACCGTCAGGCGGTCCGTGCCGGCCCGGCAGATCCGTGCGGCAACCCTCTGTGGACCGTGGCGCAGCTTTACACTCAACGGCTGTGCCGCGTCAGCCGGCTCGGCAATCCAGGTCAGATCGGTGATGTCGAACCGGTCGCGCATCGACTGTACGGCGTTGTCGGCGTGTGTCACCACTATCCGGTTGCGTTCGATGCCCTTGGCAACGACGTACCACGGACCGTTCCCCAGTCCCAGCCCCTGGCGCTGGCCGATGGTGTAGAACCAGTATCCACGATGCTCTCCGAGCACGCGTCCGGTTTCGCGCTCAACGATCTCGCCGCGCCGCTCTCCGAGATAGTGACGCACGAACTCCGGATAGCGGATTGATCCCAGAAAGCAGATACCCTGGCTGTCCTTACGTGCGCGATTGGGGAGGTTCCATTGCCGTGCGAGAGCCCGAACCTGCCGTTTGGTCAGATCTCCGATCGGGAAGCGGGCGCGCGCGAGCTGCTGCTGAGTCAGGTGTGATAGAAAGTAGGTCTGATCCTTGACCGGATCAGGCGCCGTCAGCAGCCGGTAGTAGCCGCCTTGGTAACGGATGCGCGCGTAGTGACCGGTGGCAATCAGAGCGGCATCGTGCTGAACCCGATCCCAGAAGGCGCCAAACTTGACACGCAGGTTGCAGAATATGTCCGGGCTTGGCGTGCGTCCGGCACGCAACTCGGCAAGCGCGTAGGATACTACGCGATCGTAGTACTGCTCCTGCAGCGAAACCACCCGCAGCGGAACATCGAGTTGACCGCAGACCGCACGAGCGTGGGCGAGGTCATCTTCCCACGGGCAGGCTCCGATGTGCGACAGTTCATCCTCGAGCCAGATCTTCAAGTAGTAGGCGGTGACCGTCGCTTCGGCTTCGGCGCGCAGACGACACAGCGCAACGGAGCTGTCAACTCCGCCGGAAAGCAGGGCTGCAATCCTCATAGGCTGCTCCGGTTCATCGGAGCGGTTTGATTACCGCAGACCGTCACGCGGCATATCGTGAAAGAATTATTCATTTTCCATTTGCAATCACTATCGGTATATTCTACAATGCCATATGGCCACAGCACGTATCATTCGAAACTCGCGCGCGGCGCTGTTTCCCCATGATACTACAGAACAGGCAGGCTAGTGAATGACAGTCAACCCCGTTGGAATCAGTGACCTCGCGCTCTATGTTCCGGACCCCGTAATCGAGCTCAAGACGCTGCTGGCGCGCCGCGCAGCAGAGGACGCCACGCTTGCACGTCGGTTGCAGCGGGCCATCGAGACGACCGGCCAACAGGCGATTCGTTATCCACGTCCCTGGGAAGATAACGCAACACTGAGCGCTCAGGCAGCGCATTCGCTGCTGCAGCGCAACAGCAGCGACGCGCTTGCCGGCCTGCGTTATCTGGCGGTCGGTACCGAGACCGGGGTTGATCACTCCAAGCCGGTTGCCGCCTACGTCGAAGGCATGTTGCAGCAGGCGGGCCTGCCGGTGCCGGAAAGCATGTCGACGTTCCAGGTGCAGCACGCCTGCGCCGGCGGCACGATTTCGATGCTCAGCGTCGGCGCCCTGCTGCAGGCGTGCGGCCGCGACGACGAGTCCGGAGTGGTCATCTGTTCGGATATCGCACGTTACGAGTCGCGGACGACCGCCGAGATAACCCAGGGAGCCGGCGCCGTGGCAATGCTGATTGAACCTAACCCGGCGCTGATCGAACTGGACCTGCGCACTCAGGGGTATTCGTCACGCGACGTTGACGATTTCTTCCGTCCGCTGGGCTCGGTCACCGCTCGAGTCAGGGGCGGCTATTCGGTCCAGTGCTACAATGACGCGTTCGAGCACGCGTTTCTGGACCACTGCAGGCGGGTCGGGCGCTCACCGCATCAGGTTCTGCGCGAAACCGACGTGTTCGCGCTGCATGTCCCGTTCTACAAGATGGCCATCACCGCGCTGCATCGCCTGGTGACCCGGCACATGGAACTGGACGGCGAACAGTTTGAGTCCTTCATGCGCGAGCGAGGGTTTCTGCAAGGAATCGATGTCGCCGCGCGCATCGGGAATATCTACTCCGGAGCAGCGTACGTGGCACTCATGTTCTCGCTTGCGGACCGCTACCGTACGTTCGGTGACGGTATCGTGGGCAAACGTGTCCTTATCGGGTCGTACGGATCGGGCAACACCATGACGGTCGTTGCCGGGCGCATCACCGAGTCCGCACCGCGAGTCATCGAGAGATGGAACCTGGACCTGATCTGGAAGGACGAGGCCGAGTTGCCGTTTGCGGATTACGAAACCTGGATGGGAGCGCCCTATCCCGTCGAACGCTATCGCGCCCTTGTCGATCCCGCGTTGATCCCCGAGCGGCGCTACTACCTCGCCGATATACGCGACGATGGATACCGTGAGTACCGGTTCAAACAGTAGTCCCGCGGCAGCCGACCAGGATTTCGGGGCGCGCAAAGCCAGGCACCTCGAGATCTGTATCGATGAATCCCGCTACCGGGTGGAAACCGGGGCTACGGGGTTTGAACAGGTGCAGCTCGTGCACTCGGCGCTACCGGAACTCGGCATGCAACAGATCGATCCATCGGTATCGTTTCTCGGACAGCGCATCCCGATGCCGATCCTGATATCTTCAATGACCGGCGGTTCATCCGAAGGCTTCCGTGCCAACAAGGATCTTGCACGCGCGGCGCAGCGGATCGGCATACCGGTCGGCATGGGGTCCATCCGCGTGCTGTTCAGACACCCGGAGGTCTTCGACCATTTCCATCTCAAGAAGCTGGCGCCCGACGTGCCGGTGATGGCCAACATCGGCGGTGTGCAGGTACGCGACCTCGACCACACTCAGCTGCTGGAGATGCTGAAGCGTCTTGAGGTTCAGGCACTGGTCATTCACCTCAACCCCGGTCAGGAGCTGTTTCAGCCTGAAGGGGACCGGGATTTCCGCGGTGTGATCGACGCGATCCGTGCCCTGCGCGAACGCTCGCCGCTGCCGCTGATTGTCAAGGAAACCGGTTTTGGCATTCGGCCCTCGACCATCGCGACGCTGTTTGACGCCGGCGTTGAATGGGTCAACGTCGCCGGCGCAGGTGGCACCAACTGGGTCAAGGTGGAATCGTATCGGCTCGATGACATCGAGCGTCAGACCGCCGAGGAGTTCGACGATTGGGGCCTCTCCACCGCGCTGATCCTGGCGGCCGCACCGCAGTTCCGCGGTCGTCTGATAGCCTCGGGCGGCGTACGCAGCGGGATTGACCTCACCAAAGCCGTGGCGCTCGGCGCCGGAATGGTGGGTTTGGCGCTGCCCTTTATCCGTGCCGTCAAGCAGGGCGGCGTAGAAGGAGTTGCCTCGTTCGCTGAACGCCTGAAACGGGTGTTGTCGAGCGCAATGCTACTGTGTGGCGCCCGAACGATCGCCGATCTGCAGCGGACGCGCACGCTGTGGACACCGGCATTCCGCAGCACAGTGGAACAGTTGCGCGAACTGGAATCGCAGCCGGAGGTTCAGCGTTAGTGGCGTCCGGAATCGAACTGCCCGCGAGTTTTCGCAAGCTCAGCGCTGTCGAACGCAGAAGGCTGCTTGTAGAACGGTTTGGACTTGAACCCCAGGAGCTCGATGCCACCGCCGGCAGCAGCGAACTGCTCGAACTGGCGCAGATTATGGTTGAGAGCGCCGTCGGGGTCATGCCGGTACCACTGGGACTGGCGCACGGTTTTCTGATCGACGACGTGGTGCGCAGCGTGCCACTGGCGGTCGAAGAGCCGTCGGTGGTTGCGGCCGCCGGCTACGCCGCTGCAATCATCCGCCGCGGCGGAGGCTTCTTCACCAGCGCAACGGATCCGATCATGACCTGTCAGATCGCGCTGACCAATTGCAGATCCGACGCCGAGCAACAGATCACTGCACGCGAGCAGCAGATTTGCCGACGGATCGATCCGCTGCTGGCCGGTATGCAGCGCCGCGGCGGCGGTTTCCGCGGCATGGATGTCACACGGCTGGCACGGACCGGTCTGGTCGTGGTGCGCATTCACATCGATGTACGCGACGCAATGGGCGCCAATATTCTCAATAGCGTCGCCGAGAATTGTGCCGAGTTCATCTGCAACGAGCTCGGCTGCAATAGACTGATGGCAATTCTGACCAACGCCGCTGAGCGACGGATCGCCCGCGCGGAGTTTGCGCTTCCCGCAGCAAGACTCGGCCGCGGCGGATTGAGCGGCAGCGAAATTGCCGAACGCATCGTGCTGGCCACGCGGTTTGCCGACGAGGACGGTCAGCGCGCGGTCACGCACAACAAGGGCATCATGAACGGCATCACGTCTCTGGCGCTGGCAACGGCCAACGACACGCGCGGAATAGAAGCGGCCGTACATGCGTGGGCCGCCCGCGATGGAAGTTATCGCAGCCTGACGCACTACGAACTGAACGCCGGCGTGCTCACCGGCAGCATCGAGGCCCCCCTGCCGTTCGGCGTCGTGGGAGGGGCGGTGGGGTTTCACCCGGCCAGCCGTTTTGCGCTCAAACTGCTCGGCAATCCCGACGCCGTCACCCTGTCGCGGATTGCCGCGGCGGTTGGGCTGGCGCAGAACTTCGCCGCGTTGCACGCACTGGTCGGCGAGGGTATTCAGAGCGGTCATATGCGGCTACACTCGACACGTCTGGCGTGGAGCGCCGGGGCCCGCGGCGCCGAGGTTGCCGGGGTTGCCGAGCGGATTGCACGGACGCGGTGCTTCAACGCTGAAGGCGCTGCCGAAGCGCTACGCTCGATCAGAAGCGGACAATGAGATGGGTGCAGAGCACAAGACGCATCAGACCCTCCGCTGTGCGGCATCCCCGAGTCTTGCACTGGTCAAGTACTGGGGCAAATGGAATGAGGGCGTCAACGTACCGGCTACCACCAGCATCGCGGTAACGCTGTCGCACCTTGAGTCGGTGGCCGAGATCCGGATTACAGATCGCGCAGACCAGGAGTGCGTCACGGTTGGCGGGGTGCCACAGGATGGCGCACGCTACGCGCCGTTCTTCGCAAACCTGCGAGCCGAAGCGCGACGCGATGCCTGGTTCATGGTCGACAGTATCAACTCCTTTCCTACCGGCGCCGGACTGGCGAGTTCGTCGTCCGCGTTCGCCGCGCTGGCCTTTGGCTGCACGCGTTCGCTCGGCATGACGTTGCCGCCGGAAAAGCTGTCGCGCATCGCGCGCGTGGGAAGCGGTTCGGCCGCGCGCGCCGTCTACGGCGGCTTCACCCGCTTCAGTGCCGGTGCTGAACTGGCGGAACCGGTCGCGGCACAGTCACATTGGGCGGACTTGCGCGTTGTGATTGCAGTTGTCGACTGTGGACCAAAAACGGTGTCGTCCCGAAGCGCGATGAATCGAAGCGCCGATACGTCGGTCTACTATAGCAGATGGATAGAGTGCTCCGAGGACCTGGCCGCACGCGCCGAACGCGCGATCCTTGACCGTGACATTGAAGTGCTGGGGGTTGCCATGCGGCAGAGTTATCTGCGCATGTTTGCGACCATGTTTACCGCTGAACCGCCGGTATTCTACTGGCTTCCCGAAACGGTGGCGGTGATACGCGCCTGCGAGCAGTTACGTCAGCAAGGCGTTCCCGCATGGGAGACGATGGATGCCGGGCCGCAGGTGAAGATCCTGACCACTGCCGATTACGCCTACAGAGTGTGCGAAGGCATTGGCCGCGTAGCCGATCACGGTGAGATACTGGTTGTAGGCGTCGGCGCTGCACCGCGCGAAATCGGCGGTACCGGTGGGGCGCCGCGTTGAGTTTCACGGTTCGTGTGCCGGGGAACATTCTGCTGCTCGGTGAATACGCGGTACTCGAACCCGATGGTCTGGGAGTGGCAATTGCGGTTGCTCCCTACGTCGTCGCAAACGCAGCGAGCTCCAAACGTTTTGCGCTACGCGGTCTAACGCCGTTCGGTTATGAGGACTGGCATTTCGGATGCAGCGGCGGAAGCTTCATCTGCAACGCGGCCAACGCGCTGGCGCAGACTCTACGCAGCCGTGCAGGCATTGCTCTTGAGCAGTTGCAGCTTTCGTTGACCATCGACTCGCGTGCCTTTTTCGACAGTGCCGGCAACAAGCGCGGCTTTGGCTCCAGCGCCGCCGCTGTAGTGGCACTCGTGACCGCGGTCGTTCGTGACCTGACCGCGACTCATCCGCGGGCTGCCGCCGGGATCGATCTGCTGCAGACCGCCGTGGACGTGCACCGTGCAGTGCAGGGCGGGCACGGCAGCGGTTACGATGTAGCCGCCTCGCTGCGCGGCGGCATCGGCCTGTTCCGCGGCGGACGGCAGCCCGTGTTTACTGCGCTGGAATTGCATCACCAACCACGGCTGTTTCTGATTCCCGGACCGGCGGCTGTTTCAACGCGCGAGGCAATCAACCGGTACCGCACACTCAAGCAAAGCAGCCCCGCGACAGTCAACCGTTTTGTGGATGATTCCAATCGGGCAGTGACCGCGTTCGTGCACTCGCCGGACTGGCAGGAACAGCGTACCGCGCTCATCGCCGCCCGCGACGCCTCAGCGGCTCTAGGCCGAGCCGCCGGCGTACCGGCCGATCCGTCGCTGGCCGACAACGCTCACCGGATTGCCAAGTGCCTCGGAGCCGGGAACGAACTGGTGGCGCTCTTCATGGACCCGCGGGCCGCGACATCGCTGCTGCCCGATCCGCCGGCTCGCGAAGTCCGGCCGTGCAGCGCGGAGGGTTTGTGACTGCTCGCGGCATCGGGTACGGTAAACTGTTGCTGTTTGGTGAGCACGCGGCGGTTTACGGCCATCCGGCAATCGGAGTGGCGCTAACCGACTCCACCACGGTATCACTCACCCCCTCCCGCTGCGCCGACGCCGCGCGCTGGAGCAGCCCGCACATCCCGCATGCCTACCGGCCCTACGTTGACGACCTGCTCAACGCGCTCGAGTCCGCTTTGCAGATTGATCGGCCGACGCTGGCGCTTGAGGTAATCCGCGGGCGCGTGGATATCGAGTCGACCATCCCCGTAGCGCAGGGTTACGGCTCTTCGGCATCGTTGTGCGTGGCGCTGGCGCACGCCGCACTGGCCGCGGTCTCCACGCATAAAACCGGTGTCACCGAGGTTACGCCGCCGCTGCGCGTGTGGTCACTGGCCAATCGACTGGAACGGCTGTTTCACGGACGGCCATCGGGCATCGACACCGGACTGGCACTACGGTCAGGAGTGACCGCCTTCCGCTTTGACGGAGCTGAATTGCCGCGCGCCGTACCACTTTACGGCGGTTCACTGATTCTGGTAGCGGGCGCGCTGCCGCGTAGCGGTACAACGCGCCAGTTGATCACCACAATCGCAGAACGAATGCAAAGCGGTGACGGTGCTACCGCCGCACGGCTCGCGGAACTCGGCGAACTGGCTGCCGGAGCAATTGAGCTGCTGCCGCGGGTTACTGATGCAAACGGCGTTGAACTCCTGGGGGCAATGGCCGACCGGGCACATCGTGCGCTGGCACAGTTAGGGCTGGAGACCCCCCGATTGCGACGGTGCCTGCAGATCGCCCGCGACTGCGGCTCAGCAGGGGGCAAGCTCAGCGGAGCCGGCGGCGGCGGCGCGTTCTACGCCGTGTTCCATGACAAGCACAGCGCCGTCCGCGCCGCCCGAGAACTGATAGCCCGACGGGAGGTGGACGGCGCCACGGTGCGCATCCTGGCGATTACCGACGGACAGATCCGCGCAGTCAGCCCCGACACCGGCCGGATTGCTGAAGACTAGAAGTCAAACTTGTCGGTTGCGTTCAGGTGGCCGAACGCCTCTTTCAGGCGTGCGATCATGCCCTTCTCTCCGAGTACCACCCAGGCGCGCGGATCGATATACTTCTTGTTCGGCTTGTCCTCGCCCTCGGGGTTGCCGATCTGCGACTGCAGGCAGGCGTCATGCTCGTCCATGTACCGCTTGATCGGATGCGTGAACGCCCACTGAGTATCGGTATCGATATTGAACTTGATCACGCCGTAGGAAACCGCTTCCCGAATCTCCGCCTCGCTCGAGCCCGATCCGCCGTGGAAGACCAGACTCAACGGCTTGCTACCGGGAGTCTTGCGCTCGCGGTGAATCTTTGCCTGCGAGTGTTTCAGAATCTCGGGGCGCAACTTGACATTGCCCGGCTTGTAGACACCGTGCGTGTTACCAAACGATGCGGCAACCGTAATCCGTCCAACCGGTGTCAGCGCATCGTAGGCCGCAAGCACATCCTCCGGCTGGGTGTAGAGTCTGGAATCGTCAACTTCGGTATTGTCTACCCCGTCCTCTTCGCCCCCGGTGACGCCAAGCTCGATCTCGAGGTACATGTCGATTCCGGCCAGGCGCTCGAGGTACTCCTTAGAGATCGCGATATTGTCTTCCAGCGTCTCCTCTGAAAGGTCGAGCATGTGCGAGCTGTAAAGTGGCACGCCGTTCTGCCGGTAAAACGCTTCGCCCTCCTTGATCAGCCCGTCAACCCACGGCAGCAGCTTCCTGGCACAGTGGTCGGTATGCAGAACTACCGGGACACCGTGGGCCTCGGCAACCAGACGCACGTGGTGCGCGCCGGCTACACCGCCGGCAATAGCGGTCTTCTGATCGGTGTTGTCAAAATACTTGCCGGCGTTGAACACCGACCCCCCGTTGGAAAACTGGATGATGATCGGCGCGTTGGCCTCTCTGGCGGCACGAATCGCCGCGTTGATGCTGCTTGAACCGATGACGTTGACTGCCGGCAGCGCACATTCGCTCTCTTTGCAGTATTCAAACAGTTCGTCCAACTGATTACCGGTCACAACGCCGGGCTTCAGCGTAAGCTTTGCCATACCTTCTCTCCTCTTGATCAGTTTGATTGGTCATGTGTGACTCTGCGCCTTTCCTGAAGTCTTCTCACGGTTGCCGCGACCAGGCGCCGGGGCAGAAATCGGCTGACAAACAGCGACAGCCTGAACAACGCACCGTGGACCGCCACCCGCCGGCCGCGCATCAGTGCCCGATAGCCGAACTCCGCCACCGTAGCGGCGGTCGGCATCCCCGGTCTGTTGAGCATGGGAACCTGATGCAGTCCGGCCTCCTGCTGAAATCCGGATTTCGTCGGTCCCGGACAGAGCGCGGTTACCACGACACCCGATGGCGCAAGCTCTTCCGCCAGCGCCTCCGAGAACGACAGCACGTACGCCTTGGAAGCATAGTAGACCGCCATCAGCGGGCCCGGCTGAAATGCCGCCACCGAAGCTACGTTGAGGACCCGTCCCGCACCGCGCTCGAACATACCCGGCAGTACCAGCCGTGTCAGGTGTGTCAACGCAGCCGCGTTGAGCTCTATCATCGTCAACACGCGGTCCACGCCGGCACTGACGAAGCTGCCATAATCACCCACCCCCGCGTTGTTGACCAGAACGTCGATCGGCCGCCCGATCTCCTGCACGCTGCGATAGAGACCGCGAACCGCCGACCGATCGGTCAAATCACACGGCTGCACCCACACCAATGCGCCGATGCGCCGCAGCCGCTCGGCCAGCTCCGTGAGTTGCTGCGCACGGCGGGCAACCAGAATCAGATCGTAGCCCTCGCGAGCAAACACCCGCGCCAATTCGTAGCCGATTCCACTCGAGGCTCCGGTTATGAGAACAGTCGGTCGAGTCCGGGTGTCGGCCACGTCACTTTCTCCTTGTGTGAGCTTCTGTAACAGCGGTTACCGCGCGTAATCTACACCGTGGCGGTAGCTTGTTCAAGGGAGGCCGGGGTCATCAGATCTGGCTGCGGGGCAGAGTTACGGTCAGATGCGTGCCCTCGGTCTCGTTGGTGGTGAAGTCAACGTCACCACCGTGGACACGCGCAATCAGGCGCGCGATATAGGTTCCGAGCCCGTTACCGTTGGGCTTGCCGAACGTCGAATAGCGTTCGAAAAAGCTGCCGCGAATCTCGGCAGGAACAACAGCCGGATTGTGGATGTCGATCCTGTAGGGATCACCAGTCGTCACGGAAATGCGCACCTGGTCACCGGGCTTCGAGGCCTCGACGGCGTTGCGAATCAGATTAACCAGCAGATCCTCGAGATAGATCTCTTCACCGTGCACGCTGAACTGGGCGTTCCAGTCGATCGCTCGTCCGTCGACCTCAAAGATCAGCGCGACGTCGTACTTACGCGCCAGGCCGATTGTTTCGGCGCGACAGTCACTCAGAATGTCGAACAGGTTCAGATCCTGCAGAGCGAGCTCGTAACTGCCTTCCTCCATGCGCACTATGTCCATCGAACTGTTGATCATGGTATTGAGCTTTCGGCCCGAATCGCGGATCAGGAGTGCGAGTTCCTTCTGGCTCTCAGTAAGGTCGTCACGCAGCAGCAGTTCGGTAGCCGTCAGAATGCCGTTGAGCGGATTGCGCAGATCGTGCTGGATGATCCGCTCAACCTCGCGTTTGATCTTCTCGATGCGCTTGCGTTCCTCGATCTCGTTGTGCAGCCGTGCCACTGTCTCGTGCAGTTGCTGCTCGGCACGCTTGCGATCGGTGATATCGACCACGAAAGTGACCTTCTTGGGGCGCTCATCTATATCGATGATGTAGGCTGCATCTGCCAGAATGCTGAGTTGCGAACCATCCTTGCGCTGCACCGTCCATTCGCCACGCAGTTCCCAGCGCCGGCCCATGAACTCGCCATGCAGCTCACTCAGCCTGCCACGTTCGCTTTCGGGAACTACAAGCGTGAAGTGCTTGCCCAGCAGCTCCTCGGGCCGGTACTGGTAGAGCCGACAGTAGGGCGGATTGACGTACTCGAAGATGCCGTCCGCATTGGTGATGCAGATACCGACCGGTGTGGTTTCAATGACCTCACGCAGCCGTTTCTCGCTGCGCTGCAGACTTTCGGACCACGACTGCTGAATCTGCTGCCGCTGCCGATAGAGCATGTTGACAAGACGGACGATTTCACGCTCTTCGTGGTCAGGATAGCGCTCCGGGGACAGCTCCCGATAACTGCCGTTGACCAGCGAATCGAGCAATTGCATGATCTCCTGTCTGTCGTGCGCGGCCTTCGCCATAACCCCTCTCGTGGTCTATTATAGAGCCTTATGAATCGAGATCAAGTCAAAACGCAGCTGCGCCGGCTCGAGCCGGACGTCGACGATTTCAACGTGATTCTGTCGGGCAAACTCAGTCGCAAGGTGAACGGGCTCTACTATCCTGAGAAGCGCGAAATCATCCTGCATAACAAGAACTTCGCCAATGACAACGAAATGATGTATACCGCGGTACACGAGTTCGCGCATCACGTACATTTTACGCGTTCACCGGTACCAGTCGGCTCACGTCCGCACACGATCGAGTTTCGTCGCATACTTCACCGGTTGCTCGAACGCGCCGAAGAGCTCGGCATCTACCGCAGTATATTCGACACCAGCCCCGATTTCGTGGAGTTGACCAGGCGCATTCGTGAGCGATATCTTGCCGCGGGAGGCCGGATCATGAAGGAGTTCGGTCAAGCGCTGCTCGAGGCGCAACAGCTGTGTCGGGAACACCAGATGCGATTTGACGACTACGTCGAACGCGTACTGCGCCTGGAAACCCGTACCGCCAACAGCCTGATCCGGATGCACGCCTACGATGTTTCGCCGCAGACCGGTTACGAGAACATGAAGATCATGGCCGGCATTCCTGATCCGCAGAAGCGCAGCCAGGCCGAGCAGGCGTTTGCCGCCGGGATGAGTCGTGATTCGGTCAGGACGCTGGTCAGTGGAGACGGGAACGAAGAGCAGAGCGCGATAGAGCTGCTGCTGCGCGAGAAGCAGCGCCTCGAGCGAACGATCAGCAGTCTGCAGCGGAAGCTCGAAGAGCTCGAACGGCGTCTTGAGAGTATCGAGGCGTAAGGGCGGAAACAATTGCCGCTACTTGCACAAGCCTCCGCACAACGATATCCTGATCAGACCATGGCAAGCGCAATAGAGACACTCGAATTCACTGTTGAGGAAGGCAGCAACCGCGATCACGCGCTGACCATCTACGCTCTTTCAACCTGTGCGTTCTGTAAGCGGGCAATTGAGTTCCTCAGAGGTCAAGACGTCGGCTTCCGCTATATTTACCTCGACAAGATCGATCCGTTGGTCAAAACCCGAGTCAAATCTGAACTCAAACAGAAATACGACAGTATCCCCGTCTTCCCGGTGCTGGTGATCGACGACCGGCGCGCGCTCTCCGGCTTCAATGAGAACCGCTGGCAGACCGAACTCGGTCTGGATCAGATCCCGCCGCAATGAGCCGTCAGAGCCACAGCAAGACACAGGACGATGTGTACACCTTCGTGCGTCGCGTGGCCGGGCATCAGGGCTGGGAGCTCAACCAGGATCCCGAATTCCTTGACGATCTTGTCTCCGGCCTGAGGCAGAACTACGCGCGCTACGGGTACTTTCTCTGCCCGTGCCGTGACGGCACCGGCGAGCGCCACAAAGACAGGGACATCATCTGCCCCTGCGTCTACAACGTGCCCGACCAGCGCGAGTACGGTCACTGCTTCTGCGCACTGTTTCTTGACAGGCGGTTTGCGGCATCCGGCAAGCGGCCGCAACCGATCCCGGAACGCCGTCCGGAGTCGCTGTTTGAGTAGGCGGTCAGCGTCCAGCCCCTCACGTCAACAGCGCGAGAGAATCGATCCGCCGCATCACCGGCTCCAACCGGATGAGCCGAGTCAGCTCCGCTGCTGCTCCAGCGCGTCGGCTGCTCGCTGCTGAAGATCGGTCACCTCCGGTGAGTCGGGGAAGACGTTCAGCGCCGCGGTACAGTCGTCAATCGCTCGCTGGTAGTCCCCCTGTTCAAAGTACAGCTGCGCGCGCGCGAACAGGGTGTCGAACTGAAAACCGTCCACCGCCAGACCGGAATTGAAGTCCTGGAGCGCCTCACGCTGCTGCCCCATGATGCGCTTGACCACGCCGCGGTAGTAGTAGGCTTTCCAGTTGTCGTCATCGAGCTCGAGCGTCCGACCGAAATCGGCGACTGCACGGTTGTAATCGGACTCGGCAAAGTAGGCCATCCCGCGGTGAATATGGACAATCGCCTGAATGTGGGCGCGCGGCTTCTGCTCGAGGATTCGTGAGTATATCGAGATCGCCTTCTTGAACTGCTGCTGGTTGTGCGCGTAGAGCGCCTTGAGCAGCATGTTGTCAATCGATTCGTTGACAGCGCCTACCAGCGACGGATCAATGACGTCCGGTATACCCAACTCGTCGTCCGGTGCAAAGCCGGCTTGTGACCGATCGGGCGTCGCGATCCTCGGCCCACCGCGCCCGGCTTCCTGGATCCGCTGCCAGAACTCGCGCCTCCGTTTGGAAAGCTCGGAGTGCAGCTGACGCTGATAATCCCGGATTTCCTGAAACACGATATCGGCCAGCGTGAGATTGGCGTTGAGCGCCGCCAGTTTGCGTTGCAGCGGCTCGTCAAACGGAGTGAACTCGCTCTTGTAGATCAGCTCGTGCTCGACCTCCGCCCAGGCATCCTGCAGGTTGGTACGCAGCTGGATCTCGACTACCAGATCCTCATCGAGGTGAAAACTCTCCCCGATGTCATCGGGTAACTCGATCAGCAGGTGGGTGGACTCGTAACCGAACTCACGACTGGAAAAATGCGCACCCTTACGCTCCACCTCAACGACACGAAAAGCGCGCTGGATGTGCTCCTCGATCTCCTTCAGATCCGACATAAACGGACAGACCACTCGAATACCGAGCAGGTCGGTCAACTGCAGCCGCTTCTGCTTGAGGCCGTTATGTTTCATGCGGCGTAACACTTTGTCGTAATAACTGTCAAAGTCCTTGACTCGATACTTGATGGTGGGTTCCAGCCCGACATGCAGTAGTGACCCACGCAGACGGCGTTGCACCTCGTGCAGCGCCTTCTCATACACGTCGCGGCGCAGCTGGTACTCTCGCTTCAGTTCGGTCCGGCTGGCCGGAGGAAGATCTACCCACGTCATGACGTTGATGCTCCCGCTGTAGTGGATTCACTGTCTGCGTTCACTATATCATGGAGCGTGTGATCGCGAAACCGAGACTTCATGTGTTCGAGCTGTCGTTTCTGCTGATACTCATCGGCTTCACCTGGGCGTTCTACCGGGTAATGGCCCCGTTTGTGCTCAACATCTTCCTGGCGGTGATCTTTGCCAATATCTGCTGGCGGCCCTTCAGCTACCTGCGCGCAGTACTGGGAGACAGGGCTGTACCGGCCGCGGCGGTGACCGTGTTGACGGCCTTTGTGCTGCTGGCGATTCCAATCAGTGTGATTGGGCTTCTGATCTACCACGAGGCGGTTGAAGGATATGCCAGAGTTCAGGAATTGTGGCCGGAACTCGGCAACGGACTGGAGAACGTGGACGTACGCGCCTGGCTGGAGCGGCTGCCGGTGGTCGGCGGGATGCTCGGTGACGGTCCCCCGGTTGAACTGGGAGACGCGGTGCGCGGGGTGTTCGAGTTCGGCTCTGATTTTGTGGTAGAGATGTCGCGCCGCTCGTTCGTCAGTATCACCTCGGCGCTTGTCAACTCAGTACTCATCCTGTTTCTGATGTTCTTTCTGCTGCTGGATGGGGAGCGCATCGTGGAGCGCCTGTACGCCGCGATCCCGCTGCCGGACAGCTACCTTCGTCAACTGGCCGAGGAAACCATTCGTACGACCGGCGCAACGCTGGCCAGCACCGTGATCATAGGCATGATCGAGGGTGCGTACGGAGCGCTGCTCTTGCGACTATTCGGCTTGCCCTCGCCGCTGTTGTGGGGCGTCATTATCATGATTCTGTCGATGATACCCTTGATTGGTACCAACCTGGTGCTGACTCCGGCCGGAATCATACTGATGCTGTCGGGAAACGTGGTCGGTGGCATGGCGTTGGCACTGCTTGGCTACGGCGGGGTGGCGGTAACGCAGAACATCGTGCGCCCCAAGTTGCTGGGTGATCGCTCGGGGTTGCATCCGGCAATGGTACTACTGGCAACTATCGGCGGTATCGCCTGGCTGGGCTTGGTTGGTTTTCTGATCGGTCCGTTGATAGCGTCGCTTTTCGTGGCGGTGTGGAGTCAGTTCGTCCGCTTCTACAAGTCGCAATACGCGGACAAAAACAGCACGCGCGGCCGGCCCGCGCGCAAGCGGCGGATCAGCACCTCTCCGCCATCGCCCGGCAGACTGCCGGTCAGACCGCGTGCAGCTGGAGCAGATGCCCGATCGGCGCACCGATGAGCTCCACCGGACGGATCTTGACGCCCAGTGTGTTGCCGGACGAAAGCGTGATACACAACTCGCTGCGCGCTCCGCCGCGCCGGCCGTGCAGAAGCAGCCGCAGGAGCGGGCAGCGCCGGCGTGCGGCGCTGATCGCGCGCTGCACGGCCGCCAGAAACGGCTCAGCGCGCAGGATCTCGCCCGGCTGTGCCAGCTCCTCCACGGCCACCGGATACAGCCGGGTCTCAGCCTGCGCCCCGCCCGAATAGCGCAGGATGGCGTCAACCAGCGCCACCATACCGGCATCGGCAAGCACTACCGGGCATTCGGCGTCACCGTCGGCCGAGAGCAGGAACCAGAGAATCGTCAGCAGGCGATCAGACTTGGACTTGCAGATATGAAGCGCGTGGCAACCGCCGTTGCGTACGGCGGACGGCGCCTGCGAGGGCAGTTTCACTGCCCTAACTATACGGTATTGGGCTGAAATTGCAGATTCTGGACGGTGCTGCCGGGAATTCGCATCTTGACCGCGCGGAGCCGATTGGCATCGTATGGCTGCGCAGACGCTCCCAAGGGCGCTCCCCTGCGCACCGCACCGGCTGCAAGCGTCCCGTCAGTTCGCCGGAGGCGGCAGCCGCTCCTCCAGCGCGGCGACCCGTTGCTCGAGGTCGACGATGCGCTGATCAATCCTCTCGGGCGGCCGCCGCTTGAACCAGGCCCGCAGCACGAATAGCGTCATCAGTCCTGCCGCCAGAACGACAAGCAGCGGCATCAGCCGCACAAGCAACTCGTCCAGACTGCGCAGGAAGATGTAGAAGTCGTAGCTGCTCACGCCATACCTTCCTCCGGCGCGTTGTGCTGCAGCGCGACCGCCCTGGCCTCCACGTCGCTGCGGCGCGCATCGGCGTAGGCGATCAGCTTGCGACTCAACGCGTCGTCTGCGAGCGCCAGAATGCGCGCCGCCAGCAGGCCGGCGTTCTCAGCGTTGTCTATGGCCACCGTGGCCACCGGAACCCCGCGCGGCATCTGTACGATCGACAGCAGCGAATCGAGGCCGTCCAGCGTGCTGCCGCGCACCGGTACACCGATGACCGGCAACCAGGTCAGCGCCGCTACCATACCGGGAAGATGGGCGGCGCCTCCCGCACCGGCTATGATGACCCGAATCCCGCGCTCGGCAGCCGTCCTGGCGTATTCCACCATCCGCAGCGGCGTCCGGTGCGCCGAAACTATCGTCAGCTCACTGTCAACGCCAAGCTGACTCAGGATCCCGCCCGCCGCGCGCATGACCGGCAGGTCGGAATCGCTGCCCATAATCACCGCTACTCTCGGTCCCGAAGCACGTTTATGCGACACGATTCTCTCCTCGTATGACAAGCGAGGCGGCGGCAGACTGTGCGTGCTGCATGGCAGCGTCAGCACCGGCTGCTACCGCAGTCAGGTGGCCCATCTTGCGGCCGGCCACACAGTGGCGTTTACCGTAGATATGCAGCGCTACGCCGGGCAGCGCCAGCGCGCCGCGGACGCCTTCAACAACCGTACGGCCGCTGAACCCGGGCGCACCGAGCAGATTGACCATGACCCCGGCGGCCAATGTCTCAACAGCTCCCGGGGGCAGGCCGAGGACGGCGCGCAGATGCTGCTCGAACTGACTGGTAACGCACGCTTCGATGGTGTAGTGGCCGCTATTGTGCGGCCGCGGTGCCACCTCGTTGAGCAGAACACGCCCGTCGCGCGTCTGGAACAGCTCAACACCGTGTACCCCGACCCCACCGAGCGCCTCTACCGCGGCTTCGGCGATGCGCACGGCCTCAGCGCGGATACCGGGCTCGAGATCGGCCGGCGCGATCACGTGGGTACAGATGTTGCTGTACGGATCAAACTTCATCTCCGCCGGTTGATACGATACCATACCCCCGTCAGCAGCGCGGACTACCAGTACCGCCAGTTCGCGTTTGATACTCACGTATTGCTCCAGCAGCGACGGGCGGTCGATACGCTGATCACTGATACCGCGCAGGATCACCACGCCGCGGCCATCGTAGCCGCCGCGGCGGGCCTTCTGCACGCAGGGGAACCCGAAATCGGCCGGCGCCGCCTCATCAGCCGGCGTACACCCGCTGAAGCGCGGCCCGGGAAGACCGGCTCGCGCGAACAGCTGCCGCTGTTCCAGTTTGTCCTGCACCACCGCCAGCACCCGCGGATCGGGGACCAGCCGGTGCCCCTCACATTGCAACTGCTGCAATGCCGCGGCGTCGATGTGCTCGATCTCATAGGTGGTGACCTGGCTGCACCCGACCAGCCGGGCGATAGCGCGAGGATCATCGAGTCCGCCGCAGATGAACCGGTCGGCGAGCGCTGAGCATGGAGCATCGACCGCGGGGTCGAGAACTGCCACCGAGATGTCCATGCGCCGCGCCTCAGCTATCAGCATCTTCCCGAGTTGGCCGCCACCGAGTACCCCGAGTTGGAATGGCTTCTTCAGAGTCCGCTCCCGCAACACGCTCTACCGTCTGGCCAGAATAGCGCAGACCTCGTCCAGGCGGTCGCTGTTCTTCTGGATGATCTCGAAAGCCAGCCGCGAAAGCTGAAGCATGTTGCGTTCACCGGCGTCATCCATCTCTTCACTGCAGCCCAACAGCGGCGCGTCAAAGCGATAGTAGCGCACGCCGCGGAGCTTGTTCAACTGATGGTTTACCAGCTCACTCTGCGCATCGGTAGTCATGCTGGAAAGCGGCACGCCTTTGACCGGCGAGACCCAGTCAAGGTAGCCCCAGCGGCGCATCTCGTGGTAGCTGTAGCGCACCACCGTGGAGCCGGTACCCAGCGAGAGTATGTCGTAGGTTCTGGCGCGCGGAAAGAGCTTGCGCGCTTCAATCAGCGCGCACATCGCGGGGTTGGCGGCGATAATCGCCCCGTCAACGAGGCAGTAACGATCACCAGTGTCGGGAATGGCGGCAATGTAGGCCGGATCGAAGAACGTCGGTGCGGCTGCGGTGGCGCGCGCGATATCGCGCAGCAGGAAGTCAGGCTCATCAGGGTTCCACGCGCCGGGCTTGCGCTTGAAGAAATGCGGTCGGCGGCGTTCGGTGTCGTAGCTGGTTACCAGCACCGACGTTGCCGCCTCGCGCAGTGTACGCTGCCCGAACACGTCGAGCAGAACCCGCTCGAAATCAGCACAATCGTACTTGTCGCCAAATGCCTGCTTCACCGAACGCAGCGCATTGAACTTGGACCGCGGGAAAATCTCCAACCCGCGGACGGTGTAGATCTCAAGAATGTCCTCGAGCGACACAAAGGCTTTGTTCGTTGGACGTCCGTCTTCTGCGTCGAGCGCGGGAACCACCAGACCCAGCGCAATCATGCCGCCGGTCGACGTTCCGGCGATCAGGTCGAAGATGCGGAAGAACGGCCTGGTGTTGCGGCGCCGGATGAGCCGGCGCTGTACCTCCTGCAGGATGATCAGCGGGATGACCCCGCGCACGCCTCCGCCGTCAATCGAGAGAATCGTGATATGCGAACGCCCGGGCCAGCCCATCGCGGTTCAGACGCTCTCGGCAAACATCCGGTCCAATTCGGTCCGCAACTGCGTCAACACGCCCTCGTACTGCTGTTGCAACCGTCCCATATGCTGCTGCAGCGTCGAGGCGAACTCCGGATCCTGGGACGGATCGATCTTGACGCGATGTCCAAACTGGCGCGCCAGCTCCTCTTCGCGCTGACGCATCCGATCGGAGAAACTGCTTCGCAGTTGCTCGATCAGATGCTGCCGGTTCTCCAGATACTGCTTCAGAAGCTGGCGTGTCTGCTCGAACAGGTGACGCAAGGATCCGCGATCCTTGATCACAAACCCCAACCCATTCTCGAGCAGGTCGATTCTGGCGAGGTCGGCTTCCGTATTGGGCAACGCAAGGTTGGCCATGATAACCTGATAGAACCCCTCTTTGGCCCACTTCTGCTGCTCAGCGTTGTACTGCTTGAGCTCTTTGCGGACGTCCAGATGGGGGTCCTCCTTCAGGCGCGACACAAGGCGTTTCCCCTGCTGCTTGATTTCGTGCGCCTCGAGACTCTTGCGGTCGCTCTGTACATCCTGGGTCTTTTCCAGCGCGAGTTCCAGGGCACTCTTTATCTGACTCACAGGGTCCTC
>RECP01000093.1 GCA_007693945.1 Spirochaetaceae bacterium
CTTAAAACGCGCCGCCAGCGTTCGTTCTGAGCCAGGATCAAACTCTCCATGATATGCTACGCTCCTCCGAAGAGGAGCTGTTTCTCACAGATAAAGCTCAACCCATCATATTTTTCACAAAAATGCTGACAGGTCCGACAGCCGGCACCCAAACCGCACGCCTTCACCGTCTCCGGCTCAAGCCCGCGCCCAGGCACTCAGCTGCCTTCACACCCGTTCACACGCGTGTTTCCTTCCCTTCCCTATTATGTGCCAAAGATCTTCTCATCCGCTCCCGGATGCAGCTCGCGCCGCCTCTCGGGACCGCAACACTACCACAGCGCCCCGGTTGGTGTCAACACTCTCACGCAACCACTTCACCCGCAGCACTTCAGCAGAGCCTTATCGGTATGTCACAGATAACCGGCGGCGGTTTCGACCTCCCGGCCGACCTGCCTGCGGCAAACTGAAATCTACCACTTACACCGCTTCAACGTCAATACCCGCGGGACACTTCAGCGCAGAATTCGTGAAAGTTGGGCCGTACTCTGTTGTATCCGCTGCGCGTGCTCAAACGGGCCGCTTCTGCTGCAGCGATCACCGCAGCCGCCATGGGCATACCGCGCGCGCGCGCGGCCGGTATCAGCCGAGTTGTGTAAGCAGGTCGACCATCTCAATCAGAGAGAGTGCCGCATCCCACCCGCGGTTGCCGGCTTTGGTTCCCGCGCGCTCGATAGCCTGCTCGACGGTGTCGGACGTGATAACACCGAATATCACCGGCTTGTCGGTTTCCAGTCCAACGCTTGCAACGCCCTTGGAAACCTCCGCGGCAACGTAGTCAAAATGAGGCGTCCCGCCGCGGATTACGGCCCCCAGACAGATTACCCCATCGATCTCGGGCCGGACCGCCAGCCGCCTGGCAACCAGCGGGATCTCGAAACTGCCCGGCACCCGGCACACGGTGACCGCATTCTGGTCCGCCCCGTGACGCGCCAGGCAATCGAGCGCCCCTTCCAGCAGGCGCTCGCTGATAAGCGAATTGAAGCGTCCCACAACAATACCCACCCGCACGTCGCGTGCGTTCAGTTTTCCTTCCAGATATCTCATATTCTGCTCTCCTGCGGTTGTTTCAGCTGTTCGTACTGCACCAGTTCCGCAACTGAGACCACCGGCATATCGAACCGTCGGGCCAGCGCGAGAAGCTCGGTGTGCCCCGCCGCGGCGCCCGAGGCATCCAGGATCTCACAGATCATCGCCGCCGGCTCCAGTTCCGCCAGCTCGGCAAGCAGGACCGCGGCTTCGGTATGCCCGCGGCGGCCCCGCAGGCCGCGCGAATCCGCAACAATCGGAAATATGTGCCCGGGACGTGCCAACGCCGAAGGCGCCGTGGTGCGGTCCGCGACAAGCCGCAACGTCAGTGCACGATCGTGCACTGATATACCGGTGGTCACTCCTTCTGCCGCGTCCACCGAGACGGTGAAGTTGGTACCGTGCAACGCACGGTTATCAGCCTCCTGCAGCCCCAACTGAAGCGCGTCGGCAATTCGCGCCGCAATTGCACAGCACACCAGCCCGCGAGCGTGCGTAACAGCGAAGTTGACAGCCTCGGGCGTCGCGTACTGCGCCGCCATGACCAGGTCCCCTTCGTTCTCCCGGTCGGCGTCGTCGATAACCACCACCATGCCGCGGTTTCTGATGACCGTAACCGCCGTTGCCACTCGCTTCGCAGTCTGCTCCACGCCACTCATGATTTGTATCCCCACTCGGAAAGCTGTTCCAGACTCAACGTTGCGCCATACGCTTCAGTCGCCGATCGCTCCGGAGGACGACCCGACGTTGGCGCGTATCCGTGCAGCAGCCGCTCCACGTAGCGTCCGATGATATCGACCTCGATATTGACCGCATCTCCGACCTGTCTGGAGGCCAGGGTTGTTGCACCGGCGCTGTAAGGAATCAGGTTGATCGAAAAACCGCACGCCGTCAGGCTTGCCACGGTCAGGCTGACACCGTCCAGCGCCACCGATCCTTCGCACACCACGAAACGCATCAGCTCTTCTGGAATACGCACGCTGAACAGGAATCCTTCCCCGCGAGGTATCAGCGCCTCCACAACTCCCACGTCCTGGACGTGCCCCTGCACGAAATGCCCGCCAATGCGATCGGTCGGTCGTAGACTGCGTTCGAGGTTGAGCGCCCGCCCAACGGTGAGTCGGCCCAACGTAGTCTTCTGAACGGTTTCGCCGACCGCCTGCACGGCAAAACCGCGGGCATCAAGTCGGGTGACCGTCTGACACACCCCGTCAACCGCAACCGAGTCCGATACCGCTATGCCGTCAACAAGTTGCGGACAATCGATCCAGATCTCCACCCCCGATGCGATCGCACGCGTCCGCCGAACACGCCCGATCGACTCAACAATTCCCGTAAACATAGCCTTCCTCCATCAACGCATCGGGTACCGCACCAGCTTCAGCATGGCCCACGACTTCACGGTGCCTGAATCCGGATCCGAACAGCTGACGTGGATCGCGGTATCCGCTGATCAACACACCGTTGCCCAACCGCTCGATCGACACTTCCTGCAATGCAATCGCATCGGCAATTGAGGCAATACCAAGGCCGTCCACTGTTCTCACTCCCCCGCCAAGGATCCTGGGTGCCACAAACAGAGAGAGCCTGTCCCACAGGCCCCGCGCCAGGAACGATGACAAAACCCGCGAGCCGCCTTCAACCAAGACCGACTGGACGTCACGGCGCAGCAGATCATCGAGCAAAGCATGCAGATCGACGTGGGTGCGGCCGGCTTCAGGTTGGTAGACCAGCGTCCGGTCGGCAAACCGATCATGAAACAGCGGCGAATCAGCAGGCAGCGGCCTGCAACCGGACAGCACGACACGCAGCGGCTGTCTGCCCGCAACGTGACGCACCGTAAGCAGCGGATTGTCGCGGCGTACCGTAGCGGCCCCAACCACCACGGCGTCACCGGCAGCACGCAGTTCGTGCGCCACGGTGCGTGCCTGCTTGTCGGTGATCCAGCGCGAATCTCCATCGGCGGTCGCGATGTACCCGTCGAGCGTCTGCGCAGCCTTTAGGTGCACGAACGGTCGCCGCAGGCGCACCGCGGCGGCAAACGCCTCGTTCAGTTGCAGCGCCGGCATTGCCAGCGGACCGACGGTCACTTCTATGCCGGCCTCTCGCAACGCGGCGACTCCTCGTCCGTCAACCGCGGGGTTGGGATCGAGCGCCGCGACCACCACGCGCCCGATGCCCTCGGAAATGATACGCCGCGTGCACGGCGGTGTGCGCTTGTACGGCCCGTCATGACAACACGGTTCCAGAGTACAATAGAGTGTAGCTCCGCGAAGCGGTTGGTCGGCGGCCTCGATGGCCGCCACCTCGGCGTGTTCGCTACCAGCCCGGCGATGCCAGCCTTCAGCGATAACGCGGCCGTCCTTGACCAGCAGTGCCCCTACGGCCGGGTTCGGACGGGTCAGCCCCAGTCCTCGCCGAGCGAGGGCCAGTGCCCGCGACATGAATTCTGTGTCGTGATCCAAAACGCGCTCCTCGATTGCGTTACTCGGGGCGCAGTGCTGGGAGACGCCGGGTATCGACCGTCTTTGGACTGTATGGAGTGGTTCATTGCATCTTCTCCCATCCGGACTGTAACCGTCGGCACCGGAATCTCACCGGTTCAATCCGTCCTGTTTGTTTTCAGACGGAATCGCGGGCTTTCACCGCCGGTGGGGACTTTCACCCCGCCCCGAAGATTAACGTTAATATGCTTTGATCCGGCGCCGGTGTCAAGCCGAGCGCCGCGATTTCAAGAAGACGGTGACGTAGTCCACAAACGAGACTACGCACAACAGGGCGGCGAGACTGAAGATGATCAGAGCCAGCGTGCGAACGGTACCGGCAGCTGCCGAAAACGCGCCGGTGCGCTCCACGGTCAGCACCGACAAACCGATCACGCCGCTCAGGAAGTAGAAGACCGCCTTGAGTTTGCCACCCTTGCGGGCCGCCAGCGCGGTACCTTCGCGATACATGATCATACGCAAAAACACAATCCCGTACTCACGATAGAAGATGATGATCAACACCCAGAGCGGCATGATCCCGACTGCCGCAAAACAGATGAAGAACGTCAGACGGCTGATTACGTCGGAAAACGGATCGAGCAGCTTGCCGAGATCAGTCACTTCGTTGCGCGCACGCGCAATCGCACCGTCTACCGCATCACTGATTTCGGTCAAGGCCATGACAACCCACAGCAGGACTGTCGTACCGACAAGAAAGGAACCGGTCCAGACCGGCAGGAAAAACAAAACGAAAAACAGCGGAGCCATAATGAGACGCGACACGGTCAGGTAAAGCGCGACGTTCATTGCGTCATGGTAGTGACAGCCACCGCTGCTGTCAAGCAACGTTGACAGAACGGGCCGCGCTTCCGTACAGTGAAGCAGATATGTCGTTGCGTCACCGCCTGCTCTTCAGTATCGCAATCACAATTGCTGGCCTGTTCACTCTTCAGGCTCTCCTGTTTCTGTCGCTGATGCTGACATTCGGCATCAGCAGCGATGAAGTATCATACTTCGTGATTGTGCTCCTGATGGTTCACTGCGCCCTTCTGATCTTCCTCGTTGTTATGCAGGACAGCTTCTACGTCCTGCCGTCAAGGCGGCAGCTGCAGCGCGTCAACTTCACCAACGTTTTGACCCTGACGCGGATCAGCTCCACACCTACCATTCTCTACCTGCTGATACTTTCCGAGAAATACCCGATCACGGCGGTGACGGTGACATTCACTGCGCTGGTCTTTCTGACCGATCTGCTGGACGGCAGAATCTCGCGTAGAACCGGGCAACTCACGCGCGTGGGCCAGTATCTGGACAGCATGAGCGACTACGCGATGCTTATCGCCATCTCAATAGCATACGTGCACTACGGACTGGTTTCGCGCTGGTTCTTCCGCCTGGTGATGTTTCGATTACTGTTCCAGTGGGTTGGTATGGGGCTGTTGCTTGTGGCACACGGCGCGGTGGAGCCGCGTTCATCGATCTGGGGCAAAGCATCGGTCTTTGCGGTCATGAGCCTCTACGCGCTGGCGCTGCTGCGACTGGTGCCCCGCGCTCGATCGCAGGTCGAGCTGCTCTACCCGTGGCCCGAGCTGGCGGTAGCCGGCATCGTGGGAGTATCGATAGTCGAAAAGGCATTCTCGCTGGCGCGTGGGTTCCGGCACGCCGCGCGCGGCGGATCAGACCGCGGCTAACCGGCCTCCAGGATCCGAGGCTGCCGCAAGGCGTGTTGCAGCCGATGGAACTCGTTGCGTCGGAAATAGCTGTAGAGCACCTTGTAACCGGTACTCACGCGCTCTGCGATCACTTGTTCGAGCTTCTGCTGCTTCTCTTTCTCACTGTCAAAGGTGAACGTTTTCTCCCTGCCCTGCGTCAGGGCAACCCCCCAGGAAACGGTGAAGCTGTGCCGCACAAACAGATGCCGCTGCCGATCGCTGATGCAGTAGTAGTAGAGCCGACGCGCCGCATCCGTCTTATAGAACGTGATCATCATGTCTCTCTGTGTATCGTCCAGTAGAGCTGAATGCATGACCGGAAATCGGTCGATCAATGACGCGTGTCAAGTATTAGCCGTTCAGCCGCCGGGATACGCAGCGTGTACTCCGATGAGGCGCTGACCCGTCTGGGTTCCGTCAGACGCGTGTCTATCCGTACACCGGGGACGCGCCCGGCTCGCACAAGCGATTCCACACGCAGCGCAGTTTCCGACGGCAGAGTACTGATCGGGCCGGTTGCCAGGCGCGTAAACGTTCCCCCGGTCGGATCATAGCGGTAACCGTGGACCGCATGCAGCCGCACGGCATAACGGCAGCCGAGCAGGAAGTACGCGTGATGCAGCTTTATCAGCTCGATCTCGATTGCCACTGCGCCGCCGCGCACCTCCATCGGACCGATCAGCACCTCATGCCAATCGCCCCGGCCGGCATCCATTAGCTCGATAGTCAGTCGCTCCTGGTGCGCCGACAACACCCGCAGGCCGGCGATATCATCAGGCGGATAGGCCGGCGTCCAGGTCTGGAGGTAACCGCTGAACAGCACCAGTACCACGGAAAGCAGCAGTGCCAACGGCACTCCAATCAGCAGTGGCAGCGACACAGCGGCCAGCGCCACTGCCAGCACACCGGCACCGAAGAGCCAGAGCGCCGGATCGAGAAAACGCGATGGTCCGGGGATGAAAACCGCCAGGGTGAGCAGTACCAGGGTGGTGCTGATCAGAAAGAGCGCCGTCGCCATGTCGCGCTCGCGCCGGCGACGCAGGCGGCCCCGTAACAGGCACGCAGTGAACAGATTGCGCACGGCAGCCGCCAGCGTCAGCGCGGCCAGGGCTACCCAGGACCACGGCGTCCGGACCAGAAACTCAGCGTACCCCATAGATGTCACCGTACTTGGTTTGCAGATACGCAACAAACGGTGCCGCGCTCAGATCCGTACCGGTGATGTCATTGCAGAGCTCCGCCGCCGTCCTGGTCCGACCATGCGAATGTATGTGGCCGCGTAACCAGCCCAACAGCGGTCCAAACTCTCCGTCTCGCACGTCGCTCCAGAGCGAGGGCAGATCGGCTTCAATCGTGCGCATGAACTGCGCGGCGTAAAGGTTGCCAAGCGCATACGTCGGGAAGTATCCGATCGCTCCCATCGACCAATGGATGTCCTGCAGTACCCCTTCGGCATCAGTCTGCGGCTCGACTCCCAGCAGCTCCCGGCTGGTAGCTCGCCACACCTCGGGCAGATCGGCAACCTTGATCGAGCGCGACACGAGCGCTTTCTCGAGCTCGAAGCGCAGGATGATGTGCAGACCGTAGCTAACCTCATCGGCCTCGACTCGAATCAGCGACGGCCTGACCGCGTTGATGGCGCGGTAGAAGGTCTCAAGATCAACGTCGCCGAGCGAGTCGGGAAACCGCGCAGTGAGCTTCGGATAGAAATGGTGCCAGAACTCGCGACTGCGGCCGACCATGTTCTCCCACATGCGCGACTGAGATTCGTGGATTCCGAGCGAGGTTCCTTCGGCCAGCAGGCTACCACGGTACTTCTCGGCTATGTTCAGCTCGTACAGCGCATGACCGACTTCATGAATGATGCCGAAGACCGCGCTGTTGAAGAAACGCGGGCTATAGCGCGTGGTGATGCGCACATCGTCAGCACCGAGGGTGGTGGTGAATGGGTGTGCCGATACGTCCAGTCTGCCGCGATCGAGCTCATACCCAAGCGCCTGCATCACGGCTGTCCCGAACGCCGCCTGCTGTTGGACGGGAAACTCGCGCCGCAGCATCGAGTTATCAACGTGCGGTGCGCGACCAATTGCTTCTACAAGCGGAACCAGATCGGCGCGCAGCTCGCTGAAGACGCGGTCAACATGAGAAGTCAGCATGAACGGCTCATACTCGTCGAGCAGCGCATCGTAGGGATGCTGCGGATAGCCGATGCGGTCGGATACCTCCAGCAGCAGTTCGACCAGCTCGCCGAGGTGCGGCGCGAAGGCACGGAAATCATCAGCCGCACGCGCTTCCGCCCACACGGCTTGCGAGCGGCTGGTCTTTTCGGCGAGCTTGACCACCAGATCGCGCGGCAGCCGGGTAGCCCGACGATAACGCCGCTGATACTGGCGCAGGAACGCGCGGTCATCGGTCGGTAGTCCACCGTCACCGCGCGGGTTTTCGTCGCTGCATCCGAGCTCCTCCAGCAACCGGCCGTTGCGCCTGGCAACAGTACGCTCGTGAATCAGCCCCTGCAGCAGCGACAACTGCGCCGACCGCTCATCGATTGCCTTGCGCGGCATGCAGGTTTCCTGATCCCAGCTCAGCAGTGCCGCGCTGTGAGACAGCAGGACGATCTCACGATCGTTGGCTCGAAGTGCTGCGATTGCCGCAGAACGCGAATTGGTGTCCACCGGATACCCCCTGTGGCGATCGGCACTCAAATCTCGGCTCTGGTCACGACCTTGTCGTGCATGCGCCGCATGAAGTCCTCCAGCGCGATGTTGGAAGTTCGCTCACCGGTGCGCGTACGCAGCGAAACGGTACGCGCCTGCTGTTCCTGCTCACCGACAATCACCATGCAGGGAGTTTTGGTGTTCTGCGCATTGCGAATCTTGGCATTCATACGGTCATCAGAGAGGTCGGCCTCGGCGCGGAAGCCGGCACGAAAGAGCAGATCGGCAACCTCTGCCGCATAGCCGTCGAACGCCGACGCCACCGGAATGACGACTGCCTGAACCGGAGCCAGCCACAGCGGAAACGCGCCTCCGTAGTGCTCGATCAGCACGCCGAAGAACCGCTCGAGCGAGCCGAGCAACGCCCGGTGCACCATGTAGGGGCGCTTTTCCCTGCCGTCGGAATCTGTAAACGACATGTCGAAACGGTCCGGAAGATTGAAGTCAAACTGAATGGTGGTCATCTGCCATTCGCGACCAAGTGCATCCCTGATCTTCAGGTCAATCTTGGGTCCGTAGAAGGCCCCGCCCCCCTCATCGAGCTCGTAGTCGAGACCCTGGTCTTCAATTGCCGCCTGCAGCGATCTTTGCGCCTGATACCAGCGATCTTCATCCCCGACGCTCTTGGGCGGCCGCGTAGCGAGGTACGCTTTGGTATTACTGAAGCCGAAGTCGTCCCAGATCTTGAGACTGAAGCGCAGCACCTCCTTTATCTCGTCTTCGATCTGTGCAGGGGTGCAGAAGATATGGGCGTCGTCCTGGGTGAACCCGCGCACGCGTAACAGTCCGTGCAGTACCCCGCTGCGCTCGTAGCGGTAGACAGTACCCAGCTCCCCCCAGCGCAGCGGCAGATCGCGGTAGCTGCGCATCCGGGTCTTGTAGATCATGATGTGGAACGGACAGTTCATCGGCTTGGCGTAGTAGTCGGCGTTGTCCAGCTCCATTGGTGCGTACATGTTCTCTTTGTAGAAATCGAGATGCCCCGATGTCTGCCACAGCCAGGCCTTACCGACGTGCGGCGTAAACAGCATCTCGTAACCGCCTTCGCGGTGGGCGGCACGCCAGTAGTCTTCAATGGCGATACGGATTCGTGATCCCTTGGGGTGCCAGTAGATCAGTCCCGGCCCGGCTTCCTCGTGAGTCGAGAACAGATCGAGTTCTCTGCCGACACGGCGGTGATCACGTTTCTCAACTTCCTTCAGGTGCTCCAGGTGTGCGCGCAACTCCTTGGGCGTCTCCCAGGCAGTCCCGTAGATACGCTGCAGCATTGGGCGCTTTTCGTCACCGCGCCAGTAGGCTCCGGCTACCGAAAGCAGCTTGAATGCTTTGGGGTGAATCCGACGCGTCGAGTCGACGTGCGGACCGCGACAGAGATCGGTGAAGCTGTTCTGCGTGTAGATCGAGATCTCCTGACCGTCCGGCAGTTCCCGAATCAGCTCCAGCTTGTACGGCTGCCCGCAAAACATCTCGGAGGCAGCTTCCCGGCTGAGTACCGTGCGCGTGAACCGGTGATCTCCACTGACAATCTCACGCATGTGCTCCTCAATCTGTTCCAGGTCCTCGGGTGTCAGGTGGCGCGGCAGATCGAAATCGTAGTAGAAACCGTTCTCAATCGGCGGACCGATGGCCACCTTGGCATCGGGAAATATGCGTAAGACCGCCTCGGCCATGACGTGGGCGGCTGAATGCCTGATCCGGTAGAGTCTCTCGTCAACGGGCAGTTGCTCCAGCGCAACCGCCTGGGCTTCAGCCATCTGTTCCTCCGCTGCATCGATGCGTTCCTGCTGTGTGCTCATTAGATTCATCTTGCCAATTTTCACACGCCTGTCAACCGCGCTCAGCGGGCAAGAAGCAGCACGATCGTGCGTGCCCCCACGGAGTATCGTTCAGCGTCTTGCAGGTCGACTTCGGCGCCCGGCTCAACGATGTCGGCCGGCGAATCCAGGCTGGTATCGATGACCCGATACCAGCGGCGTCCGGCCGGTGGCCGGCAGATCACAAAACTGTGCTCACGAGTGGTCGAGTTGAACATAATGTAGAAATCATTGTCATCGCGGTCTGCGTGGATTTCGGCCTTGCTCCCGTCGATCAGCACCGCAAGCAGATTGCGCGCAGACGACCAGTCCATCGGTCTGCCTGTCTCGTCGGACCAGCTGATGTCCGGTATCGCGTTGTAGGAGGAGTCTCTACCGGTAAAGAACTCCGGCCGCAGGAACGCCGGGTGAGTCAACCGGAACCGGATCAGTATTCGGGTGAAGCGATGGATGTCAGCGTACTGCTGCAGCAGGTCCCAATCGCACCACGAAATCTCGTTGTCCTGGCAGTAGGCGTTGTTGTTGCCGCGCTGGGTGCGGCCGAACTCGTCTCCACCCAGCAACATCGGTGTACCGAGCGAGAGGAGCAGCGAGGCCAGAAAGTTCTTGATCTGACGCCTGCGAACGCGCAGGACGTTCGGGTTGCTGGTATCTCCTTCGACTCCGTAGTTGTGGCCGTAATCGTGGTTGTGTCCGTCGCGGTTGTTCTCGCCGTTGTCCTCGTTGTGCTTTCTGGTATAGCTTACCAGATCACGCAGCGTGAAGCCGTCGTGGGAGGTCACAAAGTTGATGCTATGGAACGGTTTTCGCCCGTCGCGCAGATAGAGATCCGAACTTCCGGATATGCGGGTGGCGAAATCGGCCACCAATCCTTTGTCTCCGCGAACGAAGCGCCGAACGTCATCCCGGAAGCGATCGTTCCACTCCGCCCAACGCCCGCCGGGGAACCAGCCTACCTGGTATGCGCCGCCGGCGTCCCACGCTTCAGCGATAATTTTGGTGTTGCGCAGAATCGGGTCCTCGGCGATACCCTCGAGCATCGGCGGATTCTCCATCAGGTTGCCTCGCTGGTCACGTCCCAGGATGGACCCCAGGTCAAAGCGAAAGCCGTCGATGTGCATCTCCACCACCCAGTAGTGCAGGCAGTCCCGGATCAACGCTCGCACAATGGGGTGATTGCAGTTGAGAGTATTGCCGCACCCGGAATAGTTCTTGTAGTAGCGGCGCCGCTCGTCAAGCATGTAGTAGACGCGGTTGTCAATACCGCGGAACGAGATAGTAGGTCCGTACTCGTTGCCCTCTCCGGTATGGTTGAACACCACATCCAGAATGACCTCTATACCGGCGGCGTGAAGCTCCTTGACCATCTGTTTGAACTCGCGGACCTGGCCGCCGGGAGTAGTGTCGACGGCGTAACGCGCCCGGGGCGCAAAGAAGGCAATGCTGCTGTAGCCCCAGTAGTTGGTCAGCTTCTCGCCGGTCACCGGGTGGGTTCGGCGCAGTTCGTGTTTGTCGAATTCGTGGATCGGCAGCAACTCAAGGCTGGTAATTCCGAGCTCTTTCAGATAGGGAATCATCTCGGTGACGCCGCGGTAGGTCCCGGGATGCCGGACACCGGAAGAGGGATGCCGGGTCAGCCCGCGCACGTGGGTCTCGTAGATAACACTGAAACGCAGCGGGTAATTGAGCGGTTGATCACCTTCCCAGTCGAAACTGTCGTCGATAACGATGCATTTCGGGACGTACTCTCCGTTGGACTCGCGCGAGAACGAAAGATCAGCGTCTTCAGAATCGGTGTCGTACCCCAGCGAGTGCGAGAAGTCCCAACGGTGATCGGCCGTAAGCGCTTTGGCGTAGGGATCAAGCAGATACTTGTTGGCGTTGAAACGCAGGCCCTCTTCCGGTTCGTGAGGCCCGTCAACGCGAAAGAGATAGAGCGCCCCGGCGGACAAACCGTCGACGGTGATATGCCATATGTCTCCACTGCGATGGCGGTGCGGATCGAGAGAGATTTCCTCACGAGGCCGGGCGTCCGTTGATGAATCAAACAGTGCCAGATAGACCGCCGTCGCATCACGGCTGAACAGCGCAAACTGGACCCCGTCTCCGGTAACGGTTGCTCCCAGCGGTTTCGGCTTTCCCGGACTTGTCTTCATCATAGGCGATCAGTTGTGCCAGTGATGCGAGGCGAGGAAGCGTTTGACCATATCGCAGAACCGCCCGCGCTGCTCGGCGTGGACCCAGTGCCCGGCGTCGGTAATCTCCTCCAGCCGAACCGCCGGAAACCAGCGCCGTGTGGTCTGGAGGTCACCGTCGGTGATGTAATCGGAGGCTGCGCCGCGTATCAGCAGCGTCGGCCCGTGATACTGCCCCGGCGGACCCGGCCAATCGGAGATCACGCGGTACTGCCGTGTGATGGCTGATACATTCAATGTCCAGCGATACACACCGTTGTCATCGAGGGCAACGCTCTTGAGCAGGAACGCGCGCACCATCCGGTTGTCGATAAAGCGCGTCAGCACCGCGTCGGCCTGCTTGCGCGATCTCGCGGCGGCCCGCTCTAGTTCCGGCATCGCTGCCAGAATCTGCGCATGGCGCGGCGGATAGCGCCGGGGTACGATATCCACCACCACCAACGAGAGCGTGCGACGCGGTTGCTGAAGCGCAAAGTACATCGCCACCTTGCCGCCCATCGAGTGGCCGAGCAGGTGCGCCGCGTCGATGCCGCGAGCGTCGAGCGTCTCCGCGACGTCGGCAGCCATATCGGGGTACTGCATGCCGGGATCGTGCGGCGAAGAACCGTGGTTACGCAGGTCAAGGGTGACCACCGTGAACTGTTTGCCGAGCTGCCCGGCCACCGTACGCCAGTTGTCTCCGGAGCCGAACAGGCCGTGCAGAATTACCAGAGGCACTCCACTGCCCTCAGACCGCGCTGCCAGAATCATGCGCAGATCTCCGGGATTCCGCCGATCCCCTCGAGTACGTGGTGCGGCTGGTAGGGAAAGGAGCGCAGGTCGTCGCGCTCGGTAACGCCGCTCAACAGCAGGATGGTCTCGATTTCAGACTCGATACCTGCAATGATATCGGTGTCCATGCGATCTCCGATGATAAACGCATCTTCGCGCCGCACGCCGAGGCGTTTCAGCGCGTGACGCATCATCAGCGGATTCGGCTTGCCGACGAAATAAGGCTTGCGGCCCGTTGCCAGCTCGATTGGCGCAACCAGCGCACCGCAGGCCGGCACGATACCCTGCTCTACCGGACCGGTTAGATCCGGGTTGGTCCCAATCAGCTTCGCGCCGGATCGCACCAGATTGATGGCCTGCTCGAGCTTCTCGAAGCTGTACGAGCGCGTCTCTCCCATGACCACGTAATCGGGATTCATGTCGTTGATCGACAGTCCGGCGTCATACAGGGCGTTGATCAGCCCCGCTTCACCGATCACGTATACCGATCCGCCTGGACACTGCGCCGCCAGAAAAGCGGCGGTTGCCAGCGCACTGGTGTAGAAATGGGCGGCCTCGACTTCAATGCCGAGACGCTGCAACTTCTGCTGCAATTCACGCGGGGAGCGCTCGCTGGAATTTGTGAGAAACAGATAGGACTTGTTCTCGCGCTTCAACCACCCGACAAACTCTTTGGCACCCGGAAGCAGCCGGTTGCCGTGGTAGATGACGCCGTCCATATCGCAGATGAAGCCATGTCGCTCAAGCAGCTTCTGTCGCAGATCCATTGTTGTTTCCTACTCAACGCTACAATATAGCGCGAATCGCGTATGACGTACACAATACGATACCGCATTCAGCAATTTTGGCCGTACGGGGGGTCGGTTGGCATGGAGCTCCTGCGCGCCTGCCGTGAGAGTGCCCCTCTTCGCTTGGTCCTCGTATGCCTCGCAGTTGACCTTCAGGGGACATGCCTGCCATTATGTGGCCACAATCCGGTTCCAGCCGATACTTCAGAGGAGCGCGACATGAGCAAGCCGACCCGTGATCAGGCGCTGAGCCTGTTGCAGCAGTACACAAAGACCGAAAGCCTGCTGAACCACGCCCGCGCGGTCGAAGCGGTCATGCGCTACTGTGCCCGCAAGCGCGGTTACGATGAGGAACAGTGGGGCGTGATCGGACTGGTCCACGATCTCGACTGGGAAATGTACCCCACCGAACACTGCATCAGGACCGAAAAGATTCTGCGCGATGCCGGTTGGCCCGACGACTACGTCCGCGCGGTACTCTCGCACGCCTGGGGAATGTTCACCGATGTACAGCCGCAACACGAAATGGAAAAAGTACTCTACACCATTGACGAACTGACCGGGCTGGTCACCGCGACTGCCTTGATGCGACCGTCGAAGAGCGTGCTCGACATGCAAACCAGGTCGGTCAGGAAGAAATGGAAAGACAAGAGCTTCGCCGCCGGGGTCAACCGCTCGGTCGTAGAGAAAGGAGCTGAGATGCTCGGCGTTTCAATCGACCAGGCCATTGAAGACACCATCATGGGGATGCGTGAAGCCGCTGACGATATCGGACTGCACGGCGCAGTGTGAGAATGCAAAAGCGCCCCGGCTGCTTGTGTCGGGGCGCTCCGTCCTGATGTAGCGTGCAGAACCTGCGGCACAGTTTATGCAGCACTCACCATTCTGAATGCCTGAGTGAGTCAGCGCTTCTTCTTGCGCTTCGATCTCGGTACGTATCGGCCCGCAGTCTGCTGCTTCTTCTGCGACAGTTCGCGCTTCACCGCGTCGACATCAGGCACGGTAACCGGCTGCGGCTCGCCGGCGGGCACCGCCGCCGGCTGCGGCGAAGTGCTCGGGCCGGCAAAGCTCTCGGCGCGGGATACAGGTTCCTCGGTTACCGCACGCCCATACTTCTGCATCTGCTTCTTCTTGCTGCGAGCCCGCTGTCTGCGATGCCAGCCGAGCAGAGTCGGCGACGCGATGAAGATCGATGAATAGGTACCGACCACGATTCCAACCATCAGATTCAGCGCGAAATCCTGAATAGTGCCGGTAGCAAAAATGTAGATTGCCAGAACAGCCAGCATCGTTGTTACAGAGGTGATCAGGGTCCGGCTGAGTGACTGAGTGATACTGGTGTTCACCACCGTACTGAACGGTGCATCACGTAACAGTGTTTCATTTTCGCGTATACGGTCAAATATGACGATAGTGTCGTTGAGCGAGTAACCCACAATCGTGAGAACTGCCGCTATAGTCGCCGTGGAAACCTCGATCTGCAGCGCGCCGATGAATCCCAGCATGAACAGCACATCGTGCACCAGTGTTGCGATGGCCGCTACGGCGTAGCCCAGTCGGAAACGGAACCAGAGATACATCAGGATCAGCGCCAGCGCCAGTGTAGTGAGCATTGCGGCCTGCCCGGCCAGGTCGCCGGCAAACCGTGGTCCGACGTAGGCGGCTTCAAGCTCTTGTACGTTGTCGGCACCAAATGCCTGCTCGAGTCGGCTGAGCACCCTGAGAGGCATGACACTACTGAAATCCTCGATCTCGCCGGTATCGCGCACACGGATACTGAACTGCCGCAGCTCTTCGGCCCCCACCGTCTGCACCAGAGTTCCCGGGAGGTCACCGAGCGCCGATCGAACCTGCTCAGCACTCGCCGATACACCGATTTCCACCCGCTGACTCGAACCTGCCTGGAAGTCGATGCCGAGGTTGAAGCCCTGCTGCAGGACCGTTCCGGTCAGGCCCGCCGCAATCACCAGGATGGACAGAGCGATCATGAAGAAACGTATTCGCGTAAACTCTATTACTCTGCGCATAATCACAGCCCCCAGGCGATGCTCAACTTGGAGCGGCGCAACACATCGGTGGCGAAGTCAAAGACCAGGCGCGAGACGAAGAGGGCGGTGAACATCGAAGACACAATGCCAACCGACAGCGTGACGGCAAACCCCTGAATCGGACCCGAACCGAGCTGCGACAGAAAAACCGCCGCGATGAACGTAGTAATGTTGGCGTCCATAACTGTCCAGAAAGCCTTGTCAAACCCTGCGCGAACCGCCGCCTGCGGGCTCTTGCCGAGGCGATACTCTTCCTTGATGCGCTCGAAAATGATCACATTGGCGTCTACCGCCATACCGACGGTCAAGATCACACCCGCGATGCTGGTAAGCGTCAGCGTCAAGTTGAACACCGACAGAATCGAAACAATGAAGAACAGATTGAGAATCAGCACGAGGTCGGCAATGAAGCCGGCCCCCTTGTAGTAGAGCAGCATGAATACCATCACCAGCGCAAAGCCGAGCCCAATCGCCCGCAGCCCGGCCTGAATTGTCTCGGCCCCAAGCTGTGCGCCGACGGTCTGCTGGTTCAAAACATTGAGGTCAATCGGCAGCGCGGCGGTGCGCAACACCCGGGCGATATTCTGGGCCTGATCCTGGTCAAACCCGCTGATCCTCACCTGACCGGTGGGAATCTCTTCCTGAATGGTAGCGTAGGCACGCACCCGGTCGTCCATCACTATCGCCATACTGGAGCCGACGTTGTCCCGCGTCAGCACCGAAAAACGCCGCGTTCCTTCGCCGTCGAGCACGAAGTTGACCAGCGGACGATTGGTTAGCGGATCACGACCCACCTGCGCCTCGGTGATGTGCTGCCCCGGCAGACCGTGCTCGGAAACATCTTCTCGAATCACGATGTAGCGCACAAACTGATCGATGCCGTACTGATCACGCGTTACGTACTCGGCAATCCGCGAGCCGGCAGGCACGAAATCCGGCACGCCGTCGACCTCCGGCGACCAGCCCGGTTGCTGCTGCTGCAGCCGGGTGAGCTCGACGGTAGCTTCATCGTCCACGATGTGAAAATTAAGACTGCCGCGGCCCATCAGAAACGAGTCCACACGCTGACGATCATCGTCGCCGGGGATCTCGATCGAAATGCGCGCCTGGTCCATGCGCCTGATCTGCGGCTCGGTGATGCCGAAGCGGTCGATACGGCTGGACAGGATCTCCAGCGCCAGACTCACCGCTTCTTCCATCTGCTCCTGGGTGGGCTCGGCGCCTATCCGCTGCGCCAGGCTTTCGCGATCGGCTTCCAGAACCACGTTGACGCCGCCGGAAAGGTCGAGCCCCAGTTCGATGATCCGAGCGCGAATCGATTGCAGCTTCTGCACCTCTTCGCGATGGTACGATTCGATTGCCTCAAACGCCTCTCGTTCGGAGCGAAATCCGGCCAGCACGTCGGTGACCGTCCAGGTCGAAGGCCGATCACGCCCTTCGAGACGGTAGTTTTCACGCGCCTTGTCAATCAGAAACTGGTACTGCTGCGGCAACTCACCCTGCGGATCGGAGCCCGACAGGCGGCGCAACTCGAGCAGCGCGCTGCGCGCCTGATTCTGGGCATACTCGCGCACCTGGGTGCGCGAAGAGCGTGCCAGCTCCTGCTCCTGAGGTGAGAGCAAAAAGTACCAGTTAACCGTTGGCCAGACGAAAACAGCGCCGATGATGACGAACACCAGAACGGTGAGGAGCCGAACTCGCTTACTCATATGTTTCTATCTCCGCAAACCACAATGCCGGCTATTCCTCGTCCGAGGTGTCTTCAGCGGTATCGTTTTCCTTCTGCGGCTTTGAACTGCTGCGCTTGTCAAGCACGCTGCCAACAGCAGAGCGGTTGAACTCGATGGTCGTGTTGGAATCCACCTTCAACACCACACCGTCCTCTTTCAGCGACTGGATCGTACCGCGGATTCCCCCGACGGTCACCACGCGATCGCCCTTGCGCAGTTGACTGAGCATCTGCTTGGTGTCTTTCTGTCGTTTGTTCTGCGGCCTGATTATCAGGAAATAGAAGATCAGAAAGACAAGGCCGAATGTCACCAGCGTTGGAGCAATAGACGCGGGACCTCCCTGGGCACCTCCGGCAGGGGGCGCCATCAGCAGCGGAAGGTTATGAAAGATTGTAGCCATGATAGTATTGTCCTTCGTTGAGATTTCGACAACCGTAGCACACAACGCCAACGGCAGTCAATAAAGCTGATCGACATTGGATCAACCGTCACTCGTGTTTCCGTGAACCTATACCGAAAGCGTTCGCGTAATTCCCTTCGGCACCTCAAATACACCGAACAGGCGCTTGAGCGCGATCTCGGATGAGGCGTCAAACGACGTGTACTCGCGCATGTACTCGAGCAGGTGTTCCATCTCTCGCGTGTCGCCCGAGAAGAGCGCCGAACAGAAGGCCTGACGGTAGAGCCCTTTCTCGGCGAGTGCTATGGTACTCAATGTGCGATAGCGTTTACGACACCGCGAGTCAACAACGGCAGTGTTGCCTTCAAAACCGATCGTAAATATGAAGTCCTCACGTTTCATCAGCCTGTTCTCTCGCTAGAGAAGATACGACCTCGAAGCAAAAAGGGGAAGCCGAAAAGGCTTCCCCCGTACAATTCATCCGGCGCTGATCTACATCATACCGCCCATGCCGCCCATGCCGCCCATACCTCCCGGAGGCATGCCACCGCCGCCGGGTGCATCGTCCTTTTCAGGGAGATCAGTGATGGCGCACTCGGTCGTCAGCAACAGTGAGGCAATAGAGGCTGCGTTCTGCAGCGCACTGCGGGCAACCTTGGCCGGATCGATAATGCCGGCCTTGACCATATTGACCCACTCCATGCGAGCGGCATCAAACCCGATACCTTTCTTCTCATTCTTGGCACGGTCGGCGATAATCGCACCGTCAACACCCGCGTTGATCGCGATCTGGCGCATCGGCTCTTCCAGCGCTCGTTTGACAATCCGGAAGCCCACTCTTTCGTCTTCGGGCATCGCGTCGAGATTCTCTTTGTCGAGTGCTTCAATAGCCTGTACCAGGGATACGCCGCCGCCGGGGATAATGCCCTCTTCAATCGCGGAACGCGTGGCCGAAAGTGCATCCTCGACGCGGTGCTTCTTTTCCTTCAGCTCAACCTCGGTAGCCGCTCCGACGTTGATCACCGCCACACCACCAGCCAGCTTGGCGAGTCGCTCCTGCAGCTTCTCACGATCGTAATCCGAAGTGGTCTCTTCAATCTGAGCCTTGATCTGGCCGATACGGTCCTTGATATCCTGTGCCTTGCCGGCACCGTTGATAATGGTCGTGTTTTCTTTATCGACCTTCACCGAGTTGGCGGTACCGAGCTGACTTGTATCCGTGCTCTCCAGCTTCAGCCCGAGTTCTTCCGAAACAACCTGACCGCCGGTCAGAATCGCGATGTCTTCGAGCATCGCCTTGCGGCGATCACCAAAACCGGGAGCCTTGACCGCGACCGCCTGCAGCGTACCCCGGATATTGTTGACAACCAGGGTTGCCAGCGCCTCGCCTTCAATGTCTTCGGCGATAATCAGGATCGGCTTTGATTGTTGAGCCACTTTTTCCAGGACCGGCAGGAGGTCCTTCATGCTCGAGATCTTCTTATCGTGGATCAGGATGTACGGGTTCTCGAGCACCGCCGTCATGTTGTCCTTGTTGGTCGCGAAGTACGGCGATACGAAACCACGATCAAACTGCATGCCTTCCACGAACTCGGTGGTGGTCTCGATGGTCTTGGACTCTTCGACCGTGATCACGCCGTCCTTGCCGACCTTCTCCATCGCGCCGGCAATCTCTTCACCGATCTCCATGTCGCTGTTGGCGGAAATCGCGGCCACCTGAGCGATCTCTTCCTTGTCCTTGATGACCTTGGACATCTTGGCGATCTCTGCCACCGCGATGTGCACCGCGCGGTCGATACCGCGTTTGATGCCCATCGGGTTGATGCCGGCGGCAACGCTCTTCAAGCCCTCCTTGATGATGCTCCACGCCAGCACCGTCGCCGTGGTTGTACCGTCACCGGCAACGTCATTGGTCCTGGTGGCAACTTCTTTCAGCAGCTGCGCACCCATGTTCTCATACGCGTCTTCCAGCTCGATCTCTTTTGCAACCGACACACCGTCCTTGGTTACCGTGGGAGCCCCGAACTTCTTGTCCAGTAGAACGTTTCTGCCCTTCGGTCCCAGGGTAACGCGGACCGCCTTGGACATCTTCTCTACCCCACGCAAGAGCGATCGGCGTGCGTCTTCGTCGAACAATAGCTGTTTGGCCATATCAACACCCTCTCTCTTCGATTTTCTAAAGATTTCTTCACACGTGATAAATCTGGCTGATTGTTGCGTGCTCGCAACGAAAGATACAAAGGATTTGCAGCTTCATCAACTGAATTCTGCAAGAAAAATGACGCTACTCGTGGATTGATTGACTTTTTCACTACCTGTGGTAGAAATAGGTCATGAAACGCCCCCTGTCGCTCGCGCTTGTCTTTTCGTTGCAGTCGCCGTGCGACCGTCAGGCCCGCAGCGCCGAGGTCGTCGCCGAGCTGCTGCGATGGCCCGAGATCGCGTCCGGCGGTGTAACCTGGAGTTTTGCGGCGTCACTGCTGGAAACCCCAACACCGGCGGTCACACAACTGACCGAAGCTCTTGGCGGCAGAACCAGATCGGGCCGTGACAGCCTGGCGCTGTGCGGCTACAGCGGGGCGCCCCACGGCGCGTTGCTGGAGGAGGAACTCAAGCGCGAACTGAACTGGACGCTGCGCAACAACTGGGGTTCCGGAATCCGATCACGTTTGGGAGTCGATGCTCCCGGATTCTTTCACGCCTCCGCCGATCTGGCCCGCCTTTCGACGCTGAAACGCTACGGCGACAAGTTTCCGTTCGTCATTGCCGGATTCGACGCTTCCGCCGCGTCGCCGCTGAGCGAGTTGATTCTGTACGACAATAGCCGCCGCTACCGGCTGGCGGCCGCCGACTGGAACAGACTGATCGGCCCGCACGCGGACCGCCCCGGGAGCCCGGCCCGGACAATACGCAGGCTTACGCGCGCGTTCCTTCGGTCGGCCAGGTCTGCGCCCGCCGCTGCCCTGCTGGTGCAGGTTGGAACGCCGGTCGACCAGTGGTCCCTGCCCCTGCTGCGTCAGCTGCTCCGGGTGCTCGCCAACCGGGCCCGACTCGAGCTGGTGCCGCTCGATGCCCGCCTGGCCGGACTGTGCGCCATCGATCACCGCGCTGCACCGGTCATTGAGCTTGTGAACAACGCGCCGGTGTCTCCGGCACTGATGCGCGCGGTACGGCTCGCGTCAGACCGCCGCGGCGGCCGTCAGACCGCCGATCAGACGCGGACCATCCTGCAGCTGTTAAGCGGCTGCCCGGCGAAGGGCGACCAGGATAGCGGCGGCGTGGGAAGTGGCGCCTCGCCTGCGCCGGCCGACGAAGGCCGAGAGTACATCGCCAGCATGATCGGCTCAGCGACGCTCAGTGACAAGAACATCGCCGTATGGTTTGAGGAGGGTGCCCTCCGGCGCGTCGAGAGCGACGAACAGTCGCTGCTGGCGAACCGGCCGGCCCTCGGATGGGTCGAGTTTGCCCATCGGCGTCAGCCGATGATAGTCGAAAGCGCGTTTTCATTTGAATCCCGACAGGCACACGGCCTGACGACGTACGCCCTGCTGACCGACCAGGATCTTGAGCTGCCGGGCAACCTTCAGATGGATGTGCTGCTGGTGGAGAACTTCAACTGGTTGGTGCTCGACATTCGGTTTGCCACGCCGGTTGCATCGCAGGGTGTCGTGGTACGACGGCTGTCGCCGCTGGAGATCCCGCTCTGCGACTGCAGCATGGGACAGTGGGTCGAGATCGAGAGCCTCTACCCCGACGGCAGTCACGGCTCGGCCTACGTTGAGCCCGGCCGCAAGGTCACGACTGCCACGATCTGGGGCAGCGTATTCCGGATTCGCTGGCAGGATCGAGTTCTGTCCGTCGGTTATCCGTCATTGGCCGGGCAGTCCGTAGCACCCCTTACAGTCGAACTGGCCCCCAGCGGGAAGCGGCGCTGCCGGATCGGCCTTCACGTCGCCGGCTGCTACGTAGATCCCGATCTCGCACGCTCCGGCGAAGAGCGAGTTACGGTATGCATTGCCGCCGGCGAACCCAACGCGGCGGCGATCCTGAAACCGCCCGATCGCCTGCGCGATGCGCTGCTGAAGCCCGTGGCACACAGTGCATCCGGCTAATCACCGTAGTCCAGCTGATGCGGCTGCAGTACGGACATCACGCTGCCGTCGGTCAGTTGCACCCGCAGGGTTCCGTCGATGCCGATTTCCAGAACACACCCGGTGGCCGAACCTGTCTGGCGCGTAGAGGGCGCCGACCGGGACGCGCGGCTGCCGGGATGCACGGTAACCGTCTCCCCGCGCCGGTACAGGAGGGCGTTCGCGTGCTCCCGCCACCGTGGATCGCGCAGCACGCAACGCAGCTCGGCCAGCAGAACATCGAGAACCGCAGTCAGCTCAAAGCGCGATCCGGCAAGCAGGGCCAGCGAGACAGGTTCCGCCGGACCGGATCGGCGCCACCGGCGCGGCGTCGCCTCCACGCCATCGTCCGGCGATTCGAACTCGGTCTGATTGACGTTCAAACCCACACCGATGTGGAATCGGCCGGCAACACCCTCGCACAGAATGCCGCAGAGCTTGCCGCCGCGCACCAGGACATCGTTGGGCCATTTGACGCGCAAGTCGGACTCGTTGATACCAAGCGCCACGGCAGTCCGCGCTACCGCCAGTCCCGCGCGCAGCGGAATCGAACCGATCGTGTGCACGGCATCGCTCCCGGTAGCGGCAGCGCGCGATACCACCAGTGTCAGTAACAGGTTCTCACCGGCCGCGGCGCGCCAGCGTCGACCGGCGCCGCGACCGCGGCCAAGGCGCTGGAAATCGGCCCAAACGACCGTTCCGTCACCAACGTTCGCAGGCAGAGCGCGCGCGTCGTCCATGGTCGAATCGGTCTCCGTACAGTGGTAAATCGCCGCTCCGGGGAACGGCGAGGGATGGTCGAGCAACGTGTAGCCGGCAAGAGTCATCGTCAGGCAGTATAGCGCGCAAAGCGGGACCACAATCAATTGCCTTTCGGACGCGATCTCCGCATACTGGGACAATCATGGATCATAATCCGTTTCGCGAGGGACTGAGCCATACTCGCCGAGCCGACCCCGTGACCGTCGTAATCTTCGGCGTGACCGGCGACCTCACCCGACGCAAGCTGTTGCCGGCGCTGTTCGCACTCTACCGCAAGGGCGTGTCCCGGCTGGGGGTAATCGGATTCGCGAGACGCGACTGGCAAACCGAAGGACTACGCCAGCGCGCCGGCGAGATTCTGCGTGATGCTCCCGACGCTACCGACGAGCAGCGCGCCGCATTCGTCAACCAGCTGAGCTACGTGCGCTCTACGTTTGACGAGACCGCAGGCTACCGTGAGCTCGCGCGGCAGCTGCCGAAGGACGGCGACCGGCTCTTCTACCTGTCTACGCCACCGGAAAGCTACGAGGCCATCATTCGTAACCTCGGCGAGGCCGGATTAAACCGGCCCGGCGGCGGATCGATCCGCGTCGTTGTCGAGAAGCCGTTCGGGCGTGACCTCGAGTCGGCCCGCCGCCTGAATCGCCTGCTGGCGGACTACTTTGACGAACAGCAGATCTATCGTATCGACCACTACCTCGGCAAGGAGACGGTTCAGAACATCATGCTGCTGCGGTTCGGCAACGGCATCTTTGAGCCGTTATGGAACCATCGCTACGTAGAGCACATACAGATCACAGTGTCTGAACGCCTCGGCGTTGAAGGCCGCGGAAACTACTACGACTCAGCGGGCGCGTTACGCGACATGGTGCAGAACCATATGTTCCAGCTCCTGAGCCTGACCGCCATGGAGCCTCCGATCGACCTGCAGGCCGACAGCATTCGTGACGAGAAGGTCAAGGTAGTGCGCGCCATTGGCCCGATCGCGCCATCCGAGCTCGACACGCACACCTGCCGCGGCCAGTACAGCAGCGGCTACTCGGACGGCACGGCGGTTCCCGGCTATATGCAGGAAGACGGAGTACCGCCCGATTCCCGAACCGAGACATTCGTGGCAATCAAGCTCTTCGTGAACAACTGGCGCTGGTCAGGCGTGCCGTTCTACCTGCGCACCGGAAAACGGCTGCGGCGCAAGGTGAGCGAAATCGCGGTCACCTTCCGCACCCCGCCGTTGGAGCTGTACAGCAACCGGCATCCCACCATGACGCGCAACACGCTGATCATCCGCATCCAGCCCGAAGAGGGCATCACGCTGACGGTCAACACCAAGATCCCCGGCTATACCACCGACATGCGACCGGTAAACGTGGATTTCGCCTACGGCTCGGCTTTCGGTGAAAGCACCCTGGAGGCCTATGAGCGGCTGCTGTTTGACGCGCTAGTCGGCGATTCAACGCTCTACACCCGACGCGACGAAATCGAAGCATCGTGGCGGTTCATCACGCAGTTGCTCGAAGGCTGGCAAAACAGCCAATCGCGTCCGCAGTTGTATGAACCCGGTTCATCCGGTCCACACGGCGCGCGCGCTCTGCCGGGTGGCGCCGGACACCGCTGGAGGAAGCTATGATCTTTGACCCGGCCCGCATTGAAAGGGAGCTTTCCGAGATCATGGTACGCAGCAGTCCGACCGAGGCGCGCGCAAGCCTGCTGAACCTGGTTGTCTTCAGCACTTCGGCCAGCAAAGCGCAGGCGGATGCAATGCTCGATGCGGTACTCGGCAGGCGCGCCGCGCGCGTTATTCACATCACGCGTACCGACGAAGCCGAGAGCCGACTATCGATATCGGCGCGCTGTTATCTCGATCACAGCAACCGCAGTGTCTGTCTGCAGGAAGTAGTCATCAATAACGGGCGCGACGGAATCGGCGGCGCGGTCTCATCGTGGGCACCGCTGCTGATCCGCGATATTCCGGTATACGTAGTGTGGCTCGACACCATCTGCAGCGGTGACGGGCTCTCGTCCGACGTTGTCGAGCTGGCAGATACGCTGATATACGACAGCGAAGCCGCGCTGCGCAACGGCGAGGACAACCGACGGCTGGTTTCACGGCTTGCCGCGCTGGCGCGCAACGAGAATCTGGCACTGTGCGACGTTACCTGGCGACGAGTACTTCCGCTGTGCTCGGTAACCGCGAATTGCTTTGACTCTCCCCACCTGCGGCAACAGGTCGAGTCCATCAGCGAGGTGATCCTTGCGGGATCACCGCCCGCCTTCGCCGCGCTCTATCTGGCGTGGTTCGGTTCAAGGATCGGTCTGCGCTGCCACGAGGATCGTGCCGCCCGCGACCGTCGGACCACCGGTTGCGCAACACCGGCCGAAGGTGGGCGTGCATGGGAGCTGCGTGCTGCTGCAGGACATACCGTCCGGCTCAGCCACCGGCAGCACGGCGCCATTGAAAACGGGGTTCTGGTTACAGTACTCTTCGGCGGCAAAAGCGAATTGCGGATCCGTGCGTCGTCCGGCGGCTGCGCTGAGGTCGAATCCGGGGAAGACCTGTCAACTCAGATACTGCAATACCCCTCGGACGGTGATATTCTGCTGGGTGAGATCGACGGGATGCGTCGCGATCATATTTATACCGAAACCGTGCGGAGTCTTGATACTTTTATGTAAAAACCGTACTCTGAGTTGGCAGAAAACCGTATCGACTCGGAGACTTTCCTTGAAAGAGCGACCACTGCGGTTACAGACGATCAAGAAGATCGTTCGTGCCAACCGGATCACAAGCCAGGAGCAGTTGCTGGGCCACCTCACCCGCGAAGGTTTCCACGTCACTCAGGCAACCCTTTCACGCGACCTGAAGCTGCTCAAAGTGGGCAAGATTGCCGAAGGGCCAACCGGATACGCCTACACCCTTCCAAGCGAAGAGGAACGCCGGGAATCCGAGCGCAGCTATGTACAGGATTTCCTGCGCGGTTACGTGTCGATCGAGGTTTCGGGCACGACGGCGGTAGTGCGAACCCTGACGGGCCACGCGGACAGCGTTGGTTTTGCCCTCGATAATCTGAGTATCCCGGAAATCCTCGGTACGGTTGCCGGAAACGACACCGTTATTGCAGTTCTGCGCGACGGAACGACCCGCAACGCCCTGTTGCGCACGCTCAAAGAGAAAGCCCCCAACTTCGAGGAATAGCAGATGCGCGTTGCCGTTCTGGGATCCACCGGTTACACCGGCATGACTCTGCTCAGAATACTGTCGCAGCATCCTCAGGTGCGCATTATCTACCCGGTTTCGTCGTCGAAGGCGGGTGTTGCCTTCAGTGAAGTCGATCCCGGCCTCGCCACCGCGCTGAGGTCGAGGACCGACGGCGCGCTGATTGATATGGCGGATGCCGTCAAGGCCGCGCCGGACATCGTCTTCTCGGCGCTGCCGCACCTCACTTCGGCCCGGGTGTGCGAGCCGTTCTTCAGCTCGAGCGTGGTCATCGATCTGTCGGCTGACTTCCGCATCTCGGACAGTGCGCTCTTTGCGCGTGCCTACGGACAACCGCCTCCGCGCCAGGATCTGCAACTGAAAGCGTGCTATGGTCTGTCGGAGTGGTACGAGAAGGAAATCCGGGCCGCCGACATCATCGGCAACCCGGGGTGCTATCCTACCGCCACGCTGCTGCCGCTGCTGCCGCTGGCGCGCAAGGGCCTGATCCAGGGTAAGATCGTTGTCAGCGCCTTCTCGGGACTCTCGGGTGCCGGTCGCAAGGAGAGCGTCAATCTCCTGTTCACCGAGCGTTCCGAAAACGTCAACGCCTACAACCCCGGCTCGCGGCACCGGCACTGGTCGGAGATTCACTTCCACCTCTCCCGCTCGGGTAAACAGCTGCCGTTGCTGTTCACCCCGCACCTGGTTCCCATCAAGCAGGGGCTCGGCGTCACAACTTCATGCACGCTTCGCGACGGCGTCACGGCCGACACCGTCGCCGCGGCGTTCAAGGAGGCGTATGGCGCCCGGCCGTTTATCCGCCTGCTTGCTGACCGTATCCCGGAGACGCGGTGGGTCAGAAACTCCAACCGCTGTGATATCGGCTGGCACGTTGAGGGGCAGGAGCTACTGCTCTTCTCGGCGATTGACAACCTGGTCAAGGGAGCCTCGGGCCAGGCAGTCCAGAATATGAATCTGCGCTTCGGCTTTGACGAGTCCGAAGGTCTGCGCATTCACGGCGAGTTCTGATCACATCCGTAGCCGGCCCGGCCGCCAATCACGATACAGAACGGGACCCGTATGGAACAGAAAGTGACAGTCGTCATCAAGATCGGCGGAGCCGCCGCCGAGGATCAGGACACATTCTCCCGGTTTCTGGCTGAGTTGAGTGATGTGCGCGGACGGACCGCGGTCGTTCTGGTTCACGGTGGAGGCGCCAGAGTGAGTGCACTCGGGCGTGCGCTGGGCATCGAGCCGGTTTTTGTTGACGGCGTTCGAATGACCGGTGACCGTGAGATGGACGTGGTTGACATGGTGCTCTGCGGCCTGGTGAACAAGCAGATCGTTCGGGGGTTAATTGCATGTGGGGCGCCCGCGGTCGGGATTTCGGGGTCCGACGCCGCAACCTTCGTCGGCGCTCCGATTACCGATCCACAGGGAAGACCCAGCCGTACCGGGAGGGTACACCGCTGTGACCCTGGCCTGGTGGAGACCCTGCTGAGCGCCGGATACCTGCCCGTGATGGCTTCCACATTCACGGACGGCGCGGGGGCGGGGCTGAACCTTAACGCGGATGACGCGGCGTTGGAACTTGCCATTGCGCTCAACGCCGACACGCTGCTGTTTCTGTCGGACACTGCCGGAATCCTCGCCCGCGACGGCAGGCTGATCGAGCGACTCTCGGCGGCGGGAGTGGAGACGGCAATCAGTGACGGAACCGTGACCGGCGGTATGGTCGTCAAGTCCCGTGCCTGTGTCCACGCTTTGAACAACGGCGTGAAAAGGATTATCATAGGCCGCTATACAAAAGACGGCTCGCTGCGGCGCCTGCTGCTGGCCGAGTCCGGGACAAGGATCGAACATGACTGATGCGTCTCGCTTTTCCGGCGGGCACTGCTTGCCGCGCAACTATGCCGAAGAGCTGCTGATAATCGATCGTGGAAGTGGTGTGTGGCTCTATGATCGCGGCGGAAACCGTTATCTTGACATGGGTTCGGGGATTGCCGTCAACGCACTGGGCTACGGCCGTGAGGATCTGGCCGAAATCGCGTCAGCGCAGATGCGCAAGGTGATACACGTATCCAATCTCTACACGACCGAACCCACGCTGCAGCTGGCACGCCACCTGGCCGATGCCCAAATCGGTGCATGGAATCCTGATTTTGGGGCGGTGCACTTCGGCAACAGCGGCGCAGAGGCCAACGAGGCAGCAATCAAGTACGCGCGTGTCTATGCGCAACGCACACACGGCCCGCAGAAGCACAAGCTGCTCGGCTTTCACAACGGGTTTCACGGCCGCACGCTGGGGGCGCTTTCACTTACCTATACCCCCAAATACCGGACCCCATTCGAGCCGCTGCTGCCCGGATGCGTCTTTGCGCCGTTCAACGACGGCGCTGCGCTGGAAGCCGCTCTGGATGACAGTTTTGCCGGCGTCATAGTCGAGGTTGTTCAGGGAGAAGGCGGGCTGGCGTGTATGACGCCGCAGTTCGCCGAGTCGCTGAACCGGCTGTGCCGCAAACACAAGGTGCTGCTGATCGCCGACGAGGTGCAGACGGGGCTTGGACGGACGGGGAACCTTTTCGGAAGTGAAGCCGTTGGGCTGCATCCGGACATTGTCTCGCTGTCCAAGCCGCTCGGCGGAGGTCTTCCGCTGTCTGCCACCCTGATCAACCGGCGCATCAACGACGTGCTGGAAATCGGCGACCACGGGACCACCTTCGGCGGTGGACCGGTGACCGCCGCAGTGGCACTGCGGGTGTGGCAAATAATCGCCGACCCGGCCTTCCTGGTCGACGTCCGGCACCGCGCTTCGCATCTCGAGCATTGCCTGCGCGAACTGGCGCGGCGATTCGACTTCACCGGTCAACCGTGCGGCATGGGTCTGCTGCGCGGCCTGCCGGTTCAGGCTGCGGAACGGCGACTGCCGGACGTCATGACCGCCATCCTGACTGCGGCGCGCGACCGTGGACTGCTGCTCCTGCGCTCGGGCTCGAACGTGATCCGCATCGCACCACCGCTGGTAATCTCGGAGCGTGAGATCGATGAGGGCTGCGCAATCCTCGAGTCGTCCCTGAGAGCGGTCGCGACGCAATTCAAAGGAGAACTTCATGAGTGATCAAGGAATCAAGAAGATTGTGCTGGCCTACTCGGGTGGACTCGATACCTCGATTATCATCCCCTGGCTGCGTGAGAACTACAACAATGCTGAGGTCATCGGGGTGTGTACCAATGTCGGTCAGGATGAAGACTGGGACGGCATGCAGCAGAAAGCACTGGCCTCAGGCGCTTCCCGGTTGCACATCATCGACTGCCGCGAGGAGTTCGTGCGCGATTTTCTGTTTCCAATGCTGCGCGCCGGAGCGGTCTACGAGGGTAAGTACCTGCTTGGGACTTCAATCGCACGGCCGCTGCAGGCCAGGCACCAGGTGAAGGTGGCCATCGCCGAAGGGGCCGACGCCGTAGCACACGGCTGTACCGGCAAGGGCAACGATCAGGTGCGGTTCGAGCTTGCCTACAAGGCACTCGGTCCACACCTGCACGTGATTGCGCCATGGCGCATGTGGCATATCCGCTCGCGTCAGCAGGCAATTGAATACGCGCGCGCGCACGGCATACCGCTGGGCAACATCTCCGAGAAGAACATCTATTCGCGCGACTGGAATCTGTGGCATATGAGCCATGAGGGAGGTGAGCTCGAGAACACCTGGAATCGCCCGGTCGAGGAGATGTACCTGCTGACCAAATCGCCGCAGCAGGCGCCCGACAGCGAGACCGAGGTGGTTATCGACTTCGAGCAGGGCATGCCGGTGGCGGTCGACGGCGAACGTCTCGACCCGCTGCCGCTGCTCGAGCGCCTCAACAAGCTGGGTGCCGAGAACGGCGTAGGAAGAGTTGACGTGGTAGAGACCAGGCTTGTCGGCATGAAGAGCCGCGGCGTCTACGAGACCCCCGGCGGCACGATACTCAACGTTGCACTGCGCGAGCTCGAAATGATCACCATGGATTTCGAGACCCTTGCAATGAAGAACACCATGGCGCTCAAGTACGCCGATATCGTCTACGCCGGCAAATGGTTCACCCACTTCCGGGAGACGATGGACGCCTACATGAAGAAGGCAACCCAATACGCGACCGGAAGTGTGCGCATCACGCTGTACAAGGGTAACGCCATCGTAACCGGGCGCAAGTCGGACTATTCGCTCTACCTGGAAGACCTGGCTTCCTTCGGGGAGTCAGGCTATGACCACAGCGACGCCACCGGCTTCATCAAACTCTACGGTCTGGCAACCGGTGTCGGAGCGATCGTGCATCGTAACGTGGACTCTGATGACGGACCGGCTCGCGAAATGAGGGAAATGGCTGGCTTCCACGAAAAATGATGCCGAAGCCGCTGCGCGCTGCAGTCCTGCGCCCCTATCAGGCGGCAGATCTCGAGACACGGCTGCGAATGAGTCACCTCTATACGTACAACATCGCCGCGTTCGGGGTGCTTCTCTTGTTTGCCTGGTCACGCTTCACCGGTCCGATTGACCCGTACTTGATCGGCGGTGACCTTGTCGTACTTTCGATCCCGCTGATGTCGCTGGCACTGATCTACCACGGCCAACCCGTGGCGGCGTCGACGACGGTGCTGCTTGTGCTGCTGGCGGGGTTCGTTCATACCGTGCTGGCGTACGGAGTACCGCCGCGCCCCGAAGACATCGGCACTTTTGGACTGGCGCTGCTGCTGCTGACTGTCGCCGGCCTGACGGCGACGCTGCTGGGAACGCTGACTCGCGCACTGGTGGCCGACGTCCGGCAGGCCGAACGCACCAAGCTGGAGCATAGTCTGCTGTTTCAGACAGCGCTACTCGACACGGTCCCCAATCCGCTGTTTTTCAAGAGTCCCGACGGTGTGTTTGTCGACTGCAACGAGGCGTTCGCCGAGTACACCGGTAGACCGAAAACCGAGATCCGCGGGCAGCGGGCCGAACGGTTGCTGCACGCCGAAGGCTATCAGCAGCAGGTGCGGCTCGATCAGCAGGTACTCTCGGATGGTCGTCGACGCAGCCGGGAGTGCCTTTTCCATCATGCCGACGGCAGTCTGCGCGATATCGTGATCGCCGCTGCACCGCTCGGCGAACCCGGCGTGGGATTCGGGGGAATAGTGGGCGTGATCACCGACATCAGCCGCCACAAGATGCTGGAGTCACAACTGATGCTGGCCAAGGAGGTTGCCGACAAGGCAAACCGCGCCAAAGGGCGCTTCCTGGCCCGGATGAGTCACGACCTCAAGACACCGTTGCACGGCATCCTGGGGTACAGTAGTGTACTGCTGCTTGACCGGCACCTTGCGCCCGACCTGCGTACCAGGATCGAGGCAATCCGCAGCAACGGAAACCAACTGGCGGCGCTTGTGGACGACATCCTGGTGTTCTCGCGGCTGGAAGCAGGAAAGATCGTATTGAAGCTGCGCACATTCTCGGTGAGTCAGTTCATACACGAAATAGTCGAGAATACCGGGCTCGCCTGCGCTCGCAAGGGCATCTCCTTCTATCACCGGATCGAACACGGTGTGCCTGACCTCCTGATAGCTGATTGCGATCGTTTACGCCAGGTGCTGTACAACCTGCTGATGAATGGGGTAAAGTTTACCGATAAGGGCTCGCTGTGGCTGCGGGTCGAGGACGCCGGAGCGCAGGCCGAACACGCGCTGGTAAGGTTCGTGGTCAGCGATACCGGGATCGGAATCCCGGAGACGATGCACCAGGCGATCTTCTCGGCGTTTGAGCGCGTGAAGCATCCGTACCACGAAGCACCGAGGAGCGGGCTGGGACTGGCGATATCAAAGGATCTGCTGGCACTGATGGACAGCAAGATCGAGTTGCAGAGTCGTCCCGGAAGCGGCAGCACGTTCCACTTCACGCTGTGCCTCAAACGCGCCGGAACCGCCACTGAGCGCCTGCGTCCGGCGGCGCAGGCCGCCGGTAGCGTCGCCGGCACCGGATCAGGGGGCTATCTTCCCCCGCCGCCGGAAGCCATGCTGCGTTTCCGCGCGCACGCCGAGCGCGGCAACGTTCGTGAAATGCGCGGTGAACTGGCGCGCCTGCGCCGTCGCCTGCCTGGTTATGTTCCGTATTTCGACCATCTCGGAGGTCTGCTCGAAGGCTTTCACATAGACAGGGTTCGCAAACTGCTTGAGGAGCTCGATGCCCGTACCGCCGCCGATTCACAACGTAACGGTCCCCAACACCACGATACTGATAATCGATGACACACCGACCAACATCGCGGTGCTGTTTGAGTATCTGAACGCGCTTGATATGACCGTCCTTGTTACGCAGGACGGTGTCAGCGGCATCCGCCTCGCAGAGCAGGAACAGCCCGACGTTATTCTGCTCGACGTGATGATGCCGCAACTGGACGGCTTTGAGACCTGCAGACGGCTGAAAGCTCTTGATGCCACCCGTGATATTCCGGTGCTCTTCATGACGGCGTTGACCGACACCGTCAATAAGATTCACGGATTCGAACTTGGAGCCGTAGACTACATCACCAAACCGATCGAGCAGGAGGAGGTGGTGGCGCGCATCAATGCCCACGTAACCATCGCCCGGCAGCAGAAGCGTATGCTGCGCTTCTTCTCGATCCTGGCCCACGAACTACGTTCTCCGTTCAGCTCCCTGGTGCACATGACCGCGACGGTCGCTGCAAACGCAGCCGACTGGGAGCGTGAACAACTCGTCGAACGCATCGACGCCATCCACCAGACGTGTAGCAACATCTACCGTCTGACCGACAATCTGTTGACCTGGGCACGGCTGCAGCAGCACCGCGAAACCGTCGAACGCGAGGAAATCTCGCTGCGTGAGATCGTCATGGAGACTCTGGTAGTCTGCCATGAGCATGCGGAAGAGAAGCTCATCACCCTTAGCCACCGCGTGGATACCGATCTGCGAGTCCTGTGCGATCGCAATATGCTGCTGACCGTACTGCGCAACCTGGTAACCAATGCGCTGAAATTCACTCACAAGGGCGGATCGGTTCATCTCACCGCGGACGCGGCAGAACGGTCGCCAGGCGACGCGGACCGGCAGCACGTATTTCTTCGAATCCGGGATTCGGGTATCGGCATTGCGAATGCGGTCCTGCCGCTGCTGTTCCAGCTCGATACCAAGATACACACAGTCGGAACGAACGGCGAGCAGGGAACCGGCCTCGGCCTGATTCTGTGCCGGGAGATGCTGCAGCAGAACGGTGGCGAATTGACGATCGAAAGCGAGGAAGGCCAAGGTACCACCGTCAGCGTGCTCTTGCCATGCACCCCGCTTTCCACTCACAATCGACTACCAAGGAGCGCACGATGAACGGCATAACATGGATAAACCTGACCCGAACCCGGTCATTCGGCAAACTGCAACAGATCGCGAAGCCCGGCAAGCGGGCGGTCGAGAGCTCAGCGGTCGCCGAACAGCAGATTGCAGTCACCGATCAGCTGTACTACAACTATGCTGCCAAGGGCATCACTGCCGAGGTGGAAGAGACCTTGATTGCTCTGGCCGCGGAACAGCAGTGCATTGCCAAGTATCAAGCGCTTGCGGCAGGCGAACCGGTCAACACCGGCGAACAGCGCATGGTGCTGCACCACCTGACCAGGGGCCGCCTGGTGGACGAGATGCAAAGCGGGACCGAAGGCCTCGAACAGTCCTACCGGGATCAGCACCGACGCCTGGCGCAGTTTGCAGCGGCAGTCCACGAGGGCCACATCAAGGGCTCGACCGGCAGGCGGTTTGACACGGTTGTGCAGATAGGCATTGGCGGATCAGATCTGGGGCCGCGTTCGATTTACCTCGGCCTCAGGAACTATGCGGCCCGGACCGCCGCCGGCTTGAAGATGCGGGCCCATTTCATCTCCAATGTAGACCCTGACGATGCCGCCGAAGTGGTATCACAGGTTGATCCGGAACGCACGCTGTTCATCCTGGTCTCCAAGAGTGGTACTACGCAGGAGACGCTCACCAATGAGGCGTTTGTAGTTGAATTGATGCGCAGAGGCAGTGCCGCGGGTCTCGACCCGCACAAGCACATGATCGCGGTAACCTCCCAGACCAGTCCGCTGGCAAAATCCAAGGCCTATCTCGACGCGTTCTTCATCGACGACTACATCGGCGGTCGCTACTCCAGCACCAGTGCGGTAGGCAGCGCAATTCTCACGCTGGCGTTTGGTGAAGAGATTGTCGGCGAGTTTCTGGCCGGCGCACATCAGGCCGATGTAGCGGCGTTGCAAAGCGATCCGCGCCGCAACGCGGCGCTCATGGATGCCCTGATCGGCGTCTACGAGCGCAATGTCCTCGGCTATCCCGCGACCGCCGTGCTACCGTACAGCCAGGCCCTGTCGCGCTTCCCGGCGCACCTGCAGCAACTCGACATGGAGAGCAACGGCAAGAGTGTCAATCGCGACGGCGACGCCATCGACTACCCGACCGGCCCGATTATCTTTGGCGAACCGGGTACCAACGGGCAGCACAGCTTCTATCAACTGCTGCACCAGGGTACCGACATCGTACCGCTGCAGTTCATTGGCTTCAGGGCCTCGCAGTTAGAGCACGATGTCACCGTTGATGGGTCAACAAGTCAGACTAAGCTCAACGCCAATCTGGCAGCACAGATAGTGGCGTTCTCGCACGGAAAGGAGGACGTCAATTCCAACCGTGCCTTTGCCGGTGGCCGCTCCTCGAGTCTGCTCCACGCGGCGCGCCTGACACCGCACACGCTGGGGGCGTTACTATCGCATTTTGAGAACAAAGTGATGTTTCAGGGCTTTCTCTGGAATATCAACAGTTTTGACCAGGAAGGAGTGCAGTTGGGTAAAGTCCTGGCAAAACAGTTGCTGTCCGGCAACGCCGGCGGCGCGTTGGGCGCCTACGCCGCCCTGCTCGGCGTATAACCGCCCGAACGGGCGAAGACCAGGTGTCCGGCCACCAGGCCCAGCACGCCGAAAACCAACAGCCCGACAATAGTTCTGTTCACAGCGCTTCCTCCAGCAGCCATTGTTTCACGCCGCTCAATACCTGGCGACCATTTGTCTCGTGATAGAGCTCGTGGCGCGCATCCTCGAAGAGCCGTAACGTCACGCGCTGCACACCGTGGCGACGATAGCGCGCAACGGCGCGGCGCACCCCGCGACCGAAGCCCCCTACCGGATCGACCGCTCCGGAGATCAGCAGCATCGGCAGCACAGCAGGCGTTGCCGCGGCGGCACGCTTGCCGTTGGTCCGCAGCGCTGCGCGCAGCAGATCCACGTAGAAGCCGACCGAACACACAAAACCGCACAGCGGATCCTCAGCGTACGCGTCAACCTCCGAGGGTTCACGCGAAAGCCAGTCGAACGGGGTTCGCTGCGGCCTGAAGCGTCGACCGTAGGCACCAAAAGTGAGTCTGTGGAGTTCAACCGCGGAGGCACGCGCACCGCGAGTGGTCCGTAGTGCCAGCGCGTAGAGCAAGGCCAGCCGCCCGGCAATACCCGGATGCTTCACGGTCCCGGAGAGCACCACCGCGTGCAGCCGGGAAGCGTGATCGCCGTAGCGCTGCAGATAGTCGCGAACAACCAGAGACCCCATGCTCTGACCGAGCAGGACCAGCGGCACCGCGGGATGGTCCGCACGCAGCTGATCGATTACGCAGACCAGATCCCTGACCAGCAGCGAAAAACCGTCGCACTCGGCGACAAAGCCGAGCGAGCCCGATTCCAGCGCGTGCGGCCCGTGACCGCGTTGATCGAAGGAGTAGCTCAGCACGCCGACTGTCGCCAGTTCGGCCGCCGTCGCCGCATAGCGTCGGGCGTGTTCAGCCATACCGTGGACAAAGATCGCGACTGCCGACGGCGGCCCATCCGCTACCGGCCGCGCCAGCCGGTAGCCCTGCAGCGAGAAACCGCCGCTGCCGGCAAAGGTCAGCTGCTCCATGCCAGTCATGACCGCATCAGCCCGCCGGTGGATGGGCACCGGCCGCGAAGCGCTGACCAACGGTCGAAGTAATCCCGCTCACCTCATTCTGCATGCGCCTTTCTCCTGGCTGCTGCATACTATAATGCGCCGTTGCGGCAAAAACAAGATTGGAATCCGGTCGCAACTCTTGTTCCGGCCGCCTGCCGTTTCTCGGCACGCAGTATCATCCTTGGTGAGTGGTTGCGCATGTGTTACAATGCGTCATTCCATCTGCATTGAGGACGGCCTGCGTGAATCGCATACTCGCCTGGGAGCAACTCTCCCAACAGGTCTTTCGTATCCGGATCGAGGCTCCGCTGATTGCCGAAGAACGGCAGCCCGGCCAGTTTGTGATCCTTCAACTCGACACCAGTTACGGTGAACGCATTCCGCTGACAATCGCCGATGCCGACCCGCACATGGGATCGATTACCCTGATCTTCCAGGCGGTCGGCCGCACTACCCGGATCCTTTCATCGTATCGTGCAGGTGATCGGATTGAAAACGTACTCGGTCCGCTGGGGCAGCCGACACATATCCAGAACTTCGGTTCCGTGGTTGCGGTAGGCGGCGGTATCGGCGTTGCGCCGCTGTACCCCATCGTTCAGGCACTGAAGGGAGCCGGGAACCACCTGACCGTCATCATCGGTGCGCGCACCCGTGATTTGGTGATCCTCGAGAAGGAAATGCGCGCGCTGGCCGACGAGCTGATTGTCTGCACCGATGACGGCAGCTACGGCCGCAAGGCACTGGTGACTGCTCCGCTGAAGGAACTGTGCACGACGCTCCCCGGTCCTGATCTGGCCGTCGCTATCGGCCCGCCGATCATGATGAAGTACTGCGCCGAGACCACGCGTCCCTATCACGTTCCCACCGTGGTTTCGCTCAACACCATCATGGTTGATGGAACCGGTATGTGCGGCGGTTGTCGCGTCACCGTAGGGAACCAGACCAGGTTCGTCTGCGTCGACGGTCCTGAGTTTGATGGCCATCAGGTCGATTTTGACAACATGCTCAAGCGCCTCGACGCGTATCGGGAACAGGAGCAGAGCGCGCAACGCAACTGCAGAATTGAGGAGGTGCGCCGATGAGTCACCAGACTCCTGACAGACTGCACCGGCAGGCGCTCGAAATCCTGGCATCAATCGAGGGGCGCACGCTATCGAAAAAAGAGCGGGCGCAGCTGCCTCAGCAGGCTATGCCGGCTCAGGATCCTCTTGTACGACGCGCCACGATGTCCGAGGTGACCTACGGCTACAGCGAGGAACAGGCGCGCGTTGAGGCTATGCGCTGTCTGCAATGCCGCAATGCCCCGTGCATCGCCGGTTGTCCCGTGCGCATCGATATTCCAGGTTTCATACAGGCCATTGAAGAGCGCCGCTATCAGGAGTCGATCGGCATCATCCGGGAATCGAGCCTGCTGCCGGCGATCTGTGGCCGGGTGTGTCCGCAGGAGAACCAGTGCCAGGCCAATTGCACCGTCGGCAAGCTGCTGAAGGATCCGTTCCAGTCGGTTTCGATCGGCCGGCTCGAACGCTACGTCGCCGACATTGACCGCCGGGACAGTGGTGGCGGCGTACCATCGGTCAAACCGGAGACCGGCAAACGGGTGGCGGTAATCGGTAGTGGTCCGGCCAGCATCACGGTGGCTGCCGATCTGCGGCGCGAAGGCCACGCGGTGACTGTTCTGGAAGCGTTCCATCGCCCAGGCGGCGTGATGATCTACGGTATTCCCGAGTTCCGTCTTCCCAAAGCGATTGTTGATGACGAAATCGACACGCTCAAACGGATGGGTGTAGAGATCAAGACCAACTTTCTGGTCGGACGTACGCGCAAGCTGCAGGACCTGATCGAAAAGGACGGCTATGACGCCGTTTTCATCGGCACCGGCGCCGGGTTGCCTAAATTCCTCGGAATCGAGGGCGAGAACCTGGTCGGTGTCTTCTCGGCAAACGAGTACCTGACGCGCAGCAACATGATGAAAGCCTATGACCGCAGCCGCGCCGACACGCCGATCTTTCAGCCGCGAAAGGTCGCGGTGTTCGGCGGCGGGAACGTCGCGATGGACGCTGCGCGAACCGCGGTGCGCCTGGGAGCCGAAACGGTCAACGTCATCTATCGCCGCACTCGCACCGAGATGCCGGCCCGCGCCGAAGAGGTTGATCACGCCGAGGAGGAGGGCGTGATCTTTCACTTCCTGCGCAGTCCGAAACGTATTCTCGGGGACGAACAGGACCGCGTCATCGGTATCGAGTGCCTTTCGTACGAGCTGGGCGAGCCCGATGAATCGGGACGGAGGCGGCCGGTCGCCATACCCGGCAGCGAAAGCAGGATCGAGGTCGACACCGTGCTGGTATCAATCGGTAACGACTCCAACCCGCTGATAACCCGAACCACGCCGCAGTTGCAGGCCAACAAATGGGGCAATATCGTGACCGATGAGAACGGAAAAACGTCAATGGAGCGCGTGTATGCGGGCGGAGACATCGTCTTGGGCGCCGCAACGGTAATCCTGGCAATGGGCGAAGGCCGCACGGCCGCGGCGGCGATACACGCGATGCTCAGTCGTTGAACCGCTGAGTCAGTGGCCGCGGGAACGAGGTTCAGCGGCCGTAGCGCGGCGGCTCCAAGCGCGTGTACAGACGGTGCACGGTCTTCTCGATGCGGGCAGCCTCTCCGGTGTAGAGCTGCGTGATGTAGTCGCCGACTTCTTCGGACGTCAGCCACTCCTCGAGCACTTCACTTCGTCGGGCTCGCGTCTTTATCGGGTGATAGGCCATCAGCGTATGGATGCGGATGTTGGTGGCGTGCGCCTCCTGCTTCAGAACACGCGACATCATCAACTGGGCAGCAGCCACAATCGAAACCACACCTTCCTCCGGAGCGATCAACTCGGCTGCGCCGCCGTTGACCATCACATAGACGCCGCTGTTGCGCTCATGCATGATCGACAGCAGCGCTCGCATGCAGAGGAAATGGGTTGTCAGATTGTTTTGAATCACTCTCTGCCAGTGTTCAAAAGGCATTCTGTGAAGGCTGTAGCCGTAGTACCAGCCGCCGAGGCAGGCGACACCGAGGTCTACACGCCCGAAACGTTCCAGCAGTTCGGATCGGAAT
>RECP01000052.1 GCA_007693945.1 Spirochaetaceae bacterium
GCAGACTGTAAATCTGTTGGCTACGCCTTCGTAGGTTCGAATCCTACACTCCCCATGATGGTTTCAGGTGCCGGCGTCGGCGCACAGTATCCCGCGGTTCGTGGCAGGTACGGGCCTGCGGCTCCCGGGCTGACGGGGTAACACGTTGATGCCGATGCAGAGCGATACCTTCTACGAACATGGATTGAGGTTCTCATGCACCGAGTGCTCGTTGTGCTGTCGGTTTGACTCCGGTTACGTTTTCCTCTCCGAACCAGACATACTCCGGCTCGCCGCTCGCGTCGCGCTTCCCGAACCGCAGTTCATCGCGCAATACTGTCGCGTAATAGATCTTGGCCCGGCAACACGCATCACCTTGCGGGAACAGTCAAACCTCGACTGCGTCTTCTGGCAGGCAGGTGGCTGCTCGGTATACGAGGACCGACCGCTGCAGTGTCGCAGTTTTCCGTTCTGGTCGACTCATCTGGAATCCCTGGATTCGTGGCGCGCATTGCAGCGTGACTGCCCGGGAATCGACGTCGGGTGCCGGCACAGCCCGCAAGCCATAGAGGCGTGGCTTGCGAGACGCCGCAGTGAACCGTTCCACGATCCGGGTCGGGGGCGCGTGCGATGACGGTCAGGATCTGGGGAGCGCGCGGTTCGCGGCCGACCCCCCTGCGGGCGGAGCAGGTTCGCAGCAAGATTTCGGCCGTCGTGCAGCGCATTCAGCAGCGGGACATCGTCTCTCCGGCTGACCGTGAACGCTTCCTGGGGGCGCTTCCGGCCTGGTTGTTCGGCACCGTCGGGGGCAACACCGCCTGCCTCGAGATCATCCCGCGACAGGGTCCGACCATACTCATCGACGCCGGCAGCGGGATCGCCGAACTATCGGCCTCAATGGGGCAGCGGTTGAAGCCGACGCATGAGTTTCACATCTTCTTCACCCATTTCCACTACGATCACGTGCAGGGACTACCCTTCTTTGGTCCGGCATACAACCCGCGGTGCAGCGTTCATTTCTACAGCCCCCTTCCGGGGATTCAGGCAACACTGTCGTCGCATATGCAGCACCCGTTCTTTCCGGTCACAATGGAAGAGAAAATGGGCGGTTCGCTCTTCTTCCACCAGCTGAAGGGCCAGGAGGTCACGATTGGTTCGGCAACCGTTCGCTACCGTGAGCTCAACCATCCGGGGCGAGGTTGGGGCTATCGAATCGAGGAAGCCGGGTCGGTCTTCGTTCACGCCAGCGACGTCGAACTCCAGGAATCAGATTTCGAGAAGACAGCCGCCAACAGCGCCTTCTTCGCTAATTCTGACGCCCTGATACTCGACACGCAGTACACACTCGGAGAGGCAATCGAGAAATACAACTGGGGCCACTCATCGTTCAGCCTGGGGGTGGATTTTGCAACCGCCTGGAGCGCCAAGCGCCTCTACCTTTTCCACCACGAACCGCTCTACGATGACGCCAAACTGCACAAAAACCTGCAACTTGCCCGCTGGTACGCCCAACGCCTTGGAAATCTGGATCTGGAGGTCTATCTTTCTGAGGAGGGGATGGAGATCTCGCTGTAAACCGCTTCCATCGGTGGCAGAACAGGGATTTTCCCGGCAGTGCGATATGATATCAATTGACGGTCAGGATGTGGTGGCTCTCTATGTCTTGCTGCGTAAGAACGAGCTGGAACTCGACAACCGGATGGCTGCGCTCTATGAGCGACTCGCGCGGCAACTGCACGGCCGCCTATCAATAGAACAGATGGAGAATATCGAGACAATCTATGAACAAGGTACCGATCTTTTCGAGTAGTCGCCCTGCGGTGAAACGATCCGCACTCGCCACGCTGCTGGCCCTCGGGCTGATGATGGGTGCCGCATCATCGGCGTGGTCCTACGATCCTCCGACTGGAGGCCAGGACAGCTATCAGCTGCTCTCGCCGCTGTTTCTCGGTCGCGGCTTCTCGGTCACATCAATGGAGTCGCCGTTTTCCGATGCGATGAACCCGTCGGCATCCGGACTCAACCAGCGTATCACGCTCGACGCCAGCTACATCGGCCTGACCGGTTTCGGCTCGCGAGACGACGATCGCGGCTGGCAGGGCCACGCGGTTAACCTCGGTGCTACGTTTCCGACGCGCGCGGGCGTGTTTACCGGTTCAATGCGTTATCTTGGCTCCGAAGTAGACCCGATGCTGCTTGGTAACACGTTTGGAGTCAAGTTCTCCTTTGCCAAGGATCTGTATCGCGATTTCCTGGTAGGCGCCGGTCTCAACGTTGATACCGGCGGCTATGATGGCCAGTTCGATGTCGGTGCCAACCTCGATTTCGGCATTATGCACCTGGTAGGCGACTTCGGTGTTCTGAAGGATCTGCGCTGGGGAGCATCGTTGCTGGGAGTCGGGTTGCCCTACAAACCCGTCGATGGCCGTGACTCGATGCCCGCCTTTCTGACTCCGGCGCTTGGCGCCCAGTTCTCGCTGGTGCGCAGTGAAGACATCGTGTGGGACATCAATACCACCGTCAGTTACCCGACGGTCCAGAACGCACGGGTCAACCTGGGAAGCGAAATCACTTTCTTTGACACCGTCTCCGTTTTCGGCGGCTGGCAGGCCGATGCGCGCCAGATACTCGATAACTCTATCGAACAGCGGTCGATGCTGCCCTCGTTCGGTGTTTCGGTCACATTGGCCACCGATTTCCGTGAGACCGACTCGTTCATTGGCGAGCAGGGATGGAACCGCAGCGAAATCCGTACGCGAGCCGCGGCCGCACCGTTGTACGACGGTATCTGGGGCATGGGCGGCGGCGTAAACGTGGCGCTGGGAGTGGTCGATGCAAACCCGCCGGTTGTCGACGTTGCCTACGACCGTCGGCGTTACATAGCGCCTACCAACGACGGCGTGAACGATTATCTGCAGGTGCCTATCTCGATCACCGATGAGCGCTATGTGATGGGCTGGGTCTTTCGGGTCTACGATCAGAACAACCAGCTTGTGCGCAGCATAGAGAACAAGGACGATCGACCGGAAAACGAGGGTTTCCGCAACTTCATGGATCGCCTGCTGGCGGTCAAGAGCGGCGTAACCGTTCCCGAAGCCATTCGCTGGGACGGAACCTCGGACGGCGGCAGCGTGGTTGCCGACGGCGCCTACAGCTTCACGCTCGAAGCGTGGGACGACAACGGCAACTTCGCCCGCAGCGATCCTTACGAAGTAGTGGTAGACACCACACCGCCGCAGGTTGAAGTGGTTGCCATGTCGCCCGAAGAACGCATCTTTTCGCCTGATGGCGATGGTAGCAAGGATGAACTGCCCATCGGGCAGCGCGGAAGCGAGGAGGATCTGTGGGAAGGGTGGATTGAGGACGCCGCGGGCAACCGGGTTCGCACCTGGTCCTGGCACTCGTCCGCTCCGCAGCCGTTTATCTGGGACGGCACCGACGATTCCGGCGACCTGCTGGCCGACGGCGTCTATCGCTACCGGATTGCAGCTACCGATCGCGCGGGAAACCGCGGCTCGGCCGGGCTGGAGAACATCATCATCAATACCGTTCAGGAGCCGATCCGCGTCACAATCGATCATGCCCACTTTTCGCCTAACGACAACGGTGTGCGCGACACGCTTACGTTCAGCGTCGACGTGCCGGCCTCCGGGCTGCTGGAGTGGGAACTGGCGGTCCTGGACCAGGCCGGCAGCGTGAGGCGCAGCTTCTCCGGAAGAACCGCGCCGCGGCCGCAGATTGTGTTCAACGGCCGTGACGCAGACGGCCGGCTGCTTGCCGAGGGCGTCTATCATGCAAGACTGCGGGCGCGTTATCAGAACGGCTACAGCCCCGAGGAGCTTTCACCGCGGTTCGAAATCGACGTTACGCCGCCGCGCGCGGCCGTGCGGGCGGACCTCGAAGTTTTTGCGCCCAGCCTGGACGGAACCGACGATGAGGTCGTCATCTTTCAGGAAACCACTACCGAAGACCTGTGGACCGGCCGGGTCCAAAACGCCGTCGGAGAGACGGTGCGCACGTTCACCTGGCGCGGCAATGCCGACATCAGCGTAGCGTGGGACGGAACCAACGACGAGGGACGTTTAGTGGAAGACGGCCGCTACAGCTACGAGCTGGAGGCGGTCGACCGAGCCGGCAATCGCGGCGTCTCTAATCGCGTCGGTTTCGACATAGACAATCGAGCCTCCGAAGCTCTGATCTCGGCCGAGTTTCGTGCCTTCTCGCCTAACAACAGCGGCGTTCGAGATACCATACGTTTCTTCCCGCGCCTGCAGATCAACGAAGATATCGACAATTACACCTTCAGTATTACCAGTGACGACGGTGAAGCGGTGCGAACGTTCACCGGCCGCGACCGCATACCGGGGCCGTTCAGCTGGAACGGGCTGGACAACGCGGGTAGCCGTGCACCGGACGGCGTCTATCGCGGCAGGCTCGAAGTGCTCTACCGCAACCGTCACCTGGCACAGGCCGCCACGGCCAATTTCGTGCTCGATACGGTCTATCCCGGCGCCGACCTCGGTGCCGATTATACGCTGTTCTCGCCCGACGGCGACGGCAACCGCGATACGATCCGCATCCGCCAGTCATCTACAAACGAGCACCTCTGGCAGGGAGCGATAGTCTCCGAAGGGGGAACCGTTGTGCGCCGCTACGAGTGGCGGGGCGAACTCTCGGACTTCACCTGGGACGGACGCGACGAGTCGGGTAACGTGGTTCCAAACGGCCTCTACCGCTACGTGGTCAACGCCACCGATGAGGCCGGCAACCGCACGGAAGTTCGGCTCGAGGGTATTGAAGTCGACACACGCCCGACCCCGATCTTCGTGACCGCCGACGCTACCGCGTTCAGTCCCAACAACAACGGCATCCGTGACCAGATCACTTTCACGATGCTGGTAAACAATCTGCGCGGTATCGACGACTGGTCGCTGCGACTGCTGCACGAAGGTCGTGAAGTGCGACGCTTTGCGGGTGAGGCCATCGCGGCGCAATCTACCATGGTATGGGACGGCACTGATAGCGACGGACGCGTGCGCGAAGGGCGCTACACCGCCGAATTCCGCGTCAACTACCGCAAGGGCAATCGTCCGGTAGCGCGCACGAGCGAGTTCCTGCTTGACGTGTCACCCCCCGAAGTGACCGTTAACCTGTCACCGGTACCGTTCTCGCCCGACAACGACGGCGTTGATGACGAGCTGTTCATAGACATCGATGTTCGCAACGCAAGCGACATTTCGCACTGGCAGTTCGAGATCGTCGACCGTAACGACAGGTTCTTCAACGAGTTCTCCGGCCGCGGAACACCGGCCGAACGAATCATCTGGGACGGTCGCGCGTCAAATGGCGACCTGGTGATATCGGCCGAGGACTATCCCTACCGCCTCGAAGTTGTCGACGTACTCGGCAATCGAACCGTGAAGCAGGGTGTGATTCCGGTGGACATTCTGGTGATTCGCGACGGTGACCGCCTGCGAGTCCAGATTGCCAGCATCACGTTTGCCCCCAACAGTCCCGAGCTGATTATCGATCCCACCGATCCGCAAGGCGCCAAGAACGCCGCGATACTCGACCGCCTGGTCGAGATCTTCACCCGTTACTCAACCTACAGCATCCGGGTCGAGGGCCACGCGGTCAACATCACCGGCACCGAGCGTGAGGAAGTGGAAGAGCTGCAGCCGCTCTCGCAGGCGCGCGCCGATGCCGTTCGTACGGCGCTGGTTGATCGCGGTCTGGCCGCGCGGCGCATCAGCACGCTCGGGCGCGGCGGAACCGAACCGGTTGTACCGCACACCGACCTTGACGAGCGCTGGAAGAACCGGAGGGTTGAATTCATTCTGATTCGCTAAGTATAGTATGGGTGCCGTGGAGCACGACCAAGAGACGCCCACCGCACGGCGCTCGCCCGCCGTGCGAATTCTTCTGTGGCTGACGGTAGTCTGTCTGGCTGCTGCAATTGCTGCCGTCGCCGGTGCCTGGTACCTCAATTCTCCGCCGGCGGGCGTAATGCGTGCCGGCGGCGGTGAGCGACCGTTTTCGGTCAACCGCGGAGAGAGCGTCATATCGATCGCCCAGCGCCTGGAGCAAGCGGGACTGATCCGCTCGGCACGCTTTCTGGCGCTGCTGAGCGTTGCGCAGCAGACACAGAACCGCTTTCAGAGCGGTAACTACCTGCTCGATCCGGCGATGACCGCCATTCAACTGCACGACTATCTGATTTCCGGGCGTCAGCAACTGGTACGGGTTACCATTCCCGAGGGATGGACAATCCGACGGATCGCCGCCCACCTCGAAGACAGTGGAATTGTGGCCGCCGCCGAGTTTGAAGCCGCTGCCCGCAGCCGCCGGCTCTTGCAGCGCTTCGATATCGAGGCCGACTCGGCACAAGGTTTTCTATACCCTGATACCTACTACTTCCACCAGGACTACCCCGCCGAAGCGGTGGTAGCGCATATGATCGAGACCTTTCTGCGCGTGGCGCGCGAGATCTATCCGGAGTTCGAGCAACTCAGCGCCGCCGAGATCTACGATCACGTCATCCTCGCCTCTATCATTGAGCGCGAGTATATTGCGCCGGACGAGGCGCCCCTGATGGCTTCGGTATTCTATAACCGCCTCAACGCCGGCATGCGGCTGGAATCGTGCGCCACGGTGGTATACGTAATGACCGAGGAGCACAATCTGCCGCATCCCAACCGGCTGTTCTACCGCGATCTGGAGCGCGAGTCGCCCTTCAACACCTATCGAAATCCCGGACTGCCCCCCGGACCGATTTCCAATCCGGGCCGCAACGCGCTGCAGGGAGCCTTCTACCCCGCAGATACCGACTACTGGTTCTTTGTTTTGCGTGGTGAGCACGCGGAACGTCACCACTTCTCGCGAAATCTGCAGGAACACAATCAGGCCACCGTGCTCTACCTGCGCGGTCCGCGTTGACCAACGGGTGGGCCGAGGATGAAGATCCCCGAGCACGTCATCGAAGAGATCGCGCGCAAAACCGATATCGTGGAACTCGTCGGGCGCTACACAGCACTGCGCCGCCAGGGAAACGAGTACATCGGCAGGAGTCCATTTACCAATGAGAAGACACCCTCGTTCTTCGTCAATCCGGAGAAGGGTGTATTTCACTGTTTCTCGAGCAACAAAGGCGGCTCTGTTTTCACGTTCGTGATGGAGATGGAGAAGCTGGATTTTCGAGAGGCCGTGGAGTTTCTGGCTGATAAAGCCGGCGTTGCAATCGATGTGGCTGAAGACAATCCCCAGGCGCGTCGCCGTGACAGCCTGCGCGAACTCTATAACCGCGTCAGCGGCAGCTTTCGCCACCTCTTCCTGAACTCGGAACACGCCTCTGCCGCTCGCGACTACATGCGCGCGCGACAGATCAGCGACCAAACACTCCAGAACTTCGCGGTAGGCTACGCGCCCGCGGACCCTGACTGGCTGTTTGGTTTTCTGCGACGCAAACAGTACTCGACCGAGTTCCTGGGCGAATCGGGACTCTTCTCGCGGCGCGATTCGCGACGTGCCCTGTTTGCCGACCGTATCATCTTTCCCATCCACTCTGCGCGCGGCGATGTGATTGCCTTTGGCGGGCGGCGAATGGGAGACTTTGGACCAAAGTATCTCAACTCCGCCGAAACACTTCTGTTCCACAAGGGGCAGTCGCTCTACGGTCTGTTCCACGCCCTGCCGCATATGCGCAAGGCGCGGCGCGTCTATCTCGCCGAGGGATACATGGACGTTCTGGCGCTGATTGAAGCCGGAATCACCAACGCGGTGGCTCCATTGGGAACTGCGTTCACCGAACAGCAGGCGGCGCTCTTGCGGCGCTACGTGGACACCGTGATTCTGCTCTTCGATGCCGACAGTGCCGGCATACGCGCTACTCACAAGGCGGCCTCTCTGGCGGAGGCTGCGGGCCTGGACTGTGAGGCGTGCGTTCTTGCTCCCGGCAGCGATCCGGCCGACATCCTGCAGCAGCACGGGCCGCAGCGGTTGCAAAAGAGTGTAACTTGTACTATAACGGTCTTTGACTATCTGCTGCAACACGCTCTCTCGGACGTTGATGGATTCTCGTCGTCTGGTAGAGAATTTGTTTTGAAGCAGCTTTTCCCTTATATTAGGGTAGTAGAATCGGCCGTTAAGCGTGACAGTCTGCTGCAACAACTGGCGGATCGTCTCGGTGTCGATCGGCAGGCAATGCGGGAGGATTTCTTTCGACGGGGAGAGCGTTCGGTAGCAGCGCAGCCGGTGGCACGGCCGTCTCGCGAACCACCCACAATTGATCTGTTTCTCATGTTGGCAACAGTGGCAAACCGTGACTACTTCCCGTTTGTGCGCAAGACACTGACATCCGAGGACCTGAAAGACCCGCGCGCCCGTGAGGTATTCGTGGCGCTGGAAGAGTGCTATCGGAAAGACGAACAGTCGATAGAGCTGCTTCTTTCACGAATCGAACGTCCGGAGGTCGCACACATGATAACCGAGCGGTTGTCTTCAGACGAATTCCGCGTCAACCCGGAGCGGGCAGTCCGGGACGCAGTATACCGCATCAAGGAGCGCAGCCTGAAAGAACAGCAACGGCACGTGGATTCCCTGCTTCGTCGCGGACACCTGAGCGATACGGAGTTCAGCATCGAGAACCTGCTGCAGGAAAAGATGGTGCTGGACCGGGAATTACGCAAGTTAAAGGTGATACTGGATGACAGAACTGCAGAATGATCCTGCAATGATGCGTTTGATCGATTATGCTAAGAACAAGAGCAGCGTGAGTTACGAAGAAGTGAATGATTTTCTGCCGGATTCGGTGGTCAACTCCGAGAAGATCGAGGAAGTGATCGGGATCCTGGCCAAACACAACGTGACACTTGAGGAAGAGGACGTCTCGCTCGAAGAGGACGAGCAGGAAGTACCCAAGCCCGAAAAGAAGAAGAAGAAACCCGTCGCGGTAGAAAAAGAGAGCGTGATCGATGACCCGATCCGGCTCTACCTGCGCGAGATCGGCAAGGAGAACCTGCTGACCGCCGAGCAGGAAGTTGAACTCTCCAAGAAGATGGAAGACGGGGAGAACATCATCAAGGACGTGATCAAGAACTCGGGTATGATGATACCCGAGATATTCAATCTGGCACAACGCGCCTTCTCGCGTAAGGATCCGCGTGAACTCAACCTTTCCAAGAAAGAGATTTCGGAGTTTCTTGCCGAACGTCGGCGCCTGGCGCAGTTTTACCGCGAAAGTCTGCGCGAGGTCTATCCCGATCTCAAGCAGTACATGGAGCAGAAGAACAACATAGTCGCCAAGGGCGGCGACGTTCTGGGCGATAATGTACTGGTCAAAGCCCGCACGACCATGCTCGAGAGACTAGGAAAAATTCCGATACACCAGGAAGAAATACTGTTATTCTCGGAGAAATTCATCGGTGCGGCACGCAAGATACACAAATACCAGCGCGAGCAGGAACGCATTGAGAAACGGCTCAAAGTTTCAAACATGCGAGAACTACGCAGCCTCGGTCGAGGCCTGGCCATCACTTCCGACCGTCAGCGTATCGAGGAGGATCTCAGCCTAACCGCGGACCAGATCAAGGACAAGATCCGCCAGGTCCAGATAACGGAAAAGAAACTGCGCAGTTTTGAGGTCGGATTTGAGAACACCATCCAAGACGTGCTCCGGATGTCCGAAGAGATAACGCGCGGCAAGACCATGATGCAGAACGCCAAGGATCGGCTGATCAAAGCCAATTTACGGCTGGTGGTCAGTATCGCCAAGAAGTATACCAACCGCGGGCTCCATTTCTTCGACCTGGTGCAGGAAGGCAATATCGGCCTGATCAAGGCGGTTGAGAAATTTGAGTACAGAAAGGGATACAAGTTCTCAACCTATGCCACCTGGTGGATTCGTCAGGCCATTACGCGCTCGATTTCCGATCAGGCCCGCACCATCCGCGTACCCGTGCACATGATCGAACAGATAAACAAAGTGGTCAGAGAATCGCGTCAACTGATGCAGGTGCTCGGGCGCGAACCGAACGACGAGGAGGTCGCCGATCGCCTGGGATGGTCGGTTGGAAGGGTCAAGTCCGTCAAGAACGTTGCGCGTGAACCGATCTCGCTGGAGACGCCAATTGGTGAGGAAGAAGATTCCCTCCTCGGCGATTTCATTGAGGACAAGGACATCGAGAACCCGGCGCACCAGACTGCGTTCACGCTGTTGCAGGAGCAGTTGCGCGGTGTTCTCTCAACGTTGCCGGCGCGCGAGCAGGAGGTGCTCAAGATGCGATTCGGCCTGGAAGACGGCTATTCGCTGACCCTCGAGGAAGTCGGGCTCTACTTCAACGTTACGCGCGAACGCATTCGACAAATCGAAGCCAAGGCTTTGCGCCGATTACGTCACCCGAAGCGCAGTCGGCGCCTCAAAGACTATCTAGATCACTAGAAACCATTAGGAGCGTTGCATGATTCAGAACGTTATAGACCGTTTGAAGTCGCTGCAGGACATACTGTCCGAAAAATTCCGCATCGAAGGCGAGATAAGGAGTCTTCCGCGTGCGCTTTCGACCAAGACCGAGCTCGTCAGCCGCATGAAGAAGTCGTACATTGACAAGAGTGCTCAGTATGACGACATCAAGACCAGGGCCCGCAATCTGCGTGAGCAGATGGAGATCGCTGAGCGCGAACGCGAGAAGTATGAATCGCAAATGGACCTCATCAAGACCCAGCGTGAGTATGAAGCGCTGGACAAGGAGATCCGCGACGCGACCGAGCGAGAACAGTCACTGCGCAAAGAACTCCAGAAAGAGGACAAGGCTCTGCAGGAGATGGCCGAGACGCTCGAGCGCGAAGAGAGCCTGATCAAGCAGCAGGAAGAGGAACTCGAACAGGAGCAGCAGAAGATAAAGAGCGAAACCGAGACCAAGCAGGCGCAGATTGCCGAGTTGGTCAAGCACGAGAAGAAACTGACCCCGGAACTCGACGAGGAACTGTTGTTCAAGTTTGAACGCATAATCCGCAGTAAAGAAGGCCAGGGGATCGTGCCGCTACGCAAGGGTGTTTGCACCGGCTGTCAGATGATTCTGCCGAATCAGTTCGTCAACGATGTTCGCGACGGCAGCACAATCCTCTTCTGCCCATACTGCAGCAAGATTGTCTTCTACCTGGGTGATGAAGAGAGTTCATTCTCTGAAACCGAGGCCGAAGGTCTGACCGACATCATCCAGGCGTTCAACAACGACGACGATGCCTTCGATTTTGACGATGTTCTCGATGAAGAGCCCCTCGAACTCGGCGAGGATGACGAAGATGAGATCGTAGAGGAAGAAGACGACGGTCTCGTAGAAGACGACCGCGTTACTGAAACCTACAGTTCCGAAGAAGAAGAAGAGTTCGAAGAAGAAGAAGAAGAAGAAGAAGAAGAGGAGGAGGAGGACGAAGACGAGGATCTTGACCTTGACGAAGACGACCTTGATGATGAAGATGAAGATGAAGAGGAGGACGAAGACGAGGAAGATTGAGTCCTCACCAGTCTGCAGGAGCGAATCGTCATTATCGAGCCTGTAGCAGTGAATCAGCGGCAGGTCGGGTTGTCGCGCCGGGACACGCGTGTGCCGGTGAGGAAAGTCCGGGCTCCACAGAGCATGGCACCGGGTAATCCCCGGGCTCCGCGCCTCGCTGCGACGTGCGGAGACAGAAAGTGCCACAGAAACAACACCGCCCCGTTGCGGCGGGGTAAGGGTGAAATGGTGGGGTAAGAGCCCACCGGTCGCGGGGCAATCCGCGATGCAGCGGCAAACCTTGCCAGGAGCAAAGCCAAGCAGCGGACAGGTTGCTCGCCAATGTCTGCGGGTAGGCTGCGCGGAACGTGCTGGAAACGGTACGTCCAGATAGATGATGACCCAGAAGAGAGCCTGCGGGCGTCTCTTTGGACAGAACCCGGCTTACAGACCTGCCGTTCATTCACTCAGGTAGGGCAAGAACGCTAATCCAACCAGAGCGTAACTTTTTCGCCGATTGACTTTTTAAACGAACTGTATTCTAATGACGCTCAGTTGGTGATATGGAGTATCTGAGCAATCGTTTTGGGTCTTCGTCATCGGGCGGCAGCGGGTCACCACGCCGATGGCTCGTGTCGCTTGTCGCGATGGTCATTCTGCTGTCCGCCGTCTCAGTGACGTACTTCTTCACGGACGGCTTTGGTATCCTTCCACACGTGAACACTCCGCGTGAGCTCAGCGGGCTGTGGCACAACGGAGACTATGAGCAGGTCATAACCTACGCGCACCAACTGCTCGACCAGACACCGATGCAGGCAACACCGCTGATGTTTGCCGGATTCGGTCACTTCTATCGCGGCATGCAGCAGGTGGATGATGAGCGAAGGACGGAAGATCTCGACCGCGCCGTGCGCATGCTGCGCAAGGTGTTGCTGATTCCTCAACCGGCGCGGAGAGCCGAGGTTCATTATGTGCTGGCCAAAGCCTACTTCCATTTAGGCGAGTTTTACTACGATGTATCAGTGGAACACATGAATCGTGCGATAGAATTAGGCTTCGAGGGGCAGGACAGTTTCGAGTATCTGGCGCTGGCCTACGACGGGCTTAACATGTACGCGGAAAGTGTCGAGAGTTACCAAAGGGCGATAGCGATCAACCCGGGTGACCTGTTGTATGCCGGGCTTGCCGAGACGTACATGCGGAACGAACGTTACGCCGAGGCCGGACGCTACTTTCAGTTGGCAATCGAAGCCTCTGAGGACAGTTATCTGGTACAACGATCCCGACGCAACCTGGGGCACGTCTACCTGGAAACCGGGCGGTACGAGGCCGCGCGGCAGCAGTTTCGCGCGATCCTTGAAGGTAATCCGTACTCGGCGGACGCACATTACGCCCTTGGTCGTGCGTATCTGCTCAGCGGCGATCCCGAACGCGCACGCTTTGAGTGGCGCGAGGCCATCCGGCTCGAGCCACGGCACGAAGCGGCGCTACGCGGTCTGCGCGGTAACTGACGTTACTTCATGAGAGAATCGGTCCATATGGTTGGTGTAGGAGAACAGACAGATGGGGGTAAGGCGCTTGTTTAACGCGTTTTCAAACGATATCGGAGTAGATCTTGGAACCTGCAACACGCTGATCTACATCAAGGGGCGCGGCATCGTCATCAACGAGCCTTCGGTGGTCGCGGTTGAACGGGGAACCAAGAAGGTGGTTGCCGTTGGCGAAGAAGCGCACCGCATGCTCTGGAAGACACCGGGAGACATCATTGCGATCCGGCCCCTGCGTGACGGGGTCATTGCAGACCTCGAAACAACCGAGAAAATGATCCGGTACTTCATTTCCAGAGTGCTCAAACGGCGCTGGTTCGTCAAACCGCGCATGGTGATCGGCGTGCCGTCGTGTATTACTGAAGTGGAGCGCCGAGCTGTCGAGGAAAGCGCCTACAAGGCCGGCGCCCGCGAGGTCAAGGTAATCGAGGAATCCATGGCGGCCGCGATTGGTGCCAATATCCCGATCTTTGAACCTGCGGGACACATGATCTGTGACATTGGGGGCGGAACCAGTGAGATATCGGTCATCTCGCTCGGCGGAATGGTGGTCACCAACGCTATCCGCCTCGGTGGAGATGAATTCGATGAAGCGATCATGAAGCATGTACGTACGGTGCACAATCTGATTATCGGTGAAGGTACGGCTGAGGATCTCAAGAAGAAGATCGGCAATGCTTCGCCGGAGAAGAAAATCGACAAGATGGAAATCAAGGGTACCGATGCAATAACCGGTCTGCCGCGTCGGCTCGAGATTGACAGTGTTGAAGTGCGTGAAGCACTACAGGAACCGATCACCGCGATTGTGGACGAAATCAAGCGGACGCTGGGTCAGACACCGCCCGAGCTGGCCGCTGATATCGTCGAACGCGGCATCGTGATGACCGGCGGCGGCTCGCTGCTCAAGGGTCTGGACATCCTGATTGCTAATGAAACCGGAGTCCCGGCCTTCAAGGCGGAGGATCCACTCAACTGTGTTGCCCTTGGTTCGGGCATGTACTTCGACCATGAAAACGGAGCCCATCGACAGGCACGCAGCCTCTACAATAAGCTGTAACGGTCGGGTGCGTTGTGGAGTTTGTCCGCCGGCATAAAAGCGGCACCGCCTACGCCGCTCTCACACTGGTGTGCACCGTATTGCTGTCGTTTTCGAACAGTTCGGCCGTCATTCGCCCGCATGAGCTGGGGGTTTCGCTGGTTGCGACGCTGCAGTCCGCTCTGCACGCCGTGGGCAGCAGCGTAACCAACACCGTTAATTCCGTGCGTGAACTCGGCGAACTGCGGCGCGATTACGATCTGCTGCTCGAGCGAGTAGCACACTACGAAACCATCGAGCAGGACGTGCACGCGCTGCAAGTCGAAATCGATCGCCTCAACCAGGTGCTCGGCTTTTCAGAAAACCTGCGTTATCGTAACGTACCGGCGCGCGTGGTCGGTAAAGATCCCGGAAACCTCTTCTCGACCATAACCATCAACCGCGGCACGCGCGACGGCGTACGGCAGAAGATGGCGGTCGTCGCCGTTCAGGAAGGCCGTCAGGGTCTCGTTGGCCGCGTTCAGACAGCCGGCAGGAATTCGTCACAGGTGGTGCCGATCTTTGATGGCTCGAACTTCGTCGCTGCGCGGTTTGAGCGAAGCCGGCACGAAGGGCTGGTGCAGGGCGCTGGTATCGGCAGCAATTACGTTCTGATGCGCTATGTGGACACGCAGGCCCGCAACGAGATCCAATACGGCGATGTGGTGATCACCTCAGGCATGGCCTCGGTTTATCCGGCGGGTATTCCCATTGGGGTAATTGAGGCCATTCAGGCCAGACCGTATGAAACGTCGCTCGAGTTGCTCGTACAGCCGATGGTTGATTTCAGCCGCCTGGAGCACGTGTTCGTGGTATTGGCGGAATAGTAATGCAACGATCCCTCCTGCTGAGCGTTGCACTTGTAGCCGCGCTGGCAATTGCGCAGACGGTCTTCCTTGACATTATTGCCATAGCCGGCGTCTCACCCGACCTTGTGCTGCTGGTGATGATTCACGTAGCGCAGAAACAGGGGGCCATGCACGGTCAGCTGACCGGTCTGTGCGCCGGTCTGGTGGAGGATCTCACAAGCCTGGCGCCGCTGGGGTTCCACAGCCTCTTGCGACTGACAATCGGATTCCTCGGCGGACTGTCTCATAACAAGATGTTTGTTGACCCTATCTTTGTACCGATTATACTGGTAGGGGTTGCAACAGTGTTGAAATGGCTGATCGCCGGTTTGATTGCGGGAGTTTTTGGCGTTGACACCGTGGCGACGGCGGTCTTCTCGCGTACGTTCTTTATCGAGCTCGGCTACAACGCTGTTCTGGCGCCGCTGGTGTTCGCGGCGCTCAATGCCGTTGGGCCCCGATCACAAAGAGGATATCGGCCATGAGCGATTCATGGAACAAGAACTCGATCCCTAAATCACGCACGATCATCTTCGGCGCTCTGGTTACCATGCTGTTTCTCGGTTATCTGGGACACCTCTTTTCGCTCCAGATTGTAGACGGTTACCTCTACAGCGTGCGTGCGGAGAACGTAAAACGGCGCAGTACGATCATCCCGGCCATGCGCGGTGAGATCTTTGATCGTCACTACACGGTTCCGCTTGCCACCAACACCAACTCGTTTGCAGTCGAGATAAACCCCGCTCTTATTGCGCGCGGAGAACACCGCCGGGTCTTCGAGGATACCGCCGCTCTGCTCGGGATATCGGTACAGGAAATCGAGCGCAAGATCCCGCAGTCCGTCTATCACGTATATCAGCAGATCGAGATTCGGCCTGCGGTTCCGTTTGAGACCATTGTCTGCCTGGCAGAGAACATTCACGACTACCCCGGCGTATCATGGGTCACCAAGCCGGTACGCACTTATCCCGAGGCTCAGGTTACCGCTCACCTGCTCGGGTACGTGGGAGACATAACGCCAGACGAGTTGCAGGTGCTCTACAACCGCGGCTATACCGCGCGCTCCGTTTTGGGTAAGAGCGGTATCGAACAGCAGTACGACGAGCTGCTGCAGGGCCAGGAAGGCCGCAGTATACGCACCGTCGACGCCGTTGGCCGGCGGGTTGCAGATCACAACGTCCAGATCGTTCCCCCCGAACCGGGGCACAATCTGGTCCTCACGGTTGACCGCAGGATTCAGCAGCTCGCTCACGACGCTCTGGGTGAGCGCATCGGATCGGTTGTTGTGCTGAAGCCCGGCACCGGCGAGATCCTGGCAATGGTCTCGTACCCGTCGTTTGATCCGAACCAGCTCTACGGCAGCGGAGCCGCTTCGCATTTTTCCCGGCTGAGAAACGATGCGCGTGCGCCGTTCCTGAATCGGGCAATCCAGAGCAGCTATCCGCCTGCCTCGACCTTCAAGATCCTGTTAACGACCGCCGTTCTCGAGGAAGGTCTGATCTCGACCGACGATACCTTATTCGCCGGTCCACATTACCGGCTCGGTAACCGTATCGTGAATGAATGGCGCCCGAGCGGATTCGGGCGGATCAACGTCCTGCAGGCGCTGGCAAATTCGTCCAACGTTTTTTTCGCAACTATCGGTCATGACTACCTCGGCACTGAGCGTCTGCTGTCCTACACTTCCGAGTTTGGCTTTGGAATACAAAGTGGAATCGACCTGCCGGGTGAACGTCCGGGACTCGTTCCGACGCCGGAATGGAAACGCAGGGTATTCAACTCTCCGTGGGTCGGCGGCGATACCGTCAACGTCGCAATTGGACAGGGATTCCTGAGTGTTACCCCGCTGCAACTGGCTAACATGGTAGCCCTGCTTGTCAATGACGGCGTCCTGTACCGGCCACACGTGCTCAAAGAGGTGCGCGACGGCCACACCGGTGAAGTCATCGAACGGACGCAACCGGAAATCATCCAAACCCTTTCACTCAAGCCACAAACGTCGCACGCCGTGCGCCGCGCGATGCGTGGCGTTGTGCGCGGCGGAACCGCCGAACCGGTAATTACCACTCCGGTAGTAGAGGTAGCCGGAAAGACGGGCACCGCCGAGATCGGCTCTCAGACCGACGACTGGCACTCGTGGTTCGCAGCGTACGGCCCGTACGAAACCCAGGATCCGGATGAGCAGGTGGTAGTGGTAGTCATGGTCGATGCCGCCAACGATTGGGAGTGGTGGGCACCCAAAGCCGCCAACCTCATCTTTCACGGCATCTTCGCGGATTTGGATTTTGAGGAGACGGTAGCCGATCTGAGACAGCGGCGCCGCCTCTGGTATATGTAGGGAGAGCGAGTTGCGTTCGCGATCGATATTTGCATTCGACGTCTATATTCTCTGCGCTACGCTGGCACTGCTCACGGTGGGGATTCTGTTTGTCTATTCCAGCGGACTCGGCAGCGGCGGGGAACCGCTGTCTCGTGAGTACGTCCGGCAGATTATCTGGGCAGTGAGCGGCCTGATCATCCTGGTCTGCCTTTCCTTCGTGCAGTATAAGTCACTCAGACCGTGGGTACCGTACGTTTACGTCGCAGGCTTGGTGCTGATACTGTTTACCTTGCTGTTTGGCCGGGTTGTCAACGGAACCCGCGCGTGGTTGGGCGTAGGTATTCTGGGCATACAACCCTCGGAGTTCATGAAGATTGCCGCAATCATGGTGTTTGCGGTCTATCTTGAGCGTGCCGGAGCCAACATACAGCGGATTCCATACCTCGCGGCGGGCTCCGTTCTGTTCCTTATACCGATGGCGATGATTCTGATGCAGCCGGACTTCGGCACCGCGTCGGTCTTCTTTCCGATCTATCTGGGTATGTGCTATATGGCCGGAGCCAGGGTACGCCATCTGGTCTTTGTTGGCGCCAGCGCGCTGTTGATCCTGGTGTTCACCATGCTGCCCGCGTGGGAGATTTACATCCACGGGAGCCGTATCCCGGCTTTTGCCGTCTTTTCCAACCCGCGCATCAAGCTTCTGGTGCTTGCCGGCCTGGGGGCCGTGGCGCTGGTGGCGATGGTCGGCCTGCTGATGTTGAAACGAGGTTACTTCTACTGGATCGCGTATGCAATGTCCATCCTGGCGCTTTCGCTCGGAGCGTCGCTGGGTGCCAGGGCAGCGATAAGAGACTACCAGCTTATGCGTCTGGTGGTGTTCATGAACCCCTACGTGGATCCGCGAGGGGCAGGGTGGAACGTCATTCAGTCCGTTACCGCTGTAGGATCGGGGGGCATTGCCGGCAAGGGCTTTCTGCAGGGAACACAGAGCCATTATCAATACCTGCCTGAGCAGAGTACTGACTTCATCTTTTCAATTCTGGCCGAGGAGTGGGGTTTTGCGGGGACGCTACTGATCTTCGGGCTCTTTCTGGTAATTCTGCTGAGAGGTCTCTACATAGCAGGAAATGCCAGGGATTCGTTTGCCGGTTTCATGGCATCCGGTATCGTGGCGATGATTTTCACGCACTTTGCCGTCAATGTCGGCATGGCGATCGGAGTAATGCCGGTTGCCGGAGTTCCCCTGTTCCTGGTATCGTACGGTGGCTCATCAATGTGGACTGCGCTGGCCGGGATTGGCATTCTCATGAGTATCTACCAGCACCGCTATCGCTATTGAGATTCGTATGAACCGCATACAACCCACTCGCGACCTCTTCTTCGAACTGGCCTCGGTACAGAACCCGGCCCGCTATGTTGGCGGCGAGTTCGGCGCCTGCGTCGCGGAATCCGAGGAGCGGGTCATCACGGAGCTTGTCGGGCCGACCCGTAACGACCGCCGCGCCGGGCGGTCGCACGAGCTGCTGGTCGCGCTCTGTTTTCCGGACCTCTACGAGATCGGTATGTCGAATACCGCCATAAAGATTCTGTACGACATGCTCAATGCGCTGCCTGCTGTACGCTGCGAGAGGGTTTTCTTGCCGGCACCCGACTTTGAAGCGCAATTGCGCAAACGCGCCGCGCCGCTCTACACGCTGGAATCAGGAGCCGCCCTGAACGATTGCGACGTGGTCGCTTTCTCAATCGGCTATGAACTGTCGGCCACCAATGTGCTTGCCGTACTCGATCTCGGCCGTATCGCCCTGCGCTGCGCCGACCGCGGTGGAAACGACCCGCTAGTCATTGCCGGGGGTCCCGGTGTCTCGGCAAATCCGATGCCTCTTGGTCGATTCCTCGACGGGGTTTTTGTCGGGGAGGCTGAGGCCGGCACCGCGGAACTGGCCGCCGGGCTCGCCCGCATACGCGCTTGCGGGGCGGACCGGAGCGCGATGCTTGACTATCTCCACGCCAACCGGCATATCTGGCACGCCGGCCGAACAACGCCCGTGCGCCGTGCAATCTGGAACGGATTTGGCCGTCATGCGACCGTCATGCGTGTACCTGTTCCCAGCATGCGAATCGTGCAGGACCAGGGAGTGGTCGAAATAATGCGCGGTTGTCCACAAGGGTGCCGCTTCTGCAGTGCCGGAGTGCTGTACCGGCCCTATCGTATGAAATCGACGCAGGCGATTATCGCCGAGGTAGACTACCTCGTGAGTAATTGCGGCTTCAGCAACATCTCGCTTTCCTCCCTGAGTTCCGGCGATTACCATGACGTAGAACAGCTCTTCGGCACGCTCAACGAGCGGTTTGCTCACCGCGGAGTCTCGTTCGCACTGCCTTCCCTGCGAGTCAACTCGCTGACGCTTCCGATTTTGCAGCAGGTCTCGCGCGTTCGTAAGAGCGGCCTCACGTTCGCCGTAGAGACCGCGTCCGAAGCAGGGCAGCTGGCCCTCAACAAGCTGGTCCCGATCGACCGCACCATCGAGGTTCTCAAAGAGGCAACAGATCGCGGCTGGCGGGTGGCCAAGTTCTACTTCATGATCGGCCTGCCGCTGCCGCCGGAAGACACTGCGGCCGGAGATGAGGCCGATCAGATTATCGACTTTTTTCGCCGGATCACCGCGGCCGTGCCGATGCAGTACAATCTGGCAATTGCCACCTTTGTGCCTAAACCGCATACGCCGTTTCAATGGGCACCCCAGATGGGTGAACTGGAAGCCGCCGCCACGATCCGACGCATCAAGGCCGGGCTCAAACCGCTGCGGGTCAAAGTTGGGTACCAGGCCCCGTTCCAGTCTACCCTGGAGGGCATACTTTCGCGCGGAAACGATGAAGTGGGCGAGCTGGTGGAAGAGGCGTATCACCAGGGATGCCGTCTTGATGCGTGGGAAGAATACCTGCAGCGCGATACGTGGCGCCGGCTCCTCAATGCCAGGCCGCATCTCGAACGGTGCACAATCGAGGGCCTCGACCGCAACGCAATCCTGCCGTGGGCCACGGTAGGATCCGGGATTCCCACGGGCGTCCTCCTGCGCGAGTTTGACCGATCGCAGCGCGGTGAACTGACCGAACGATGCGCGCCCGAATGCGCTGAATCGTGCGGTGTCTGCAACCGGATAACCCGCGTACGCGATCTCACCCCGCACGACTCGACCGCGCCCTCGCACGACAAGCCCCCCTCGCCGTCGAACTCAGCGTCGAGCACACGCGATGCGGACATGGATGGTCGTCTGCGTGACCAACGCCCGGGAGAACCGTACAGCTATGTGGTCTTTGCGTTCCAGAAACGCGGTCCGTCCATCTTTCTCTCCCATCTGGCGCTGCTCTCGGTATTTGAGCGCAGCTTGATGCGGGCCGGTATCGACGTACGCTTCACCGGAGGGTTCAATCCAAAGCCAAAGCTGGAGTTTGCGCAGCCCCTCCCGGTAGGTGTTGAGTCTGATGACGAGATCTGCTCGGCCTATGTATACGGAACAATACATGCTGAGGCCTTTTGCGAAGCATTGAGTGCCGCGTTCCCGGCCGGCCTCAAGGTTCGGGCGGCCGAGGCATCGCCCTACGTGTCCGGAGCGCGGAAGTCGGACTCATTGATGCAGCGCTTCTGGGGTGCTGACTACCTGCTGTGGGGCCCCGGACTGGAAGACTATCGCGAACCGCTGAACCGCCAACTACAGGCTGACAGCCGCGTGCACGCGTATGACCCCCATGTTCAGGATAACCAGGACAGAACACTGAAATTCCGCCTGCAATCGCATGCCGGTGCCGGCGTGGTCAAGTACCTGACGAAGCTGCTCGGGCGACATCCGTATGATTGCCGCCTTCGCATCCGCCGCCTTACGTCGCTGGCATGGCCTCAGCCCGACGCTCATCAGCCGCAACCCTTCATTACGGCCTCTGCTGCTTTGACCGGCGCCAAAGATCTTCCATAGCATCGACTTCGGCGGACGTCATCTCCCGTCCGGAGTCACGCATGCCCTGTTCGACAAATAAAAACCTCCGCCGGAATTTGTCGTTGGCTTGATGGAGGGCGAGGGTAGGGTCGATCCCCAGTTTTCGCGACAAGTTGACCACCGAAAAAAGAAGGTCACCAACCTCCTGCTCGATATCGGCCCCGCGCTGATCATCATTCTTCGCTGTCCCGCCCGGAGTTGCCTTGTCCGCAACCGACAGTTCGGCCTGCAGTTCACCCAGCTCTTCGTGAATCTTTCCGATCACAGGTCGATAATCGGGCCAGTCAAACCCCACCTTTGCCGCCTTGCGCTGCAGCCGGAAGGCCGCTTCCAACGGCGAGAAACCGCGCGACACTCGATCCAGCAGCGAATGCTTGCCGCTCTTGCCCTCAATGTGCGTCTTTATCTCGTCCCATTGACGCTTCACCGCGCCTGAGTCTGAAGCGTCGGCATCACCGAAAACATGCGGATGCCGCCGGACCAGCTTGTCTCCAATATCGCGAAAAACCCGCGCTACGCTAAAAGCTCCCTGTTGCTCATACACATACGCGATCATCGCCGCTATCAGGAAGACGTCTCCCAGTTCCTCCGAAACATGCTCACTGTCATCACGCCCGATCGCATCCAGGCACTCAAAGGCCTCCTCGAGCAGAAAGCCCTTCAAGCTCTCCGGCGTCTGCTCGCGATCCCACGGGCACCCCTGCGGTCCTCGCAGTATCCGTACAATCTCGAAAAACCGGCCGAACTCTTCGCCCGCGGCGAGATCCTGTGGTTCGATGCGGCCCGTGTCAAAGGGCGGCCTTCTGGAATGCTGCAAAACCTGTCTCCCTGTATATCACGCCGTACATCACGCCTCAATCAGGCGCACCGTTTCATTGAAGTAGACAGAATATCCATTATCAGAAGTTCTGGGTGTCAAACCCGAACCCGTCGCGTCACTGCTGCATTAATCAACCGGCTCCTCTCCTTGCTCCTTCCGCAGCGCCTCTTTCGGTACGCGCGGCCCTACCTACGGCGGCGCGTGAGTCAGTCGCGCGTCTCGCTGATGCGCGAATAGATTCGGATCAGGACGTACGATGCTATCAGCGGCGGAAATACGTTTACCGAATTGTTCAGATTGGCCAGCACCTGGATGATGTCCTCGAAGAAATAGTTGATGATTCCTCCCAGGAATGATCCCACCAGTGCTACTATCAGCGCTCCCCAGAAACGTCCGATGAACGGTTTGCGCAGGATATAGCAGAACAGGATCGTCATCGCGAATCCGATCACCAGATAGGTCAATCCAATTGTCAAATAGAACGTTGTCATGCTCTTCCCATCTCCGTTACATGCCGCCGGGAGTTTGCGCGCTGTTCTGGGTCGTCATATTCCCTCTCTCCATCCACACGCCGGCCGTTTTTGTCTTGCAGATACCTGCCTGGTCAGTCCTTTTGCAGGCGCGCATACGATAGTTTGACCGGCTCACTGTAGATCTCGCGGATTGTCTGCGAGTCAATACCGTATGCCAGCACAAACAAGCCGATAGCCAGGTCATCCCGATCCAGAACAACGCCAACGTTCAGACCCGCCGGGAGATCATCATCATCAGCGGTTGAGTAGCGGTCGGAAGCAACTGGCAGAAAATTCTTGCCTGTCGCCGAACCGGTGTTGCGTTCGAGCACCCTCAGGCGCTCATCGCTTTCGTACGGCCAGTAGACGATCGCCTGATCCGGCGGCTGCCGGTCAGGATCGGCCTGGAAGGTCAACGTTACCACAATTGACGAATCGTCCTTATCCGCGGGCGCAATGCCGATCAACGGTCTCGGCCGTTCGGTTCCTTCAGGATCCGCGGGCAACCGGCCCCGAAGGCGCCGGTAGCCACGGTTCTCAAGCCGTGACGGACCCGTTGATATCGGTGAAGCCAGCACCGCGTTGCGGTCGGCTTCGAAGGTGTTCTGACCGGCTCCGCCATCGTCATCGTAGAATTTGTAGTACACCTCGTATCCGCGAAACTCCGGTACATTATTGGACTGAGCGTTGTGCCGAAACGCTACAATCGGGAGTGCCGGTCCCTGATCGTCGATACGGTCCGTGCGCGGACCTTCCAGAAAGACAATCACGTCCAGACCGCACGAAATCAGTAGCACTATCAGCATTCCCGTCAGCAGCATACCGCGCAGCGGCAGACGCCTCACGGAAACCCGGCCGTGGCGGGCCGCCCTGCCCTTCTCGCCCCCTGCGGGCGCACCGCAGCTACGCGGTGCGTTTCGGCTGTTGGTCAAGAATGTCGATAAGTTCATATATGAGCACCGGGCGATTCTTGCCCTTGACGCGGATGTTGTCGAGCTCACGCGCAATGGCGTGTTCCTTGACCAGCCCGTAGGTGTACTCACTCATGATGATGCTGGTCTCATACTGCTTGTTGGTTCCCTCCAGACGGGCCGCGAGGTTGACGTTGTCGCCCATCAGCGTGTAGTTCATGCGACCCAGAGAACCCATATTACCAACCGTCATGATCCCGGAGTTGATACCGATGCCGATGCGGATCTGCTTCTCCGGCGGCCATGCGTCGTTTAATTCGCCAAGAACTTCCATCTGCCGCAGTGCACACTGACACGCCAGCAATGCGTGCTCAGGCTGCGGCAGCGGAGCGCCCCAGAAGCACATGATTTCGTCACCCACGTATTTGTCCAGCGTGCCCTGGTAATCGAGGATGATGTCCGTCATCGCAGTCAGGTAGATGTTAAGATGGTTCACCAGCTCCTGAGGTGTGAGAGACTCCGAAAGCGTGGTGAAACCGCGGATATCCGAGAAGAACACGGTTATCTCTTTGTCCACCCCGCCCAATTCCGGGGGCCGCTCGAGGATCTGGTCCACAACCCTGGGGCTGACGTACTTGCCGAACATTTCGCGAATGCGGCGCTTATCCTTCTCTTCGGTCATGACCCGATACACCACAATCGAGACAAAGCAGAAGATCAGTGCCAGGCTGGGCCCGCTGAAGTTCAGGATGTAACCCCGCGAATCGAATACCAGCGAAGTCGCGAAGAACCACACCACCAGCGCTGCCAGCGACACCAGAAAGGACCAGACAATCGAGAGGCGCGACGCCATCAGCGACGTAAGACCCGCCAGCGCCACAATCGCAAGCAGATCAACCCATCGCGGGACGTAACGCACAAAACGATCCATGATGATGGTGTTCAACGCGTTTGCGTGGACCTCCACCCCGTACATCAGCCCGAAAGGAGTGGTCAACTCGTCGGCCGCCATTCCCGGGGCAAACGCACCGACCATCAGAATCGTGTTTTCAACTGCGCGTGTCGGCGGCCACGTGGACGGATCAGGCCCCGGAACCCGCGCCGCATAACCGGCATACGGACGTACCGGAAAGGTCTGCCGACCGTCGCGCGCAGCACTCGATCGAGGTCCCATGAAGTTGATCAGCATTGCCCCCTGCTCGTCGATCGGAATCCGGATCTCCTCAAGGGCCTCGTAAACCGCCGCCGCAGAAACCGATCCGCCGCCGCGCACGCGTGCCGGTCGGCGCCGCACCTCGTAGGGCCGCCACCGACCTTCGTGCCGGTCGTAGGTTCGCGGTTCGGGGATCAGAACATGGCTGCCGAGCACCACTTCCAGATCCTCCAGTTGCGCGCCGAAGTAGTCCGCGGCCAGTGCCAGCGTAATGGACGGGATGAAATAGTCCTGATAGAGCCGCACCTGATGATAACTCTCTCCGCTCTGTGGGTCAGTGCGCTTGGGCGCCGACTGCTGCATCGTATCGCGCAGTTGCCGCAGCACTTCACCCGTCAGCGGCGCCGCAACGGTATGATCGCGGCCGGAACGGTCAAACCAGACCAGCCGCTGATGGGCTTCTGTATTAATTTGTGTACTCTCTGACAACTCTTCAAGCCGGACGGTTTCGATCAGACGCGACAGTTTTGACACCAGCGCCTGCCGGCGATACACCTGGTCTGAGTCTTCCACAAAGTTTGCGTGACCGTAACCGGCAACCTCCCGGCCCAGAGGTTGCAGCGGGGGCTGAAGACCGAAGTGCGAGGGCATGGCACCGGTATTGCCGCGCACCGAGGCGATCCTGCCACCGGCTGCGAAAAGCGCTTCATGACGCGCAAACAGCTCGTCTTCACTGCCCGCCGGCGGGTCGGAACTCTCGAGTATGGTTTCCAGAAAGACACGTTCGTTTTCGCGCATAGCCTGCAACAGTAACGCGTCATTGACAGCGTCGCGTTCGGGTTCGATGAAGAAGAGATCCAGAAAAAGAGCGCGTTCACGCCGTGACTGATCCTGAACCCTGGCAAACGCCCGGATCAAATCAGCGTGGCGCGAACGTGGAAACGGCCAGCGTCCGATCTGTGACAGGGTTGAGAAGTCAATACCAATGATCAGGATGTCATCGGAAACAAACGGATTGCGTTCGACAACCGTGACACCTTCCTCTACCCGTTCTCCGACAAACGCCTGCTTGAGACGAAAATGGAGGTCGAGCGTACGCAACTCCATGCGCTCGATCAGCGGTGTTCCCCAGTTGATCGCGCTGACGATCAGTACGATGACCAGGCCGATGATCAACCCGAAGTAACGAGTCTCCAGAAAACGCGCTCTGCCTCTTGCCATTACCGCCTTCTCACACCGTCAGTCTGCGATTGACAGCGTGATTATACGGTTTCGAGCCAGGTTTGTCCAAGTGCTGCCGGGGTGACCGTCAACCAGACGACGGTAGTAGTCCAGTGCCTGCCCGGTCTGCGTTTGCCCTTCAGCCAGACGCCCCAGCGTGAATAACGCCCGCGGCACTTCTACAGTGTCGTGGTTATCCACCAGCTCTCGCAGCAGTTCCATCGCGCGTTCCGGATTGCCGGCCTGCTCCGCCGCGGCGGCGGCGTTGAACAGTGCGATCGGGGCCAGATGGCCGGTGTTAAAGCCCGTCGCGGCGCGTGCGAAGTCTTCGCCGGCCTGCTGCCACTGCTCGAGTTCCCAATGCAGGTTACCGCGAATCATCAACGCCCGCTGTGCCGCGTAAAAACGCGCATACTCCGCTACTATGGCATCAACGCCGCCGCGGATCTCTTCGGCCAGCTGCGCCTGCCGCTCTTGATCGGCGGTTTCGTTCCATTGCCGAAAGAGATCCTGAACTTCTTCCACAGCCATGCGCGACGTCTGCTCACGAGACGAGCGCACCTCCAGGTAGATGAAGAGCGCGGCAACGATAACCACGACAGCTGTCAGAACCGCGATCAGTATCAGTCGGTGCCGTTGCAGAAAACCGCTGACAACGTTCAGTAGTCGAGTCGTTTTGTCTTGTGCTTCACTTTGCGGCATCGACCATGCTCCTTTAGCGCGTAATATCGAGTTCCCTGATCAACCGTGACAGGTAGGTGCGTTGAATGCCCAATACCCGGGCGGTGGCCGTCTGATTCCAGCCGTTCTGTTCCAGTGTAGTGCGAATGAAGTGTTTCTTGAACAGGTTCATCGAGTCTTTGAGCGTCTTCCCGATGTAGCGTTCTTCCTCCGCGGAGCCCGAAGAGCGCAACGCAAGGTCCTCAGGTTGTATATACTCACTCCTGGTGGTAACTATGGCACGCTCTATCGAGTTCTCCAGTTCCCGCACGTTGCCCGGCCACGAGTAGGAGAGCATCTCCTGCATTGCCTGCTCAGAGAAACCGGCAACCTGCTTCTTTATCTCGCGTCTGAACCTGTTCAGAAAGTGCTGCGCCAGTACCGGAATGTCCTCCAGCCGTTCGCGCAGCGGCGGAACGTAGAGTGGAAGCACGTTGAGCCGGTAGTACAGATCGCGACGAAACGATCCTTCAGCCACCGCCTCATCGATATCCTTGTTGGTGGCGGCGATGATGCGTACATCCACACGCATCGGCTGGCTTGAGCCCACCCGCTCGAAGGTCTGGTTCTGAAGCACGCGCAGCATCTTGGCCTGCAGCGTCAGCGGAAGGTCGCCGATTTCGTCCAGAAAGATAGTTCCACTGTCCGCCAGTTCGAAACGCCCGCGGCGATCGTTCTGCGCATCGGTAAACGCCCCTTTTACGTGTCCGAACAACTCGCTTTCCAGCAGCGCTTCCGGCAGGGCGGCGCAGTTGACGCGAATAAAGGGTCTGGTGCTTCGATGGCTGCGAATGTGGATCTGCTCGGCAAAGAGTTCCTTGCCTACTCCGCTTTCGCCGAGGATCAGCACCGATGAGTCGGTTACCGCCAACCGGTCTACCATTGCAACGCGCTCTTTCATGGAAGACGACTGAAAGACAAAACTGTGGTAGCCCTGATGACTGGTTACCTGATCCTGCAACAGGGCGATCTCCTGCTGCACTCTTTCGAACGACCGGGCGTTCTGAATGGCCAACGCGGCCTGCGTGGCGAAGATCTCCAGCCATTGACGGTCATCTTCGTCGAACGGTTTTCCGTCGCGCTTGTTGATCATCTCGATAACGCCGACGCAGCGATCGCGAATACGCATGGGGACGGCCAGAATCGAACGCGTGTCAAAGCCGATCTGCTTGCCGATCTCCGCAAGAAACCGCGTGTCCTGATCGACATCGTTAACCACCAGCGACCGGTTGTGTTGCGCAACCCAGCCGGCGATCCCTTCGCCGAGATTCAGCGAAAACTTCTGCACCTCAGGCCCTTTCGAGCCCAGTGCGATCTCAAAATAGAGCTTGTTGTTTTCGGGACGCAGCAGCAGAAGCGATGACGCTTCACCTTCACTCAAGCGGGTAGCCGATTCCAGTATGGTCTGCAGCAGGCTCCTGGCATCCGAATAGTCCGTGTTGATACGCGTATTGATCTCGATGAGTGTCTCGAGCTTTTGAATATCGACGCCGGACTTGAACATGAACGCCAGGAGTCCACAGCGATCAGGACTGCCCCTTCTCCTTCAAGAGCTCGCCCAGGGTGAGCGTACCGTTGTCCGTATCGTCGTGAATGTACTTCTGCATCTCCGCGCGCTGCTCTTTGCGCTGCAGCTCTCGCACCGAAAGTCCCAGCCGTTGCCGGCCGGGGTTGATCTCGGTTATGATGGCCTGGATCTTGTCGCCGACCGAAAGCTTCTCGACGGCCTTCTCAAACGGTTCCACGCGCGGATCAACAAGGTTGTTCTTGTTGATCAGGCCTTCAATGCCGCCCTGAACACGCACGAAAATGCCGAAATCGGTAATGTTGGTGATTTCACCCTCAACGACCGTGCGCTGCGAGTACGCGCGCTTCAGTTGACCCCACGGATCATCGGAGAGCTGTTTGACGCCAACGCGGATATTGCGATTCTGCGGGTCAACCGAAAGAACCATTACCTCGACTTGCTGGCCCTCCTCCAGGATCTCTGCTGGGCTCCGGGGACGAGTCGACCACGAGAGGTCATCGATGTGCAGAAAGGCATCGATACCTTCCTCAAGCTCCACAAAGGCACCGGTGTTGGTGAGTTTCTTGACGGTACGCGTGAGCTGCATTCCCTCGGGATACTTGGCCGGCAATTCTTCCCACGGATTGGGTAGAACCTGCTTCAGACCGAGAGACACCTTTCCCTGAGTCACGTCGTAGTCGAGAATTTTGGTTTCAACTTCATCACCGACGCTGAGTACTTCCTTGGGGTGATTGATGTGCTTGACCCACGAGAGTTCCGAAATGTGGGCCAGGCCTTCAATTCCCTCCTCCAGTTCAATGAACGCGCCGAAATCGGTCAGCTTGGTAACCCGTCCGGTGACCACCGAGTCCACGCCGAATTTGTCCTCGAAACTGTTCCACGGGTCTTCAGTCATGTGACGCAGCGAGAGGTTGATCTTCTTCTCTTCAGCATCCATGCGAATGACCTTCAGCTGGATCGTATCACCCTTCTTGACATAGTCCTTCGGGCGCGTCGCGTGCCCCCAACTCATGTCGTTGATGTGCAGCAGCCCGTCAAATCCTCCGAGGTCGATAAACGCCCCAAAAGAGGTAAAAGACTTCACCTCGCCCTCAACCGTGTCACCGATGGAAACCGTTTCAAAGAACTCCTGACGCCGGCGTTCGACTTCTTCCTCCAGCCAGGCGCGGCGCGAGAGCACGATATTGACGCGGTTATCACTGTACAGTCGCTCTACGTAGAACTTGGAGGTCATGTCGACATACTCTTCGGGCTCTTCGATGCGCCGAAGATCCATCTTGGAGATCGGGTTGAACGCGCGAATGCCGCCGGGCATCCGGATCTCGAACCCGCCTTTGACGGTACGTACCACTTTGCCCTCTACCGGTTCACGGTCGTGAAACGCCTGCTTGAGGGTCTTCCAGAACGCTTTCTCGTCAGCCTTCTTCTTGGAAACATCGACGCCCCCGCCTCTGGTCTCCTTGCTCAGAAGAACTACCGTAACCTGCTCTCCAACCTCTGGAGGTTCGTCGAACTCGTCAAGAGGTACACGGCCTTCGGACTTGTAACCGATGTCAACGAAGACCTGCTCAGCGCCAACCTGCACCACGCTGCCTTCCACCAGCTGCCCTACCTCGAGTTCATCGAGTTGTTTCAGGAATTGCTCCTGCAGCTGCTCCTGAAGGATCTGTTGTTGCGGCTTTTGCGCTTCCTGCGCCTCTCTCTCTTCCATATTAACCCTGTAGCTCCTGGTATTCTGAGGTGTTTTGGATGGTGTGTATAACTCTGTCACAAACTTCGGCTATGGTCAAGTCCGAAGTATCCAAATATATCGCGTCCGCGGCCTGTTGCAAAGAGCCGCTCGTTTTTCTTCGATCAGCTTCGTCGCGCGCGATGATGCGTTCACTGATCTGCTGCAATGAGAGATCGCCCTCCTGCTGTTGCCAGCGGCGGCGCGCCCGGGTTTCGACCGAGGCGTCGAGGTAGATCTTGACGTCGGCCCGGGGAAACACAACCGTGGTAATATCGCGGCCCTCCACTACGACGTCCTGCCGCTCGGCAATCTGGTGCAGCCGACGGTTTACCATCGCGCGCACCGCTTCAATAGCCGAGTGGCGCGCCACGTGCTGGTCAACTGCTGCGCCATGCAGCTCGTCGTCGCGTCGCTGACCGTCGATCATCAGTTCTCCGTTGCGGTACTGCAGGTCCAGCGATCGCGCTGCTGCCGCTATCTGCTCGGCATCACCATCCTGCAGGCCGTCCTGCAGCGCCTTCCAGGTCACCGCACGGTAGATCGCCCCCGAGTTCAGGTAGACAAAACCAAGCTCCGCCGCGCAGCGCGCGGCCACGCTGCTCTTCCCCGCGCCCGCCGGCCCGTCAATTGCAACTACCATCAGCTCCTCCGGCTGGCCTTCGTGCGGTCGAGAAACCATGCGATCTCGGCGTCCGTAAGATGGCGGTACTCCCCGGAACCGATTCCTTTGATACGCACCGGTCCGACCCTGACCCGATGGATACGTTTGACACCGATCTTCCAATGCTGGAAGACGCGCCGGATCTCGCGGTTCTTGCCTTCGTGAAGTACCAGATTGACACGAAAGCGGTTCGTGACGCTGTAGGACTCGATGGAATAGGTCTCACCGTCCACGTGTACGCCGCGCCGGAACTGGTCGAGCAGTTCACGCGCAATTTCGCGCCTGGTCTCGACGATGTACTCCTTCTCGATCTCCGAACTCGGGTGCATCACTGCCTGGGCGAAATCACCGTCATTGGTAACCAACAGCAGTCCACTGGAGAGATAATCAAGACGGCCGACGGTGAACAACCGGAACGAAAAATCCTTCACCAGCAGTTCCAGCGCGGTGGGACGACCTTCGGGATCGCTGCTGGTCGACAGGTATTTCCTGGGCTTGTTGAGGGCCAGGTAGACCATCGTGCGCGTCGGATAGACGCGCCGGCCGTCAAACGTTACGCTGTCGCCTTCCTCCACCAGGGTACCCTGAGTACGCACGGGAGCGCCGTTGACCGCGACGCGTCCTTGGCTGATCAGTTTTTCCGCGTTGCGCCGCGAGGCAACGCCGCAGCGTGCCAGATAGACGTGCAGGCGCAGCGGATACTCGGGAGGTTTGCGGCGCTTGGGTTCTTCAGCCATCGAGGGTGAAACGCTCCTCGTCTATCTGATCCAGTTTGGGAAGGTCGGCGATACTGTTGAGTCGAAACAGCTGCAGAAACCGTCGTGTTGTACCGTATTGCACCGGCCGTCCCGGCGCGTCCTTCTTGCCGACCTCGCGGATGAGCTCGCGCGACAGCAGAAGCCTGATCATTCCGTCGGCCGAGACGCCGCGCAGACTCTCAACCTCGGCCCGGGTGATCGGCTGCGAGTACGCCACGATTGACAGCGTCTCCATCGCGGCACGCGAGAGTCGATTCTCGTTGCGCCTGCCGTAACGCTCCTTCAGCTGATCCCACAACTCGTGTTTTGGTACCAGACTGACCGCTTCACCAACCCGCGACACTTCCAGTCCGGAGCCTGGATCATCGCGTCGCGCCGTGGTCATTGTTTCGAGACAGGCTCGTACGATCTCGATCGGCAAGCCGGCGATGCGAGCCAGTGCCCGCTCCTCCAGCGGCTCGCCCTCCAGAAACAGTATCGATTCCAGCAAAGCCTGTTCTCGCTCAAGCTGCATGATCGCTCCTGCGGATACGGATATCGCCGAACATTCGATTCTGTTCGATACCGATCCGGCGCGACTTGACCAGTTCCAGGATCGCCAGGAACGCGCAGACCACTTCCATGGTTGACTGCGGTCTGACAATCAGCTCGGTAAACAGACATTCGTTGCGATCTTCCAGCAGTTCCTCGAGCAGACTGATCTTTTCGTTAACCGTGACCTCTTCGTAGAGATCCAGTAGCCGGTCCGAGGAGACGTTCGAAATGATAGTCGAAAAGGTGCGCAGCAGCTCCCAGACATCGATCGTCTCCCATAGCTCATCGCTGTCTTCAAACGGAAGCGCCTCCTGCTTCTTGCGGCGTTCCAGCAGCCACTCTGATTCCTGCTCCTTGTCGGTCATCAGCTCGGTAATCTTCTTGTACTTCTGATACTCGATCAGTCGTTCAACCAGTTCGCGGCGCGGATCTTCAATCTCGTCGTCGAGGTCCATCTCTACCGGCAGCAGCATGCGGGACTTGATGTACAGCAGTGTTGCCGCCATCACGTAAAACTCAGTGATGCTTTCAAGGTCCACCTTGGCGGAGTACTCAAGGAATTGCAGGTACTGCTCGGTAATCTGTGCCACGGGAATGTCGTAGATGTTTATCTCGGATCGTTTGATCAGAAATAGCAACAGGTCCATCGGGCCTTCGAAGTCCTGAAGGCGCACGTGATGTGCCTGTGAGGTTTGTTCCACCGTCATGTATGTTGTTCCCCTGACCGACCCCGATTATACGGGTTCGCCCGGTAACAGTAAACACCCTGACTCGGCAAGACCGCCAGTGCATCAACCAGGGCAACGTCGCTGCGCGGATCGCGCATTCCGGGGGCCAGCTCGATCAGCGGCCGAAGAACAAACTCGCGCTCCAGCAGACGCGGATGCGGTACCCTCAGCCGTGGTGTATCGATAATTCGTCTTCCGTACAGCAGGATATCGATATCGAGGGGGCGTGGACCGTACCGCTCGCCGGGGAGCCGTTGGCGCCCGGCGCCGGCCTCGATTGCGGCGATGCAGTCCAGCAACTGCAGCGCATCGAGTCTAGTCCAGCCGCTGACCACGACGTTGAGAAATCGTGGCTGATCGACAACGTACATCGGCTCGGTCTCGTACACCGACGAGACACGGATCCTTTGCAGCAGTCCGCGCAGCCGCTCAACAGCCTCGTCGATCTGCGCCAGCCGCCGGCCAACGTTGGAACCCAGACCGAGAAACACCTCCACCGAGCAACCGGGTACGCCGTCAGGGTCCTCAGAACAGCTCGTCTTCGGATCCTTCATCACCGCTGTTGCGGCTTGCGGCCGGCCTGACGGGCGCGGGTTCGTCCTCCACTTCCGGCTCCGGCTTCCCGGCCGCCGCGGCCGCGTTTCCGGCCGCAGCGGTGTCGTCAGCGTCGCGTCGTTTGGGAGGCGGAAACATCACCGGCCTCAGACGCGCCTCGAGGTCGGCTGCTATATCGGGATTGGATTCGATGAACGTCTTGGCGTTCTCACGACCCTGCCCGATACGCTCCTCGCCCATCGAGTACCAACTGCCGCTCTTCTGCACCATGTCGTATTTCAGCGCGGCGTCCAGCAAGCTTCCCGAAGACGAGATTCCCTTGCCAAACATAATCTCGAGCTCAGCTTTGCGAAACGGCGAAGCAACCTTGTTTTTGACCACCTTGACGCGCACCCGGTTGCCAATCGCATCGTCACTACCCTTGGTGATAGTCTCGATCCGGCGTACTTCGAGTCGCACCGAAGAATAGAACTTCAACGCCTTACCTCCGGTGGTGGTCTCCGGGTTACCAAACATGACCCCGATCTTCATACGAATCTGGTTGATGAAGATCAGGCAGGTTCCGGACTTGGAGATCGTCCCGGTCAACTTGCGCAGCGCCTGGCTCATCAGCCGCGCCTGAAGTCCCATGTGTGAATCACCCATGTCGCCTTCGATCTCCGCCTGCGGTGTGAGCGCCGCCACGGAGTCAACAACAATGACGTCCACCGCGCCGGAGCGCACCAACGACTCGGCGATCTCCAGTGCCTGCTCACCATTGTCGGGCTGTGACACCCACAGCTCATCGATGTTGACGCCCAGATTACCGGCATAGACCGGGTCCAGAGCGTGTTCAGCATCGATGAACGCCGCAATTCCATTCTTCTTCTGCGCTTCCGCGATGGCGTGCAGCGCCAGGGTGGTCTTGCCCGATGATTCCGGGCCGTAGATCTCGATCACCCGGCCCTTCGGATAACCGCCGAGGCCAAGCGCTTCGTCAAGCAGAATCGACCCGGAAGGTATGGTTTCAATGTTCTTTAGCTCGGCTCCCACGCCGAGTTTCATCAGGGACCCCTTTCCGAACTGCTTCTCGATCTGCAGCCTGGCAGCCTCGATCGCGCGGCTCTTGTCATCCGTGTTCCCGATTGCCGCCGAAGACTCTTTCTTTGCCATCTCTTCCCCTCTTGCCGGACAGTCTCTGCAGGCTTAACACACTGGAAAATGGTCCCGCGATTGTCTTTTGGCATATTATCCCTGCAGTTTTTGACGGTCAATAGCCGCCTTTGCACCGATAATTTCACTATGCAGGCCAACCGCGTCTATCGCACCAAGACCGCCTGCGCCGTCGTTCTGGCAGCATGCCTGAGCGCAGCCGCAGCTCTGGGCGCACCACACACAACGTACGCCGGTACTCTGCAACGGAGCCTCGGACGGTCGCTCTCCGACCTGGATCTGATTACCGCACTGGCGGACGCTTCGCTGGCCGATGCGTATGCATTGCTCGCCGGCGCCGCCGAACAGCCGCAGGATCGTCCGCAACTCGTCGAGGGGCTGCTGCACGGTCTGCCGCGTTTTCAGCCCTGGGCGCGCCACACGCTTGCGGCGCGCTATCTGCAGCAATCTTACTTCGATAGCCACGGCCTACCGCGAACCATCGATCCGCCGCTCGGCGTTCTCAGCCTGCTCAACCGTGAGTACGTCACCTTTCAGGATCCCGCACTGCGCGCGGTCTTCTTGCGGCTCTGCTCCGCCTACCGTGTACCTCCGTCAACCGCAACCCTCATGGATGCCGGTGCTGAGCTGCTGCAGATCACGCAACGTTCCTCCGGGCTGCTCGACGCCGCCTGGGGCAGAGTGGCGCGCGAGTACTTCATGGTCGCACCCTTGCGCCCCGACCCGGCGCTGGCGCGTCTTATAGACGAGATCCGCCGAGCCCTGCGCGACCGTCACCTGGTGGTTGCCGCCCGCACGGCATCAGCGATGACGTTCCACGGTTCGCTGTTTGACTGAATTCCGGTCGCATGCTATATACATCACATGCGTGGAGAATTGCTCATACTTTCGACCCGTTCGATGAGAGAGTACGCCTCGCGCGTTGCATTCCAGATTGAGACCTTCCCGGACTACCGCGGTAGCGGCAAACCTCGCGATTTCGTCGGCAAACTCAAGACGCTGCGATTTGCCGACGGTGAGATGGAAGTGGAGGTTGACACGTCACTGCGCGGCAAGGATGTGTTTCTGTTTGCCACGGCCAGCCGCAATGAGTTTGGCATCGAGGTCGACGAGGCCAAGATCGAGCTTTACCACAGCATCGACGCGCTGCGCCGTGCGCAGGCCGGACGCATCACTCTGTTCGAGCCCTACTATTCGGCATCGCGGTCGGATCGCACCACCCGCCGCAACTCGGTCGGTTTCTGGGTGCATTACAAGACACTGGTCAGCCTTGGGGTGAACCACATCATCACCTACCAGCTGCATTCGGACAAGTCCAAGACCGCGGTCGACCCTGCCGTCTGCGCAATAGATGACGTTCCTGCCGGTTCACTGATCAACGAGTACATCACCGACAATTTCATCAAGACGACCGACTACCTCGAACAGGTAGTGCAGAAGCAGTGGCTCTTCTGCTCGGTAGACGCCGGCAGCGAGGGAATAGCCAAGACCTATTCCAGTGCCTTCGGAACCCCCCTGATGATCGCACACAAACGTCGCGACTACGAGCAGGCCAACACCGTTGAATCGGTCAACATCCTGTCGGACACCCCCATCGAGGGCAAGGAAGTCTGGATCGTTGACGACATGATCGACACCGCAGGCAGTGTCTACACGCTGGTCAAGGAACTGCGCAAGCGCAAGGTGAGCCGGATCAACATCGCAGCCGTGCACCCGGTTTTTTCGGACCCGGCGATCGAACGGCTGAGATCGCTCTACGAAGAAGAACTGCTTGATCGTGCGGTGGTGGTTGATACGGTCGACTGCCCCGAAGACCTGCGTCAGCAGATGCCGTTTCTGCACGTCGTGTCTTCAGCGCGCCGCAGCGCCGAGATCATTATGCGCATCAATGAAGAGAAGTCTCTCTCGCCGTTCTTCGAAGAGTTCAACTGCCGTGACTATCTCAATTCGTCCCTCAAGCTCTTCATCTGACACTGTTCCAGTATTCAACCGGCCCTTAGTAGCTCGAACGTGCGCTTCGGCGGTCCCTGAATCAGAACTCCTTGCGTGAGTCCACCAGAATGGTCACCGGACCATCGTTGACGCTGACGACATCCATGTGGGCCTGGAACACGCCGCTGCCGACATCGACCCCGTAACCTGCAAGCCGTTCGATCAGCGCGCGGTAGATCCGCTCCGCTTCAACGGCTCCCGCCGCACGGTTATACGATGGGCGTCGTCCCTTGCGCGTATCGCCGTACAGCGTGAACTGCGACACAACCACAACCGAACCTCCGGTCTGCAGCACGTCACGGTTCATCTTGCGGTCCTGATCCTCGAAGATGCGCAGGTGAACGATCTTATCGGCCACGTAGTCGATATCACGCTGCTGGTCGTCGGCCGCCACTCCCAGGTAGACCAGCAGCCCGACGTCGACTTCCGCACGCACGCTCCCCATGCTTTCGACCCGACATCTGGAAACGCGCTGGACTACCGCACGCATGCTCAGTCGGCCTCGGGGGCAATCATACGGATAGACGTAACCTCTAGCTCGTGCAGGCGGTCATCGGCTATCACGCGCCCGATTATCTCGACCGACATTGCCGGCTGAAGCCGAGCGGCAAAACGCATCCGCACCGGCACGATCCCCTCCAGAACGCGCTGCGTCTCGTAGCCGACCAGCAGATCGAAGCGGATCTCCTCGTCCGACACGTCGAGGTTACTGATACGACCCGACCAGCGGACGTAACTGCCGGCATACAACCACGGCTCGCGCACAACCTCGGCGTAGGCCGCGTTGTCGGTGAAGTCGGCAAAACCCGGCGCGCGGATGTAGTCGGCAATCAGAGCCGCGCGGCGTTTGAGATCCGCCGCGGCGTTGGAGTTGAGAATCCGGTTGATCTCGATCATCGCCAGATTGTCACGAAAGGCGTTGAAATAGTCTCCCATGCGTTCGAAACTGCGGCGTATTTCGGGCTCGGTCAGAACGTAGCGGAACTGTCCCTGATACTCGACCAATTCAACGTCCACGGGCGCGATTCGCGCCAGTTCGCTGCCGCTGCGATGCTCGACCGTTGTACCGCGTTCGCCAAGACGGCCGACGACCATCGGTGTCACGATGACGGCCACCACCGCCACGGCTGCAACCCCCGCGGCCAACCATGCCCGGCGCGGCAGCGCGATTCCGCCCGGCGGCAGAAACCGCCCGATCCGTTCCCCCTCGACAGCCTCGTGGATCACGGCCTCGGAATCGGCCGAACGTAACAGTGCCAGGCCGCGCCTGGCGATTCGGTTACGAGGATCAAGCTCCAGCACTGACAGCCAGATTTGCAACGCTTCGTCCGAGCGGCGACGGCGCACTTCGGCCGCGGCCAGCGCCAGGAGACACGGGATGTCGCTGTCAGCGATGTGGGTTGCGCGGCTGAGAAAGGAATAGGCTCCCGCGACGTCGCCGGTCCGCAAACAGCTGACGCCGAGCATGTAGTAGAACGCAGCGTTCTCACGATACAGAAACACCTGCGGCTCGAGAACGCGGATTACTTCGCCGTATCTGGCCGTGCGAAACAGCCGTTCAGCCTTCTTCAGCCCCTTGGTCTTCATACCAATACTCGTTCCGGCACGTCACAGCGGCGACCGGTCGCCCTGCAGCTGCTGAAGACGCTCCCGTAGTGCCTCCACTTCGGCGTCCGACACCGGTCGGTCCGACTCCAGGCGCCGGTTTATGTCGCTCAAGAGCGCGTTGATCCTGTCGATTTCAGCCTCGATCGCGGCACGATCGTTCGGACGTCGCCGTTGCTCGGGTGTGCGTTCTCGCACCGCTGTGGCCGGGGCTACCCGCCCGGGCGCCAGTTGCGCCGTACGCGCCAGCCCCTCCCCCCGGCCCACCACAAATGAGATATGATATGTCTCCCCGGGCTGCAGCGTCCGGGGAGCATAGTAGACTGCCGCCGCTGAATCGTTCATGGAATACGGAATCAGATCAAACGAGCGATCAGCGCGTACCACATAGTCCCAGCGGGCGTCTTTCAACCGCTTCCAGTTGGCAAAGAGGACTGCGTCGGCATCGGTGATCGCTTCCCCGCCGACCAGAAAGAAAAGCGCAATCTGACCGTCTGATGAAAGCCAGTAACTGTTATGCGGCCCCGGCTCCATGCGGTACTCGCTGCGGATCTCGCGTCCGTCGCCGGTCACAAAGTGCACTTCGCGCTGTTCACCCAACCACGTATCGAGCAGGTAACGCACCGCCACCACGCGCGCCGACTCGGAGCGATTGACCACCCTGACCTCGCCGTTGGCGACCCCGCTGACGCCGTTGGACGTCGTGAAGCGCTGCTCAACCTCAATCGTAGCCGAGCGCCAACGAATACCGATCCAGCCGTCGCGTTCTTCGACGCTGCGTTCAAAACCGCCTCCGGTGCCCATGCGGTGAATACGGTTGCCTTCCAGAACGCTGATGCCGCTGGTACGCGGGTCCGGTTCAAACAACAGCGCAGTAGTCAGACCGCCCGGTCCGACCGCGTGCAAAGAGAAGCTTCCGCCGGCGGGATCCAGCCGCACCGTCAGGCTGCCGTCACTACTCTCCAGCGTCCACGCTCCAACCGCCAGACAGAGCATAAGCGAGCAGAACAGCACCAGCGGTTTCATCGCGGCGACTCCCCGGCCAGTTCGAGGTCGCGCAACAGCCGTTCCTTGACCAACAGCGCCTGCTCCTTGATTTCCGCCACACGCAGACGATTGGCAAGCTCACCCTCGACGGCCACATCGCCGCGCGCCTCACGCACGCGCTGCAACTCGGCCCGCGCGGCGTCTAATTGGGTTACCAGCTCGGCTATCTCCGCGCGTAACCGCGCGACCTGGCGCTCATCAGCGGAAAGCGTCCCGTCCACGCCGTCACGATAGGCCGCCAGCGCTTCCTCGTATGCGCTGCGCGAGCGACGGAAGGCCTCGATAGTACGCAGGTGTTCCTCGTGACTCCACTGCAGCAACCGTTGCAACTGCTCGTCGCGTTCACCGAGTTCGATAAGCGAGAGTCGATAGCCGGCGGCTTCGACACGAAAACTGGTTGGATATTCATCGATTACAGTCTGAAACAGTCGCGCCGCGCGTTCACGATGCCCGAGCGCCAGCAGCGCCTCACCCGCCCAGTAATAGGCGTTGGCAACGTAGTCGCTGTCCGGATAGCGACTGACAAACCCCTCGAACTGGACCAACGCCGCCTGGTATTCACCGGTGCTCAACCGCGCCCGAGCGCGATGATAGAAAGCGTCCGATACCCTTGGGTGATCGGGATACGACCTGATCACGTGATCAAAGTATCGCGCAGCCGCAACACCATCCTGCTGCACCAGCCGTACTCGACCCAGCCAGTACCACGCCTCCGGGTGCAACTGCTCAGCCGCCGCGCTCTCTGTAACCCGCCTGAGTTGCATGGCCGCCTGCTCGAGTTCACCGCTCTGAAACAGCACGATCGCCTCATCGAACAATCGACGCGCCGCAGCCTGCGTATCGCCATACAGCAAAGGAACAGCCGCCAGCATCAGACCGCTCAAAAGCAGGATCGATCCTCGGTACTTCATATCAGCCTCTCTTGTCGGGCGTTTGCTCGTGTACGCACCCATCATAGCGCATGCTGGCGTCGGGTTCAAACGGTCTAACGCCCTCTTCGCGCGCAACCCGCTGCACCGCAAGGACCGGTCACGCAACACCCGCTTACGGGCAACCCCCTGAACCACGCGTTGACTATCACACGCCTGATGGTATATCCTGTGACTAAATCTAGGTGTGTCGCCAGACTGTCATGTCCCAGGATCATGTACGCCAGAATGAAGAACAGGTTCAACGCCTGCTGGATCAATCATACAACCTGCTCAAGCAGCGGCAGATAGACCGTGCCGCTGAACTGATCGAGCGTGCACTGTCGGTCGATTTCGACAGCGCGGAAGTTGTTACTTCGCTGAAATATGTGAACTTCTGGAAAGACCGCCAGGCAACCGCGGATACGATTGGCGAGCAATTTGAGCGTGCCGAGTATCTGACGGGCCAATGGCGGCTCTTTCACAGCTTTGTGGACCGCGTGGGAGAACGGTCGGAAAAGTGTCTGTACGCCATCCGGCATCACGTCTTCGGACAGGCACTGGACCACTATCTGAAGCTGTACGACGAGTCCGGCGGTGCCGAAAGCGAGCTTCTGCTGCGGCTTGGCCGCTGCTACAAGGGGATGGGAGAGTACGACCGCGCCCTCGAGTATCTCGAGCAGGCCGCGGCGGGCCGACGAGACGATCCGCAAACTCTGGCGGAACTCGCCGACTGTTACGCGCTGGTCAACGAGGTGCAGAAGTCAAAGGCGTTCTTCCGTGAAGCGTTCTTCATCGGAGCGGGGGCAATTGACCTTCAGGTCCTCGAATCCGAGATGATCAGCCGTCTAGTGGAGAAGGTTCGTGAACTGGGTTTTGAGAGCCCGGCTCTCGAAGAATGGATTCCGGTGTACGGAGTGTTGTATGGCGTGTTCACGGTGAAAAGAGAACTGCGATCCATCGAGTACGGAAAACTGAAGCAGTCAATTTACGCCCTCGAGCGGGAGTACAGTGACACGCGGCAATCCAACTCTGCGGCTCAGGCACGATTGTTCAACCGCTACTTCTGGTTGATCGATCACTATGTGAACACGCACGAAGATCAGAGCAAGATCGATGAAGTCCTGCTGAAGATACGAAGCGTTGATTCCAGGATCTATCATCAGTACACCAATTGAGACAGGAGCAGATGAAAATGGCGGAAAAGACGCTCACGGGCAACCTGCTGGCAACCGTTACCGAGGCCCTCAATGAAGAAAAATGGACTCGTGCCACGCTGAATAACTACACCGTTCACAATTTTGAAGAGCTCGATCAGATGCTCGAGCAGATCTTTACCTCGGGGCTTGAAGACGAAGTCAACGAAGCGTGCGCCGAGCATCTTCAGCACAGTCGCAACAGTATCATAGCCCTCTACCTCTCCGGGGTCATCCATCTGCGACGCCAGGTGGTCGACGATGCCAACCTGATAACCCTGATCAGTATCTTTACCGACAACCGCAAGTGGGGAATCGTGGAGTTCCTGGCCGAACGAATTCTGCAGTTCGGAGCCAACAAGGTCGCGTTGCGTACTCTCGCCGACTGCTATTCGAGTGAGAATCAGTCCGAGAAGCTGACCGGAGTGTGGGAGCAGCTGATCCGCGTCGATTTCGAAGAAGCCGACATCGTGCGCCACCTGGCCGACCAGAAGGAACAGGAAGGCAATGTCGAGGAAGCGGTTGACTACTACAAGAAAGCACTGCACCGCTACATCAACAAGAAGAACTTCAACGCCGTCAAGGAAGTGTGGCACCGCCTGATACAGTATGCGCCGGAGGACACGGAATTCTTCTATCATGCCGAGGGCAAGATCGCAAAATCGCTGAGCGAGGACCGTGCGGTCCAGCTTCTCGAGGACCTCTACCCGCATTTCAAGAAGCAGGCCAACTGGAACCGCGCCATCGATATCCTCAAGCGCATTCTCAACTACGACAGCAAGAACCCGTGGGCGCGCAAGGAAATCACCGAGTGCTACCGGGAGCTCTACTCCGGCCACAGCCAGCTCGATGAGTTCATCAAGGTCTCCAACCTGACCCAGAGCTGGCGTAACATCCACGACGCAATTGCCGATTTCGAAAAGCATATCTCTTTCGATGCCGGTAACTTCGTCTTTCACCGCGCCTGGGGCGTCGGTCTGATCAAATCGGTTGCCGACGATACAGTGACAATCGATTTCGCGCGCAAGCGCAATCACAAGATGTCGCTCAAGATGGCCGTCAGCGCGCTCGACACGCTGCCCAGGGAACACATCTGGGTACTGCGCAGCGTGATCAGAAGAGACAAACTGCATCAGAAGGTCAAGAGCGACATCGCCTGGGCACTGCGAACCGTGATCCGCAGCTCCGGCAATGCCGCGGACATGAAGAAGATCAAGGCCGAGTTGGTGCCGCACATCCTGGAGCCGAAGGAATGGTCGGCATGGAGCACCAAGGCACGCCAGATTCTCAAGACCAACAAGCAGTTCGGCAATCCGGCCGACAAGCTCGATCATTTCGTGGTGCGTGAACAACCGATAACCTACGAAGAGAAGGTTTTCAACAAGTTCAAGGCGGCCAAGGGGTTCTTCGACCGGGTCACCCTGCTTTACGAATACCTCGACCATATCGAGAAATACGACAAGAGCGGCCCGGATTCCGACATGTTTCGCGAGATGTTCGATTTCTTTGTCACGTACTTGCGCGCGCCGGCATCAATCGGAGAACAGGTAATCAGCAGCTTCCTGATTGTGCGCGACGTGGTCAAGAGCTATCCCTACCTGAACCCCGGCGTTGATCTCGATTTCCGACCTCTGTTCGACCAGGTCGACGGCGTCGAGGAGCTGTTTGCCTCAATCAGCGATACCGGACTGCGACGCAAGTTCCTGCGAGAGATCAGAAACCAGCTTCCCGACTGGCCCGCGTACTACGTGCGTCTATTCCCCTACCATCTGTCACGTGACATCATCGGTGACCTTGAACGCCACGATAAGACCGATGAGCTGCGGCGGTTGTTCAGCGATGTGTCCAGGAATTATCGCGAATGGCGCGAGGCCTTCGTCTGGATGATTCGCAACTGCCTGAACGACGCCTGGCTGCAGCAGATGGACGTCGACTACGAGAAGATCCTGATCGGGATGATTCATATTCTCGACCTCACGGCGCGCGACGTCGATAACCGCCGTGACGTCACCGAGAATCGCAAGCTCAATCGCCAGGTGCACACCTTCCTGTTCAAGGAAGGGCATCTTACCAGCTTTCTCCACGAAGCTGATGAGGACTCGATCAACCGTATCTATACGCTGGTCTCGGATGTAACCGAGCTTGATCCGTCGCTGGTTCTCGAACTCAAGCAGTGTATTCTTGACCGCTTCCCGGACTTCAAGTTCTACGGTGAGCAGGAAAAGGAGACCGTCAGCCGTGGGTTCATTGTTACCGGAACCTCTTATGAAGAGAAGCAGAAGCTGCTCAAGCGTATTCACGACGTGGAGGTGCCCGCTAACTCCAAGGAGATCAGTGAAGCACTGTCTCACGGAGACTTACGCGAAAACGCCGAGTACAAGGCCGCCAAGGAACGCCAGGACCAGCTGAACAGCCAGGCGGCTCGGCTTACCGAGGAACTCGATCGCGCGCAGATCGTGCGTAAGACCGATGTCGACCCGTCGACGGTGACGTTTGGCTCCACGGTGACTCTTTCCAACCTGCTCGACGGAACATCTGAGCACTACACCGTGCTGGGGCCGTGGGAGTCCAATCCGGAACAGGGCATCATTTCCTACCTTTCACCCCTCGGTAATGAACTCTACAACCGCAAACCGAACGAGGAGTTCCAGTTCGAGATCAACGAGACGCCGTATCATTACCGGGTCGAGAGTATCGAAGTCGCGGATTTCTGAACGCCGAGTGCTGATAGTGCCGCGTACCGGCGGCCCGTGCCGGCCGACGCGCGTCGCTGCCGGCACTCGGGCCGGCGCGTTACATCCGCTCCAGCGCGTCGTGCGCTGTGCGACGGACCGCCTGATGGAACGGTTCTTCGGTCATTTCCGTCACACGCGCGCGGAGACCGCTCAAGCGGTGGCGTCCGGCCGCGCGTAGACCGTAGATTTGAATCACGAAGTTGGGATGGTGCAGGAGCCGTTCGTAAACACGGTTCGGCAGCCTCTGATCGGAAGTCGAAAGCAGCCTTCCGATCTGATCGAGAATACGCGACTGAGACTTGTTGTATTCGCCGTCGATCAGCGTTTCGACAAGCTCGAGGTGTGCCGCCGCGTCGTACTGCACTATCTTCTGCAATGCGGTTATGCGCAGTGCCTCGTTGTTGCGCTCATTCAGCACGAATTCGCGCAAGAACGTACGCGCGCGCCGGTCATCAAGTTGAGCCAGTGTTTCAAACGCCTGACTGCGTACCGGAACCTCCGGGTCCCGTTCAGCTCGGAAGATGACCGCCGGAACGGCATCGGTCATGCCGTGACGCGCAATCCCCTGAAGCGCGGATACGCGCACGCGCCAGAACGAATCACGCAGCGCGTTGGTCAGAACCCGTTCGACCTGTTCACCCTGGAAATGGCCGATACCATTCACCGCGTAGGCCCGCAGCAGCGTGTCTTCGCTGGTTACCAGAGCGCTGAGCGCGTCAATCGCGCGCGGATCACCGATACGCCCGAGTGAATCAGCCGCGTAGCGTCGCACCGTTGCGTCTTCGCTGCTGTTTCCGCTGATGCGGATCAGCTCATCAACCGCCTCGGCCGCACGCAGCTCGCCCAGTGCCAGCACAACCGCACCGCGCAGACCGGTCGCCGTGCGGCGATCATTCAGCCGCACCAGCAACTGCTCGATGTCATCATCACCGCCGCGTCGCCCTATCGCACGCACCGCGCTCTCCGCCAACACCGTTTGGGGGCTGTCGCTGATCCGATGCAGTGCCTGCAATGTTTCGCGCGACGGCCTCTCCACGGCAGCCGCGATGTACCGCACACCGGCCACTACCAGGTCGTTGGGGTGCTCGCGCGGCTCACTCAGGATCAGTAATGCACGCTCTTCGGCCCCCGCGTAGCGCATCTCGGTGAAGAACTCCAGAATCCTGCGTCGTAGCCGCGGGTTAAACGAGGAATCGAACAACTCTGCGATTTCCTCGTGCAAACGCTCCTCACGCTGCTCCAGCAAGCTCTCCAGCAGCGACATGACTTCCGAGTCCATCCCGAACATGAGCGTGTCGCGCCAATCATCAATCGGTCCCCGCGGCCTCTGGCTCCCATCCTCCGCCTCGATCCCTGGTTCCCCGCCGGCCGGGGGTCCTTGCACAGCGTCTGACGCGTCCTCGCCGGGAAGACCGGGTTGCTGCTGCTGTTCGGGCTCCGGCAACCCCGGAATGCCCTCTTCGCCACCCTCCTGCGCTGAGACCTTCACCCCTGCCGGATCACCCGTCAGCAGCAGCAGCGTCAGCAGCAGCAGCAACCAACGACCGTGGCCACACTCGGTTCTCATCGCTTCTGTCTCCCTATCAACGTCCGAAACGCCTCAACTTGCAGAAAATAATACATTATGAGAAGAATTCCGATCGCGCCGCCGGCCACTCCCGTCAGACGCAGCAGATTGGCTAGTGTGCTGCCCTCCATCCACCACGCACCGCTGTGCCTCAAGAAGAGACGAATGAAGAGTACCACCGGTGCTACAGAAAGCGTCACTTTCCCCATCGTAACACCAATTCGACGGAAATCCAGCCCACCGAGCATTCGATGCGCCTGGTGAATCATCAGAGCCAGCGCAACTGTGAACGCTGCCGAGTTGGCGATCGCCAGCCCGACTACCCGCAGTCGGGTCTCTTTGAGCCACAGGGAGAGTCCCACATCGAGCACGAAGGCTACCCCGGCGGTTAACAGCGGAATGCGAAATCGGCCGGTAGCGTAAAAAAAACGCTGAAAGAAGCTGAATGCACCCACGCTCAGCAAGCCGAGGCAGAAACCGCGCAGCGTGCGCGCCGCCAGATCCGTGTATCGCGGCTGGAATACTCCCCTCTGTAACGCCACCGCCACGATCTCGTGACTAAGCATTCCCATGATAACCGCCGAAGGCACAAGAAGCGCAATCAGGTAGCGAAATCCGTACTGCAGCGACTGCTGCAGCCCCTGATTGTCACCGGCCGCGAACTGTCGGCTCATGCGCGGGAAGAGTACCGTTGTAATCGACGCACCAAAAATGCCGAACGGTAACTGCCAGAAAGTCAAAGCGTTGGTCATCGCCGATCCGCTACCGTCTTCGAGGCCGCTTGCGAACAGCATTGCCACCTGCTGGTTGATGGAGTAAATGGATGCCGTTCCAACCACCGGAAGCCACTGTGCCATGACCGTACGGAACCGCTGGTCGCCAAAACGAAACGACGGCCGGAAGTCGTAACCGAGCTTGATGAATTGCGGTACCTGAAACAGGATTTGCAGCACTCCACCTGCCAGCACGCCGACCGCCATCGCAAAGATCCCCATTCTGCGGTGCAGCAGCACGATGGCGCCGATCACCGATATCGAAAACAGCAGCGGCGTCAGCGACGGGACCAGGAACCGGTTATGCGAGTTGATGGTTCCCATCAGCACCGCACTGATGCTGATAAGCAGCAGATAGTGGATCAGCCACCGAAACAGATCCGAAGCCAGCACCTGCCTGGCCGGTTCGGGAAAATCGAGGATTACCCCGACGATCTGGCTGGAGAAAAGCACCGATAACAGCATCAACGGCAGCAGAATCACGAGCTGCAGTGTAAGAACCAGACGCACGATGCGTCGCGACGACTCGCCGCTACCGTCCTCCACAATTGTCGTGCTGAGTACCGGAATGAAGGCTGAAGAGAGCGCACCCTCAGCCAGCAGTTTGCGCAGGTTGTTGGGAATGTTAAAAACCAGGTTGAGGACATCGGCCTCACCGGATCCGCCGAAGATCGCTCCAATAACCGCCACTCTGACAAACCCCAGTAAGCGCGATGCAGAGGTTGCCCCCATGACCACCAGGGTCGAGAGCGTGCTACGTCTCAGCGACTGTTCTTGCGCCATGGGTGCAGTACCACTGGGCGTAGGAACGGGAAAACTCCCCAAACCGGCCCTCTACGATAGATTGTCGAACGGCGTCGGTGAAACTCTTGAGGAAGAACAGATTGTGGAGCGTGGTTAGAACCGGTCCCAGTATCTCGCCGCACTTGAACAGGTGGCGGATGTAGCCGCGACTGTAGCGGCGGCACGCCGGACAGCCGCACTCGTTCTCTATCGGAAGATCGACACCGGTATGTCGCGAGTTCTTCAACTGAATTCGCCCCTCGTGCGTGAAGGCTGTGCCGTTTCGCGCCGCGCGCGTGGGGAACACGCAGTCAAACATGTCGATCCCGTTGCGGACCGCCTCCAGGATGTAGTCCGGGGTCCCGATTCCCATCAGGTATCGCGGCTTCTCCTGCGGCAGAAGCGCCGCCGTATACGCCAATGTATCGCAGAACTGCGCAAAAGGCTCTCCGACCGACAGTCCGCCGAGCGCAATTCCGCAGAAATCCAGCCCGCAGATCCGTTCGGCGCTACGCCGTCTCAGGTCATCGAAGAAGTTGCCCTGCACGATCCCGAAGAGCGCGCTGCGTTCTTTGCCGCCCGACTCGAGCCACCTTCGCCGCGCTCGCTCCGCCCACTCGCCCGTTATTCTCTCGGCATCCTCGGATTCCCGGTAGCTTATCCCGTGTGGCGTACAGACGTCGAGCGCCATCTGTACGTCGCTGCCGAACTCATGCTGGATGTCCACGACGTGTTCCGGGGTGAATCGCTGCAGGCTGCCGTCGATATGTGAACGAAATTGAACACCTTCAGAAGAAATCTTGCGCAGAGTTGCCAGCGAAAACAGCTGAAACCCGCCCGAGTCGGTCAGGATGTTGCGGTTCCACGCGCAGAAGCGGTGCAAACCGCCATAGGCCCGAATGACCTCCATGCCCGGCCGCAGATAGAGATGATAAGTGTTGCTTAGAATCAAACGGAAATCGAGTTGCTCCAGATCCTCCTGCCGCACCGCTTTCACCGTTGCCGCAGTGCCAACCGGCATGAAGACCGGAGTTGCAACGTCACCGTGAGGCAGGTGCAGCACGCCGGCACGCGCGCGGGTGCCGCTGTCTCTCTCCGTTATGCTGATCATCGGCTTCCGCTAGGTACGTGAGTATCGAAATAACACCAGAGTGGAAACCACGAACAGCAGAATCGGCGTCCAGGCTCCAACGACCGGCGCAACAATGCCGGACTGCGCCATCAGCCCGGTAACCATTCCGGTCACGTAGTATAGCACGGCCAGACAGAGCGAGACCAGCAGGCTCATCAGAAGTATGTTACGCTTGAAGCGCCCGCCGATCGCTGAACAGAGCCCGGCAACCACCAGGGGTGTCAGCGCGAACGAGAAGCGTTCATGGTAACTGGTCAACGCGGAACGGTACGGCAGTCCTGCGCGTCGCAGTGAGATCACATGATCACGCGCCTCGGCAAGGCTCATCTGGTCAACGTCACGCAAGCCGCGTCCAAAGGTCGCCGGAGGTTCGTCAAAGCGCGGAGCAGAGAACCGCTGTGCCTGACGCGCTACCAGGTCGCGGCCGGTCTGATCCCACTCGTAGCTCCGAACCCGGTGAAAGACCCAACGATCTTCCTCCCATTGCGCCCAATCGGCATCAATGCGCCGCAGCAATCCCCCGTTGGCGCTCAGTTCCAGCACTACCACACCGTTAAGGCTCTGCGTGACGTCGTTGTAGTAATCGGCATAATAGACAACACGTCGCTGCTGCGACAGCACCGTTACGTTGCTGCCCGAGTAAGTGCGGCCCAGCTGCAGCAGTTCCTCCGACAGGCTCGCTCGCTGCTGATCGGCGGGAACTGCCACGCGTTCCTCGAAAAACAAGGCCCCGACACTGAGCAGCGCGCCGATCACCAGTAACGGTGCGACAAAACGGTACAGCGAAACACCGGCGGCAAACACCGATATCAACTCATTGTTACTGTAGAGTATGCTGAGCGCCAGAGACCCGGCAAACAGCGTCGCAATCGGCAGTGCATACAGTATCCCGCGCGGGACGTAGAGCAACTGAACTGACACAACGGCCGCCGCCGGAACCTCCATATTCAGGTACTGCACAATGTTTCCGAACAACTCGATCAACTGCAGCATGAGCACAAAGAAGAGCAGGCTGATCACCAGCAACGGCAGGAATCCCCGCACCAACATCAAATCCAGCCGCTTCATCTGCGTAACCTTATAAGCAGAAAGACGGCACCGCCGGCTGCTATTACAATATTCGGCACCCACATCGCCAGCAACGGCGAGATGTCGGTACGCTGAACCCCCAGCGTTTGTCCACCGATCAGCATGGCCCAGTAAATGACCGAAACCAGCAGTCCAAGTCCAAACCCGACCGAGCGACCGCTGCGACGCGAGGTCAGACCAACCGGAAAGGCAAACAGCGCGAATACCAGGCAAGCAAACGGAATTGAGAACTTCTTGTGATATTCAATCTCGTAGATCTGAAGACTACGATCGACTATCGGTCGCGCGGCATCGCGCTGGATTGACTCCAGGCGCCGATGCAGCGCCGGGTGCCATTGCGCCGGGTCCGCGTCCGAATCGGCGTACTGCTGCGTGATCGCCGCATACTCCAGATGCAGATCGCGCAGGCGGGAATCAATTGCCTTCTGATGCTCGCTCAGGCGTTGCGACAGACTGCGCCGTTTCGCTTCGATCTCGCGGTAGACGTCCACCGAACTCATCTCTCGAGGTCCCGGGGAACGCAAAGCCACAGCTATGTCGCGCAGGAGGATATTGTACTGCATCTGCTCGGCGCTCAGCCAGTCGTACTGCTCCCGGTTTCGCGCGTCTACCCGTTGACTGAACACATCGGAAAGCTCCAGCGAGATAACCGCGTCGTTCCCTTCTTCGCCGAACCGGGCGTTTCGCGACAGAATAACTCTTCGCGCCCCGCGGTCATCCTGCTCTATGATCACCAGATCCTCGATTCGGCCCCCGTCCACCGCGCCGGTGATCATGATGCTCTCCTGGTAGCGATTAATGGAGAACGGTTCGAGTTCGAGCCCCGGATTCGCGTAGAGCAGCTCACGGTACAACGAACCGAAATTGATGGTTCCCACCGGCAGGAAGTAGTCGTTCATCACAAATGAGCCCACCGACAGCAGCACACCGGCCGTCAGAAACGGCAGCGCCAACCGCAACAGCGGCATCCCGGCTGCCTGCAGCGCCAGAATCTCGTTGTCCGAGGAGAGTCTACCGACCGCCATCAGCGCACCTACCAGCGATCCAAACGGAAAAGAAAGCGCAACAATCGACGGCAGTGAATACCAGATCAGACGCACGACATCGAACGGAGCGACATCACGGGTCAGTATGTCACGTGCCAGCAGCAGCATCTGGTTCACGAAGAAGATGAAGAAGAAGAACAGAAATGCAACCAGGAATGAGAGCAGGAACTCCTGCAGAAGGTAGAGTGAGACCCGTCTGTACGATCGGGTTGTCTTCATCGCCGCTCTGAACTTCGACCTACACCCCGGTCGAGCCGAAGCCTCCGGAGCCCCGGCTGGTTTGTCTGAGCTCGCCACTCTCGAAGACGGCACGCGTGACCGGGGCAATTACCAGCTGGGCGATCCGGTCATACGGTTGTATCGTACACACCGAGTTACCCAGGTTCACCAATAGCACCTGAATCTCGCCGCGATAATCGCTGTCTACGGTTCCGGGTGCGTTCAACACCGTGAGCCCATGGCGGTCCGCCAGTCCCGACCGCGGCCGAACCTGCCCTTCGTAGCCTTCCGGCAGCGCACAGCGCACACCGGTAGGAACGCGAACACGTTGACCCGGCAGTACCACCAGCGGTTCATCCAGCCTCGCTTTCAGATCAGCTCCCGCCGCACCCGCTGTGGCGTACATCGGCTCGAGTCCGGCAGCTGCCTCAAACCGGACGGTCGGCACGCCGTCGGCAATCACCGATGCCGGCCGCTCGAGGAGCGCCGGGTGTCCCGATCTCGGTCCCGATCGCGCCCGCGCCCCGGCCCTCGGTTATCACGCCGGATATTCTCATCACTGCCTTCGTAGATCAGACTCAGATTTACACGCCCCATCTTGTCTATTTCGATAATCTTGACCGGTACCGACTGATTCATCTGCAGAACGTCACTGACCGACTCGACGCGATGTCCGGCGAGCTTGGAAATATGACACAATCCTTCCTTGTTCGGAAGAAACTCGATGAACGCACCAAAGTCAACTATCCGTCTGACGACTCCCTCGTAGACCTTTCCGACCTCGGGTTCCTCAAGCAAGGCCATGAACGCTGCCATGGCAGCTTCACCAGACTCCTTCTCTTTGCAGTAGATGGTTACGCTACCGTCGTCATCGATGTTGGTGTTGACACCATACCGTTCGCTGATACCCTTGATGGTCTTTCCGGACGGGCCGATCAGCAGTCCGATGCGCTCAACATCAACCTTGAACGTAATGATCCGCGGGGCGTACTCCGACAGGCTGGCGCTTGGCCGGTCGATTGCGGCGGCCATCTTTGAAAGAATGTGCATTCGGCCGCTTCTGGCCTGCTCCAGCGCACGCTTCATCACTTCAGGAGCTACATTCTTGACCTTGATGTCCATCTGAAAGGCGGTGATGCCGTCTGCGGTCCCCGCAACCTTGAAATCCATGTCACCCAGGTGGTCTTCTTCACCCAGTATATCGCTGAGAATGACCGACTGCTCGCCTTCCTGTACCATGCCCATGGCGATGCCGGCCACCGGCTTCGCCAGCGGCACACCGGCATTCATCATCGAAAGGCTTGCACCGCATACGGTGGCCATCGACGAGGACCCGTTGGATTCGAGGACTTCCGAAACCAACCGCACTGTGTACGGAAAGTCGCTCTTGGCCGGCACGACCGCTTCCAGCGCCCGGTGCGCCAGGTGACCGTGCCCGATCTCGCGCCTCCCGGTACCCATGCGCCCGGTTTCCCCGACCGAGAACGGAGGGAAATTGTAGTGCAACAGGAAGTTCTGCCGACGGTCACCTTCGATGTCGTCCATGATCTGCTCGTCGTATACCGTACCGAGTGTTGTTATTGCCAGGGCCTGTGTTTCACCGCGCGTGAACAGTGCCGAACCGTGAGTTCGCTGCAGCACTCCGACTTCACAGCTGATCGGACGGATATCCTCCGGACCACGACCGTCGGTACGCACCTATCGGTCAAGGATGGATCTACGCACGACGTCCTGTTCCAGATTATCCATCGCCGCGGCCAACAGCGCTTCCTGTTCCTCTGTAATCCGGTCTGCAAACCGCTCTCTGGTCTCGTCCGCAACAGCCTTAATCGCCGCGCTGCGCACCATCTTACCTTTGACGAAACAGGCGTGCTCCATTTTCGGCCGTGCGAAGTCAAGAATCTCGTCGCCGGCAGCAAGCGAACGGGCATCTTCGACCAGCGGCAGCTTTTCGCGCCCGCAGAGATCGCGCAGCTCACGCTGCACACGGCATAGATCTTGAATCGGCTGACGGGCGAACTCGATAGCATCCAGCAGCAGCTGCTCGGGCACCTGCTCACCGCCACCCTCGACCATCGTGATCCCCAGTTCCGTGCCGGCAACAGTGATATCCAGATCGGCTGCGGCGATCTCTTCAAACGATGGGTTGACGACCAGTTCACCTTTGTACGAAACGACCCGCACGGCCCCTACGGGGCCATCAAACGGTATGTCGGAAACAAAAACAGCCGCCGAAGCCGCGACCATCGCTACGACATCCGGAGGGTTCACCTGGTCGGCCGACACGACGGTAGGCACAACCTGGATATCGCGTTGAAACGCCTTGGAGAACAGCGGGCGCATCGGACGATCGATGAGACGGCTAACCAGAATCTCTTTGTCTTTGGGCCGTGTCTCGCGCTTGATGAACCCTCCGGGAATCTTCCCGGCAGCGTAGTACTTCTCGTTGTATTCCACCTGAAGGGGAACGTAGTCGAGTCCCTGCACCGGCTTCGCCGAGCAACAGGCCGTCGCCAGGACCGACGTACCGCCGTACTGCGCAAAGACGGCCCCGTTGGCCTGCTTCGCCATACGGCCCGATTCAAGAATCAGGTCGTTCTTTCCGACACGGAGCGTTACTGTATGCATGAGTTTTCCTTCGTTCTACTTTCGTATGCCGAGTTGCGCGATCAGTTCCCGATAGCCGTCGAGATCGTTGTTCTGCAGGTAACGCAGAAGTCTTCTCCGCCGACCGACGAGTTTGAGTAGCCCGCGACGTGAGCCGTGGTCTTTGCTGTGCGTCTTGAAGTGTCCGGTCAAGTGCTGGATTCTCCTGGTGAGAAGTGCGATCTGAACCTTGGTGTCTCCAGTATTGGCGGTTTCTCCCCCAAACTGGGCGACCGTCTGCGCCTTCTCTTCCTTCGTTACCGACATGCTCAACTCCTTGATACCCTATGCTGTATATGATTGCAATATGGTCTGTTGCGTATCAAACTACTGAATCAACATTATCAGCATTAGCCCGCCGCGTGTCAACCCGCACCCCTAAGCACACAACGATAACGGAATCCCTGGCCGTCGTAGTCCGCTATCGCCAACAGGTTGTGATCCTCATCCAGCAAAGCACAGGTTCCGGCTTGCAGTGAACCTGCCGTGATGTCGCGGACTCTCAGTGCTGTGCCGTGCGCTACGCGCTCGGCGGCTGTCCGGCTGACAGTCAGCACCTGTACTCCCGGAACCGTGTTGATAAAGCGGTCCGCACTCCAGAGATCGCGGCGGGAGTCAAAATCCTCGACGCGGACCGCATGCCGGAGTTGAAACGGTCCGACCGAGGTGCGATTAAGCTGCTGCACGTGGGCACAACTGCCGCACGCCTCGGCGATATCGCGCGCCAGCGACCGTATGTAGGTTCCCTTTGAGCAGTGAATATCGATGCAAGCCAATGAGGCCTGATAGCTGAGCAGCCTAAGCTCGAAAACCTGTACCGTTCGCGCTGCAACTTCGACCGCAACACCCGACCGCGCCAGCTTGTAGGCGCGAGTACCGCCGATCTTGAGTGCCGAATACGCCGGCGGTTGCTGCTGCAACACGCCTACAAACCGCTGTATCACCTCGCACAACCGCTGTTCGGTCGGAGGGTCGCACTGCGCGGTCTGCCGGCCATCACAATCGAGCGTGTCGGTTGCAACGCCGAATCTCACGACTGCCTGGTAGCGCTTGTCCAGTCCGGTAACCAGATCTGCCAGGCGCGTGTAGCTGCCCGCCAGCACAACCAGCAGTCCGGTGGCAAACGGATCGAGCGTTCCGGTATGTCCGATCTTCGTGGTTCCCAGCGCGCGCTTGATACGCCCTAACGCCGCAAAAGAGGTGACCGACGCCGGCTTGTCAATCAGGATCAATCCGTTCTTGTTCATCGAGCGATTTCAGACGTTCGGTTATCTCAAACCCTTGCTGCAGCGTGCGGTCGGCGATGAACCGTATCTTTGGCGTATTGCGGAAGCTGAAACGACGCGCCAGCCGGCTCTGGATGAACCCGGCCGCGCTATTCAGCCCGATCACGCAGCGGTCGAGCTCATCGTCGTCAAAGTAGCCGGAGACATGAATGCGGGCATGATCGAGATCCTTGGAAACCTCAACACGGTTCACGACCACCAGACTGTTGACGCGCGGATCCTTTACTTCACCCTGATTGATCAGTTGACTGACTTCCTGTCGGATGAGATTGGCTGCACGCTCGAGCCGAAAAGTGGCCACCTTATCTGGCCTCGTGTAGTCGCTTGGCTACCTCTTTGACCTCGTACACTTCCAGCACATCGCCGACTTTGAGGTCACTGTAGTTCTCGATACCCACACCGCATTCGTAACCCTGGTCAACCTCTCGCGCATCGTCCTTGAAACGCCGCAGAGAAACGATCTTCCCGCTGTAGACTCGCACGCCGTCACGGATCACGTGCACCTGAGCGTTGCGCCTCACCTTTCCCGAAGTAACGTAGGAGCCCGCGATTACGCCCAGCCGGGGCACCCGGAACAACTCGCGAACTTCCACGGTGCCAATTGTCTCTTCTTTGAGATCCGGTGCCAGCAAGCCTTCCATCGCCGACTTTATCTCGTCAACAACGTCGTAGATGATGTTGTACTTGCGAATTTCCACCTTCTCCTGGTCCGCGAGTTCCTGTGCTCGCGGCGTCGGTCGTACGTTAAAGCCGATGACTATGGCCTCCGAGGCGGCCGCCAGCATCACGTCGTTCTCATTGATGGCACCCGCGCCAGCGTGCAGCACGTTCAGTCTGATCTCGGCCGTACTGAGTTTCTCCAGGGCGCTCTGCAGCGCCTCGACCGAGCCGTGAACGTCCCCCTTGATGATTACCTTCAGCTCCTGTACGCCGCCCTCCTGGATACTGTCATACAGATTATCCAGCGTGATCTTCTTGACGTTTCTGGCAACCTCGACCTTGCGCAGTTCCTGTCGCTTGTCTCCCACCTGGCGCGCCGTTTTCTCGTTTGCAGTGACCTGGAAAGGATCTCCGGCATCCGGAATACCGGTCGACCCCAGAATCTCCACCGGCATCGACGGAAACGCCTCTTCGACCTTCTCACCGTGATCGTCGAACATCGCGCGCACGCGTCCCGGGTAGACACCGGCAACGAAGCTGTCACCGACGCGCAACGTGCCGCGCAGAATCAGCACCGAGCAGACAGTTCCGCGGCCCGGATCGATTCGCGACTCAATCACTTTGCCCTCGGCGTTGCAGTCACGATTGGCACGCAGCTCCAATACCTCCGACTGCAACAGAACCGTCTCCAGCAGCTCCGAAATACCTTCCTTCTTGAGCGCCGAAACCTCACAGTAGAGCGTGCTGCCGCCCCAGTCCTCGGGCATCAGCCCGAGGTCCGACAGCTGCTGCTTCACACGGTCCGGATTTGCAGTAGGCAGATCTATCTTGTTAACCGCCACGATAATCGGTACACCGGCGGCCTTGGCATGGTCGATTGCCTCCCGGGTCTGCGGCATCACGCCGTCATCAGCGGCGACCACCAGAATGACAACATCGGTCACCTGGGCACCGCGTGCACGCATAAGGGTGAACGCTTCGTGTCCCGGGGTGTCCAGAAAAGTAATCTTGCCGTGAGTCGGAAGCTCAATCTGGTAGGCGCCGATATGCTGGGTGATGCCGCCAAACTCTCCGGCCACCACATCGGTTGTACGGATGGCGTCCAGCAGCTTGGTCTTGCCGTGGTCGACGTGTCCCATCACCGTTACGATCGGCGGCCGAGTTGGCTGTTCGTCGCCCTCCACGTCATCCTCGGTAGCGATGATGGTTTCATCGTAGAGCGAGACGATGTTCACGTCACAGCCGTACTCACCGGCCAGGATCTGTGCGGTCTCGGCATCGATCTGCTGGTTGATGGTCACCATCATGCCCATACTCATCAGTTTGCCGATCAGATCCGATGCTTTGAGATTCATTTTGCGTGCCAGTTCGGATACCGTGATCACTTCCATGATATCAATCGACTTCGGAACCGGGTTGGCCTTGGGTGTCGGTTTCTTGGGCTTGTACTGGAGACTCTTCTCCTGATGACGGTCCTTGCTTGGATACTCTCGCCGTCTGGTCTTGAAGAACTTCTTGTTGGCCGGCCGCCTGTCGCCGCTTGGCGGCGCCTCACCCGGTGGTGAGCCACCAGCCGGTCGTGGCGGTCGCGGCCCCGGCGGCCCGGCCCCCGGTCTTCCCGCGGGGCGTCCCGGCGGGCGCCCGGCAGGTCCGGCCGGCCCGGCTGGCCGGGGAGTGAAGCCACCGGTTCTCCCGCGCTCGCCCGCCGCGGGTTTCTCGCCCTTGCGCACCGGCGCGTGCGGCTGACCGATTCTACGCTCACGAACCGACGGAGGAGGTTCGGGCGCACCCTCTACACGAAAACGGCTGCGCGGCCTTGAGGCCGGCGACGCGCGCTCTGCTTCCGCACTTGAAGGTCGTTTGTCACCGTCCGTACCAACCTTCGGCTCAACACGACTCTCGCTCCGCCTTCGTTTATCGCCGATGTCCGCGACGGGCCGCGGCGTCTGATCGGTCTTCGGCCCTGTCTCAACCGCTCCGGCGGCAGCCGATGGTTGTTCTGCTGTGTCGGCGCTCCTGGGTTTAGACTTGCCCTTGCGCTTGAGGACTACTCTGACCTTCTTCTTTTCGGTCTTGTCTTCATCTGCCGCGGGAGCCGGTTTTGGTTCTTCCTTGCGGTGCTTGATGAGAGTAGCTTTGGGTTTGGTCTCTTGCTCTTTCTCTTGCTCTTCTGCCATAACGTACTTAAGGTTATACCACGTTCGACCCCGGCTCGAAAAGGGTGGTTACTCATCCTCCTCTTCGATAATCTCTACAAACTCTTCGATGATCGAACGAATCGCGCTCACGTCTTCGTCAGTGATACCGGCGATGCTGCGCAGACCGTCTTCCTGCAGCGACACGAGATCCACAACGTCGTCAATACCGCCGGCCACGAGTTTGGCAACGATCTGCGGATCAATCCCCGGCAGTTCGGCGATACGCGTGATCTCTTCCTCTTCCTCTTCCTCGTCCTCGTCTTCTTCTACTGCGCCTTCGGCACCCACTTCTTCGTCAACACCAGCCTCGGCCTCATCGTAGGTTTCAGCGTCCTCGTCAGGATAGACTTCCGCATCCGGTTTGACCTCCCCGGCAACTGTCGGCTCGAGACCCTCATCTTCATCGTACGCTTCGCCAACCGCTTCCTCGTCTTCCTGTTCGATGATCTCGATGTTTTCGGCTACGATCTTCTTGATGGCGGCAATATCGGCTTCGGTGATACCGGGCAATCCAGCCAGGTCGTCATCGGTCAGAGCGACCAGTTCCTCGATCAACTCGACACCGTTGGCCTTGAGCGCCGCGACGATGCTGTCGGGCACGTCGGGGAGTTCGGAAATCCTGGTGATTTCGTCTTGCTCTTCGTCGTAATCGCGGAACAGAGCACTAACCGCACGTTTGGTTTCAGCTGAAATGTCCATCTCGGCGAACTGGGACTCGGTCTTGACGTCGATATTCCAGTCAACCAGCCGATTGGCGAGGCGTACGTTCAGACCTTGTTTGCCGATAGCCAGCGACAGCTGGTTCTCACCGACCACGGCCAGCGCCTGCCGCTTTCCCTCGTCAAGAATGACCACGTGGCTGACTTCAGCCGGTGAAAGGGCGTTCTTGATGAAGGTTCGGGGATCGTTATCGTACTTCAGAATATCTATCTTCTCACCCTCGAGTTCGCGCACGATCGCCTGAATTCGCACACCACGCAGCCCGACGCACGCTCCGACCGGATCGACGTCTTCGCGATTGGAGTAGACTGCGATCTTGGTCCGATATCCCGGCTCGCGCACAATCTTCTGTATCTCTACGGTCTTGTCGTAGATCTCGGGCACTTCAAGCTCAAAGATACGGCGCACGAATTCGGTATGGGTGCGCGACAGGATTATCTGCAATCCGGCCGGAGTCTTGTTTACCTCGTAGATCAGTGCCTTGATGCGGTCGTTGGGACGGTACACCTCGCGTGGTGATTGATACCGTTTGGGCATCAGCCCCTCGGTCTTTCCAAGGTCCACGAAGATATTGCCGTTACGCTCGCGCTGGTAGTAGCCGATGATCATCTCGCCCACTTTGTCGATATACTCCGAGTAGAGCGTGTCCTTCTGGATCTCGCGCAGCGTCTGCTTGGCCTTCTGTTTGGCGCTCTGAACCGCGACGCGGTCGAACTCCTTGGGATCGATCTCGATCAGAAGCTCATCCCCTATCTCGGCCTCCGGACTGTAGAGCAACGCATCTTCAAGCGCTATTTCAGTCACCGGATCGTAAACGTCCTCGACAATCTCCTTGCGCGCATTCAGACTAACGCTGCCGTCTTCGTCACTGAAGCGAACAATAGCGTTTTCGTCCGTGCCGAACTTCTTCTTGTAGGCAGCCAGCAGAAACTCTTCAATGGTACGGTGAATCAGTTCTTCCGAGATGCCTTTTTCCTGAACGAGGAGACGAATGGCATCCGCCAATTGAGAAGCCATCATGTTCGTGCTTTAGACCTCCTGTGAGTCGTCAAGTCTGGCCTTCTGTATATCTGCAAATGGCACGCGCTGCTGCTCACCTGCCCGCACAATGGTGACCCCGCCCTCATCACTGCCGTGAATTATGCCGGCGATCCATTGCTGCTTCTCTCTACTGTACACGCGAACGCCCTTCGATTGGAAGATACGATACTCCCGCGGCAGACGGATAGTCCGATCGATGCCGGGGGATCCGACCTCGATGTGCAGGTCGCGATCGGGGTAGAGCGCCTCCAGCCGCGGGGCAGCCATCCGGTGCACCTCGGCACAGTCATCGATCCCGACGCCTGCTGCTGCGTGGATCACTACCTGAACATGCAGCACTTCGCGGACGATCTGCGCGCGCAGATCCACCAGCACAAGACCGTACCCGGCAACAATCGGTTCCAACTCCTCGTATAACCGCTCTTCCATCGTCTGTCCGGCCATGTCCGTCCCCGCACAAAAAAAGAGTCGAAGCTCGACTCTTTTGACTGGTGGCAAAAGGCTGTAACACAACAGTACCAACTGCTTCGCCAAGTGTCAATCGCTCGCGTTCACTTCGCGGTCATTGCCTGACCGCACCCGGTCGTTCGCTCCCGGTAGCGTCCGGTACCGGCTACAGGTCCATGGCGACGGTGAAAGCGAATACCTCCGCAACTCCGGCCGCCTGCAGTGCCTCGCAGCAGGCGTCGAGAGTTGCACCGGTAGTGTATACGTCATCGACCAGCGCCACGCTGCGACAGCCAAGGGTGTGCGGGTTCGCAGCCACCCGGATACGCCCTCTGAGATTTGTCTGGCGCTCAGCAAACGTCAGTTCCTTCTGCCGGCGACTGCGCCCGCGGCGCAATGCGCGGTTAACCTCGACGCCCGCGAGTCGACTCATGGACAGACACAGCTCGTGCGCCTGGTCCCATCCGCGTCGACGCGTAGCGGCAGGGTGCCCGGGCACCGGCACCAGCAGCGCGCCCGTGCAATGCTGCCGGTAGAGCTGCAGCAGCGCCAGGCCGAAGAGTTGACCGAGCGATCGCGTTCCCTCAGCCTTGAAGGCACGCAGCAGTTCGGCGGTCCGTTCGTCATACGCAAACGCTGACCGGTGCAGCGTGAATCGGTGCGTGCGTTCACGACAGTCCAGGCAAACCTCGCGCTCACTCAGCAGCACCGTGCCACAAAGGGCACATCGGGCCCCCTCCAAAGGGTGCAGGGTGTTGCAGCAGTAACGGCACACCGGAAAGCTCCCGGCACGGCAGCCGAGCAGAGGCCGGGCACACAGCACACAGCGCTCCGGCAGTATCAGATCGAAGATGCAGCAAAGCGGTCCCATATCCCCCATAACGTCCCCAAACGGTGTACTGATTGAACGGATACAACTATACTCGGTAGTAATGCAGCAACGGTACGACTATATCCTGGCCGGCGGCGGTGCGGCTGCGCGCAGCCTTGCGTATCAGATGATCTCAAGTCCGCTGTCCGGGCGCAGGATTCTGATCATCGATCCCGATCCCAAACTGAACAACGATCGCACCTGGTGTTTCTGGTCAGCCGATCCTACCCCGTTTGACCCGATTGTCCATCGTCGCTGGTCCGTGCTCGATTTCGTTGCCGAGGATTTCGTGCTGCAGTTGGATCTGGCGCCCTACGATTACCGCGTTATTCGCGGCATCGACTTCTACAATCACACAACCAGGACCCTCAAGGCAGCCGGAGTGCACTTCCTGCAGCGGCGCGTGGACACCATCGAGCAGCACACTGACCACACCGTGGTGACGGCCGACGGTGAAGCCTACGCCGGTGACTGGGTCTTCGACAGCCGCTGGGATGCGGTACCGTATCGGCGTGACAACCCACGCTATCATTATCTGCAACAGCACTTCCTTGGCTGGGTCATCCGCGCAGATGAGGCGCCCTTCGATACCACGCGCGCCACGCTCTTCGATCTGCGGACGCCACAGGACGGCATGTTCCGCTTTGTCTACACGCTGCCGTTCTCCGCGTCCGAGGCGATGGTGGAATACACGGTGTTCTCCGCAAACCTGCTGCCGCCGCAAGAGTATCGCCAAGCGCTGTCGACCTACATCGAGTCGCACCTGGGGTTGAACGACTACCGGATTCTCGAAGAGGAATCGTGCGTCATTCCGATGACCGATGAGCCGTTTCCGCGAGCCGCCGGCGAACGGGTGATGTGCATCGGGACCCGCGGCGGACGGGTGAAGGCGTCCAGCGGTTACGCCTTTCTGCGCATTCAGCACGACAGCGCGGCCATTGTACGCTCGCTGATTGAATCCGGATCGCCGTTCCACGGCCGCCGGCCTGCTCCGCGCTACCATACCTTTGACTCGCTCCTGTTGCAGATTCTGTATCGCCACGGCGACCTGGGCGCGCGGGTCTTCAGCAATCTGTTTCGCAGGAATCCCGTCCAGCGCATCTTTCGCCTGCTCGATGAAGACGGCTCGCTTGGCGACAATATCGCCTTGATGTCGACCGTACAGTGGTGGCCGTTTGTCAAAGCATGGCTGAAGCTACGCCTCACGCACCGAGTGTGAGGAATCCTTCACCGGGAGGCTGAATCAATGCCGCAAATCATAACGCGGGCGCTCGCGGAACTCCCGCTGGCTTCGACCATTTTCCTGGTTCTCTGGCTGCTGTCAATGATCATGGTGCCGGTCGTGAAATGGATCTGGGGAGCGGGTGCCGAGCGAATCGGCATCTCGGTAGGCGTCTTGTTTCAGGTTGCCACGGTGGTGGCGCTGTTGTCGGTGGCATTGCCGTACCCGGTGGTGATTGCGCTGGCCTTCCTCATTCCGACGCTGGGATGGTTGAGCGAGTTTGCAGGCTGCCGTACCGGTATCCCTTTCGGCCCATACAGCTACACCGATGTGCTGCAGCCGCAGCTCGGCCGCGTACCGGTCATCATTCCCCTGGCGTGGCTCATGATGATGCCGCCGGCCTGGGCCGTTGCCGAGCTGCTCGTGGGCAGCGCGCGGCCGCTGCTGTTCGCCGCAACTGCCGGACTGGCCTTTACGGCCTGGGACCTCTTTCTCGATCCACAAATGGTACACTGGGACTTCTGGCGCTGGCACCGTCGGGGCCGTTACTTCGGGATACCGCTGATCAACTTCGTCGGCTGGTTTCTGGTATCCGCCGCCATAACCGCGTTGATCTACGCGTTACTGCCAATTGCCGGCTTGCCGCTCCACGCCCTGCTGTTGATGTACGCTATCACCTGGCTGTTGGAGACCATTGCCCAAGCGGTCTTCTGGAACCTGCGCGGCAGTGCGATAGCAGGCTTCATCGCTATGGGAGCCCTGGTGATGGCCGCATCAACCGCGCTCTGAACGACACTCGTTTAACAACGCACGCCATCGCGCCAGGCTGCCGAGCGCCTCCAGCGGGGTCGTGTGATCGGGGTCGAGCCCGGCAATCTCACGCAGAATCAGTTCCCCGCTCTGGAATAGCTCGGCCTGAGTATCGCCGGCAGTGTTTCTTCGGCCACCTTCCGCGCCGGCCGGCGGCGGTGCGGTCTGCAGATAGCCTTCAGCGCGCGCATCGTTGTGCCCGGCGAGCTGCCGCGCACGACTGAGAACCGCTCGCGGCAGGCCGGCAAGCTCGGCAACGTGAATGCCGTACGAATTGCTTGACGGACCATCGCAGACCCGCTTCAGAAACACAATCGTGTCGCGTTCCTCGGCTACGGCCATCGACAGATTCATCAGCGCGGGATCTTCGATTCCGGTGAGCTCGTGATAGTGGGTTGCAAACAGCGTGCGTGCCTTGACGGTGTGCAGCAGGTGCTCACACACGGCCCATGCGATGGCCAGACCGTCGCGGGTGCCCGTCCCGCGCCCCACTTCGTCCATAATTACCAGGCTGCGCTCTCCCGCGTTCCGCAGAATATTGGAGGTCTCCGACATCTCAACCAGGAAGGTGGACTGACCGCGGGCAATATTATCCGATGCTCCCACGCGACAGAATATGCGATCGACCACCCCGATACGGGCTTCTTCGGCCGGCACGAACGAGCCGATCTGCGCCATCAGCGCGATCAGCGCGTTCTGGCGCAGGTAAGTGGATTTGCCGGCCATGTTGGGACCGGTGATCAACGCGAAGCGGCGGTTGTCGAGCGTCAGATCGTTGGGAACAAAACCGCCCGGCGGGCCGTAGCGCTCCACTACCGGGTGGCGGCCGCCGCGCACCCGCAGTCCGGGCCCTTCGTCGACCGCCGGCCGCACGTATCCGTTGCGGGTCGCCGCCCACGCGAATGACTGCAGACAGTCGATGCGCGCCAGCTGCTCACTGACCGCCGACACAGCCGCCAGGGCACGGGAAACCGTTGAACGCACCTGCAGGAACAGCTCGCGTTCTCTTTCGATAATCCTTTCGGAGGCGTCGTTCAGTTGCGATTCGATCTCTCCCAGCTTCCCGGTGGTAAAACGCTCGCCGCCTGCCAGCGACTGACGTCGGATGAAGTGCTCGGGAGCTCGCGATGCCTGCGCTTTGCTGAGCTCAAAAAAATAGCCCAGCACGCGGTTGTGGCGCAGTTTGAGGGTTGCAATTCCGCTGGCATGCCGCTCGCGTTCCAGGTATTCAGACAGAACGGAGCGGCTGCTGTCACGCAACGCGCGCAGCTGGTCCAGCTCTTCGTCGTAGCCGGTTCTAATCAGGTTGCCCTCGGTGAGCACAACCGAAGGGTTCTCGATGATTGACGCGCTCAGCAGGCTCACCACGTCCAGCAGGCTGCGGCGCTGCTCAGGGCCGCCCGCTATCCCCCCCTCGCCACCGAACCAGTGGGTCAGCAGTTCCTCGATACGCAGCGCATGCTCCAGGCTGCCGCGGATCGCAACCAGATCCTTGCCGTGCGCCCGTTCCAACGCAACGCGTGCTCCCAGCCGTTCGAGATCGAGCAGCGCGTCGATTTCATCGCGCAGCCGGTTCAACAGCATCTGATTGTGGTATAGCTCGGCGACGCGCTCGAGTCGCTGCTCGATTGCCTCCGGGGAGCGCAGCGGCGACAGAATCCAGCGCCGCAGCAGACGCGCGCCCATCGCCGACCCGGTGTGGTCCAGCACGGAGAGCAAGGAGAACCGTTTACCGCCCTCGCTGATGCTTTGCAGCAGCTCAAGATTTTTCTGCGTCGACTCGTCAAGCACGACCACCTGGTCGTCCCGGTAGACTCGCAGATCGCGAACGTGGGGCAGCAGTCCGCCCGCGGTGTCCTCGATATACTCGAGCAACACGTTGACGCAGTGCAGTTCGGGACCGTCATCGCTGACGCCGAATCCCTCCAGAGTGGACACCCCGAACAGGCCGCTCAACCGGCGCCGGGCTTGCGCACCATCGAAGCTCCAGTCGGGAAGCCGGTTGATCACCAGCTGCTCGTGCTCCTCAATAACCGCACTCACCGCCGGCAGACTCTCGAGGAGTGATTCCTGCAGCAGAATCTCACGCGGTGCCAAACGGCTCAGCTCGCGTCGCACGAACTCCTGCGCATCGTCGGCCGGAGCCACCGCAACTTCGAGCTCGCCGGTCGATAGATCGATGTACGCCTCGCTTACGAAGTCCCGCGTCAGCCCAAGTGCCAGCAGGTAGTTGTTTACGGCGGCATCGAGATAGTCCTGTTCGACCACTGTGCCGGGAGTCACGATCTCGACCACTTCGCGGTCGGCGATGCCCTTGTTGCCCTCGGGGAGCCTCACCTGCTCGCAAATGGCAATCTTACGCCCGGCTTTCAACAGGCGCCCGATATAGCTGTGAGAGGCGTGATACGGAATACCGCACATCGGCACACCGTTACGGGCCGTCAGCGTCAGGCCCAGCAGGCGGGACGCTTCTCTGGCGTCCCCCTTGAACATCTCGTAGAAGTCTCCCAGTCGGAAAAAGAGAATGGCGTCCTGATGCTCGGCCTTGATGCGCGTGTACTGCTGCATCATCGGCGTCAGATCGGGCATCGTCCCCTTAGCGTGATATCGTGCGCAGGCGGGCAAGCACCTTGTCGCTGATGTCGACGGTTGAACTCCACCACTGCAGACCCTCGGTGTCGGCACGCAGCACCACGGTGTAGCCTTCGGTCTCGGCAACGTACTGGATTGCCTGTTGCATGCGGTTCAGAAAATCGTCCGACAGCAACCGCGCCTGCCGTGCCTCCAGTTGCGCTCGGCGACGCCGCGCCAGGTCTTCAATGAAGCGCTCCTTTTCGGCAATCTGGCTTTCGAGTCGGGTTGCGGTGATCGTGTTGTTCTGGTCCAGAGCTATAGTGTGCCGTTGGCGCAGGTTCTGCAGTTCCCGGACCTGGGCATCGATCTCATCCTGGTACTCGCGCCGCAAGCGTTCCAGCTCACGGACTTCCTGTGAATCGCGGTAAAATGTGTTGTAGACACGATCTATGTTGATGATTGCAACCGTAGTCAGTTGTTCGGCCGCGCCCGTAGCGACCAATGCGGTCAGAAGAAGTCCTGCAATGATAACTCGCCTCATGATTACCTCTGTATCCTCCGTTCCGTTAGAACAGTTCCATTCCGATAGAGAAGACGAAGTCTAACCCGCGCCCCTCGCGGTTATCCCGATTGAACAGATTCCCGGTCTGCCAGTCAATGTTTCCACTGCTGTCAACCAGAAAACGCTTGGCAAGATATATCCGGATCGGGAACTGCGGGATCACAAACCGAAGTCCGCTGCCAATACTGAAACGCATATTCTCTATTCCGAGGTTGCCGATATCAGAGCGTTCCTCGTAAAGCGCGGTGGCTTCGATAAAGTTGTCGAGCCAGATCACCTGCTCGGCCAGCGGCATCCTCAGTTCGATCCAGTTGTTCCATAGCGCTTTGCCGTCGAGCTCGCGCGGCCAGCCACGCGCCGTGAACATGCCGTCGATAAACAGCAAGTCGGTGGTACCGGTGCGCGCCACCAGAAACTCCTCGCCGCGAACGTAGTTCTCCGCATCGCGCTGATCCTCGGCTATCCAGAACTGCGGAAAGATCAGTGACAGGCTGGTGTGCAGACCGAGCACTCCTTTCCAGCTCCAGTTGTCGGTGACACGCCAGTCCCACAGCGTGAAGAACTGCTCAGCGCGACTGTCGGTACGAATGAAGTGCCGCGTTCCAAGCAGAAAACCACCGGTGAAACTCACTCCCTGACTGAGGTAGTACCCCGAAGATGGGTTAAAGGCGATATCGCGGTCATCAAGCGACAGCGACAGGCTCCAGCGGTTTACAAACAGCCACTGATCAAGGTTACGCCGGATATTGCGGTCCAGCGGCCGGAACTCGTCCGGGTCGTATGTCAGATACTCGATACCGGTGCGAAACGAGGTGTTTGCGCCCAGGCGGCCGACCGGAGTCAACCAGCGGTACCCTGTGTTGGCTCCCAACGATATGTTCCACTCGGTGTACTCCATCAGCCACTCTTCAGGGATGTTGGAGACCGTACCGCCGGCGTCAAGAAAGTCGTCCTCGCTTTCAAAAGGATCGGGAACCCCGTCCATGTTGTCATCGCGCAGTACGTTACGGCGGATGTTCCGTTCGACCGCAAAACTGAAACCGCCCGACCATCGCCGCCCGGTGAGCCAGCGCTCCAGAAAACTGAACGACAATCGCTGGTTTATCGGCGAGGCTATCAGCTCTGCGCCGATTGTCTGGCCACGGCCAAGGAAGTTACGGTCCTGCCACGCAACCTGCGCCGAGACCGGGAAATCCGCACTGCCGCCGAAAGCTACCCCAAACCGGATGTCCGCCGTGCTACCTTCTTCAACATTGATGATCAGGTCCATCAGACCTTCTTCACTGCCTTGCGGAGTCTCGGGGACGATGTTGCTGAAGTACTGCAGATTGGCAAGTCCCTGTATGCCCTGCCGAATCCTGGTTGCGCTGAAAATGTCGCCGACCTCCAGCGGAATCTCGCGATAGATGACGTGATCGGCGGTCTTGTCGTTGCCGCGAATCTCTATATTCTCGATGCGCGCGCGGCTGCGCTCTACGATGTTGATTACGAAATAGATCGTGTTGGTGGCTTCGTCTCTACGTTCGTCGCGGCTGATCGAGTTGAAGATGTAGCCGTTCTCGTAATAGAGATCCGCCACGCGCTGGAAATCGGCGTCCAACCGCGCCATGTTGAGCACGTTGCCCGGCGACGTCCTGACACGCTGCTGTAGCTGCTGATCATCGAAAATCGAGTTGCCGCGGAACTCCAGGCCACCAAACGTGTATTGCAGTCCCTCTTCTATGAACACCGTCAACGTGACATAGTTGCGGCCGGCTTCCTCGTCACGCTCGATCTCGCGGTCGATTTCCAGTACGCGCGCGTCAACAAAACCACGCTCGCGATAGTACGCCTCGATGGCCGCGCGGTCCTGATCGAGCAACGCTTCCTGAAAGATGCCACGGTTGAACAGTGACTGCTGCTTGGTCTCCATCACCCCGCGCAAGGTGCCCGCCGAGGCGTAGCTGTTGCCGGAAAAGAGGATTTCCCGTACCTGGACGCGCGCGCCTTCGTCAATAGTGAAAACCACCACGCGATCCGGCGAATCGGGCAGATCTTCGGTCGCACCGCGCACCGCGACATCCGGAAAGCCGCGCTCGCGGTATAGCGTACGAATTGCCTCTTCATCAACTCGTATCTTGGCCTGGGTGATGACGTCACCGCGGCTGAGCAGGATTGCATCCATCAGCTGGCCGGCACGCACGTTCCGGTTCCCCGAGAAACGAATGTCGTCCACCAGCGGCCGTTCGGTAACCTCAAACTGCAGAATAACCTGGCTACGCTGATCGTCCGCCGGTATCGCCTCCGGCAGGATCCGCTCGAAGAGATCCAGTGCGTAAAGACGTCGCTGAAGGTCAAGAAACACGGCATCGGTGAAGGTACGCCCGATGAATGGATCTACTATACCTTGCAGCTCGCCCGGCGATACGCTGCGCAGCCCTTCGAAACGGATATCAGCGATTGGTTTGTTCTGGAACCACTCGTCATCAGCGGCCTGTGCCTGCACTGCAAGGGGAAGCAGCAGAAAGATAATGCCGGCAATCAGCAGGCTCTTGCGCATAAAATCTCCTTGTTACGGATCTCAGTCTACCACAAACGCTCAGTAAGAAAATCCCCACGAAAAGGAAAATGTCGTATCGGTAACGAACAGCGTTTGCGGATTTTGCGGGAAGATGCTCCATTGCAGGTTGAAGAACGGTGTCTGGAACTCAAGTCCGAGTTCAGAGTCAACTTCTATCCCTCCGATAGATTGCCCCTCCGGCTCCAGCGGATTCCTGGCCCTGATCTGTACCAGCAGCTCCAGAAATAGGGATGAACCCAGGTATTTGCCGAGAAAAACCGTGGTATTGTCCAGGTACTGTCCAAGAGACGGGGCGGTATTGTCAAGGGGCTGGTCGGCAGTATCCTCGAGCGCACCAACGACCAGGTTCTGAAACAGCTGGGTGCGAACCGAGAAGAGGTCGAGCCTCAGCGCATCCCGAATACTGCTTTCGACCGTGTTCATGATTCCAAACGGGGTTACAATGTCGGTGGTAGCCAGCATGGCCGTCGAGATGTTGAACACGTCATCGGGACCGCCGGTTATCAGGCTGCCACCGATCAGCGAAGCGATTTCGGAATCGGTCATGGTCGGCGAAGACTCGAAACGCGGCGAAAACTCACTCAGGCGGCTGCCGTCGGCAATCAGGAAGATACGTACCGGCCCTTCTCTGCCCACTTCTCGCAGCTCGGCTCGCGCCCGCAAACGCGGATCGAACAGCTCCTCGGTCTCGTCAAAAGCGATGCTGCCTTCACGAATATAGAAACTGCGATCGAAGTAGTATATCTCGCCACCCTGAATTCCGACGTTACCGCGCAAACGGAACGTCCCGGCTTCGTCCGAATACTGCAAGCGAAGACGTTCATTGGCCTGGGCAAAACTACGCACCACCGGAAACTCGCGCGACGGCCAGAGGAACTCCACCCGCCGACCGGTTCGAAGCGTGAGGTCAATGGTGGTCATCGTCTCACCATCCGGCTCGCGCGGCTCATCGCGTGGCGTGACCGCAAGGGTGGTGGCGCGCGCCTCAATGTCACCGGTTATGCTGGTAAAGCCCGGCGAACCGGAAATCCGCATGCGTCCGACACCATGGCCGTCAACGTTCAGCCCGCCGAAGGTATAGGTCACCGGAACTCCAACTGCATCGGTCTGGATATCGAGCTGGAATTCGTCGACCGTCCAGCGATGCAACACAATCGTTCCACTCAAGGTGCCGACGCCGCGTCCGACCGCCGCCTCAAACGGCGTCAACTGCAGCTGTTTCTCCTGCAGTACCAGAAACATCTTTGCGGGCCCGATCGGTTCGCTCAGGTACTCCAGCCGTGCCTTCACCGCATCAGCGGTCAACGTCCCGTAGAGATCAGGATCGTTCAACGGCCCCAGCAGACGAATCCCGCCGCTAATCCGGCCCGCGTAGATCGTCAGAGCTCGCAGGTCAAACAGATCCGGCACCTCGTCAATCTGTACCAGAATCTGAGTCACGTTTGCTTCGATCTCGCCGTCCTGCAGCGTCCCGGCCGCTATAAAACGGATCGGCAGCGGATCAAGCGCCTCAACCCGGAACTGGCCGCTGCTTTGCACCACTGCGTGGACGGCATTGGAAGGCCCGCCGCTGACCGTAATACGCTCTTCGTTGCGGTCGATCGCAAAGTGCCAGTCGCCATAGCGGGCCGGCAGAAGATCGAGCCCGTCGATCTGCACGACGCCGTGAAACGGGCCGGAGAGAACCGTGCGCAGATCACGCTCCCCGTCGGGTGACTCCAGCTGCGAGCGAACGTGCAGCGTACGCGGCTGTGCTCGGTGACGAGCGTTGTTGCGAATGGTTGCCTGCAGATCGATGGTCGACGAGCGCAGGTCGATGGTACCGTGCCCGGCCGACAGCGAATGGGTGACGTACTGGCCGCGGATGGAGTCAAACGTGACCACACTCTCGGAGAACGCGACCCTGCCGTTGGCGCTGAAAGCATCGTTGCGCAGCGCGCCGTCGACCACCTGAAAGTCCGCCGTCATGCGCGGTTCACTGACCGAACCGTCTATGGTCATTACCCCGTTGACCGCCCCGCGAATGCCTTCGACTGCGCTGCGAGTCAGTGGCGAGCGTTCGAACACCAGCGCGGCGGTGATCTCCCCGCGATCGAACATGGCCTGCAGTTCGTAGCGCTCGGGAGTCTCGGCGCCGATCAGTTCCAGCTCGAGAGATGAAACGGTATTACCGAACAGGTCATACTCGGCGCGGCCGGAACCGCTGATGCGCGAGACGGCGTCCTGATATGCCAGTTGATCGATTCGCCCCCCGAAGGCGTTGAATCTGCCGCGCAGCGCGACGTGGGCGCTCCGGCCGTTGATCGTCAAACCGCTGAGCTCCATACTGCGCACGTGCGCGTCCCATCGGTTCAGCGAGCGGTACATACCCGATAGATCGAATGCCAGTCGAGCTCCGTTACTGGAGAAGGGCAGAGGCACGTCGCTTCCCCGGACCGAGTAGACGACTTCGCCCCCGTTGCCGATGTGGATCCTGCCGTCCAGCCCGTGACTGCCCCGAAAGGCGACCGTGCGTTGACGATCGACCAGTCCCTCGAGAGCGTAGCGGTTCTGACCATCGTGAAGCTCGGCGCTGAAGTCAACCTGGCCGCTGTGCGTCGCACGGCCGAATAGCCCCCCGCGCAGCAGATAGTCACCGCTTCCCACAACCGCGTCGCGCACTTCGAAGCCGTGATCTCCCAGGTAGAACCCGAATGCCGCATAGCGGTCAGGCCGCTGCGCCTGGTAAAGCGACACAAACGGGGCTTCTACTCTCAGGCGGTCGCCGGCGAACCCGGCGTGTACCCGCGTATCGAGCACCGTTCCGCCGAGAACCGCACGCAGCGGATCACGCTGCAGGCCCGGCACAAGGTCGGCTGCCACCTCGAGAACCCCGTCAATCGCCGCGTTACGGAACTCGGCCACTATCTCGGTCGCACCGCCTGCGCCCGATGACCGCACACCGTTCACCTCCAGCCAGCCGCTGCGCCGGGCGTCCAGGAACGCCGCTGCGCTATAGAGCGTTGTACCGCCGTCGCGGCGCATCGCCAGCTCAACGTCGAAGAAACGTGAACGGTCGTAGCTCAACTGCTCGGCACGCGCCACCGTCCACCCGCCCCCTTCGCCGGAGAGCGCAAACGCGGCGGTCACCGGCCCGATTCCGTCGTAGCCGAAGCCCTCGAACAGCAGTTTGCCGTGCGGCGTTCCCTCGTCCAGATCAAGCGCTCCCTGAAACAGCGCCTGTCCCTGACCGCTGCGCACGATGAAACGCTCGATCCGTGCGCGGCGCATATCACCGCGCACCTCCGCCTGCAATGTCAGCGGTTCCGGCACGTCGGGGTTTCGCACCCGGTTACTGACGTTCAGATCGTACGTCAGCTGCTGCGTATCGAGCGTGTAGCTCAGTTGTCCCCGTCCGCTGGTCTCACCGAGCAGCCACGGATTGAAGACTGCCAGCGCTCCGTGCAATGTAAGCACATCCGCGGGGATCATGCCGTCAGCCTGAAAATCGACCTGCACCATTCCGGAACGCAGATCGATCACTACGCCGAGATCAATCGGCGAACGATCGCGGACCTTTCGAACGTCGAGCTGCCGACCGTCATAGTCCAGCAGGAAGGTCTGGTTGACCACGGTCGCTACCGGCGTCTCCACGCGCGGCACGTCCACGGTCAGTTGTCCGCCTACCGTGATGCCGTCCAGCGTTCCGTGAACGAACGCGTCCCGGGCAATCAGGCTGCCGGCGTTCTGATTCCGATACTCGAAACTGCCGCGCAGCGCCAGCTCCAGCGCACCGCGGTTCAGCTGCGCAACAAAGCCAAGCCCGTCGGCCCGGTACTCGGCATCCGGCCCGCGATAGTGAACGCGCATGTTGTCACCGCGCAGTCGCAGCTCGATCGGTGCCGGCGATGCGCTATCGCGGTACCGTTGGCCGTTGGTCTGCATCACCTGATGCACGAACGCCAGGACGTCCTGATCACGCACGTAGTCGAGGTCGAGAGTGCTGTTTTCCAGGCGCAACTCGGTTACAGCGTTCAGCGGCTGATCGGAGAAGAGCCGGAAGATACTGTAGTACGCCTTGACCCTGCCAATGTCTATCAGAATATCGCGCTCACCGGGATCACCCAGAACCTTCAGCTCGCGCACGTCAAGGTAGCGAAAGACCGACGGAGAGATTGCCGAATAAGAGATGCTGCGTCCCAGCGTTGCCTCGACGGTGGCAATCAGCTCGCTCTTCAACGCCAGCATACGCTCGTTGAGCGCGCGCTGCAACGGCACCATGGCGACCGCGGTCACCACAATCAGTGCGGCGAGCGTGAGTAGCTGCGCGAGGTGGATGCGGCCGAAACCGCCGGATTGTTTCATCCAGTCATCTATTCCCGTTCTTCCGTCAATACTATAGTATCACAGCGCATCACGGAATAAAAGATGGTGCCTGACCGCGTATGAGAGAGTTATTGGAACGTTTTATTGTATTCGAAGGTCTCGATGGAGCCGGCACCACTACCCAGGCCGATCTGCTCTGCCGCACCATGCGCCGCAACGATACACCGGTGCGGCCGACAGCCGAACCAACCGATGGCCCCGTCGGTCGCCTGATTCGTGCGGCGCTGCACCACAAACTGACCTTGACACCCGATACCCTGGCCTACCTCTATGCCGCGGACCGTAACGAACACCTCTATGCCCCCGAACACGGCATATGTGCCGGCATACGGGATTCGTGGGTAGTCTGTGACCGCTACCTCTTCTCGTCGCTTGCCTATCAAACCGTCGATTGCCCGCCGCAGCTTGTTGATGCCCTCAACGCTTCGTTTCCGCTACCGCAGTGGCTGTTCTACATCGATGTCGATCCTGAGACCTGCGCCCGCCGGCGCGCGGCGCGCGGACGCGAGGAGCTCTACGACAGCATCGTTTTCCAGCGCCGGGTCTACGCCAATTATGACCGGATTCTGCGCGATTTCGCAGGCTCTGCCGGCATGCGTATGATTCGCATCGACGGAGCACAGCTGCCTGAGACTGTCAGCGCGCGGGTATGCAGCGAACTGGGATTTACGCCGATATAGATAGGGATGAAACGCGCGCTCGCGTTACTGGTGCTGGCAGCCGTGGTGACGGCGCCGGCTTATTCGTATCGCATTCTCTACAAGGAGCAATTCTACCGCCTCTACCGCCAGAACTTCTATCAGTACCCGGAGCGCATCGCCGAGAACATCTACTGGCTGGAACACGCACTTGCGGCGGACTTCGCCAATCCGCTGTTCGCGCTGGCACGCATCGAGGATCCCGCGCACTGGGAACGTTATCGCTACCTGTTCATGATGCACGTTAATCTGAAGATGGTGGATCTCTATCTCCGCTGGGGCAGCAAGTACAACAAGTTCACCGCCTATTTCTTCAACTATCCCTGGCAACGCCAGAACCTTGAAAGCCTTGAGACCGCCGAATCGCTGTTCCGGACCGCACTCTATTACTGGGATGAAGCGCTCGAATGGTCTGCGCGAGCCTGGGAGCTGCGCACCCTTCAACTGCCGCAAATCCAGTACTGGCAGGATGAGAACCATCGAATCGAGACAGGATCGCTCGATTATGAGGCGATCATCGGCCGGCACCTCAATCGCCTCGAGGACGTACGACGCGCCTTTCTGCAGATGGATGAGTATACCTACTGATGCAGGTACATCGCGTCACCGTACGAGAAGAACCGGTAACGCTCGGCGACGGCGTGATCGTAAGCTGCCAGGATTGCCTCGCGCCCCGCGAACGCCGCCACCATCACAATCAGCGACGACTGCGGAGTATGGAAGTTGGTCACCATTTCATCGACCGCCCGGAACTGATAGCCCGGATAGATGAATAACCCGGTATCACCGGCCCCGGCGATCAGTTCCCCCGGCCCATCGCCTCTACCGGGAGTCCAGGCGCTCTCCAGGGTGCGCACCGAAGTAGTGCCGACCGCGACAATCGGCCGCCCGGCCCGTCGGGCGCGGGTTACCGCCTTCGCGGTTGCGTCCGGCACCCGGTAGCGCTCACGATGCATGCGGTGCTCAGTGACAAGCCGGCTGCGTATCGGCTGAAACGTTCCAAGACCAACATGCAACGTGACGAAGCAGCGCTCGATGCCGCGCCGGTCGATACGCCTCAGCAGCTCCGGTGTGAAGTGCAGCCCTGCGGTCGGCGCAGCCGCGGATCCGCTGCGCCCGGCGTAGACCGTCTGGTACCGCTGTCGGTCTTGATCGCAATCCGTACGCCGGATGTAGGGCGGCAACGGTACGTGACCGTACTGCTCCAGCGCGGCGTCGGTCACCGGCTGCGAGAATCTCAAGCGCACCGTCTGGCCCTCACGCAACACGACTTCGGCGGTCAGTCCGTCGGCAAGTTGCAGCAGCACTCCCTCACGTGCGCGTCTTGCCGGAGCGGCCAGCGCGGTCCAGCTTACGCCGCTGCTGTCAAGCGGATCGAGCAGCAGGACCTCCACGCGACCGCCGGCGGCCCTGCCGAGCAGACGACACGGCCGCACCCGCGTATCGTTGAACACCATCAGAGCGTCACGCGGAAGCAGGTCGGGCAGATCAACGACGCGCCGATCTCGTAGCGCGCCGCCACCGCGCGGCATGCAGAGCAGACGTGCCGTCTGGCGATCCGCGACAGGAGTCTGCGCGATCAGTTCACTCGGAATTTCGAAACAGAAGTCCCTGGTCTTCATCGTTCTCCGGCGGAACCCCCGGCAACCCCAAGTGCTGGTAGGCCAACGCAGTAGCAACTCGCCCGCGCGGGGTGCGCATCAGGAAGCCGCGCTGTATCAGGTACGGCTCGTAGAAATCCTCCAGCGTGTCAATCGTCTCCCCTACGGAAATGGCCAGTGTCTCCGCGCCCACAGGCCCCCCGTTGTACGTGCGAATGATGGTCTCCAGGATGCGCCTGTCGTGCTGCTCCAGTCCGTAGACATCGATTTCGAGACGCCGCATACTCTCGTCAACCAGGGCCGCGGTAATGCGCCCGTCGCCCAGAACCTCGGCGAAGTCGCGTACGCGGCGTAACAAGCGGTTGGCCACTCGAGGTGTACCACGCGAACAGCGCGCCAGCGTTGCGACTGCGGTTGCCTCCAGCTCTACGTCCAGAATCGTCGCTGAACGGCATATGATCTTGCGGATGTCTGCCAGGGTGTAGAAATCGAGCCGCACCGGGATTCCGAAACGGCTGTAGAGCGGTCCGGCAACCAGACCGGCCTTGGTCGTGGCTCCTATCAGAGTGAACGGCGGAACCGGAATCCGAACGGTCCGCGCCGACGGACCCTGGCCGATAATCCAGTCGAGCTGGTAGTCCTCCATCGCGATATAGAGCATCTCTTCGATGGCCGGCTTCAGTCGGTGAATCTCGTCAATGAAGAATACCGAACGCTCGCTGACGGTGGTCAGGATGCCGGCCAGATCCTTGGGCTTCTCGAGTGCCGGCGCCGCCGTAACCTTGAAATCAACACCCATCTCCTGGGCCATGATACCGGCCAGGGTAGTCTTCCCGAGTCCCGGAGGGCCGCTGAGAAAGACGTGATCCAGCGCGTCACCGCGGTTGCGTGCAGCCGTGATGAACACCTCGAGGTTCTTCTTGACCGCATCCTGCCCCTGGAACTCGTCCAGTCGCGACGGCCGCAGCCGCTGCTCGACAGCGTCGTCATCGGGAATCTCGGGGTGCAGCAGGCCGGGATCACTCATCGTTTTTCACCACTGCTGAGCGATACAATCGCCCGGCGCAGGATCTCTGATTCGCGCAGTTCAAGCCCGACCCCGTCCTCATCAACACCACGCTCCGCCGCGACCGCGGCGGCCTGAGCAGCCCTGCGGTCAAATCCCATGTCAACCAGGGCGGCAACGATCTCCGTACCCGCGGCTCCATCGGCGCTGCCGCCATCGAGACTCAGCTTCCCCTGCAAGCTAACCAGGATCTTCTGCGCCGTCTTGCGGCCCAACCCCGGAAGCGCTGCCAGCGAATCGACGTCGCCGGCTTCCAGAATCGCCGGCAGGCGATCAATACCGGCGCCCGAGAGAATCCTTAGTGCCTGCTTTGGCCCCACCCCGCTGACTTTGATCAGTTCCAGAAACAGCGCTCGTTCGGCCACCGAGTGAAAACCATACAGTCGCATGACGTCTTCGCGGTGGTGCAGGTAGGTGAATACGCGCACCACATCCTGCGAACGAGCCAGCGTGCCGATGGTCTGCGCTGAGGTTTCCAGATCCCACTCCACGCCGGAGGTTTCTATGCGAATGCCGTAGGTGGTAGTCTCGGTCAGCCGACCCGTCAAGCTATTGAACACGGTATTCCCTCTCAGCTCTCGCGAGCCGCCTGAATGCGCGCACCCACTTCGACGCTGTGGTAGTGGCAGATGGCGGCGGCCAACGCGTCGGCGGCGTGATCCGGTCGAGGAGCTTCACTCAGCCCCAGCAGTACCCGCACAAGATCCTGCACCTGGTGCTTTTCCGCGCGTCCCTGGCCGACAATAGCCTGTTTGATGGCCTGCGGCGGGTACTCCGTCGTCACAATGCCGCGCGCGTGCAGCAACAGCAGTACCACGCCGCGCGCCTGTGCCACCGGTATGGCACTGGTAACGTTGCGCGCGAAGTAGAGACTCTCGACTCCGGCATCCGACGGCCGGTAGCGCTCCAGAAGATCGTCCAACCGCCGGTAGAGCTGGTGTAGCCGCCGTCCCACGCTGTCACCGGCTTCGGTGGTGATCACACCGTGGTCAAGATGGCGAAACCGGTTGGCTTCTATGCCAATCACTCCGTAACCGGTCTGCGCAAGTCCCGGGTCAATGCCCAGAATGATCCTCATGCCTGCCCGTCGAAGTCATCCGGAATCTCAAGATTTGTGTACACTTCTTGCACGTCATCGTGATCGTCGAGACTCTCGATCATCCGCAACGCCTTCTGCGTACCCTCGCTGTCAAGCGTGACGGTAGCATCCGGCAGCATGGTCAGCGATGCGTCGAGGTGCTCGAAGTCCGCCTCCTCCATCGCGCCGACCACGGCGTGAAACTCTTCGGGACTGCAGGTGACTTCGATCGTATCACCCTGGGTAACGACATCGTCGGCTCCGGCCTCCAGTGCCTGCTCCAGGATCTGATCCTCGGTGTAGTTTTCGGTTGAATAACTGATCACGCCGCGACGCTGGAACAGGTAGCTGACGCAGCCGGTCTCGCCGAGATTCCCGCCCCCCTTGGAAAAGATGCTGCGCACGTCCGCGGCGGTGCGATTCTTGTTGTCCGTCAGAGCGTCCACCATGATTGCCACGCCGCCGGGGCCGTAACCCTCGTAGGTGATTTCCAGGTAGTCAACGCCCTCGAGCTCGCCGGTACCTTTCTTGATCGCTCTCTCGACATTGTCCTTGGGCATGTTGGCGGTCTTGGCTTTCAGAACCGCCGTCCGCAGCCGCGGGTTGGCGTCCATATCGCCGCCGCCGAGCCTCGCCGAAACAGTTATCTCCTTGATGAGCTTGGTGAAGATCTTGCCGCGTTTGGCGTCCTGAGCACCTTTCTTGTGCCGGATAGTCGCCCATTTGCTATGGCCTGACATGAACAGCCTCTCTGATTGTTACGAATAGTGTGCCGCTAACGCTACCACCGGCGCGCAAATGCTGTCAAGACAGCCCAATGGCCGCCGACAACTCGCGCAGGCGGCAGTTGAGCCTGTCCCAACCCTGCGGTGTCATCCTGACGCGCTCACCGCTGCAGACGGCATCGCCGTATTCGACCCAGGAGCTTAGCAGCCGGCGGACCGCCGCCTGCCGACCGGCTTCCAGTCCCCAGCAGAGCTCGGTGCGCGTCACTCCGACAGCGGTACGCAGCCCGAGCATGGCGCGTTCCAGTGTGCGCGCCGTACGACCGACGCGCTCGCGCCTGCCCCACGCTGTGCGGGTTGCCAGAAAACGACCCACGTCGGCAGCGTCACTGTAGCGCACCAGACTGCCGTCGCGTTGAGTGACCGCCGACACCGCCCCCGGCCCGACGCCGATATAGTCGCATGCCGTCCAGTACCCGAGATTGTGTTCGCATTCGCCGCCCGGGCGCGCGTAGTTCGAGATCTCGTAGCGGCCATAGCCGCGGCCCTGTAGAACGCGCGCCGCGACCCGCATAACTTCAGCGGCACGGTTGGCACAGACTGCAAACGCGCGCCGCCCTATGCGCCGTTCCAGCGCCGTATCAGGCTCAACCGAGAGATCGTAGAGGCTGATGTGGTGCGTACCAAGGCCGCAGGCGCGCTCGACGTCGTCAACTGCCTCCAACACGCTCTGATCGAGAATCCCGCCGATCAGGTCGACCGACCACCGGCCGCCCCAACAGCCGGCAATCATCGATACGGCCGCCTCGATTGCGTCGATGCCGCTGCGGCGCCCCAGCAAACGCAGCAGCCGCGGTTGAAAGCTCTGTACGCCGACACTCAGCCGCGTGACGCCGCAGGCAGCCAGCAGTTCCAGCATTGCCTGGTCGACGTTCTCCGGATTGGTCTCGACGGTCCATTCCTTGACCGGCGCGCGCGTTGTGGCCGCGATCCCGCCCAGCAGCCGCCTCAGCAGCTCGACCGGCAGAAGAGTCGGGGTGCCTCCGCCGACATAGACGGTTGCGACCGGCGGATTGCCGCAGGCCCGAAGACGGGTACCCAGCAGGACAAGCGTCTTCTCGACCACCGAACGCAGCACTTCAGAATCATCAAGCGCATGCGACAAGAAACCGCAGTAATCGCACCTGGCACGGCACCACGGTACGTGTACGTAGACGGCCGTCCCGCTCAGGGCCGCCGGTCGCGCGGCCTCAGTTGGCGGGAACACCAAAACGCTGCAACGGCCAGTAGCGCAGGAAAACGCGTTGGCGCAGGTCGGCGCGAGACACGGGTCCGAAATGGCGCGAATCGACCGCGGCCGCCCGGTTGTCGCCCAGCACGAAATACTCGTCGGGACCGAGAGTCAGCGGCGCGCTGTCGCGAAACAGCAGCTGTCCGTCTCCCGCGGAAGCGTCACCGAGTTCAAGACTGTAGCGTGAGTGAGCCAGGGAGTGTTCCCCGGCGGACTGTGAGCTTCCGGCAGGGATAACCCGCGCCACCCAGTTACTGATTTCAACGGTATCTCCCGGCAGACCGACAACGCGCATCACCACAAACGGGTTGTCCCACGCAGGCGCGCCGAACGCGGCCGCACTTACACGATTGACAGTCAAAAAGCGCACCAGCGGATCGACAAGCCGCAGCAGCGTTGCGGGTTGGCTATGGTACGGTGAGGCAAGCACCACGATGTCGCTGCGTTGCGGTTCACGTAGTGCAGGGGTAGCCCACGGCAGCAGCGGCAGCTGGACGCCATACCCGACAGGGCTGGCCAGAACCCGGTCCGAGACGGCCAACGATGGAGCCATCGAGCTGGAATCGATTCGCAGGGAGCTCACCAGCAACAGCGTCAGCAACTGATAGCCAAGAAACAGCAGCACCAGAAACCGGATCAGGCGCAGTGGACGGCGTCGCCGTGAGCGGTCATGATAGAGCGAATACCGGCGTGCCGCGCGTGATCTGAACATAGCTTAACGAACCCGTCCGATGCGCCGCGGGGGCCAGTAACGGAACATCGCGCGACCGAGAACGCGGTTGGTGTGCACCGGACCGAAGTGCCGCCCGTCGCGCGAATTGTCACGATTGTCGCCCAACAGCAGCATGCGGCTCTCCGGCACGTACCACCCCTGGCTGAAGATCGAGCGACGCGCCGCAAGCCGGCGATTATGCGGCTGTGCCGAATAGACGGTGTTGGTGCGCACGCTGTCGATGTGATAAGCGTCCGGGAAACCGTAGCCCTGCAGGCGACGAATTGCCTCCGCACCTTCGGGATCCGCCGTCAGATTGAGATCCTGCTGACCGATTGCCCGACCGGCATAGGTGAACAGCGCGTAGTCATCAGGTTCGATCATGCGCCGCACACGATAGTTGATGCCGGCACGCTGCTGAAAGCTGAGTTCGTCCATCCACTGCGCTTCGCCGTGGGGGCGAATCTCCAGCACGCCGTCACGTGCGCGGAAGCGGTCGTGATCGACACCCACGGCACGCTTGATCAGAAAATGCGCCCGCGGTCGACCGAACTCGTCTCGGTCTATGTCGACCATCGAGAGCGTAACCATGTAGATGATGCGCTGCAAGATGTCGAACAGCGGCCCCCTGCCGATATACGACGGATTCTCGAAGATCACCACTTCGTTCCGTACCGGCTCGGCGAAGCCCGAGGTCTTGAACATGCCGGGCACCAGTTCCGGTCCATAGATCATCTTATTGACAAAAATGCGGTCCTGCTCAAGTAGCGTGTCAATCATGGACCCCGACGGGATCTGGTACGCCTGCAGCAGGTACTGGTTGATCAGCAATACCACGCACGCAGCCCATATGAAGGCTTCAAGCCAGTCGAGAATCTGGTTTTTCTTTTTCTGCTTCTCGTGGCGAACAATCTTCCGTCGTTTGCGCCATGTCAACACCTTCTCGGTGACGCTCACCAACGAGTCACGCCAATCGCGATCGCTGCGCTCCATTGCTGCTGCACGCTATCACGGAACCTGAAACGTTGACAAGCCGGCGACGCGCTTCCTATAATGCCGGGCATATGGCAAAAAAACGCCCGCAGCCTCGCGTCGATCCCGAATCGGTGCATGTGCGGCTCGGACCGCTGTTCGGGCTGGCGCCCAGAACCTGGTTACCGGCAGCATGTGGCGCTATTGTTCTGTTGCTGCTCTTCATTCTGCTGCTGCTGCCCGGAATTCGCAGACCCGGGGCACTGGTAGAGATGTATTCGACCCCCAGCGGCGCCTCGGTGTACGTCGACGGTCGCCGCGTCGGAGCAACACCGCTGACAATGCAACTTCCCGCGGGAAGACGCTCCATCGAGTACCGCCGTGCGCAGTTCGAGACGGCCCGCACAGAGCTGACGGTCCCGAACCGCCTGTTCGGCAGCCGCTTTTTCCCGGCCCGCCTGACACTGCACCAGAGGCTGCAGCTCGATGATCCGCGGGCACTGGTGGACGCGGTTGCTTCCGAATACGCCGGCTGGGCCATTATCGGATCGGCAAGCGCCCAGTATCAGTTCCCGTGGACCCTCTCGCACGGTGTATCAGATCTTGCCGCCGACAGCGACGCTCTGGCAGGGTACGGCCGGCCTCTCCTGCAGGCGGCCCTCTCGGATGTGCGCTCGGATGCCATGCTGCGCGACTATTTGCGCGCCTCGGCGCTTGCGGCGTCCGGGGGAAACGCCGCCCTTCCGGTACACATGCTCGATCTGTTCACCACGGTGACTCACCTGGTTGAAACCCGCCCCAATCTGGGAACGCTGTTCGCCGCCGCGCTCTCCGGAGAGCTGCGCGATGAGTATCAGGCTTCGGAATGGTACACCGAGGGACTGGCCCGGCAGACCACCCGTCTGCTGCCGCACACCACCGAGGGTGGGCCGGACGTGCAGTCCAACGGAATCATTACGGTCGGCGGCAGTACCTTCCGCCATCTGTCGGGCGGCGGATTTGTTATGGGCATGCCCGCCGACGGTGATGACCGTGCGGGCGTCGAAGCCCTGTACCGCCCGCACCTGGCAGAAGTTTCCGAGTTCTATATCCAGCAGACCCCCGTCACTCGAGCCGCGTACCGCGACTTCCTATCCGATAACCCCTACTGGCGCGAGGACAACCGCGAGACACTCATCGAAGACGGTGTGGCTACTCCCGACTATCTACGCAGCTGGGGCTATCGGACGGCTGAATCCGACGACGATCTGCTGCCCGCCAGCGAGGTATCCTACTTCGCGGCGGTAGCCTACTGCCAATGGTTCGGCACGCAATTGCCTGCCGCACTGGACGGCTGGACGGTTCGACTGCCGTACGAGGCGGAATACGAGTGGGCCGTTCTTGCCAACGCATCCGAAGGCTACGATTCCGGCTTCCGCCGGACTTCCGACCAGTCGGAACCTTATGCGGTGGCCCAATTCGATGCCGGCCAGTTTGCTATCTACGATCTGCTCGGAAATGTCTGGCATTGGACCGCCGCATGGTATCGGCCGGCCGACTACCTGACGCGCGAACACCCCTATTCGCCGTACACCCAATCCCGGCCGCCCGCGGCCGCCGAGAAAGCGGTGCGTGGAGGGTCGTGGGTCAACAGTGCGCGCACGATCAGTGCCATTACACGCGGCGCGCAGCCTCCGCACTGGGCGTCCCCGTTTCTCGGGTTTCGTCCGGTCATTTCTCAGGAGTCGTGATGTCGGCCGACGAAGGCGCAACCAGGCTGCTGGCCAGGAACAGACGCGCGTTCTTTGACTTTACGGTTGAAGAAAGCCTGGAGTGCGGCATCGTGCTTCAGGGGACCGAAGTCAAGTCGCTGCGCGGCGGGAAGTTTTCGTTCTCGGACTCCTACGCCAGGATACGCGACAACGAGTTGTGGCTGATCGGATTGCATATCGCCGAATACAGCCACGGCAATATACACAATCACGAGCCGCTGCGTGATCGCAAGCTGTTAATCCACCGGCAGGAACTCAAGCGGCTCAGACGCAAAGTCGATGAGCGCGGTTTCACGCTCATTCCGCTGCGCCTGTATCTTCGACAGGGACGCATCAAGCTCGAGGTGGGAGTCTGCCGCGGCAAGAAGAGCTACGACAAGCGCGAAAGCATCAAGCAACGTGACCAGAAGCGCGAGGCAGATCGCGAAATCCGCGGCCGCTTCTGATACGACAGACACCCCGACAAGGAGCACGCACGATGAACGGGACGTCACAGGCCGAGCTCGCCGGCTACGCTGAGGCTGCGGTTGAGATTGCACGCGAGGCCGGCCGGCTGACCACGCAATACTACCGCAGCGCCATAACGGTCGAACGAAAGGACGACGATTCTCCGGTGACGGTTGCCGACCGCGAAGCCGAAGCCCTTATCCGCAGGCGACTGCGAAAACGCTTCCCCGATCACGGTGTGCTCGGAGAGGAAGCCGGTCTGGATGGCCCGGATTCAGCGTGGCGCTGGATCATCGATCCGATCGACGGAACCCAGTCGTTCATCCACGGCATACCACTCTATGCGCAACTGATTGCGCTGAGCTGGAACGAGACACCGCTGCTAGGGGTGATCCATAACCCCGTGCTCGACGAAACTGTCTGGGCGTGGCAGGACGGCGGCTGCTTCTACAACGGCAAACCGACCCGTGTCCGCGACAACCCCGCTCTACATCAAGCGTGGGTGCATACCTGCGACCCCGCTGACCTGGCGCGGCGACAGCCGCAGTTCACCAGCCGCCTGCTGCACGCAATTGGCTCGATGCGCACCTGGTCGGACGCCCACGGCTATCTGCTGGTGGCAACCGGCCGCGCCGACGCCTGCCTCGACCCGGTCATGGCGGCCTGGGACATTGCCCCGATGTACCCGATAATCGAAGAAGCCGGTGGGCGCGCCAGCGACTTCAAGGGCGTTCGTTCGCCGCTGGGGAACAATCTGATCGCCGCCACGCCGCGTATTCATCAGCAGTTACTCGATCTGCTGGACTGACCGCCATATACCGCTCACTGCTGCGTTATCGAGACGGTCACGCGCCCGCCGCGGGCCAGCTCCGGTTGCAGGCGAAACAGGTACCAGCCGTCCCGGCGGGTTCGGAATCGCAGCTCACCGCTGCGCGGGTCGAGCGACGCAACCTTGACTGCCGGCTTGCTTGCATCGGCCGGGAGCCGGTAGAGATCGGCAAACAGACGCGGCGGCCTCACTTGCGTATCGACGCCAATAGTAACCTCACGGCGCCGGGCCACGGAGAACCGGAACGTCGCGGCCTGCGGTTCGGCCGGATCGAACACGATCGTCTCCCTCAGCGGCAATACCAGAGCGCCATCCGCTCGTCGAGCCTCACTGTGCTCCAACACCTGCTCACCCACGGCAAGCCAGCGCGCACCGATATCCGACTCGTCGATACCCACGTCGTGCAACGCGTAGCGATAGCGGCTGAACGCGTCGTCAGGTCGGTATTCGAGGTTCACGCGTTCCGGTGCTCTGACGAACAGAATACCCGCTCCCACAGCCAGCCCCAGAAACAGCACGATGGTGAATGTCACGGTGCGGTTACTCATGGTGCACAACATAGTCAAAGGCGGACGGCGTTGACAAGTGCACACCGTGGCGTTATGTTAAGCGTAAGGAATCCGGACCGGGGGTGTCACGGTTTCGACTGGAGAGTTGTCCGGGTATACGTTGCAGGTGGAGCGCCAACTCCTAAAAGGCACACCTTTATAGCTGCCGACGAAGCAGACTATACTCTGGCAGCAGCGTAAGCTGACCGCCACGGGCACCCGATGCGCCGTTCTGAGCGTCGGGATCGCTTGACAGAAATCAGGACTTACCCGCTGTCGGGTCCGCACGGCAGAGGGGACATCACCGCGGGCTCAGGGAGAAGTTGGTGGGTTGCCCGACCGTGCTTTTCCCGAAATAACAACGGGCAGCTAAACCTGTAGACGCGTATGCCTCGCTCTTTAGGACGGGGGTTCGACTCCCCCCACCTCCATATCCGAACGCAACGCCTGATTGTGACCGTTGACATGGCCCCCGATATGCACTATCAGTCCGTTAACCCGCTGTCCGTGGCAGATCATCAATAGGCCAAATCCGGATCAGTTCGTCGGCCGGTTCCTTGTTCATCGTCTGCCGGAGCTCTCGGACCCGGCACAGCAGCAACCGGCGGGCTAGTATGGATACCCGATGGCGAGGTTAAACACCAGATTATCGCGTCGCCATTCGCGGTCACTGAAATCCATCGCGTCAATCACCCAGCGATCGCCTTTGTCGCGCCACGGCTTGTGCAAGGGCGCCGCAACATCGAGCCGCAGCACAAAGAACGATGGATCGATACGCACCCCGAGTCCGGCGCCAACCGCGGTCTGATCGAGCAATGTCTGCGGGTCAAACAGGCCGGTGGTTTGATCCTGTTCGTGGCCCAGGGTCCAGATGTTGCCGGCATCGGCGAACAGCGCGCCTTTGAGAACACCGACAATCGGAAAGCGGTACTCCAGATTGGTCTCGAGCCGCATGTCCCCGCTGCGTTCCAGCGCCGGACCGCCCTCACTCTGCGGCGGCACCGCTCCCGGACCGATGGTGCGGCCTTGAAACGCGCGAATGCTGTTGGTTCCGCCGACCGAGAACTGCTTGATCCTCGGAAGCGCCGAGGCATTACCAAACGCGTATCCGGCACCGGCCAGCAGTCGCACGGCCAGCTTGCTTCGCTCGGTCAGCGGCACAAAGTAGCGAACGTCATTGTCCAGCCGCACAAACTGAGAATACGGCGTCTCCATGATCAACGCGGGATCGTCGGCATCCGGGTACTGTCCGTCGTACAAACCCCACACAGCCGACAGCAGATTACCCGCCAGGTTGACGTTGACGTTGACAACCGTATTGTTGCGCCGTTGCGTATGCATCTGATCGTTGTAAAACAGCGAGTAGGATCCGCCGATAATGAACTGCTCCTCAAAACTGCGGCGAAGGCTCGGATTCTGATCGAGCAACTGGTCGAACTCACGGCTGAAATCGCGGGGACGGACGAACGTCACTTCAAGCGGGCGCAACTGATGGCGGATCTCCCTGCGCGGACTCCAGTCGTAGCCAAACGAGCCCGAGATCTGATCAAGACGGTATGTATCAACGCGTGTCAGTGTGTTGAAACCCACGCTGATCCCGGTTCGCGGCAGAACCGCCGCGGCCGGCGGCGGTTGATCCACAAACGGGGCAACAATGCGCGGCACTGTCAAGCGCATGTCGGCACCCACTTCCCACGAATCAAGCGTCAGCTGCTCAGTGCCCAACCGTGTCTCAAACGCCGACGAGGCATCAATCGTGAACTCCTCCGCCCCCCCGAACGCGTTGCGGTCCCGATAGCGCAACTGCAGTCCCGGACCCGCGAAGTCGTTCGAACGGGTAACCATCTGCAGTTCACCCTCGATCATCTTCTCCCGAACGGGAGTAAGGTAGACAATGGCGTGCAGCGCCTCGCTCGCTTCGATGTACTGGTAGCGGATGTTGACGAATCGATAGACCCCCAGACTCATCAGTCGGTTGATGGTTGCCAGATGAAGGGCGCGGCTGTAGGTGTCACCCGGTTTGAAGGGAATAGCATCAACCACCACTTCGGGCCGCACTCCCGGCTCGCTGCCGATGTAGTCGTAGTCCGCGGCAATCTCGATTGTGCGGGCACCCTCCGGCGGCTCCCGGCGGCCGGGGCTGTGCTCGGCATAGACAGTGATCCTGTCTATCGAATGCCGACGACGCGCGCGCTGCGGGGTGTCGTCCTTGACCGTCAGCTCGAGTTCAACAGTGCGATTGGTCTGATCCAGGTCGGCCTCGAACAGCAGAAAATCGGGCGTAAAGGCGTAGAAGCCGACGTTCTTGAGCGCCCGATCGATGCGGATCCGTTCTTCTCGCAAGGTCTCCAGCCGGTACACCTCAGCGGGCCGAATCAAGGTTTCGGCCGAAGTGGCGCGGATTGCCTCCGACAACGCGCTGTCGTCCTGCGGCCAGCTGATTGACCCTATGCGATACGGCTGGTGCACCACCACATCGAACTGCAGTCCGGCGGTTCTACGGCGCTCCACGATTGAATACTGCACGTCAGCCTCGAAATACCCATGGTTCATCAACCAGCTTCGCATGCGCCCGGCGTTGGACTCAGGCGACACCTGTTCAAAGAGTACCGGCTCTTCGGCAAATCGATCCACGACCCACGCACGCAAGCCCGGTCCGTCGGCCTCGCCCACAGCGTGGTAGATCCACACCCGCGGCCGCATGATTCCAAACCAGGCTCTGTTTGGTAACGGCCGCACCACATCTTCGAGGTCAGATGCGAGCGACCGCTTGCCGGGCACCCGTTCCTCGGAGGCCACGTCGACAGCTGCACCGCTGTACAGCTGCTGGTCATCCTCGAGAAAGCGCACCGTTGTGCAGCCCGTGACCGCCGCCATCACGGCTGTCACCAGCAGCAGACGCCATGGAGATCTCACTCTGCTTCCCGTTCCTCATCGCGCTTTCTGGCAGCCTGTGCCTGCGCGCGCAATCCAGACCACGGCAGCCGGTCAAACTCGTGCCGAAAGACAAACGACACACCGGTGGTGGTCAGCGCGCCGTCTACCGGCCCCTGATATGCCTGTTCGCGAAACCCGCGGATACGGTAACGTCCGTCGGCGGTCAACAAGTACTCAATCGAGAGGTCACCGACGATCTCGCTGAAACCGGTCTCGCGGCTGCGTTCTCCCTCCACGTCAAATTGCCCGCCGAAGCGGACGATAAGACGTTCGTCGAGCAGTCGTTGACTGATCTGTACTCCCACCTCGGTACGTCCCTCCGGTCCACGCTCGGTGAACTCCTCGTAGGACTCAACCTCGAAGGTCAGGTCCACTCCGGGAATAACCCGTTGCGAAAGCGCGTTGAGCTGGTACGTCAGCAGTTGGCTCGCGCTGCTGCGCGTTCCGGCCGCCACCACTGCCGCCTCGTCTATCCCGCCGAAGTCGTCCGCCACAAACTGGTTCAATACGATCAACGCGAACGCCTGCGTATTGCGCCGCGATTCCTGCTGGTTGATCTGCTGCACCGCCGCATACGGAGCTCCGCCCATCGCGGCGCGGTCCTGCACCGGCATATCGAGCGAAAAATCGATCTCGGGCTGCATCAGCCTGCCCTGCATGCTCAGAATCACCTGAAACGGCAGCTCTCCGACAATCGGCGCGCGCTCTTCGATGGCTGCCTGCGGTGCAAGCAGCGGTGCAACCGAAGTACGAACCGTGTACGACGCACTGATATCGAGGGTTGCATCGAATGGATCACCGGTCCAGACCACGTTACTACCGGAGACAATTGCGAACTCACGACGCGTGATGTTGTAGAACGAGAGCACGTAGCCGCCTTCACTGATCTCATAGCGTCCGGAGAGGCTGAGCATGCCGCTCGGATCAATACCAAGGCTCAATTCACCCCCCCCGCGCATTCTCAACCGGTCACCGCTGCGCTCGTCAACGATCAGTTCCACTACGCTGGATGGGTCGACCTGCAGATTGGCGGTAATGTTCGCTCCACGGAAAACGGTGCGTGCAGGCTCTGCGTGCGGCTCTCGTTCCGACTCCGTTTGTGAGCCGCGAAACCGTATCACTCCCTCTGCATCGCCAACCGCCGCCCCGGGGTCGGGCAGTACAAACGTGACTGCGCTGCCCCGCAGCAGACCAACTGACCCCAGTGCGCGCGGCTCCGCAAGCGGGCCGCTGAGTTGCAGGTCGCTGTCCACCACCAGTCTGCCATGGAAACGCGGGTTCTGACGCGCGGTCGTATTGAGAACGGTAAAACGGTCGGCGCTTACGCTCAGATCAAGCATGATATCCGCCGGATCGGGCGCCAGCGCCACCTCACCGTGGATCACGGCGCGATTACCCGCGCGGTCGCGAACGCTGAAGTCGACAAAGCGCATCGTGTTGCGCGTGATCTCGACCACTTCGTCGCCCACGGCGAACGAGGTTCCGAGTTGAGTTACCGAGAACTCGGTATCACGAAACCCGATCCGCCCGCTTATTTGCGGGGAATCGGGCGTTCCCGCCAGTCTGATAGTGCCGCTGACATACCCGGATGTGTCCGTCAGCTCGTCGGGGATATAGCCCGAAAGGTACTCAATATCCAGGTGCGCCAGCTCGATCTCCAGCTCACCCCGCTGCTGTGCCGGACGGTACCAGCCTTCCGCACGTGCCAGGCTCCGGCCCCTGCTGACCTCAGCCCGCAAGCTCGACTGTCCCCGTTCATAGTCCAGCTCCAGCAGCAGCTGACCGATTTCGCGACGTGCCAGAACGAGATCACGTCCACCGAGAGCAGCCGTAACAATCGGCGGACCGCCGGGGGTCACGATCACCGAGATTGTTCCAGACACCATCCCTGAGTAGGCGTCGGCATCCTGGTTCAGCAGGGGGATAATTGTCGCCAGTTCGAGATCCGAGATCCGCACGTCGAGCGGAGGGAACTCCTGGTCCGCATCACGCCGCGAGTCAATCAGTATGGCGGCCTGATCCCTGGTCAGCCGCAGGTTTTCAACCAGTATCGAACCGTCAGAGATCACAACCAGGTGATCATCGGCGATCTGCCAATCGAAAGACCGGACCGAAAGCCGTTGCGGATCAAACCTCAGTATCAGGCTGTCGCTTTCGAGGCGCGCCCGGGCGCCGATACGCAGCAGATCGGCTCCCTGCTCATCGTCGAGCGTCAGATAGCCGGAGAGCGTGTTGGCGCGCGCATCGCCCCGCACGGTTGGGCCGTGCAGAACCGTGGTACCGCGTTCAACGCGCGAAGCTGCGATTTCGTAGAGCAGCACCCGTGGTCCGGTCGACGCGCTCATGTTGAGCTGCACGACGCGCACGCCGGCAACCGCAATCTCCTCGATACGTGCGTCGGCCTGCATAGTCCCCTCGCTGCCCTCATACACCAGGCGCGCCGAGAGTGCCGACAGCGCCGAGAGTTCGGGGACCAGCGGAACCAGCAGCGTCAACGGCTGGAATACTTCAATCTCCAGCTCAATACTACCGTCCGGCCGCTCCGGCGTCCGGCTCCCCGGTCGTGCGAAGTAGCGCGCTACATGCCGGCGCAGGCTGTCTTGCACCGCATCGAACGCCAGATCAGCGCGAAACTGGAGAGTCAGAATATCTGACTCGATCGAGACCCGCGACGCGTGCGCCGTTTGCTGGGCGGTACTGGAAACCAGGAACGACAACTCCTCCAGACGGTGCTCACGCTCCTCTTCTCGCAGCACGACGTGCGTCAGATCTCCGCCGGCACGAAACTCGCTCGGTGAATCAAAGGATACGTCGAATCGGGAATCACCACTGAGCACGAGGCGCTTGTGAGCCAGTCCGAACGTCTGCAGGTCGGCACGTGCGACCTTGACCTCACCGCGGAACCGGCGAGTGGCTGTCTGCTGATTGACCTCGAGATCAAGACTGACATCAAGTTCGTCGCGGAAGGTCAATCTGGATCGTACGGTGTGGGCCAGCCGTACGCCCAGGCGGCGGTCCGGCGCATCCGCCAGCGGGCGCACCTCGCCGCGGAAACTTGCCTCTCCGGCACTGCTGTCACCGACAAAGTCGGCCTCAACCTCGTCGAGCGTACCTCGCAGCGATCCGCTAAGGCGCATCCACGCCGGCAATGGTACCGCCAGCGCCCGATCATCGACGCCCAGCCGCCGCAATTGCTCGCGATCGACCTCCAACTGCTCAACGACCAGACGGTACGCCGGCTCTTCGCGCGACAGCAGTCCGCGAAGCTCGCCACGAGCGGTAAGCCGGTTGCCTTCTCCCAGCCCGATATCGATCATCGGGAATTGCAGATCGTCGAGGGTACCGAACAGCGAGCCGCTCACCGAAAGGCTGGTACCATCCAGAAAACGGCGCATTGCGGCGGGAACAAACGGCATCACGCTCTGCAGGTCGCGCGCGGCCAGGCGGGTATTGTAGACCGTTACCGACAACAGGCTGTCAGCCGCTACGCGTTGCGGTTCGCGCGGCCGAAGAGCCTCCGGCGCGGTTACCAGTGAGAAGGCCCCCCGCAGGGTGCTCTCACCACCGGTCAGCAGAAGATGGTCAACCGAGATCTCGTATTCACTCAGCGTGAACAGCAGCTCGCCGTGATCGAGGCTCAGCCCGTTAAAGTCACGAAACGAGACGTGCCGCAAATCGAGCGCTACGTGACCTCGCGCCGCCTCAAGATCGTGAGCCCGCACATTGACCCCGTAGAATCGCCAGAGCGGATCGTCAATCGGCTCTTCGGCTGCTTCTCTGTAGGTGACGTCGGCTTCGGTTAGCACAATACGCCGCAGCCGCACGCTCCACGGATCGATTTCGAGAAACTCGCGTTCGGCCGGTGATCGTGCCGGCAGCGATTGACCGAACTGCGTGATATTGAGTCTTTCCCCCTGGCGCAGATTCAACTGCACTCCGGTCAGCGACACCACTCCGATATCTACGATGCGGTCCAGCAGGGCGCGGAGATCGATTATCAGCTCTCCGCGCTCGACCTGCAGCATGGTCCGGCCGTCGGACTCCTGTACCTTCAAGCCCGCGAACCGCAGTTCACCGGACAGTCCGGCACGAATCTCGCGGATCTCGATCTCGGTATCTGAACGCTCGGCAAGCGTTTCAAAAACACGGCGCACCAGCTGCAACTGCACCCACGGGTGCATCGCCAGCAGCGACGCCACACCTCCCAGAGAGAGCAGCACCAGCATTGAGACAGAGATGGTCACCAGCAGTTTCTTCATAGACCCCTGGTTACCGGCAGCCGCAACCGATAACTGCACCGGCGTAGCCGGTCCCCACCTATAAGGTATCGAAGCAACCGCCACGGAGCAACCCGGCCGCGCCCCAGAGTGCCCCTCGCAGCGTCTCGGCAGCCACACTATGCCAACCGACCCTGCACGGCCAAAATCAGAATTGCTGCGCAACGCACCGACGACGCACCGACGGTGGTGGTCTGAAGGACGCCGATGTGGCATACTGTTTGACGACTATGAAGGAACCAACAACGCAGCCGGGTTCGCGCAGCGACGTAACGCTGATCGAGGCGGTTGCCGGAACAACGGAAGCACTCGACGGCCGCCCGTCCTGGGGCGCCTATTTCATGGCAACCGCTTTGATCCTGGCTTCGCGCTCGAGCTGTGAGCGACTGCATGTCGGGTGCGTAGTGGTCTCCGGGCCGCAGAACCCCAACAGGATCATCGCCGCGGGCTATAACGGCTTTCTGCCGGGTGCCGCGCACCGCTCACGAATGCGTGACGGTCACGAACAGGCCACCGTGCACGCCGAACAGAATGCAGTTGCCGACGCGGCCCGTCGTGGGGTGACGCTCGACGGCACAACCATCTACGTGACCCACTTCCCGTGCATCAGCTGCGCAAAGATCCTTGCAGCCGCCGGAGTACGCGAGATCGTCTATCACTACGACTACCGCAACGATCCGCTGGTTGCCGAGATCCTGGAAGAGAGCTCAGTGACGCTGAGCCGCCTGTAACCGCGGCAGAATCGGAGGTGCCGATGGAGACAACCGTGTCGGTTAATCTGGCGATACTGGCCGATGACTTCACCGGCGCCAACGATACCGCCGTACAATTTGCCAAGAAAGGTTTCTGTACGGGAGTTACTCTGGACAGCACTGTCGCGGAAACTGCGCTGCGACGCTTCACCGTACTGGCCGTTGATACCGAGACTCGTTTTGACTCCGCGCAACTCGCCTTCCGCAAGACGCACGCCGCCGTCGCTCAACTGCACGCCGCTGCTGTCCGTCGCTTCTACAAAAAGGTCGATTCAACCATGCGAGGCAATCCCGGCAGCGAAATTGAAGCGGTCCTCGATGCTGCCGACCTGCCGCTGGCGATTCTTGCTCCGGCGCTTCCTTCGCACGGCCGCACTACGCTGGCCGGCCAATGCCTGGTGAACGGAGTGCCCGTTTCACAGACCGAGTTCGGCCGTGATCCCAGGACACCGGTCAGTGATTCCTCGATTGCCGCCATCCTGGCTGCTCAGTGTTCCTGTCCAGTTGACATCCTCGAACTGCAGACCGTGCGCCGCGGCGCAGAGCAGCTCTTCTCGCGGCTGCAGACTCTAACCGCCGACGGACGGCGTCATATAGCGGTACTGGATGCCGAATCCTCCACCGATCTGGAGCTCATCGGTCGCTGTATCGCGCTGTTTGCCCAGCCTCCGCTGGCGGCAGGATCTTCAGGGCTGGCAGACTATCTTGTGGTGCCGCGCACCGCTCCGAGCACCGACCACCAACACGGGGAATCTCCGGCCGGCTCCGTCCCCCGCGGCAGCGCCCGCAGAGGCCCCGCTCTAATCGTCGTGGGTAGCGTAAGCCAAACCGCCGCGGCCCAGATTGAACACGCCGTCAGCGCCCGCAGCGATCTATGCGAACTGCGCCTCGACCCCGCCGCGGCGGTTCACAACCCGCAGCGGGAACGCAACCGCCTGCGACAGCTCTACCTCCTGACGCGCAGCCGCGGCGTGCCGGCGATCCTGCGTTCCACGCACCCCGCTGATAGCGGCCGGCTGTCACCCGAGCAAATCGCGCGTTGCATAGGTCGCCTGATCGGCGATATCGTTGTTCACCACCCGCCGGGCGGTCTGATGCTCAGCGGCGGGGATACCGCGATCAAGACAGCCGCCGCCCTGGGCTGCAGCGGGTTTGCGATTGACGGTGAGGTTCTGCCCGGCATTCCGTGCGGGCGATTCATCGTTGAGCCCGGCACACGGCCATATGCGGCCGGCGTGCAGCACATACCGGTGGTAACCAAGGCGGGTGGCTTCGGCCACCGCGATGCCATCGTGCGTATTCTCCATTATCTCGAGGAGTGTACATCGTGATCGTAGTAACCATGGGAGATGCCAATGGCGTCGGCCCCGAGCTGACACTGAAGGGCTGGGTCGAAGGGGACTTTGAGCCGGATACCGTCATAATCGGTGACCTGGCCGCGCTTGAACGTGCGCGCGAGGCGCTCGCGCTGGCGATAGACTTCACCAGACTCGAAGACATCTCTTCACCGGTGGCCGGCGGTACGCTCGGTATTCTGGATCTTGACATGCTGTCCCCGGCTGATATCACTCCGGGACAACTGTCGCGCGCCACCGGCTCCGCCGCGATTGCGTACGTCGAGCGTGCTACGCATCTGGCACTCGATGGTGCGGTTGACGCGATTGTGACCCTGCCGATCAATAAGGAGGCCACCGGACTGTCGCTGCCGGGCTTCTCCGGACATACCGAGTTTATCGCTGAATTGTGCCACACGGCCGGAACAACCATGATGCTGGCATCCGAGCGCCTGATTGTCACGCACGTCAGCACGCATGTCTCACTGCGGCATGCCGTTGAGCGCGTGCGGCGCCCGCGAGTTCTGGAGGTGATCCAGCTGACACATGACGCGCTGCAGCAGTTGCGGCCTCGGGCGCGCATAGCGGTTGCCGGGCTCAATCCACACGCCGGGGAGCACGGGGCCTTCGGCGACGAAGACATCGGCGAGATCCTGCCGGCAGTCGAAGAGGCCTGCGCACAGGGCATTGACGCATCCGGACCAATTGCCGCCGACACGGTCTTCTATCAGGCGGTGGAAAACGATCGCTACGATGCGGTAGTCTGCATGTATCACGACCAGGGGCACATACCGATGAAGACTCTCGATTTCGACGGCGGGGTCAACGTAACGCTCGGACTGCCGATCGTACGCACTTCGGTTGATCACGGGACCGCGTTTGATATCGCCTACAAGGGAATCGCACGTACTCGCAGCCTGCGCGCGGCCTGCGCGATGGCCCGGCTGCTGCGCCCCACCCTCCGCGACCAGTGAAGATCGCCGCGCGTGTTCGTGCGCCGGCATAGGTGTTCGACTGCCACGTTCGCGTCGCGCCGGCGGAGTTGGCCGGCGCCGAGGTTCCGACCTGACCTGCCGCGACGGATCGCCCTTGAAGGTTTGCACAACGCGATCACAATGCGTACTATATAGTGGTGACACCTCGGTCAGCTATTGCCGTTCCGTCGCACAGGAACGTGCCGCGCGATGTTAACAGCCTGCTCGATACAGTAGATGCGGTCAACCACATTCAGGAACTCGACGAACTGCTGGAAAGGGTACTGCTTGAGAGCCGCCGCTTTGTCAGCGCCGATGCCGGAACGCTCTATCTGATTTCAAAGCAGCGTCTCTTTTTCAGCTACGTGCAGAATGACACGCTGTTCGCACGAAACCAGGCGGAATCACGCTACGTGTATTCGAGCCGCAGCCTGCCGCTGGACCATCGGTCGCTGGCCGGCTACGCGGCATCGAGCGGTGAGAGCCTGCTGATCGACGACGTCTACCACATCCACAGCGACGTCGATTACTCCTTCAACCCCTCGTTCGATCAGAGGACCGACTACCTGACCGGATCGATGCTGATCGTTCCACTGATCACGCGCGCAGCCAAGGTTGTGGGTGTACTGCAGCTGATCAACGCCCTGGACCACAGCGGAGAGGTCGTGCCTTTCTCCGAGCAGGACCGGCGCTACGTCAATCAGTTTGCACGTCACGCCGCCAACGCCATCGAAACCGCTCGCATGGGTAAAGAGATGGTACTGCGCATGGTTGAACTCGCCGAACTACGCGACCCCTACGAGACCAGCCGCCACGCCAAACGGGTCGGGGCGTACGCCGCGGAGCTCTACGAGTTGTGGGCTCGCCGCCGCAGTATACCCGAGCGCACCCTCAGACGCCATCGCGGCATGATCAAGACGGCGGCAATGCTGCACGACATAGGCAAGGTCGCGGTGAGCGACGCCATCCTGAAGAAGCGCGGCAAGCTCTCCGATGATGAGCTGGCATTGCTGAGGTGGCATACGGTACTGGGGGCCCGGCTGTTCAGCCGCGTTGACTCGCCATGGGACCAGATAGCGCGTGAAGTGATCCTCAATCACCACGAGCGCTGGGACGGTACCGGCTACCCGGGGAAGATAGAATCGCTGCAGAGCGCCACGATCCGATTCGGACCGGGCAAGCGCGCCGAAGAAATACCGGTCAGCGCGAGGATTGTGGCCATTGCCGACGTCTTTGACGCCCTGATTTCGGAACGCTCCTACAAGAACCCGTGGGTTCTCGACCGCGCGCTGGAGTACCTCAACGAAAACGCGGGCAGCCAGTTTGACCCCGAACTGGTGCAGATATTCCTGGATATGCAGGACGTAGTCGCCTCCATCCGACGCAAGTACGAGTACTGAAATCCCGTCAGAGCCGATGGGCACACGACAGCTGCCTCCACCCGTGTTACAATGGAGTCTCACACAATCCGTATTCAACTCGCAGGAGACCGGTATGAAGACCGCACAGCAGGATATTCCGTGGCGCTTCCTCGACACCTATCGTGGAACGCATTTTCACGGCTCGTGGCCTACGTTGCCCGAGCTCTTCACTATCACGACCGAGCGGTTTCCCGATCGGCAATGCTACACGGTGTACGATCCCGAGCGCAGCAGCATGCCCTACTCGGAAGCTCTGGCGATCATTGGACGGGTAGCCAATTTCCTGCGCTCAATCAAGATCGATCACGGAGACAAAGTCGCGGTCAGCGGCAAGAACAGCCCCGAGTGGGCTATCGCCTATATGGCAACGCTGTTTGCCGGGGCCACGGTGGTCCCGATCGACTATCAGCTCAAGGATGCCGAGATCGATAAGCTGCTGTCGGTATCCGGGGCAAAGGCGCTCTTCATTGACGAAGAACGATTCGAACGCTTTCGTGCCGGCAAAGCAGCGCCGCGCGGGGTATTCAGCCTGTCCAGGAACCACGATTCCTACATCTACCACCTGGAGAGCAAGCGCACCTACAAGATAACGCCGGCCCGGCAGGACGATCTGGCCGCGATTCTGTTCACCTCCGGCACTACGGGGACTCCCAAGGGTGTCATGTTGACGCACGCTAATTTCGTCTCCGACTGTTTTCTGGCGCAGGCCAACCTCGGTATCTTTCACACCGACGTGTTCTACGCGCTGCTCCCGCTTCACCACTCGTACTGCATGCTGGCGGTGTTCATTGAGAGCATGTCGGTCGGCGCCGAGCTGGTATTCGGCAAACGCATGGTGATCACTCAGATTCTGCACGATCTGAAAGAGGCACGTGTCACGATGTTCCTCGGCGTTCCAATGCTGTTCAACAAGGTGTTGAACGGCATCATGCGCGGAGTGCGCCGGAAAGGTATTGTGGTTTACGCCCTGGTCCGTTTCCTGATGGGCGTCAGCGGCCTGATCAAGAAGCTTTTCAGGCGCAATCCCGGCAAGAAGATCTTCCGCAGCGTACTGGATAAAGCGTCCCTGGCCACCGTCCGCATTTGCATTTGCGGAGGCGGGCCGCTGGCACCGAGCGTTTTCCGCCGCTACAACCAGCTTGGTATCGACTTTGTACAGGGCTACGGACTGACTGAAACGGCGCCCATACTGACGCTCAATCCGGTCGAGCACTACAAGGAAACCAGCGTCGGCCGCGTCATCCCCGAAGTCGACATGCGGATCATCGATCCGGATGAGCGCGGAGCCGGGGAGATTGTTGTCAAGGGACCGATGGTCATGCAGGGCTACTATAACCTGCCCCGCGAAACCGCCGAGGTGTTCACCGAAGACGGTTACTTCAAGACCGGTGACATCGGCTACCTCGACCACGAAAACTACCTCTACCTCACCGGTCGGGCCAAGAACATGATCGTTACCGAAGGCGGCAAGAACGTTTACCCCGAGGAGATCGAGAACGGCTTTCAGCTCTACGAGGAGATCGAGCAGATCATGGTACGCGGCTACCAGCAAGACCCGCACCAGAAGGTCGAACGGATCGAGGCACTGGTCTACCCCAACCCGGAACTGTTCCAGGACCAACTCCAGGGCGGTCAGCGCGGTCGCATGGCGGTTGAAAAGCGCGTCAACGAAATAGTCGCCGAAGTCAATCGCGAGGCGGCACCCTATCAGCGCATCTCCCGTGTGCAGGTTCTCGATCAGCCGATGGAGATGACCACTACCAGGAAGATCAAGCGCCATGCCGTGCAGGACGAAGGCCGGCAAGACCAGACGGCGCTTTCCTGACCCGCTGATGGACCACATGAAGCACCTGGCGCCGCTGGCCGGCGCCATCGACTCACACTGCCACCTCGCGTTCACTGCAGCCCGCGGGGTGCCGGTCAACGACATTCTGACCCGCTGTTTCGGTACCGGCATGAGCGCGGTGCTCGACATTGCCGTCACTGCTGACGATATTGCCGAACGCCTGAAACTGACGCACGGTTTCCCTCACGTCGTGCACAGTGTCGGTGTGCACCCTGCCGAAGCGGCGCGGGCGGATGCCGCCGGGGTCTCGACCATCCTGCGCGATGCCGCCGCAACGTGTCCCTCGGTGGTTGCCATCGGCGAGACCGGACTCGACTGGTACCGTGGTCGCCGCAATGCCGCCGCGCAGTATGCACTGTTCGAGGCGCAACTGCAGCTGGCGTGCGAACTCGACCTGCCGCTGATAATCCACAACCGCGATGCCGCCGACGACATTCTGGCACTGCTGCGGACCAGCCTTCCGCCGCGCGGCGGGATCATGCACTGCTACTCGGCACACCCCGACTACGTCGCTGAGTTCGTGGACCTCGGTTTTGCACTCTCTTTTGCCGGCAACCTGACGTTCCCGCGAGCCGAAGAGACGCGTCAGGCAGCCGTGGCCGTACCGCAGGAGTGGCTGCTGGTCGAAACCGATTCACCGTTCCTGGCGCCGGTTCCGGCTCGCGGACGGCCCAACCACCCCGGCTACATCGGTCACACCTACCGGGCGCTGGCAGCCCTCCGGCGTCAGCCGCTTGATGAGTTGACCCGGCACGTGGCGCAAAACTTCGCGCGGCTGTTCCCCTCCGCGCCTTTGGCGCCGGCTCGCTTCGACGCCGGCTGACCGGCGCCCCCTACCGGCCGGCCTTGAAACAAAGAGCCCCGCGGCGTAGCCGGGGGCTCCGAATGTGCATCTCACGAATGAGCCGTGACGCGCGATTACCAGCCGTCTATCATGTCGTCGGGATCACGACTCTCCTCAGTGAACAGATCGGTCATGACCCGCAGATCATCGAAGTAGACGTAGTACGAACCGAAGGTCTCCAGCATTGCGGGCCGAATCAGGAATCCAAGGATTTCGATTCCCGCCAGGTGCGGGTAGTGTACGTTGCGCTGCATGATGTTGGGTGGAATGGCAGTCGTCATGCGTCGCCAGCCGGAAAAGTTCATGCGGCCCATAAAGAGCTGACCCTGATTACCGAACTGATCGCGAATTACGGCGTACAGTTCGTGGTTGAAGTTACGCCCCGCAACCCAAACCGACAGCGTCTTGGCGATGCCCGGAACCGGCAGCGGCCGTATGGCTTCCACGTAGATGGTGGTAACTCCGCGACGGAAGAACTCAGTCCTGACGCCGAGCACGTAATCATCGGGTTCTTCGATACCGGCGGCCACTTCTGCTTCTATCGGCTCCTTGTCCATCGGACCGCCTTCGAGGCGGCGATGGGTTATGAGGCCCGAGTCAAGAGGGATGTAAACGCGCCAGAACCCGGGATCCTCGAAGCGCGATATCGAGACCTCCTGCAGCGCCTGCTGGGCCGTGTCCTGCCCCAGCTGATCCGCCTGGATGTTGTTGACCTGCTGCGCAAAGAGCGAGCCTCCCGCGAACAACAGAGTAATCAGAACGATCAGGATCACTGTTCGTTTCATTGCGGCGCCTCCTACATTCCGCGCGCTTCGTTCCAGAGCTGCTCAACGGCCTCCGGATCGCCGAGCTTCTCGCCATCCCAGTAGTCTTCCGCCAGGTTGGTAACCACTCGTAGCTCATCGAGATAGACGTAGAACTCGCTCACCCGCTCGGTGGGGCGCGTCCACAGTACCAGTTTGACCACTTCCAGACCGCGCCGCTGCGGAACGTAGCTTATCTGCTGCGGAATCCAGGTCGGGATATCCACAAAGATGTTCTCCCAGCCGCGGTAGTTGATGTTACCCAGCCGCAGCGTATGCACAATCCCGCGATGATCACGCAGTTGGACATCCATGTAGTAATCCCGATTGGAACCCCACACCCACAGGTCTATGGACAGCGCGGTACCCGGCACGGGAATCGTCCGCGGAACCAGCTCACCGTTCTGGTCTTCCTGGGCGGGAATGATCTCCAGGTAGTTGTAACCGATACGGTTGAAGCCGCTGCGAATACCCAGCGAGCGCAAGGTCACGCCCTCAGGCTCGGTGCGATACAGAGCTTCCGGCCAGGCCCGTACCCATTGCCAATCCAGCAGATCGTCATTGGCGAAGCGGCTTCCACGCACGATCCAGCGACTGGACGGATCGTTGAAGTCGTCCAGAACGACCGAGTTGATCATCGGCCGCCGCATCTGGGCCAGAATCGGCGACGAAGCCAAAACGAGCAGCGCCAATACACAGACGAACAGGCGAACACCCTGTTTCATTCCTTACTCCTTCCTAAGCATCGTTGGTAGGTACAAGCGCATAGCACTCCAAAGTATATTTCTACCCATAGCCTTTGTCAAATCGGCCGATTGCGCGCGACACCGACCGCGTTGCGCGCCACGCCGGCACAGCGCCGCCGAAACCCTCTTCCTCACTTTCCAGCATCGGCAGCTCGAGCCAAAGACTTAACCTGTTCCACGACTGAACTCCGGTGATCGCCGGACAGCACCGGTCCTCTGATGAAGCGCGCCGGCACTTCGAGCACCGCCCGGCGCCGTCCATCGGAGGCTTCCAGAACGGCGTCGAGGGCATCCGTCCACGAGTGCGCAACCCACCCCACCACCCGCCGGTCGCCGGTCTGAGGCGGTAACCACTCGGTGATGATGTTGACCGCTCGGCTGCCGATGACCTCCCAGGCAGTGTGGTTGGCAGATCCCAGAAAGAACGCGTACAGCGCGTCGTCTTGATCGTCAGCGCGATTACGGCCGGGACTCAGAACCGTGCGCAGCGCGTCGCCGCCCGGCGGATCACTGTACTGCTCTACGCGGAACCGCACCTCCGCTTCGGACAGCCCAAGCGCGGCAAACTCCCGATCCGCGGCGGCACGCAGGGCGGCGAGTTCAGCCGCGCGCCGGGGCGAATCAACCAGGAAGAGCACCGTCAGCTGCGCTGGTGCGCCGGCCGCGCCGGGGCCGCCACCTGGACGAGTGACCGCGAAACGCGCCGCCACCCTCCCGGCAGTCTCAAAGGCCGCCGTCCGCTCATAAGCGACTGCGGTCGCGTTGGCCCGGCGCGGAGCGGCGTCACGCCCCACCAGGTAGAAATGGCGCTGCGGATAGTCATCGGCAACCTGCAGGGCAACCGTACCGAAGAGCGCCGGCACGAGTACCTCCGGCGCGGCATTGGTCTCCAACGCGTGGACAAGCGCAACCGTCGACAGCTCGGCTACCGGTACCACGGCCACGCGGCGATTGTGCTCGCGTCCAACGCGACGCAGATCCCGACTCAGGCCGCCGTCGGCGTTCGCGGTCGCGGAGAGGATCGGATCGAGGATTACCAGAGTCTCCGGTGCGCACGCTGACAACAGGGCGGCAGCTGCCGTTGCCGTCAGCATCGCTCGCAACCAGTCTCTCACAGCGCGAGCTCCCCCGGCCCCCCTACAGGCCCGGTTCGTCGGCAAGCGACGATTGCCGGCTCCCGGATCGCAGCGTGTTCTCACTCAGCCCGCCACCGCCGAGCCCGCGGTCGGGATAGTACGCGGAGCGCAGCGAAAGGTAGACCACCACCGCAGCGGCGGTCAGCAATACGGCTACGGCGATGCCGGGCACCGGCTGACTCAGGGCCAGCAAGGCCGGGGCAATCGCAGTCAGAAACGGCAGCACGATCAGCAGCAAAGCATAGAGCACTCGCAGCGCAACGCGGACTTCCCGTATCCACACTCCGACCAGCAGCGGGGTAAGAATCATCAGCGCCACCCGGTGTGCCGGCAGAATCAGTACCCGGTAGACACCCAGGAAACCGGTGTCAAGCATGATCTGCGCCAAACCGAATACGGTCAGGAACGCGGCCAGGAACAGCGTCATTGCCGGCACCATCGCGCGGTCATCTTCGGCAGCCAGGCGATGATAGAACAGAAAAAACCCCAGCAGCCCCAACACGTAGGGCAGATAGGCATCACGTATTGCGAAATAGCGTAACAGATCGGAAGCGTTGTATTGCAGATCGAGTAGCGCTTCAGTGATTATGGTTGCCGGAAAACCTACCGCATACCACAGCGCACCGCGCACAACCGGTCCGATCGTCGGACCGCGTTCACCGGTGTAGTGCAGAATCACGTAGCAGGCCAAGGGTACCGCAACTATGGCAAACAGTATCATAATGCTTGACGGAGGCTATCATGAGAGCTTTGCGCTGTGCAAGATGCTATTGACAACGCCATTCCGACGACCTAGGATGCCACACACATGAGTGGCAACCGCGAACAACCGCTTATCTCGGTCCCGCAGGACGTCCGTTTCGACGACGGAGTCACGCTCGACAGCGGACGAGCGTTCGCCCCTGTCACCGTGCGCTACGAGACCTGGGGTTCTCTCAACCGGGCGCGCAGCAACGGGGTGCTTATTGTACACGCCTTCTCCGGCGACGCGCACGCTGCCGGTTATCATCCGGGAGGAACCCTCGCCGGCTGGTGGGACAACATGATCGGGCCCGGCAAAGCCTTCGATACCGAGCGCTACTTCGTGATCTGCTCCAACGTGCTCGGCGGTTGTCAGGGAACCACCGGACCGGGCTCGGCCGATCCGGCCACCGGCCGGCCGTACGGGCTCTCTTTCCCGGTGGTGACCGTCAACGACATGGTCAAGGTGCAGAAACGGCTGATCGACCACCTGGGAATCCAACGGCTGCTGTCGGTGGCCGGCGGCTCGATGGGAGGCATGCAGGCTCTCGAGTGGGCCGTCACCTACCCTGATTCCATCGCCACCGCCGTCGTACTGGCATCGACCTCGCGCCTGTCGGCACAGGGGATTGCGTTTGACGCGGTCGGGCGCAACGCCATCATGTCCGATCCGCTGTGGAACAGCGGCGACTACTACGACAGACAGCCGCCGGCGCGCGGACTCGCGATCGCCCGGATGCTCGGCCACATAACCTATCTGTCCGATGAGTCGATGGGGATGAAGTTCGGTCGCAAGCTGCAGGAGCGCTCGCAGTTCGGCTTCGACTTCGCCGACCAGTTTGCCGTAGAGAGTTACCTTGAACACCAGGGCGGGAAGTTCGTAGACCGGTTTGACGCCAACTCGTATATCTATCTGACCAAGGCCATGGATTACTACGATATCAGCGAGCGCTTCGGTTCACTGCAGGCCGCGTTTGCCCAGGGAGCTCCCAGGTACCTGGTGATCTCGTTCACTTCAGACTGGCTCTACCCGCCCTACCAGTCCAAGGAGATGGTCTTTGCGATGATGAAAGCCGGCAAGGACGTTTCCTACGCCGAGCTGGCGAGCCCCTATGGCCACGACTCGTTTCTGCTCGAAACCGAGCGCCAGGCAGAGATCATCGCCGGCTTTCTGGAGAGCGCCTATGAAGAAGCGTGATCATTTCAGCTATGACGAGATCGTGGCACTGGTACGCCACGGCAGCAGCGTACTGGACCTTGGGTGCGGCAACGGAGAATTGCTGCAGCGACTCAGCCGTGAGCGGCAGGTTCGCGGACGCGGCGTTGATATAGAGGAAGAGATGATCGTGCAGTGCATCGGGCGCGGCATATCGGTCTACCAGGGAGACCTCGACGAGGGTCTGAAGGACTACGCCACCGGCAGCTACGATTACGTGATTCTGAACCGCACCCTGCAGATGGTGCGTCATCCGGTGATGCTGCTGCAGGAAATGGTGCGCGTAGGGCGTGAGGTGATAGTGAACTTCCCCAACTTCGGCTACATCGTCAACCGGTTCCAGTTGATGGTGCTGGGGCGCATGCCGGTCAACCGGGACATTCCGTACCAGTGGTACGACACTCCCAACATCCATTTCTGCACGCGCAAGGATTTCGTGGTGCTGTGCGGTAACCTGGGCATTCCGATCCTGCACGAGATCGCGCTGCGACGGAACCGTCGTGTACCGTACAGCGCGCGCAACCTGCTGGCCACGGAAGTGTGCTTTGTGCTGCAGGGAACTACCGCCGCGGACGAGGCACCGCTCGATCAGGCCAGTGTTTCAAGATCGTAGCGCGAACGTGCCAGCGTCTTACGCCGTTCGCAATCGCGTGCCAGTGCGTGGAACAGTTCGGCGGTCTCGGCGTCCGACGCGCCCGAAGAGAGCGCCTGGTAGAGTTCGGCCAGCGCCCCTTCGCGCCGACAGATCAGCATCAGGAAGTCGGTATACTGCGTCTCGGCATCGAACGCATGGTCGACATCCGAATCGCTGCCGGACGGCGCCGATACCGTACCGCCGGGAAAAGCGAGCAACGTCTCGCATTGCTGCCGGCGACCAAGTCGTTCGACCTTCTCGAGCCGCTCCCGACTGGCATCCCGCAAGGAGAGCAGCATGTTGCGCGCACTGTAGTGGTCGGTCGCCTCTGCGTAGGCCCCGTAGATGACGGCGCTTTCACTCTCGATGCGTTTGACCGCCTCCACAACCACAAACCGCACGATATCGTTCATGATCGGCCCATTATAGCGGCTCACGGACAATCGGCATACCCTTTGACTCTTTGCGGCTGTTGATGATAGATTATGCCATTCATGGTATACTTTGCCGATAAAGCGCGGTAGGAGGCAGATTGGCTGTAAAAGATTTACGAACGAACTCGATGATTCGCGTGCGTGAAGTTCGCCTGGTCGATGATGACGGTGAGCAGATGGGCATCGTTGCGACCACTGAGGCGCTCAGGCTGGCCGAGGAACGAGGCCTGGATCTGGTTGAGGTTGCTCCGCAGGCACGGCCGCCGGTGTGCAAGCTGCTCGACTACGGCAAGTACAAGTTTGAACTCGAGAAGAAGAACCGCGAATCCAAGAAGAAGCAGAAACTCGTCAAGATGAAAGAGATTCGGATGCAGCCGAAGATCGAAGAACACGACATGAAGTTCAAGGCCAAGCATATTCAGGAGTTTCTGGACGAGGGGAACAAGGTTAAGGTTACGATCCGGTTTCGCGGTAGAGAGCTGGCGCATACCGATCGCGGGCGCATGGTTCTCGACAGGATGCTCGGCATGCTGAACGAGGGTGTAGTGGTTGACCGTCCCCCCGCGATGGAGGGCAGGTTCATGTCGATGATCCTGAGCCCCGCCAAGGGAGGAGCCCGCGATGCGGCTGCCAAGGACGGATCGGTAGAAGAAAACGCATAGGAAATACGAGGTAGTGTTATGCCCAAGATGAAGACCCGCAAGAGCGCAGCCAAGCGCTACAAGATGACGGCCGGCGGTAAGGTCCGCTATAAGAAACAGGGACTGCGCCACATTCTCACCAAGAAGAGCACCAAGCGTAAACGTGGGTTGCGCAAGGCAGCGTATTTGAGCCCTGCCGAGACCGCCCGAGCCAAAGCGCTCTGCCCCTACGCGTAGGTACGCCGACGCTGTTCCGGACAGGATTATCACCCAAGGAGATACACAATGCCACGTGCAGTGGATGGAACCAGAAGAAAGGATAGACGCAAGAAGATACTCGGTCAGGCGAAAGGTTACTGGGGACGCCGCAGTACGCTCTTCCGGACCGCCAAGGACGCCGTTGCCAAATCCGGGCAGTACGCCTACCGTGATCGGCGTGTGCGCAAGCGCGACTTTCGCTCCCTCTGGATCACGCGGATCTCGGCAGCCTGTCGTGCTGAAGGTATCAGCTATTCACGCTTCATGAACGGCCTGCGGCAATCCGACATTCAGATCAACCGCAAAGCGCTGTCAAACATGGCTATCGAAGACAACGCGGCGTTTCACACCCTGGTGGAAACGGCAAAGAAGGCTGCCGTAGCGTCATGATCACCCTCGAGCAGATCCACCGGCTGGAAAAGGGAGTTCAGAATGCCGTTGCGGCCATCACGGCCGTCAAGGGGGAAAACACGCTCCTGAAGCAGAAACTCTCCGGCTACGAAAAGCGGATTACCGAGCTCGAGGCCAAGCTGGTCGAGTTCAAAGAGAGTCAATCGGAGATCGAGCGTGGCTTGTTGGCGGCGCTCGACCAGCTCGACACGCTGGAGGATGAAGTCCTGGAGGAAGTCTCGCCACCGGCCGAACAGGATCACGGCGAGTTCAGCGCTGCCGAGCCGCACCAGCCGGCCCCGGAGCAGACAACCGATTCAGCGGCGCCCGACTCAGACGACAACAGTACGGGTGCCTCGGTCAACAACCAGGACGAGCAGCAATCCGCCGACGAGCTGGATATTTTCTGAAGAAGCGACACTCGGTGCGCCTATGAAGATCGAGTTGTTGGGAGCCTCGTTTGTAGTCCAAACCGACGAGGATCCGGAACACCTGAAAGATCTCGTCGACTACCTCAAGACCAAGATCCAGGAAGTGCGTTCTTCGGTATCCACCACCGACCCATTGAAGCTCGCCATACTCAGTGCCCTGCTGACAACCGATGAGCTATTCAAGGAGCGCACATTGCAGCGCCGTCAGCTGGCGGATTCACAGCAGGTTGAGGAGATTACGCAGCGCATCCTGGATCAGCTGGAGTCCAGCCTCAGCTACAGAGCTCCTGAATAATCGCGGGATCTATGCCGTCGTATCGGCACCCCTCAACCGTCACCACGGCCGCCGCAATCCGGTTGGCCAGTTGCGCGCAGCGCTTCAGCGGCCAGCCGCGGGCGGTACCATAGAGATAGCCGCCGGCAAAGCTGTCTCCGGCTCCGGTGGTGTCTCGGGGCTGAACTCGATAACCCGCGACGGCCACCGTCGCCGCCCCGCACCGCACCAGACAGCCGTCTGCACCGGTTTTCATCACCAGGTGCGGCGCGAAGGCCTGCGCCGCAGTCAAGATCGCCGAGTCCGGCCCGCTGACACCCGTCAGAGACTGCAGTTCGGCGCGGTTGGCAAACAGCATGTCACAGTTCTGCGGCAGCCACGAACGCAGTTTCTGACCGTAGCGTTCAGCGACAAACGGGTCCGCCACGTCGAATGAAACCAGTACGCCCGCCGCACGCGCCGCAGCGGCCGCTTTGCGGGCGGCCGCCTCCTGACTGGCGGTATCCCACATATAGCCGGTAACATGAAGAATCGAACTGCGCGCAATTGCCGCAAGGTCGAGGTCGGTCTCATCCAGCTCGCGGCACGCTCCCAGAAAGGTGAACATCGTACGCTCGAAATCAGGAGTCACCACAATCGCCGAGCTTCCGGTGGGAGTTGATTTGCGCGCCAGTTCGGCCGTGACACCCGAAGCCTGCAGCTCATCGGCAAACACGTCGCCAAACCGGTCACAGCCCACCGCTCCGACATAGTGCAGTGCTGTGGCAGCGTCCTGCAACTGCCTGGTAATCCACGCTGCGGCACGCATAGTGTTGGCACAACTGCCGCCGGGTAGTCGCGACACCTGCCGGCAGCGTTGTATGACCGCCAGTTGCTCTTCGTAGGTCACTAGATTCATCGTGCCGGGTTCAGCCGCCAGCGCGGCCAGATCGTCGTGGGTACCGGTCAAGATGATGTCCATCAGTGGATTGCCCATGCCGTGGATCGATCCCATGTTCCTGCCGCCTTGACTGCATACTCGCGGTAGCATACTATCGTAAATCACGGATGGCAGTCACTACCAGCCAGCAAATCGCCGAATACTTCCAGCAGTTCCAGAACGTCGAGGTCACGTTCAACAGTGAGGTTACGCGTGCAATAGACCTGAACACCACTCAGGTGTTTCTCAAGTGCCTCGGTCGTCAGTGGCCGTGCATCGTCTACTCCAGCTCGCTGGCCGAAGCCAAGGTAATCGTCAACACCGGCGGTGAGTTCAATGAGACGGTTCGCAAAGCCAACAACCTGGTTTCGCTGCGCTATTCGTTTCTGCAGCGCGACAAGAGCGGTCCGCTGGCGTTCTTTGTCGCGGCCCGAATCGGCGGCTTTGCGCCTTACGGCACGCAGCGCCCCGATCTTTCGTTTGTCACCCTGACGTACACGCAGCGGCCGCCGGATGATCTGATCGTAATCCTTGGGCAACTGCTCGAAGCCAACATCAACTCCACGCGGCGCCGCGAAGAAAGAATAACAATGACCGCCGACAACGCAGCCCGAGTAGGACTGCGCGCCAAGGAGACCATCGTCGAGATAGCCGGGGTTCCGCGCCACTGCATCATTCGCGACATCTCCTTTTCGGGCGCCAAGGTGATCGTGCTGGGCATCGCAAAGCTGCTCGTCGACAAACCGGCGCTACTGCATCTCGAGCTGGAGGATCCGTCCGAGAAACTGCGGATTCCCGGTACCGTGATACGTTTCGAAGCCGTCGAGGGGCGCTCGGATATTGCGGCGTTTGCAATCCGCTTTGATGACCAGAGGGTTCCGATGCGCTACAAACTCAGGATCACCGGTTACCTGAAGAGCACCAGGAAGAAGTCTGGAGGCTGCGATGCCGCAACCGGGTGATCCGCTCAAGAGCATCGTGTACATCACCGTTCCACCGCACCTCGAGCGTAACCTTGGAGAGGTGCATCTTGATCCCAGGATCCCGCTGCCGGTAGAAACCACCGCAGGCTGGAGCATGGAAGAGCTCAGCTGGGAACAGATCATCGCGGCGATGCTCAAGATACTCGCCAACCGCGTTGACCATGAGCACGCCGCGTACTACCGCAGGTTTGTCCTGGCCGCGCGGCCGACGATTGTCGATGATCTCTCCGAAACCGGAGTCCTCAAGGCACGTAATCGCGATTTCGAGATTGCCGACGAAATCTTCCGTGCGCTGTGCGGCCTGCTACCCTCGGACAGCCGCCCGCGGCTCAACCTGGCATTGCTGTGTGAACAGCGTGCCGACGCGTACGAGGCGCTCGACAAACCGCAGCTGGCCGCCCACCAGACCGAACGCGCTTTCGAGCTCTATAAGGAGCTGCTTGCGGCCGACAGTGTAGTGCCGGAGGTCTATCTGAACGCCGGGTACTTCTTCATCAAGCAGCGCAACTACGGGCGGGCACGGTCCGCCTTTGAGGCGTTCCTGGAAGCCGGCAGCAGCGATGCGGAGAAATGCAATGAGGTCGAGCGCATCATTGGCGAGATCGACTCGCAGAACCTGCTCGACACGCTGTTCAAGGAAGCCTACGACTACATTCGGCTCGGCAGAGAAACCGAAGCAATCGAGCGTATCCGAGACTTTCTGCAGAAGCGTCCCGATGTCTGGAACGCCTGGTTCCTGCTCGGCTGGGCGAATCGACGGCTGGAGAACTACGCGGAGGCCAAGGAAGCCTTTCTGCAGGCAGTTGAGACCGGATCGACGGAACCGGACACGTTGAACGAGCTGGCTATCTGCCGTATGGAACTTGGCGAACTCGATGAAAGCCGTGCAGATCTCGAGCGGGCGCTCCAGCGTGACCCGGAAAACGCCAAGATTATCTCCAACATGGGGATACTTTCGCTGAAGGAAGGCAAGCCGGCAGAGGCGGCCGCCTTTTTTCGTACCGTGCTGGAGTATGAACCCGAAGATCCCATCGCACTGAACTACCTCGAGATGCTCGAGCAGCAGTAGCAGTGACGCCAGGCGAAAAAAAGCCGCGATTGCGGGCAATTTCACACACTTTGCGTTAAGCTTTAAGGTGCAGGTGCCGATAACAAATCCGGAGGAGACCGGCGTGCACCGGGTGACTCGGGTCAGCAGGGATGTCGCGTCATCTATATGATCGGTAACGCGGCACGATCCTTGAGTGCCATCCGGGAAAAACCTGCGACGGGTCGCCCGGGCCGGCTCACTACCAAACCGGCAGTGCAAGGAGGTGACAGAGAGACACGATAGATCTGCGATTTGTGTTTCAGGCACGGAGGCCTGAAACCACCCTCCTCGACAGGGAGTCGAGGCGAATTTTCACGGAGGAAGAACCACATGATCATCAATCACAACATGAGCGCAATGTTTGCGCAGCGTACTACTGGTCTGGTAGACCGACGGGTTCAGGGGAACATCGAGAAACTGTCGTCGGGCATGCGCATCAACCGCGCCGGTGACGACGCGTCCGGTCTGGCCGTATCCGAGAAGATGCGCAGTCAGATCCGCGGACTCAACCAGGCCTCGCGCAACGCGTCCAACGGCATTTCGTTCATCCAGGCCACCGAAGGCTACCTGCAGGAAACCCAGGACATCTTGCAACGCATCCGCGAACTCTCGGTTCAGTCAGCCAACGGGATCTACTCGTCTGAGGACCGAATGCAGATTCAGGTAGAGGTTTCGCAGCTGGTAGCGGAAGTGGACCGCATTGCGTCTCACGCCCAGTTCAACGGTATGAACATGCTGACCGGCCGCTTTGCCCGCGACACCGGCGAAAACGTGGTGACCGCCAGCATGTACTTCCACATCGGCGCCAACATGGACCAGACTATGAGGGTCTATATCGGCACGATGACCGCCCAGTCACTCGGTATTCGCGACGCCGCGCAGGAGATCATCAGCCTCGAGACCCCGGAGCTGGCCAACCAGGTCATCGGGATTGTCGATGGGGCGTTGATGCGCGTGAATCAGCAGCGTGCGGACCTCGGTGCGTATCAGAACCGCATGGAGCTGGCCGTCGAAGGTATCGACATTGCTGCAGAAAATCTGCAGGCCGCGGAATCCCTGATTCGCGATGTGAACATGGCTGCCGAAGTCGTCGACTTCGTGCGCAACCAGATCCTGATGCAGTCGGGTACCGCAATGCTGGCCCAGGCAAACTTGCAGACTCAGACAGTGTTGCAATTGTTCGGATAGCGCGCTATGATTGGCGATGGTGGGGAGGTCTGAGCTTTCTCGCCATCGCTTTCGTTCTTTGACAGCAATCCTCCTTGTCGGTTGACAGCAGTGCGACCGCCTGATATCCGCGCGGATGTCAGAGTAGTCTCTCTGCTGCTTGCACAGGCCGGTTTGTGGCGCGCTCACAGGCCGTGCCGCCGCTCTCAGCCGGGACCGAGGGCCACGGAAGGCCCACGGAAAAGGTACATACAAGGAGGGCCTATGATCATCAACCACAACACGAGTGCTGCTTTCGCCTCACGGACCCTGAACTTTCGCGGTGGAGAGATTCAGTCGAACATTGAGAAACTCTCCTCGGGAATGAGGATCAACCGTGCCGGCGACGACGCTTCCGGGCTCGCGGTTTCCGAGAAACTGCGCAGTCAAATTCGTGGGTTGAACCAGGCTGAGCGCAATATCCAGAACGCCGTTTCGTTCATTCAGACGACCGAAGGGTATCTGCAGGAAACTCAGGACATTCTGCACCGTATGCGCGAGCTTGCGGTACAGTCGGCTCACGGGATTTATACCCCCGAAGACCGCATGCAGATCCAGGTCGAGGTTTCGCAGCTCATTGCCGAGGTCAACCGAATTGCCTCACACGCACAGTTCAATAACCTGAACATGCTGACCGGGGCATTCGCTCGCGATGCGGTAACGGCAAACGGGGCCGGGATCACCTTCCAGATTGGTGCCAACATGGACCAGTCTGAGGTGGCCTACATCGGTACGATGACGGCTCAGGCACTCGGGCTGATGGACGCACAAAATGCGCAAGGCACACTGTCGATTTCGACGCCGGAAGCTGCAAACCGCGCGATCGGGCTGGTCGATGCGGCGCTCACACAGGTTTCACGCCAACGTGCAGACCTGGGCGCCTATCAGAACCGCTTCGAGCTGGCGCGTGAAGGCGTTGCAATCGCTGCGGAAAACCTGCAGGCCGCAGAATCACTGATCCGTGATGTCGACATGGCATCCGAAGTGGTCAGCTTTGTGCGTAACCAGATTCTGGTGCAGTCGAACACTGCAATGCTGGCGCAGGCCAACACACAGCCCCAGTCGGTGCTGCAGCTGCTCGGCTAGACACCCCTTGAGCGGGAGAGATCTCTGGACGTCATCTTTCCTGCAACAACGAATTCTTGGACGGTGACGGGGGAAGCGCGCTCCCTCGCACCTTCTTCTTACACGGAGGTAAGAATATGTCCATGGAGGTCAACAGAGTTTTCGGCGAGCCTCATACGGCGGAACACTACGTACTGCCGCAGCGCACTGCGGTGCGCGCGGCAGCCGCTAGTCGGCAGGACGCGATTCTGACCGCGTCTTCAACAAACCAGGCGGCGGATCTCGATACCGTACTGGCCGAGCTTCAGGGTGTATCGCGCATATTCGACCGCAGGCTGCAGTTCAGCGTGAATCGGGATCTCGATCAAGTGGTTGTGAAAGTCATTGACAAATCGACCGATAGAGTGATTAAGGAGATCCCGCCTGCGGAGCTGCAGCGGGTGCATTCCCGGATCCGCGAGGCTATAGGCCTGTTTGTAGACGAACGGATATAGCGCCTCGAGGGAGAGGACGCCTTGTCTGACATCAGTATTCCCGGCATCTCCGGTGGAGGCCGGTTCAACACCAGCGAGTTAGTCGACGACCTGATGAAGGTCGAGCGCATCCCGGTAACACGCATGGAGGAACGCGTCGAGCGGCTCCAGGACCAGCGTGTCATCTGGAACGACGTCAGCCGTGCGACCGCCGAGCTGCGCGACAGCGCACGCGCGCTGTACGGGTTCCAGAGTCCGTTCAATTCCCGCATTGCGCGCTCATCCAACGAATCGGTACTGACCGCCGAGGCGACGCGCGAGGCGCAGGAGATGACAAGCCGGATAGAGGTACGTCAGCTTGCCGGCCGCGACCATTTTCTCTCGCGCAGTCTCGACCGCGACACCGACGTGGCGCCCGGGACCTACGGCTTCCGCGTCGGCGAAGACGAGATTACGTTTACCTTCCGCGGCGGCTCGCTGCGCGAGTTTTCTGATGCGGTCAACCGCAACGCCGGGGAACTGGTACGATCGCGCGTTGTGCACAATACCCGCGAGACTGCGGTCATAACCTTTGAAGCACAGCGAACGGGGGCCGAACAACGGCTTTCCTTCCTCGAGGATGCAGCCGATTTTGCGCTTTCAGCGGGTATCGTTGAACCCGGCCGCGACGCGCAGCGCGCGCTAAGCATAACCGATCAGACCATCGCGCGTTGGACACAGCCCCTCGACCGCCGCGCGCTGCAGGTCACCGACGGCACGCTGACCGTACGTCCCGGCGGGGAGCTGTCGCTGCCGGTACGTCCTTCGTTTGCCGTAGACGGCAACGTGATGCTGGAAATGGAAGTGCGCGTCACGGACCGCAGCCCCGAAGTACTGGCCCCTCCCCCACCGCCACCGGGACCCCGGATCCCCGAAGGTCCCGGCGTAACGCTGGAGGACATCACCGTCGAGGGCGCTCGCTCACGCGCGGTGTTGCCGGCTATCGAGACGCCCGAACCGCCTCAAATCATCGACGACCTGCGCTTTCTGTTTGCGCGCCAGGCCGGAACCTCGGTCCAGCTCCCGGAGTTGCGCGACACCCGCGAATTCCAGACGATCCGCATACCGCTGGCCGACTATGTCGATCAGATCGACGCCCTCGACATCCGCAACCGCAACAGTCATCGTGATCTCGAGATCCGTAACGTTCGTGTGTTCGACCCGGATGCACGCAACGATTTCCAGCCGATCAACGCGGTTGAAGTCGCCTCCGACAGCATCATCGCGGTTGATGGTGTCGAGATCATCCGTGACAGCAACACCATCGACGACGTCATCGCCGGAACGACGCTCAATCTACACCAGGTGAGCCCTCAGCCGCTTTCGCTGGCCGTTGAGCCGGATCGCGACACAATCAAGGACAGCATTATCCGCTTTGCCGCCCAGTACAATCAGCTGATTCGCGATATCAACATTCTGACCCGTACCAACCCGGCACTGATCGAAGAGGTCGGCTATTTCTCCGATGAGGAGCGCGAGCGGGCGCGCGACCGCCTGGGAGCCTTACAGGGCGATACAACGCTCAATCAGCTGCGATCCCGCTTGCAGACCCTGATCATGAATCCCTACGAAACCCGCGCCGGCAGTGAGCTCAGTCTGCTGGCCCAGATCGGGATATCGACCAATGTGTCAGGGTTTTCCGGCAGTATGGACGCGTCTCGCATGCGCGGTTATCTCGAGATCGATGAGACCCGACTCGATAACGCCATCCGTAACAATCTGCAGGCCGTCCGCGACCTGTTCGGCTACGATACCGACGGCGATTTTGCGGTTGATTCCGGAGTAGCCTACCAGGTGGAGCGCAACCTCGCGCCCTACGTGCAGTCCGGTGGCGTCTTTGCCATGCGCCGACAGGGCCTCGACGTTCGCGTCGAGCGGACCGAGACCGATATCGAGACCTACAACCGGCGTCTGGACCGCCGTGAGCAGCAGTTGCGCGTGGAGTTTGGCCGTATGGAGGGCGCGTTGCAGATGCTCGAAGACCACCAGCAGGCGCTCGACAGCCTCAGACCGCAGACCCAGCGATAGTCCGCATCGTGGGCAGCGCGTGAGACTTCCGGTTTGCCTCGACACCGCAATGACCGATATTATAAAGGGGTAGACCATTGCAGATTCTCGTGAACAACCAGCAGATCGATGTAACCCTCGAACAGGAACGCACTCTGGCCGACGTGGTGGCGGCCATCAACAGCTGGGTCGTGGGCAACGGCCAGGCGATCACCACGCTGCGGATCGACGGTACCGAGTGTACGCTCGACCGTCCGCAGACCTGGGGCGACCGGCCCCTTGAGACCATCGGTGAGGTGCATGTCGAGACCAGTGCGCAGTGGCAGCTGATTCTGGCACATCTGGAACTGGTGCTGCAGTTTGTGCGTTCCTGGGAAACCGCTCTCGGCAACGGCGACCGGCCGGCAATCGACTCGCTGGTGGCTCAACAACAGGACCTGGCACGCCACCTGCAGGAACACGTTGAACTCATATTCCTCGAACTGCCCCAGACCCCATTGCACGACGTTTTCTCCACCACCGGCGATCCGTCGGCCATGACCTCACCGCCGGCCGGCAGTGAGGTGCTCGGCCGCCAGCTGAATGCGCTGGCGGCTCTGATCGAGCAGCGCGTTAACGAGATACGCCATCCGGGCAGAGAGGCCGCCGCGACGGCCGGGTTGATCTCGGCGCTGCTCAACGATGTGCGCGAAGTGTCGGTGCTGCTGCAGACCGGCAAGGATCAGCAGGCAATGGGCAATGTCGTGCGCTTCAGCGAGCTGGTGGAGAAGCTGCTGCGGATTGTGCCGCACCTGGCGCGTGAGGATGAGCAGTTTCGCGCACGCATCGAGCGCGGCGGGGACCTCGACACCATCACTACCGCCCTCAACAGCACGCTTCGCGAACTGGTAGACGCCCTGGACGTGCGGGATTCCGTTTTGATCGGCGATCTGTTAGAATACGAGATCGCCTCCAGGATTGAGGAGCTGATAGGCGTGATTCCGACCGGCCCCGGCAACGCTGCCGGACACGGCCAATAGTCTCGGGAGTACGCGATGGTACTGTTGCAGACCCCTCCGTTCACGTTCTTCACCGCCCCCGACCCCGCAACCAATCGCATAGCTGTCGCGGTCTTTGCAGCAATTGTGGTGGCTGTCGTGGCAGCCTCGATAGCCAGCCGGCGTCGAACCCCCGGCAGCCGCTCCGCACGCGGACTGCGGCGTACGGCGCGTCGCATGGGCCTGGACCGCAATCATATCGAGATGCTCTACGAGATGGTACGAACGCTCAGGCCCCAGAATTCAATGCGCCTGCTCAGCGACCCGGACTTCCTGACCGCCGCGGTCAGGCGCATGGTGCGCCGTATTGACGGGTCGGCCATCGGCACAGCCGAAAAAGAGGCCCGCAAGGCGCTGGTCTTCCAGCTCAAGCAGCGGGTAACGGTGGCTCAGACCGGCCACAGTTCGGTCTCATCCACACGACAGCTTCAGGTCGGGCGCGAAATCCGTATAAGCACTGATGGCCACACATGGCTCGAATCGGCAGTCAAATCCAACGCCCAGGGGAGCTTTGCGATCGAGGTGCCGTACGACAGCCGCGGCCGCGATGTTCTGCTGGATCGCGGTACGACCGTAATGGTGGCCTTCACTCTCGACAGTGACGGAAAGCTGTTTCGGCTCAAGACCAGAGTCGCCGGGATCACCCGCTCGCGGCGCGGTTCCAGCCTGCTGCTGGCACACAGCGACAAGATCGATCAGAGTCAGAAACGCCGCTTTCCGCGACGGGAGTTCGACCGCCCGGCGATGTTCTGGCCGATAGACGTTGTAACCGTTGGAACCGGACGCAAAGCAAAGAAGCAGGCGGTTATCAACAAATACCGCCGCCATCTGGGACAGATTGAAGAGATCTCGGCCGGCGGCTGCAGCATCCGGTCGTCCACTCCCCTGGCAAGCGGGACATTGCTGAAGATCGAGTTTGAGACCGTGAACCGCGAGCGGCTGGCGGTCTTCGGCAAGGTACGCGCGATCGATCGGGTTCCCAGCCGCTTTGGAATCATGCACGTGATGTTCACCAGGGTAACGCGCGCCAATCTCAACCGCATTCAGGCCTTCGTCTACGGCGTGGACAGCGGCCGTGACTGATACGGCCGATCTCGGAGTCCGGTGTGACGGTTGTACAGATCGATGACATCAGCCGCCGTGATTCGCTGATCCACTACCGCCGGCAGTATACGGCCACCGCCGTGGTGAGGCACGTCGCCTCGGACGGGCAATCGGTTCCAATCGCGTTCACGATCGAGCAGTCTGCAACCGAAACACCGGCGGTGTCGGTGGACATCCGCGGGCCACTCGATTATCCTGTGATTCCGGCAACGCACGTGTTGCGCGAGTACATTCTCAAGCTGGATTTGCAAGGAAAGCTCCCCTGAACCTGATGTGCCTGAACCAGTCGCGCCCGACACGCCTCATCTCGGACTCTGCGGCGCGCACGCGCGCCATTGCCGCTGAACTCGCCGAGCGGTTGCAGCCCGGCGACGTCGTGGCGCTACGCGGACCGATGGGCGCCGGCAAGACCGTGTTTGTCAAAGGCATCGCCGATGCATTTGGCGTGCGTGAACCGGTGACCAGCGCCACCTTCACCATCATCACCGAGTACGAGGGTCGAATCCCGCTGGTGCACGCCGATCTCTACCGCCTGCATGGCAGCGCTGAAGCCGCCGAAACCGGCCTGCAGGACTACCTCCGGGACTCCTCGGTGGTCGTTGTAATCGAGTGGGCCGAACGAGCGTCCGACCTCTACCCGTCGGATACGATCTGGATAAGCATTTCGGTTTCCGAGGACGGTCGGCGCGCGATAGCAATCGACCGGACGGAGCAGCAGCCGTGAACGCCGTCGCCATCGACACAGCAACCGACGTTCTGTCGCTGGCAGTGAGCACTGCCGCTCAACGGTACTACTACCAGGCCGAAGCCGGGCTTCGCCACGGCCAGCAGATGATGCCGGTGCTGGCGTGGCTGCTGCAACAGGCGTCATTGCCTCGAGAGGCTATCGAACTTGTGGTCTGCAGTGACGGTCCCGGTTCGTTTACCGGCTTGCGCATCGGCATGGCGTGCGCCAAGGGTCTGGCTGCCGCAACCGGTGCTCGCCTGGTAGCCGTGCCGACCCTCGACGCGCTGGCCTGGCCGCTGCGCGTCTGGCCGCAGCCCGTTGCGGTCGCAATTGATGCCCGCAAGAACCGTTTCTATGTAGCACTGTTTCACGGCCCGCACAAGCTGACGCAAGACCTGGATATCACCCCGGCGGCCTTCGAGAAGCTGCTTGAACAGCACGCCGCCGATGGGCCCGTGCTGCTCACCGGACCGGGAGCCGCGCAACTGCACGGCCGGCTCAACGCACCGCAACGGACACAGCGTGATACACACTGGCGCGCGGGCGCCGCGGCCGGTCTGCTGGAGCTTGGACGTCTGAAAGCTGAAGACGGACAGTATGCCGCCGAATCTCACGGTCCGAACTACGTACGTGTCAGCGACGCGGAGATCGGCGTGCTACGCCAGTAACGCAGACGGCGGTTACCGCTGCTCCGGCCACCCATGATCATTTTGAAGCGCACCTGATCTCAGTCGTCGCTTTGTCTGTTCTGTTCTTCTCCGGCGTCGCGGGCGGCGGTTCGGCCGGAATCGGCCGATCCACTCCCACCGAACAGCGCGTCGAGCTCGGGCGGTATCGCGCGTGCGGCGGCGGCCTGACGGTTTTCTTCCAGAATCGCCTCGTAGACCTCACGGCGGTAGACCTTGACGTGGCTGGGCGCGTTTATGCCGAGTTTCACCTGGTCACCGCGAATGTCGATGATCGATACTTCGATCTCGCCCCCGATGATGATACTCTCGTTCATTTTGCGCGCCAGAATCAGCATCAGTCCGTCCTTGTCATTTCGGAAGCGATTTCGTGTTTGGTCTTCCAACGGGGATCAAGCGAGATCGATTGCTTGCCGATGCGCTGCGCGCGGTTGATCACCAGCGGTCCCTGTAGATTGGCGGTCACTTCTCCCTCGGCCGGGATGGTGAGAATCGCGAAGACCAGAATATCGTCCTCTTCGGGTGAACCGATCTGTTCCAGGTCCTCGGCGGCGATGTCGAGTACGTAGTCGGAGCGGAACAGGTACGGGTTGACCAGAATAAAGGCCACTTCACGGTCATGCGTGCTCTGCAGCCAGTAGAACGGTGGTCGATGCGCGTCGAGCAAACCGAACTCGGTGTGTTGCTCGAACCCGTAGAGTCCCTCGGGAAAGCGCACCAGCTGTTTCTCCGCCAGTTCCAGCGGGCCGTATGCCTTGGTATCTATGGTCATGACTACCTCAGGAAGTCCAGCAGCGTCGGCTGTATCACGCGTGCCGCGGTTGCCAGAGCAGCCCGATGGGTGTATTCGAGCATCCGCAGATTAGTGATTGCTTCGGCCATGTCGATATCGACCTCGTTGGAGTTGAGTTTGCCGATCTGCGGTATCTCGAATTCGGTTCGCAGGTAGGCGTGCTCCAGGCGCGCGTCTTTGGCTCCCAGGCGTCCCAGATTGGAAAGCAGGTTGTCGAGCGCGCTGTCGATTCCCCGCAGCGCACCGCCCCCGACGTCAAAACTGTCCCCGTTGTATAGTGCGTTGCGCAGAGTAATGATCGAATCAAACAGGGATCCGCCGAAGACCGTGGCGGTGGGGGCCACGTTGCCCGGAGGTGTTATATCAGAACTGACCACGATGCCGAGATCCTGCAGCACCGCGCTGCCCTCACCATCCTGCACCCAGATCTGGTGCGGTGAGGTGGTCTCGAGCACCAGCGAGTTCTGTACCGGATCAAGCCGGGCGCGTACGGCGGCCGGGGAATCGTTGATCTTGCTTATGATCGAGAAGACGTTGTCGCCGGCCGTCAGTTCAATCGGCACGTCGTCGATGTAGATCACCCCGTCTTGTGCTACGGTGTAGCCGTCGGAGTCGACCGAGGAATAGATCTGCTGATTCTCGGCCCAGAACACCTGATTGCCGGGAAAATTGAGTTCAATATAGGAGTTCTCGGCGATTTCCGTCATTCGTTCGCCTATGTCGCCCACGTAGTCGACCGTGGTGATCACCGCTCCGGATGCACCTTCGACGTTGCCTTCAATGACGCGAAACGGCACCGTCTTGCTCTTCTTGCCTGCAAACAGCATCGTTCCGTCGGCGTTGCGCCCGTTGGCAATCTCGACAAATTCGCGCAACAGCTCATCGATCTCGTTGGCCATGTGCCGCAAGTCGTCGCCCGAATAAGTGCCGGTTGCACCCTGGATGGCCAGCTCGCGTATGCGCTGCAACATATCCACACCCTGTTTCATATAACCTTCCGCAACCCGGTAGTTGTCCTGCGCGTAACGGATATTGTCGGCAAACCGGTTCAGCCGCGCCAGATAGGACTGGTAGCGCGTCGAGTGCGCCGCCGCCAGCGGTGCATCGCGCAGGTTCTGGATGCGCGACTGTGCCGCCATCTGGTTCTGTGCCTGGTTCATCAGGTGCTCACGGCGGCGAGCGTGATACTGCATGTTGTCGTTGGGCAGATTGGTACTTATGCGAAACATGGCCTAAACTCCCAGCCGGTTGATGATTGTGTCGAGCATGCGGTCGACGTAGGTGATGAAACGCGCCGCGGCGTTATAGCCGTGTTGAAACTTGATCATCTGCGCCAGTTCTTCGTCCACGTTAACCCCGCTGATGGACTCGCGCGTGTCGCGCAGGTCCTTCATGATTGCCTCCTGGGTGCGCAGCGCCAGCTGCGCTTCCTCGCCTTTGAGTCCTATCTCGGCCACCGTATCGGCGAAGTAGTCGTCAAAGGTCGCAATCTGCCCGACCATCACCGGGCGGTTGCGCAAACCGGCGATCTCCAGCGCTGCGTCACCGTCTCCAATAACTCCAGGCTGTCCCGGCCGACCGAAGGCTGCCGCGATGCGCGCCGGCTCGTTGCGGATCGAAGGATTCATGTCGATCCACGCCGACGGGTTCTGCAGCGGAGCGACCGCAAAACGGCCATCGGCACGCAGCAGGTCGACGGCGTCGGCCTGATCCCAGCTATAGGCGCCGTCGGCTCCGGAGGCTGCCAGAACGCCCGCGTACCCGACCAGGAACTGTCCGGAGTCCTCGACGTGACGTATTACAAAGTCCGGGTGATCGATCTGCGCCGCCGGGGTACCCTTTAGCATCAGATGGCCTCCGCGGTCGAGCCGTGCCACCACTTCAGCGCCCGAGTTGTTAATACGCGCGATGAGATCGTTGACGGTATCGGTCGGAAAGTACTCGATATCGAGCGTGCCTTGAGAAACCGCGAGGGTCAGCGTCCCCTGCAGCCCGATCTGCTCCTCTGAGCGCAACGCGTTGGCGCCACTGATGCGGAACAGGTATGTCGAATCGAAGGCCCCGTCACCGGTACGGTCGTAGTTTCCGAGGGCGTTCAGCACCGCGGGATACTCCACGAAGAAGTCGAGACCGGTTTCACCGGTAAGGCCGTAGCCGTCACGGTGAATCTCATTCACCAGATCGACGAAATTGATTGTCATGTTATCGAGCTTCTGTACCTCGCGACGCACGTCCACGTCGCGCAGTTCAAGCACCGAAGCCAGTGTTCCGCCGCGAAAGTCGGCAATTTCCCCGGAGTGTGACCAGACCACATTGGAGTAACCATCGTTCTCGGGCACCGGAACAGCCTCAAACGGTCGAGCGATGCGGCCCTGGACGATGTGAAAACCGCTGGTGTAGATGCTGAACTCATCGGGATTACGGTCGTCGATGGTGATGTTTATCTTTGAGGAGAGTCGGTTGATCAAAAGGTCGCGGCGATCATACAGATCGTTTGGCTCGTCACCGGCGGCTTGCGACTTGACGATCTCGTTGTTCAGCGCCGCGATCTCGCGAATGATCTCGTTAACCTGAAAGACACCGGCACGGACTTCGTCGTTGAGCATGGTGCGAACGCGGTCCAGGCTGTGATAACGCAGCTGAATTCCCTCCATCAGGGCTTCGCCGCGCTCTGTAACCGCGCGCCTGGCGGTCATCTGGTCCGGAAAGATGGACAGCTCCTGCCAGCTGTCCCAGAAGCGGTCCATCAGATTGCGCACCGAGTGCTCGGTCGGTTCGTTGTAGACCTGTTCGAGCATCATTACGTACTTGTCGCGCATCTGCCAGTAGCCTTCCTCATGCGCTTGAGCTATTATGCGTCCTTCCAGCAATCGGTCGCGCACGCGTTCGATTCGCGCCACCTCCACTCCCTGCCCGATCTGGCCGGGGCGTTCCGCACGGTTGAGCTGGGGACGGTCGATGGCGTGAAACGCGCGCAGCTCCACCCGCTGGCGGCTGTATCCCTCGGTGGAAGCATTACTCAGGTTGTGACCGGCGGTGTTGAGGGCGATCTGGTGCGCAAACAGACCCCGCTTGCCGATCTCGATACCCGAAAAGGTTGATTGCATTCGTTTCCCCCTCCAGCAACGCTTACAGGTGGCGGTCGACCACCACCGCGTGCGCTCCGGTGGCTCCGGCGTTTCCATCCTTGCGGTAAATCGTACCCCGATGCGCCGGCGAGCACTCCTCGAGAAAGGAGCGCATGGTGGCGGTGCTCGACGCAACATAGGCGTCGATACCGCCGGTCAGGCTGCGGATGCGCATCACCGCCACTTTCAGACTGCGGTACAGCGCGCGCAAGCGCCCGGCGGACTGCTCGTCAAGCCGCGAAATCAACTCCGAGAAGCTGGCCGTATCATTGAGACCCAGCGTCAAGCTCAGCGTGCTGAAACAGCGCTCCCGGTCCCCTTCGGCCTGCTGGATCTCTTCCGACAGCGCTGCCATCTGGTCTATCACCTTCTGCAACTCCTGCCAGTCGCGCTCAAGCAAGTGGCTCTGCAGGATGCGCTCACGTTCAGCCAAAGCACCCAGCAACTGAATCTCCTGCACGAGTATTCTGCTCAATGACTCAAGCTTGTCTTCTACGCTTTTCATGGTCCATCCTCTTGTCTATCATCGGCGTTTTTGGACCTTACATTAAGCGTCCATCTTTACCGCCCGGGAGCGTTTGGGCTACAATCAGCATCAGGACCAACCGGCACCGGTTACGGTAGCTCGGTTATCTGGAGTTTGAACACGATGAAACGGCGCGGCGTATCACTTCTTCTCCTGTGGACCCTGTTGGCCCTGCCGGGTTTGGTCCGTAGCGTGCAGCTGACCGCCGAGCAGCGCGGCACCTTCTGGCTGCAGCGGCCTGATGAGGAAGTGATCGAACTGCTGATGGCACAGATGTCGGCCGAGGAGACAGTCAGTCAGGTCTTCCTGGTCGGCTGGGCCACCGAGGAACCGAGCCGCGAGCTGCTGGCCTGGATTCGCCGCCGCAGTATCGGCGGGGTCAAGGTGTTCGGCTGGAACTCCAACGACCTGCGCGTGTTGGCGCGCAGCATCTCGCAGTTGCAGCGCGAGGCTGCCGCCGGTGACCACGCGATTCCGCTGTTCACCGCCACCGACCAGGAAGGTGGATGGGTGCGTCACGTGCGGGGTCGCACTTCCATGACCCCCGGCAACATGGCGCTGGGGGCCACGGGGGTGCCGCAGGACGCCTACCAGACCGGTTACTACATCGGTGCCGAGCTGCGCGCGCTCGGCATCAACATGAACTTTGCTCCCACCGTGGATGTGTTTGTCAATCCGTTCGACTATGTTATCGGCCCGCGCGCGTTCTCGGCCGACCCGGTGCAGACGGCGGTACTCGGCAGCGCCTTTTTTCGTGGCATGGAGCACCACCGCGTGATCGCCACGGCCAAACACTTCCCCGGACACGGAAACGCCGCCGAGGATTCGCACGGCAGCCTGCCGGAAATCAATGACCCCTTTGAAGAGGTCTGGAACCGGGACCTTGTTCCCTACCGCATGCTGATTCGCGAGGGCCTGCCGGCGGTACTGAGCGGACATCTCAGCTTTCCGCTGGTTACCGGCAACGGTACACCGGCTTCGCTTTCGGCCTACTTCAAACGGGATCTGCTGCGCTCGCAGCTGGGCTTCGACGGTATCGTGATCACCGACGATCTCTACATGGGGGCGGTCTACCAGTACGGGCGCGCAACCGGCCGCAGCTTCGCCGAGCTTTGCCTGCTGGCTCTGGAAGCCGGCAGCGACATGATCATGCTTTCGCGGACGCCCGCACTCAACGACGTTATCTGGCGAACAGTGTACGACGCCTACCTGCACCGTCCGGAAGTCCGCCGCAGCATCGACGCCTCGGTACGCCGTATACTGCGCACCAAGCTGCGTTATCTCAAGCCCGAGGATCGGGTACCACTCTACCCTGACCCGGCAACGGTTGCGGAGCACGTGCCGCATCCCGACGCCGAGCGATTCTTCGCCGATCACGCCTACCGCAGCGTAACGATCACCTCCGGCAGCCGCATCCCGCTGCAGCCGCGCGCGGACGAGCGGATACTGCTGGCGGGTAAGTTCGGTGATTTCCTGCGCGAGGGGTCGGCGCGTTTTCCGTCCGCTGCGCACCACCGTTTCTCCACGGCCTCCGTCTACCACGCCTCGATGCAGGAGCGCGCCGAGTTCCGACGTGTCGCGGCTGCCTTTGATACGGTGATCTTCTGTCTCTCCGATCCGGCAACCGTAACGCTTGCCGACGAACTGCGCGGCCTCGACGTGGAGCTGATTCTCTTCTCGATTCTGTCGCCCAGTTACCTGCGTAGCTTTGACTGGGTCCAGACTGCGCTGGCGGTGTATGGCTGGGGCCGGGACTCCTATCGTGCGGGTTTCGCGGTGCTGTCCGGCGAACTACACGCCAAGGGCGTGTTACCGATCGCGCTGCCCGGTGACCGGCCGTAGAACTGCGGGGCGTATGCGCTGGTACACGGCGCGCGAGCGCCAGCTGGAAGAGATCACCACGATGCTGCGCAGTCGCGAATGGTCGTGCGTTTCCTTCAGCGAACGGCTGCTGCACGGCGGACGGCCTTCACTGCCGCCGCGCGTGCGCGAACGCGTGATCTACTATCGCGATAGCGACGCGCAAATGGCCGGAGCAATCCTGCAGAGCTTCACCGGCGTCTATCTTCCGTGTCTGCCACGGCCGGAGCGATGGGACAGACAACTGACCGCCCGGCTCGCCGACCGCTTGCGACGCGGCTCACTGAGCAACGCCATGGTGATGGGCGCCGAAGACGATGTGCGCCTGGTGGAGTCCGCAATTGCATCCCGGCCGGCCCACGCGGTTGACTACCTGCTGCTGCTGTGTGAACAGCCGTTGCCCGCGACACGAACCGCACCGGACTGGTTCCAGATCCGTCGTGCGGAGGAGTCCGACTGTCGGCTGCTGGCCCCGCTGCAGTTAAGCTACGAGGAAGAGGAGGTGCTGTTACCGGGGAGGTCTCTGAACGCCGCGGCGACGCTGCGGGGCCTGCGAACCCGCCTGCGCACGCAAGAGGTCTACCTGGCCCACATCAACGGTCAACCGATCGGCATGGCCGGAACGAACGCGCGCGGGTTCGATTACGACCAGATCGGTGGAGTCTTCACCGTTGGCCGTTACCGCAACCGCGGTGTGTCACGCGCCTTGATGGCCCGACTCGCCCGCAGCGCGGCCTGCGCCGGACGACGCCTGTGTCTGTTTGTAAAACCCTCCAATGCGGCGGCCATTCGCATCTATCAACAGATGGGGTTCGTACGCAGGGACGACTTCAGAATCACGTACTACAATCAATAACGGGAGTGTGAGCGTGAGTTCGAACGCCAGTGCAGATGACGGCGCGTTGAGAATCCTGATGGTGTGCAGCGAGGCGATGCCGTTCGCCAAGGCCGGGGGCCTTGGCGATGCGGTTTCAGCGTTGTGCCACGGCCTGCGGCAGCTAGGGCACGACGTGCGCCTGCTGTTGCCACGCTACGGGTTTATCGACCTGACCACCCTTGAGGAACTCCCGCGCCCGCTGGGTGTGCCTATCGGTGGTCAGGAGTTGTGGACTGCAGTCTACCGCGGTATGCTGCCCGACGGGCTGCATGGAGACACCGTTACGGTATATTTTCTCGATTACCGTCAATTCTTTGACCGCGCCGGGATCTACAACACACCCGGGCAGCCCGAATATGACGACAACCCGCGGCGTTACGCGCTGCTCTGTCGTGCCGCCTTCCAGCTGTGCCGTAAACTGCACTGGATCCCCGATATATTGCACGCCCATGACTGGCCCGCGGCGCTGGTCCCGGTCTACAATCGATTGCTGGAAGCGCATTCCGAGTTCAGTTTCTCTCGTGCCGTGCTTTCGATACACAATATCGGTTATCAGGGCATCACCGCGCGCCGGCAGCTCGATTCGCTTGGATTGCCGGCGGCGCGGATCGAGGAATCGGGACTGCTCTTCGGCGAGGCCATTAATCTGCTCAAGGGCGGCATCACCTGTGCCGACGCGCTGGTGACCGTTTCACCGCAGCACGCAATCGAAATCACCTCGCCTGAGCACGGCTTCGGTCTCGACGCGCTGCTGCGCGCGCGCCAGAGTCGGCTCGAAGGTATCATCAACGGTATGGACGAGAGCGTCTGGGATCCCCGGATCGATCCCCTGCTGCCGCACCACTACGGCACCGATGATCCGGGCAACAAGGCGCGCCTGAAGCGAACGCTGCAGCTGGAGATGGGATTGGCCCCCCGCACCGATGTTCCGCTGCTGGCGATGGTCTCGAGACTTGCCACTCAGAAAGGTTTCCACGAGCTATGCGACCACCAGCGCGGCGCGCTGCCACGCATCCTGGAGGTCCTTCCGGTGCAGATCGCCATTCTCGGCAGCGGAGACCCGCGGTTCGAGCAGCGCCTGCGCGAGCTGTCGCGTCTCCACCCCAACCTGGGACTGATTGTCGGTTACCAGGAGCGCCTGGCACATCTGGTACAGGCGGGAGCGGACTTCTTCCTCATGCCATCGCGCTATGAACCGTGTGGACTCAACCAGATGTACGCTCTGCGCTACGGTACCATCCCGATCGTTAGCCGGACCGGCGGGCTGGTAGACAGCGTCGACGAGTTCGATCCGCTGAACGACAGTGGTGACGGGTTCTTCATCGATACGCCGACGCCGTGGATGATCTTTGATGCCGTCAGCCGTGCGGTGCGGCTCTGGCACTCGGACCCCGAAGCCGTGAAACGCATGCGCTGCCGCGCTATGCAGCGCCGTTTTCCGATTGCCGACACCGCGGCGGCCTACGTGAACCTTTACCGGCGGGCCCTCTCGGATCGATGACTGCCACAAAGCTTGGTGATTGCGATACACCCGCAAGACCGGCAGCCGCGGCACGGCGCTTGAAAGATTGCGCGCGTGCACCAACCACCCTGCCTGCCTCTGCCCCCGGCGCAACAATGCGTCTCATACCCCGTCATACGGGCCTGTCTTTCCTGCTGCTCGAGTTTTGACCAGGCTTCGTAGCAGTTTACGCTCGATGCGCTGTCGCCGCCGCACGAGCTCCGCTTGAACAGCGCGCGCGTGATCCCAGCCGGCAGCGCGTTCTACGATATCGGCCGCCGCGGCCAGGTCGCGGCGTCGGTGTTCGTGGTACTTGGCCAGTTCTACCGCCGCCCACAGACTGCGGCGCCGTTCGAAGTGCAGCAGCCACACCCGCTGCGCGGCACCCCAGTTGCCGCGTCGCCGCTGCAAAGCGCAGTAGTAGCGCGCGGCCGTCGCCGACTGCGGATGGTCGGGAACGCAGGCCAGCGCCTCCAGGCTGCTGAGCCCTCGCTGCCGCAGACTGAGACTGCCGGCAACACGGTAGGGCGACTCTATCAACAACCGCGCACGCTGCAGAGGATCCACGTTTCCGTTACCGTCCTCATCAGCGGCCAGCAGCTCGATGCGTGCCAGCAGTTGCAGCAATGACGCGCTGTCCTGCAGCACGTGCGAGAAGACCGGCTGAATCCGGGCACTGTCGCCGGTCCGGATGAAACGCAGCCATGCATCCGGAACCGCGGCTCCGTCGATGTCGGCCTGGCGCGTTATGCCGAGTATCTCGCGTTCAACCACCGAGAGCGAGCACCGCTCGAGGACCGTTCCGAACAGGCGCCGTGCAGGATGCAACAGGTCGATGTGCTGCCGCTCGACCGGCTCGATACGGTTGAGCAGGAACCGATTGCGCAGAATGGCGACGTCAAACGCGCGACCGTTGTAGGTTACCAGGGTCTGCGCCCGTAGCAGCTGTTCGCGCACCAGTTGCAGGAATACCGGCTCACCGGAGAAATCGGACAGAAACAGCAAAGTCGTCTCTAACTCTTCAGCCTGCAGACGCGCAGATGCCAGCAGAAAGGCGGTTGTGCCGGCGCCGCCTGACAGACCGGTGGTTTCGCTGTCCAGAAAACACAACCCCTCAGGGTCGGTCTCCGGTCCCACCAGCAGGCCACCGATGGAGGCACAGCGGCGCACCACTGCTGCCGCGGGAGCGGCCGAGCGATAGACTGCACGCCACACCTCCCCGGCGACCTGCTCCCACGGCGGCGACAGGCGAACCGCGGGTCGCCGACCCGGGCGCGGCTCTCGTCGCGCATCCGAGACGGATGCAGCATCGACGACGGAAACGCCGGACGGACCGCTATCCGGCCGAGAGGCTGCGGACTTAGCTTCCTTCTGCTGCTTGAGTCGTTCGTAGAGGTTGTGCATCACCCAACCACGCCTCCAGTAAGCCACGCAGAGCCAGCTTGGGATCGCCCGCAATCTCCTCGGTGCTGTCACGCGGGCCGACGCACGAAGGGCAGCCCTGCTCACACGGGCAGCCGGCAATCAGGTCACGGGCCGCCGAGAGCACCGTCGGCAGGACAGTCACAAAGGCTTCAGCAAGGCCCGATCCACCGGGATAGGCGTCGTAGATGTAGAGCGCCGGCGCTCCGAAGTGCGGGTCGCGCAGCCGTTCGGCGAGTCCAATGTCGCGCGCATCACACAACAAGAAGAACGGGGCGACGTTACGGATCACCGCGCCGATGCGTGTCATTGCCGGCGAGATCATAACCGGCTCGAGTTCGGCAAACGCGTTTCCCGCTGCAGTCCCGTCGGCAAATACCAGCGCCACGGCCCGCGTGTGCATCTCTTCCTCGGGCAACGAGATCGTACCGTAACCGATGTTCTCGTGGCTGCGGAAGCGGATCTTCTTGAATTTTGCCACCTGCGTGCGCACCAGAATATCACCAACTGCTACCTCGCAGCCGCCGATCCGTACACGGCGGTCTTCGTGAAGCACCTTGATATCACGCTTGACCAGTGCGTCGGTAAAGTAGTTGACATCACTGCGCTCGACGAGTGCGCGCCGGTTTCCGAGGTCAAGCTGCAGGACGACGTACTGTTCGCCGCGGTGCAGGTAGATGGCGTTGTCAAACAGCATTTCCTTGGCCGACGGCCGGTCCATCTCACCGATTACACGGTGCGCTCCGGCGGTAGTATCGATGATCACCACGTTGTCCGATGTGGCACTGCGCAGTGATATGCCTTCGGCCGGATACCCGCGGTCGGCCCAGTAGTAGCTGTTTCCCGATAGGCGAACGGTACCCTCCTCCTCCAGCAGCGCCAGGTGCTCCTCTACGGGGCCGGGGAAACCCTCGCCGCCGCCAAACGGGAGTTCGAACACGGCACACTTGAGGTGGTCCATCAGGACATAGATGTTGTCCGGATCGATGAACGCCGATTCCGGCGCGCGACCAAAAAAGTAGTCAGGATTCTTGACCATGTACTGATCGAGCGGGGCCGACGATGCGATCAGAATCGCCAGCGACACCGTCCGGCGGCGCCCGGCACGACCGAGCTGCTGCCACGATGACGAGATCGATCCGGGAAACCCGCCGAGGATTGCGGCATCGAGCCCGCCAATGTCAATACCGAGCTCGAGCGCGTTTGTAGAGACAACTCCGTGAATCGACCCGTCGCGCAGCCCCCGCTCGACCGCACGCCGTTCGCTCGGAAGATAGCCGCCACGATAGCTCTCAACGCGAATGCGCGCGTTATCGGTATAGACGTTGGCCAGGCTCTTGTTGATATAATCGGCAATCAGCTCGGTACGCACGCGCGAGCGCGAGAATACGATTGTCTTGATACGCTCGCGCAGCAGGCGGATGGCCACCTTTTGCGCCTCGTTGACCACACCGCGCCGAATACCCTGCACGCGATCGACCAGCGGCGGATTGTAAAGCACCACATAACGTTCACCGGCGGGCGCACCGTTCTCGTCGACCAGCGCGACCTGGCGTTCGAGTATCGCCTGCGCCAGCTGCAACGGATTACCGATAGTGGCTGAAGAGCAGATAAACACCGGGTTCGTGTTGTAGAAACGGCAGATCCGCCCGAGCCGCCGAACTACGTTGGTAACGTGAGAGCCAAACACCCCGCGGTAACTGTGCAGCTCGTCAATCACCACAAACCGCAAATGCTTCAGAAACTTGATCCACTTGGGATGATTGGGCAATACCCCGGCGTGCAGCATATCCGGATTACTGATGACAATCTGGCCGGTCTCGCGCGCCGAAGCACGCAGGCTCTCCGGGGTATCGCCGTCGTAGGTCGCTACCTTGACACCCAGCTCCGACGCCAGGACCACCTCACCCAGCTCCGATTGCTGGTCCTGCGACAGCGCCTTGGTGGGAAACAGATAGAGCGCGCGCGTCTCGGGGCGCTCGATGATGGTCTGCAACACCGGCAGGTTGTAGCACAGCGTCTTGCCGGACGCGGTCGGTGTTACGACCACGCTGTCACGACCGCTGCGCGCGTTGGCGTAGGCGCGCGCCTGGTGAACGTAGAGCCGCTCGATTCCCCTGCTTCTCAGGGCCTGCTGCAGACGGGGGTCAAGATCTTCAGGCAGATCCTCGTAGCATCCCGGGCGTTGCGGCAGCCGTTCCCAGCGTGTTACGCAGTTCATGAAATCGCGATCGTTCCGCAGGTCGGTTATGATTCGATTGATGTCATCCATAAGCGGTCTCCAATAGTAGCAGAAAAGGGGCTCATTCGGTAGATCAGGTCGATCTTTTGTTGACGGCGGCTTATCGGAGGCCGTAGAATACAGTAATGCGCAACGTGCTTTCGATCGTTATGGGTGGCGGAAAAGGCACCAGACTCTACCCCCTTACCAAAGAGCGGGCCAAGCCGGCGGTTCCGTTTGCCGGCCGCTATCGGCTGGTCGATATTCCGATATCCAACTGCATTATTGCCGGCTTCCGCAAGATCTACGTCCTGACGCAGTTCAACTCCGCCTCGCTGCATCTGCACATTGCCAGCACGTATATCTTTGATTCGTTCTCTCAGGGGTTTGTCGAGGTTCTGGCGGCCGAGCAGACCTTTGACCACTCCGGCTGGTACGAGGGAACCGCCGACGCCGTGCGCAAGAACCTGATGCATTTCCGGCCGCAGGAACCAAGCCATTACATGATCCTGTCAGGTGACCAGCTCTACCGCATGGACCTGCTTGACTTCTACCAGCGGCATATCGAGTCGGGAGCAGAGGTGACTATCGCGGCCACCGCGGTCAACCGCGAGCAGGCGGTCAGCTTCGGCATTCTGCAGGTTGACGATCAGGGAGCCGTCACGGCGTTCGTGGAGAAACCGCCAATTGACCGTGACGTGTCGGCGTTGATTGTCCCTGAGCATCTGCACCCGGACAAGGAACAGCTCAAGCAGGGCCGGGAGTATCTGGCCTCCATGGGCATCTACTGCTTCACGGCGCAGGCGCTTGAGAAAGCACTCGACAACAACCTGACCGACTTCGGTCACGAGGTCATTCCGGGCCTGATCGGAACGTCTCGTGTACAGTCTTACGTGTTTACCGGTTTCTGGGAGGACATCGGAACCATACGGTCGTTCTATGAAACCAACCTCAACCTCGCGTCAATCAGCCCGGCGTTCAACTTCTACGATGAGGATGCGCCAATCTATACGCATCGCCGCGACCTGCCGGCATCCAAGTTCAATGCCTGTTCGTTGTCCAGCACACTGGCCGCCGACGGCTGCATCATTACCGACTCGGTGGTGCGCGACTCGATTATCGGCATCCGTACGACCATCGAGCCCAACACACGGCTCGACGGCGTCATCTGTATGGGCGCCGACTACTACGAGACCAAAGAACGTCGCGCCGAAAACCGTGTACGCGGGATTCCGGATATCGGCATCGGGCGCAACTGTCTGGTTCGCCGCGCGATCATCGACAAGAACGCCCGGATCGGTGAGAACTGCCGTATCGGCATGGATCAGCACGAGCTGCCCGATGGTGATTACTCTACGCATTACGTGCGTGACGGCATCATTATCATCCCGAAGAACGGCGTAATACCGCCGGGGACGGTCATTTAGCGCGGCAGGTTCATGGCTGCCGACCGTATCGTGTCAGCAGCTGGGGCAGCAGCGCTCGGTCGGAATCGGCCAGATCGAGGGTCTCAACCTCGGACCACGGTGTCCAGCGCACGGTTTCGTGCTCGCTCAGCCGGAAACGCGCCGAACACAGAGTCACCTCGTATGCCTGCAGCAGGTAGTGCTCCGGGCCATTCTGGAACGCGGCGCGCGCCACTTCCGCGTCTACATGGCACCGCACACCGAGCTCCTCGTGCAGCTCACGCCGCACTGCCTGCGGCGCCGTCTCGGCACCGTCGACCTTGCCGCCCGGGAATTCCCAACAGCCACCGATCGCGCCACCCGGTTTACGCCGCGCCAGCAGCACGGTGCCGCAACGCACCACTATCGCGGCAACCGAGCGGTTCATAGCCACGACTTACAGAAACAGCACCGAGGGGAATAGAAAATGCAGCGCGCCGATCAGTATGCCGGCCGTGCCGAACATACTACGATTCTGTACAAAGATCTTGTCTATTGAATCCAGCATTGGCGAGCTGACATCGGAGCGTGCGCGGTAGTAAAGCACCAGCAGTATCAACCCCTGAATGACGCCTGAAAGCGCGGGAATCAGGTCCCCGACCACCGGGACGTCACCGTTGGTCACCGAGAGAAACTTGAAGAACCCTACCAGGAAAGTCGCGATACCGAGACCAAGCCGGAATCCCACCGATTCGAACAGATCACGGTTGAAGATCGAGCTGAGATGTACCTTCTCATCGAGACCGTCGAAAGAGAGCGTTATCCCGGCTACAATGTTCGTGAGCACCGAAAGCAGGTAGATTTGAATCATGTGAAACTCCCCATAAAAGCATACCCCCAAAACGGTCCGCAGGTCAACGCGAATCCGCCGTTCGCCGTTTGAGCTGCAGTTGCTCAGCGTTGACGCTAATGTGCGCACGCAGCACCCCGACTGCGGGCGGACCGACGTACTCGAGTATACGCCGCTCTCCGGCGCGCGGCGGTAACAGATCGAGCACCGGCTGCGAGACGTGCCCGCCCTCGTCGAAGAAGGTGACCGTCACGATCTGATTCTGCATCGCGTGCGCGTCATCGCGTCGACGGGTGAGCCGCAGTTCCCACACACTCTGCTGCTGGTCAGTCTGCACGTGCAACTCGGCTTCCACCCCTTCGATAGTGCCCCGCCAGCTTTCACTGTTGAGCAAGGTCGACACTACCGCATAGATCAGCAGGATCACCGCAACGTCAATCATGATGATCACAAGCGAGCGATTCCGGCTGCGCCTGCGGGGCGCATCGGCCGGGACGTCCTGCTGCCGATCCCGCGACCAGCGCTGCCCGGGTCTTCGCGTATGGTAGACCGTGCGCCCGTCGTTCTGATAGTCACTCACTGGAATCATCCGTACTCGCAGCGGCATACCGCGCCAGCAGCACCGCAACCTCGTGCGGCAAATCCTCGGCAAGAAAGAACCCGCGATCAACGTACAGCCGCCGGCCGGCGCACTGGTGAAGCAGGACCGCAGCCTCAGCGGCTGCTGCGGCCGCCATCCCGCCGCCGAGCAGCGCAGCTACCATGCCGGCCAGGACATCCCCGCTGCCGGCGGTACCCAGCGCCGGGTTCATGCCGTCAACTACGGTCAACGCTCCCTCGGGTCGTGCAATGTAGTTCACGTGACCCTTAAGCACGATGACCGCGTTCAGGCGCCTGGCCCACCGCCGCAGAAGCGACGCAGGGTTTTGCGGCAGCCGCCCTCGCTCGATACCGCACAAATCCGCGAACTCGCCCGGATGCGGCGTCACTACCCAGCGCCCCCCGAGCCCGCCGCCGGCAGCCACAACCGCATTGAGCACCGCAACACCGTCGGCGTCAATGACGCCCGGGAGTCCCATCTTCAGCAGCGCCGCCAACTGCCGCTCCCGCGCTGCTCCACGCCCCCATCCGGGACCAACCACAAGCGCCGTGGCGCCCGTCGGAACCGTTACCTCGTGCTCGGAGCGGGCCACCGTCATCACCGATACCAGCTGCGGCGCAACCAGCGGGTAGACCGACTCATCCGCGTAGAGCCGTACCATTCCCGCTCCGCAGTACGCCGCGGCACGACTGCACAGTACCGCTGCTCCAACGGTGCCGTGCGCCCCGGCAAACACCGCCACCACACCGCGCTGATTCTTGTATGCCGAGGGCGAAAAGGGCGGCAGCAAGCCGGGCAACGCGCCTGCGTTACTCAGCAGCCACTGATCTCCGGCGCTCCCGTGCTCGCCGGCTGCCTGCAGCAGTGCGGGCGGAAAACCTATCGGCAACAGCTCGATCTCACCGGCCAGTACGCGCGCGGCACGATAGTAGAGGCAGCGCTTTGGCAAGCCGATGGTGATCGTGGCGTGCGCGCGAACCGCCGGGAACCCCGCCTCGTACTCGTCCCCGATGCCGCTCGGGCAGTCAATCGCGACTACCGGCTGACGCGCACGGTTGATCGCCTCGACTACCGCGGCCGCATCTCCGCGCAGTTGCCCCTGGATGCCGGTGCCGGCAAGCCCGTCTACCACCCAGTCGGCGGCCGCGATGGCCTCGGCGGCCGCATCGGGCTGCGAACGCCACTCCAGGACCGTTACGCCCAGTGCGCGGCAGGCACGCAGATGGCCGGCGCCCGGCTCATTCAGCTGGTCGCCCGTGATCAGCATGGTCGGAAGATATCGACCCTCAACCGCGCAGTGACGCGCCATTACCAGCGCGTCACCGCCGTTATTGCCTTTGCCGGCAACAAACAGAACTCGCAGCGCACTGCGGCGGCCGCAGGCCGGTCCGTCGGCCGGGACCAGATAACGGTCGCGCAGCAGCGCCCAGGCGCGTGCACCGGCGGTTTCCATTAGAACGATTCCCGGGATATGAAATTGCGATTGCGCCAGTTGGTCGATCTCGTTCATCCGGGAGGCTGTGACAAGCGGAATCGACCCCGGCTTCATCGGCTCAAGTCTCCCACCAGTCGATCGCTGCGCCACCAGACCACGCGCGCGTGATCCTCAAATCCCAGCAGCGCACTGAGGACACCGCTTGAGCTGACGTGGTAGGTCTTGTAAAGGATTTCGCTGTCCTCAACGTGCAGGTTGCGCCTCCGGACCACCCGTCCGTCGGTGCGCATGATAAGCAGTTGGGTCTGGTCGTTGTCCTCACGCGACAGCAGAAAGAGGTGCTCCTTCGGCGCTACTCCCACCAACTGGTACATGTACTCAACCTGCTGGCGATCAAACACACTCTGTCCGCTGATGGTCTGGGTATTGGCGGGAAGATTCACGTAGCCCTCGTAGCGTCCGGACTCCAGATCGAGCCAGAAGACCCTCGACAGTGTCTTGTCTATGCCGAAGCTCGCGCCGGTTTCGGGGTCCAGCGCCTGTTCGTAGTAGTCGAGCTTCAGGTAGAGCCGAGGGTATTCCCTGTCCGGCAGCACCGTTTCAAGAATCGCAATCACATCGCGATCCTGCGGAATCGGCAGCCGGTCCAGCGCAATCTCAACGTTGTAGTAGAGGTCGCCCTCAGCGGTAAACCAGTACACCAGCCAGCTCCGCATGGTTCGACTCACCACCACAATCTCATCGCGCCCGGTGACTTCCAGCCGTTCTATATAGGGGAACGGCGTGCCGCCGATTCCTTCCTGGCCCAGGTAGTCTATCAGCTGTCCGCGCGAATCAAAGCGCAGCACTACCCTATTCAGATTGACTCCCAGGTCGGCATCGAACACGGCGCGTTCATCACCGAGCATGTCTTCCACCAGGATGGTCTTGTTGGAGGTCACCCCGACCTCTCCCACCTGCGAGAAGTGATACGCATGAGCGCGACGGTTAGTCATGCGCCCCTCTACCACCGAAGCCTGCAGCAGCACCGGTCTCGGGTTCTCATCAGGGTCGTAGAGCAAGGAGATCAGATCACCATAGGAGCTGAACTCCATGACCTTGTTGGCACTGCCGTTGCTGATGAAGAAGAGTCCGTCGCTCATTGCGATGCGCGTCTTCTGATTGAGCGGAGCACCCTCCATCTGGAACAGATCGATCTGGTCTTCGGCGCGCCCGATTGCCAGGCGAAAGAGGTCTTCGCGCTCCAGCGAAGCCACCCTCGCGCGCGCGCAGCCGCCCAGTACTGAGAGCAGCAGCAGTACCGGCAGCGCGTACATCAGAAACAGAGACAGCGTTTTACGGTGTGATTCCATGGTACCCCGGGCCCTTGCGGCCCTCTTCATACTACCTGTGCCCCGGCAGCGGTGTCAATCTTGACCGCCTCCGAGTTTGCGAGCTACATTAGCAGGATGATACATCGCGTAATCGACGTCGTGTTTGGTTCCAAGGGAGAGAAAGATCTCAAGAGCCTGATACCGCTCCTGCACCAGATAAACACCCGCGAAGCGTGGGCTATGGGCCTGACGGCCGAGCAGTTTCGGCAGCAGACCGAGGATTTCCGCCGCCGGGCCGCCGGGGAGGCGTCGCTGGACGAGATTCTGCCCGACGCCTTTGCGCTGGTGCGCGAAGCGGCTCGGCGCACCCTTGGCGAGCGGCTCTACGATGTGCAGATTCTCGGTGGCATCGTGCTGCACCAGGGCAAGATCATGGAGATGAAGACCGGCGAAGGCAAGACGGTCTCATCGGTTACCGCCGCCTACCTCAACACGCTGTCGGGCAACGGTGTTCACGTGGTCACCGTAAACGACTACCTCGCGCAGCGCGACGCGGATTGGATGCGCCCGGTGTTTGACTACCTGGGCGTCTCGGTCGGCGCGATTGTCTCTCAGATGGACAATGAACTGCGCAAGGAACAGTACAGCAAGGATATCACCTACGCCACCAACAACGAGCTCGGTTTCGACTATCTGCGCGACAACATGGCGTTTGATCCGGGCCGCAAGGTCCAGCGTGGGCACCACTTCTGCATTGTGGACGAGATCGACTCGATTCTGGTGGACGAGGCGCGGACACCGCTGATCATCTCCGGTATGGCCGAGGATGACGTGCGAAAGTACGTGGAGGTCAATCGCGTGATCGGTGAGTTGGTTGAATGTGCCAAGGACCCCGACACCGGAGACTACCCTGAAGAGCCGGATGGAGACTACCAGGTAGACGAGAAGGGCAAGCGCGTCACCTTCACCGACCAGGGACTCAACCATCTGGAGACCATCCTGCAGAGGCGGAAGATCATCAATACCTCGCTCTTCCTGGAAGAAAACTTCGAGTACATCCATCACGCCACTCAGGCGCTGCGCGCCCACCGGTTGTTCCGCAAGGACCAGGAGTACGTAGTGGCCGACGGCAAGGTAGAGATCGTCGATGAGTTTACCGGGCGGATCCTGCACGGACGGCGCTATTCCGACGGTTTGCACCAGGCAATAGAGGCCAAAGAAGGTATTCGTATTGCCCAGCGCAACCGAACGCTGGCGACAATCACCTTCCAGAACTTCTTCCGGATGTACGACAAGATCTCGGGAATGACCGGAACCGCGGAGACCGAGGCCAAGGAGTTCGGCAACATCTATGGACTCGACGTGGTGGTGATCCCCACCAATCGACCGCTGGCACGGGCCGACGAGGATGACGTCATCTATCTGACGGAAGCCGACAAGTACGAGGCGATCTGCAACGAGATCGAAGAGGTTCATCAGCGAGGTCAACCGACCCTCGTAGGCACCGTTTCAATCGAGCGCTCGGAGAAGCTCAGTAATCTGCTGCTGAAGCGTGGCATCCGGCACGAGGTGCTCAACGCCAAGAACCACGCACGTGAAGCAATGATCATTGCCGAAGCCGGCGCCAGGGGTGCGGTTACCATAGCAACCAACATGGCCGGCCGCGGGACCGATATCAAGCTCGGCGGCAATCCGGAGTTTCGCGCACGCCGGCGAGCCGGGACCGATGCCACACGAGAGGAATACCGTGAGGTATTCGAGACGGAGTATACGACGTGGCGCGAACACTACCGCGAAGTCCAGGAGGCCGGCGGCCTCTACGTGCTTGGTACCGAACGCCATGAATCGCGGCGCATCGACAACCAGCTGCGCGGGCGTTCCGGCCGCCAGGGAGATCCCGGCAAGTCGCGTTTCTTCCTCTCGATGGATGACGACCTGATGCGGCTTTTCGGCCGAGGTTCCGCCAGTATCAAGAGTCTGATGGAACGCGGACTGCCCCCTGGAGAACCCCTCAATCATAAGCTGATCAACAAGAGCATCGAGCGCGCCCAAACCAAGGTCGAGGAACGCAACTACGAAATCCGCAAGCACCTTCTGGAGTACGATGACGTACTCAACGAGCAGCGCAAACTGATCTATCAGCAGCGCGACGCGATTCTGTCCGACGACGATCTTTTCGAGCGCGTGCTGAACACCTCGCTCGACATCGTCGACGAGCTGCTGGCCGACTACGAACCGGACAAGAATAACGACAGCGGTGCAATCCAGATGGTGCTGAACGAGCTCAAGGAGCGGCTGTTCTTCGTTCCCGAGACGCCTGTTGAGCAGCTGGCGGGACTACCCACCGCACAGCTGAAGACAACGTTGCTGGAGGACATGCGTTCCGATCTGGTCCTCAAAGCCGAGACCGCCGGGCACGAACGGCTCAACATGGCCATCCGCTTCGAATACCTGCGCAATATCGACGGCCGCTGGCAGGATCACCTGGAAAACCTGGAGGCGCTGCGTGAGGCGGTCTATTTACGCAGCTACGCACAGAAGAATCCTCTGCTCGAGTACAAACTCGAAGGCTTCCAGATCTTCGATCAGCTGATCTACGACATCCGCGCCGCTATTGCCAGGAAGCTCTTTGCCGTGAAGGCTGAGAGCTTCCAGCAGGCCCCGCGTGTGGTGCGTGGACCGGCCAATGCAGTCGCGCAACACGCGGACATGCAGATGATCGGTGGCGGCGCGGCTCCCGCGGCGCAATCCGGTGGCGTCGCGACCGCCACAATGCCGCAGCGCACCCAGGTGCAGCGAAATGTGCCCAAAGTCGGACGTAACGACCCGTGCCCGTGCGGAAGCGGCAGGAAGTATAAGTATTGTCACGGCAGGTAGGCGTATGAGCGTCATCGGGCCGCGCGGTCGGCGGCCTGCACCACGAATTACGGCTTACCCGTCACTTCTCACTACTGTGAACACTGCCCGAAGCGCCTCGCGCCTCGGTCTCTATCGTATAGGCGTTGATAAAGGTGAAAAGGGCAAAAAGACAGATGATAATGATCGCCACTCTTCTCACGACGTTCCCCTCCTGGACAATCCGATGTACTACGCGCAGACGTGTTTACATTGGGTGCGATCACCGCAAGTTTAGCGCAAATAGCGCATCGGGTCCACAAAAGACCCGTTCTTTATTATCGAAAAGTGCAGATGAGGGCCAGTGCTGCGTCCGGTATTGCCCATCACGCCAATATGCTGTCCCTGGCTGACCAGTTGGCCGGGGCGGACCGTGTAGCTGTCAAGGTGCGCGTAGAGCGTCTGATAGCCTCCCTCATGGCGCAGGATCACGAACCGGCCATAGTTCCCCGGCTGGTTCTCGACGTGCACGACCCTGCCGGCCATTGCCGCCGTTACTGGTGTTCCAACTGCTGCCGCCAGATCGATGCCGTTATGGAAGCGGCGAATCCCGGTAAACGGATCGTTGCGCATCCCGTAGCCGGAAGTCAGTCGGCCGTTCGAAGGGTAGATGAACAGCCGTCCGAGAACGCGTTGCAGGTCGGTGTGGCTCATGCGCGCGTCAGGCACGAACAGCGCCTGTCCGGCCGTAATTGTGGCTGAACTGAGGTCGTTGGCGTCGAGAAGAGCGTTGACGGTAGTGCCATACCGGCTCGCAATCGAGCTCAACGACTCTCCCCGGCCAACGGTGTGGAGCAGACCGTCGCGGTTGGGAATCTGCAGCGTGTTACCCGCCCGGATGCGCCGGGCGTCTGTTATCCGGTTGAAGCTGGCCAGCGTGTCGATACGCAATCCGTTGCGTGAGGCGATTCCCGAAAGGGTATCTCCTTCCGACAGCCGGTAGTCGCGAACCTGCAGGCGCTGGAATTGCACCGTGTCGATCCCTGACTCGACATCGTGTCCCCGAGCGTCCGCCGAGGGCGCCAGAACATCACGGAACAGCTGCTCACGAGCGGTGGCCTGGGGAGAAGTCAGGCGCAGTGCCGGTTGCGCCAGACGCATCAGCGCAGTGTCGGGAACCAGTACCGTTGAGAGCACCGATAGTGCAACGGCTACGGCAGCGAACAGCGGTAACGGCGCGCGGTAATCCAGAACTACCAGCCCGTTACAGGCATCAGCAATTGCGCCGGCGGCGGCGGCCATCATTCGTGAGACGCGCTCGAGGCGTCGCCCCCGCCGCGGTGCCAGCACGCCGCGCGGACGTGACTGGTACCGTTCGCTTACGCGTACTACCGGTACCCGCGCCGCGGCGGCACTGCCGACAGCAGCCGCCCGCCACAACGGGGTTATTCGCAATCCGGGCGCCACGGAGCCGTCTCGCAGTGAAGCCCAGCTACGCGCCGCAACGGGTGCCGTTGGCGAAACCAAAGACGCACGGACCGCGCGTCTTCTCGATACCTTTTGATGCTGTATACTGCTGACCATAACCTACTGTAGATATCGACACGATCTGAAGGGGGTTTTACCGCTTTATGCCGCAGCGCACCGCCGACACCGGCAATAGCGAGTACGAACTGCCACTGCCGGTGCTTTTGGGCCCGGTTGTCGCTCTCCTGCTGTTACTGCTGTTCGGGATCGACGTGGCAGTGGTGCGCGGTGAATCGATGGCGCCTCTGCTACGCGATGGGCAGGTCGTGTTCGTCAATCAGGCCGCATATGGTATCCAGGCCCCCTTTCTCAATTCTTACCTCTTTTTGTGGGACAAACCACGAAAAGATGATATTGTTGTGTTTGACAGTCCTGCGGACGGACGGCTGGCGGTGAAGCGCTGCGTTGCGGTCCCGGGTGACAGCATCGTGGTGGGTGACGCCGTTGTCGTTGCGGGAGGGGAAACGTACGACGTGTCGTTGCAGGTAGTGGACTCACTGCAGAATCTGGCAAGAATCCCCGATAATATGGTGTTTGTGGTTGGCGACAATCGCGGGCGATCGACCGATTCGCGCCATTACGGCTTGCTGCCGCTGCGCTCAATCCGCGGCAGGCTGCTGGCGCCGCGAAGCACGGTTCTTCAGGGGTTGTCGGAATAATGCAGGACAGTCTGACTCGCAGGCGTTATAAGATCGTTTTTGCGCTGCTGACGATGGTGGTAGCACTGATTTTCGGGCGGTTTGCATCGATCATGCTTGCCGCGCCGAGAGCCGCCGGAGCAGCCGCCGGCACCACGTTTAACCGCGAGCGCGGCGCGATCTACGACCGGCATGGGCGTGTACTGGCCCTGCAGACCGAATTGGACACGGTGACGGCGTGGACGCCGCACATCCGCGATCTGCGGACCACCGCAACGCTGTTGGCCGACATCCTCGACCTCAATCAAGAAGAGCTGCTTGAACGCCTGCGCGGCAATACCGGTTTCCTGATCATCAAACGCACGGTGACGCCTACCGAGAGCAGGCAGGTGCGGCAGCTGATTTCAGCCGGCAACCTGCCGGGAATCCGGTTGGAACCCGACACCGGTCGCAGTTATCCCGAGCGTCACCTTGCCTCCCATCTTCTGGGATACGTCGGGGTCGACAACGTCGGACTCGATGGCATCGAATACAGCTACAATAGCCATCTTTTCTCCCCGGCGCTTGACAGCACGGGTTCCAGCGCAGGCAATCGGCTCTACCTCACTATCGATCTCACTATCCAGAGCGAACTCGAGCGTATGGCGCAGGTGTCGCTGGAGGAACAGAACGCAGATTCGGTCATCCTACTGGCCGTCGATGCCGCCAGCGGTGAATACCTGGCCTACGTATCGGTGCCCACCTTCGATCCCAACACCTTTGACCAGTACAGTGCCGAGCTGCGCCGAAATCGCCCAATCTCGATGGTCTACGAACCGGGATCGGTGTTCAAAGTGTTCTCTGTAGCCAGTTTTCTCGAGCTCGGGGGACTCGGTCCGGGGGATGCCTTTCAGACCTCCGGAGGCTACGTCAGTCCCGACGGGAGCTTCACACTGCGCGACGTCGGGAATTACGGACGACTTGACGCGGAGGGCATCATCAAGTATTCGAGCAACGTGGCGGCCGCCTACGCTTCGGAACAGGTTCAGGCAGACGCCTTCTACCACATGATCAGGCGCTTCGGATTCGGCAGCCCTACCGATATCGGATTGAACGGCGAGGAGCGCGGCCTGTTGCGCGAACCCGCTCGCTGGTCGGCGCGCAGTAAACAGACCATCTCGATTGGCCAGGAGATCGGCGTGACCGCCAATCAGATCGTTGCCGCCGCCACCGCCCTGGCCAACGACGGCGTCTTGCTGAAGCCGCACGTCGTGTCGCGAATTGTCGCCCCCGACGGGCGTATAGTTCGCCAGTTCGGCCGTGAACCGGTACGCGAGGTGATCTCGCCCCACACAGCGCGCACCCTGCTGGATTTCATGCGGGCCTCGACCGAGGACGGCGGCACGGCGCGGCGCATCAGGATCGAAGGGGTCGAGATCGCCGCCAAGACCGGCACCGCTGAAGTCTTTGATCAGTCGCTCGGCAGCTATTCCCGCGACGCGTTTGTCGCTTCCACTCTGGCAATTCTTCCGGCCGAGTCCCCGCGGGTTATCCTCTACGCGGTGATCGTGCACCCGCGCGGCGAGAGCATTTACGGATCGCGCATCGCGGTACCGCTTGTTCGCGAGGCGGCGGAGTTCCTGATACCCTACCTCGGGATCCCCACCGCCCGTGACCAGATTGCCCGTCACAGCGGGAGAATTGCCGTTTCCACTCCGCAGCTGCCCGAGCTTACCGCCACCGTTCCCGACTATTCCGGGCTGCCGAAACGCACGCTGCTTCCGCTGCTGCAGCGTGAGGACCTCAACGTAGATATCAGGGGCAGCGGCTGGGTGGTTCGACAGAGCCCCCCGCCGGGAAGCGCTGCCGAGCCGGGTATGACGCTGCGTCTGGACCTTGAATGAGCTGGTACATACACAATCGGCCGCTGCTGACGGAGCGCGCCGACCTTTCCGCAGCCGAGATTGACGCCTGCGCGATACCGACCGGTTTTGTCGTCCAGGCGGCGGCCGACGGTGAGCCTACCGCTCAGCTTGACGGCAAGATGGTTCACAGCCGCCGTGACCCGCGTGCGGAGGCGCGCCGGCTTATCCGGTCCTCGTGCGCAGACGGGACGGTTGTCCTCTTTTACGGCGTCGGTCTCGGCTACCACGCGGAGGAGTTTCTTGCGCATTGCAGCCAGGGGATTGCGGTGATTATCGAACCCGAGCCGGCAATGCTGCGGGCCGCACTCGAAGCCCGCGATGCGCGGCCGCTGCTGAGCGAGGGCCGTCTTCACTTTCTGGTGGGCCAGCACCCCGACGCACTGGCTGTGATCCTGCGCCGCTACGAGCACCATCGCTGCTCCACCATCAGACTGCGTTCGGTCTATGAACGCAATCGCGACTACTATCGTAGTCTGGACGCGGTTCAGGAGCAGTTTGCCGGCCGGCGCGAGATAAACACCAACACCCTGCGCCGCTTTGCCGGAGTCTGGATTCGCAACCTGTCGCGCAACGTGCCTCTGCTGACCGGCGCCGCGGGCGTAGAGTCGGCCGCGGGGCGTTTCGAAGGTATTCCCGCGCTCTTGCTGGCCGCCGGCCCGAGCCTGGATCAGGTGCTGCCGTACATCGAGCAGTTGCGTCAGCGGGCCTTGGTCATCTCCGTGGATACCGCCGCGGCGGCGCTGGCGGCTGTAGCAGTGGAGCCCGACATACTGGTCGTCGTCGATCCGCAGTGGTGGAACACGCGCCATCTTGATCGTCTGAGTCTGGATGGCACGATAGTTGTGTCGGAGTCCTCGACTCACCCTCGGGTCTTTCGCCTGCTGCAGGGCAAGACGCTGTTTGCCGCGTCACTGTTTCCGTTGGGCCGCTACCTGGAGCAATCAACACGCATCAGCGGAACGTTGGGAGCCGGAGGCTCGGTTGCCACTTCCGCCTGGGACCTGGCTCGGCTGCTCGGCTGCAGACCGGTCTACTGCGCCGGTCTCGACCTCGGGTTCCCCCGCAATCGGACCCACTGCAGGGGCAGTTTCTTTGAGGAACGGGCCCATACGCTGTCTGAACGTACCCGCCCGGCAGCGCACCACGATTTTGCGTACCTCGTTGAGGCCGATCCCTATCCGGTTGAGGCCAATAGCGGCAGCCAGGTGCTCACCGACCGTCGTATGGCCATCTACCACTGGTGGTTCGCCAACCAGGCCAGAATCCATCGCGATTGTGACAGCCGCAATCTCTCGCCCGACGGTGTGCGCATCGAGGGCTTTGCATATGCCGAGGTGGACGAGCTGCTGTCACGTCCCGACCGGCGCAGCGACATCGACCGTGAACTCGAACGGCTGCGCGTGGATGGCGGCGCCGCGGCGCGCGGGGCCACCGCCGATCAAACGCTCAGCGCACGGCTGCAATTGCTGACAGAAGAGTTGCAACGTGTCGGTAGTCTGTGTCGCACCGGCATCAGCGCGATTGAACGAACCCGGTGCGGCCTTCAGACGGTCACCGCTGCGCTTGCGCAACTCGATCAGGTTGACCGCTTGCTGCGTAGCTCGCAGAACCGCGATATCGCCGGCTTCATGGTGCAGGATGTACTGGCAGATGTGATGCGAGGCGATACCGCGGCCAATGGTCCCCGGGCGGCAACGACGCGCGCACCCTCTGCGCCACCGCTGGAAGTCGCATCGGCCGCCACGCCGCCGACAAGCGCGGACCCGCTTCAGAGCTCCGAACGCATTTACGCCGCACTGCTGCGTTCGGCGGATTTCCACGTACGCGAGCTTCAGCAGGCCCTGCGGCGGTTGTCAGCGCTGCCGGGGCGGGACGTGGAATCGAGTTGACCTCCGGCGCAAGCCGGTTCATACTATGGCAGTACGGCAATCTACCCCCCAAAGTGAGCATTTATGAGTGATCAAATTGATTTTGAGCCGATTGAAACGGCCCGCCAACAGTGGCAGGAAACGGTTCTTGCAGATGCGCTGTCAAAGCATGCACAGCGTGACGAGGAAGGCTTGCGTACCGCGTCCGGTATCCCGCTGCAACCGCTGTACGACCCGTCCGACGACGATCCGTGTACCTACCTTGAGCGCCAGGGGTTCCCAGGCTGCTTCCCGTTCACGCGCGGCGTGCAGCCAACGATGTACCGCGGACGCTACTGGACCATGCGGCAGTACGCCGGTTTTGGTACGGCGGAACAGACCAACGCACGATTCCGCTACCTGCTGGAACAGGGGCAGACCGGTCTTTCGGTGGCCTTCGACCTGCCGACGCAGGTGGGTCTCGATTCGGATCATGCGCTGGCGCAGGGAGAAGTCGGCAAGGTGGGAGTGGCAATCGACACGTTGCGAGACATGGAGACCCTGCTGGCCGGTATCCCGCTCGACAAAGTCTCGACGTCGATGACCATAAACGCGCCCGCCGCGGTACTGCTGGCGATGTATATCGTCGTCGCGGAGTCGCAGGATGTTGACTGGTCGGTGCTGCGCGGTACAATCCAGAACGACATCCTCAAAGAGTACGTTGCACGCGGCACCTACATCTTCCCTCCCGACCCTTCGATGCGTCTGATCCGCAACACCTTTGCGTTTTGCTCGCACCGGTTACCCAAATGGAACAGTATCAGCGTCTCCGGCTACCATATCCGCGAGGCGGGCGCCACTGCGGTTCAGGAGGTAGCGTTTACGCTGGCTGACGCCATAGCGTACGTCGAAACGGCGCTCGGGGCCGGGCTGAACGTCGACGAGTTTGCCGGAGGGCTGTCGTTCTTCTTCAGCGCCGGCAGCGATCTGCTGGAAGAGGTCGCCAAGTTCCGCGCGGCACGCCGTATGTGGGCGCACATCATGAAACAACGCTTCGGCGCACAATCCGCGCGTTCGATGACGATGCGCTTTCACTCGCAGACAAGCGGCGCCGCGCTGACCGCGCAGCAACCCGACAACAACGTAGCCCGCGTCACGCTGCACGCTCTGGCCGCGGTGCTGGGAGGAACCCAGAGCCTGCACACCAATTCGCGCGACGAAGCGCTGGCTCTGCCGAGCGAGGATTCAGTACAGATCGCGCTGCGCACGCAGCAGATTCTGGCGCATGAGTCCGGAGTGGCCAACACCGTCGACCCGCTTGCCGGGTCCTACGTGGTCGAAGCGCTTACCGACGAGATCGAGTCGCGCGCGCTGCGCTATCTCGAGCAGATCGAGAGCATGGGCGGCATGGTCCGGGCCATCGAAAGCGGTTACGTGCAGCGCGAAATCGCCGACGCAGCCTACACCTACCAGCGTCAACTCGAGGAAGGAAAGCGCGTCGTCGTGGGCCTGAACCGCTACGTGAGCACGCAGGAACCGCGGCGTGACATCATGCGTCATGACCCCGGGCTGTACGACGCCCAACTGGCACGCCTTTCAGAGGTGCGCTTCGAACGTGACGAACTCGCGGTACTACACGCACTACGCAGCCTGCGTAGTGCTGCGCAGCAGGAAGACCAGAATCTGATGTATCCGATTATCGACTGCGTACGCCGCTACGCGACCCTGGGAGAGATCTGCGGCGAGCTGCGTTCCGTGTTCGGCGAGCATACACAGCAGGGTGTGGTGTAGGAGACAGCGATGGCAAAGCGAGTGCGAATTCTGATCGCCAAACCGGGTCTCGACGGACATGACCGTGGCGCCAAGTTCATTGCGCGTGGCCTGCGCGACGCGGGCTATGAGGTGATCTACACCGGTATCCGTCAGACCCCCGAAAGTATCGTGGCAACTGCCATCCAGGAGGATGTCGGGTTCATCGGTCTGAGTCTGCTCTCCGGGGCGCACAACGAGCTCTTCCCCCGCATCGTGGAACTCCTGCGCCGGGAAAACGCCGAGGACATCGTGGTCTTCGGGGGCGGGATCATTCCCGACGAGGACATCCCTCAGCTGAAGTCCGCGGGCCTCCGAGCGATCTTTACCCCCGGAGCCACCTTGAAACAGATCATTGAGTTCATCGAATCGTGTCAGCACGACCGCAACCTCAGCTGACCGGGCTGGCGCAGCAGGTACGCAGCGGCAGCGCTCGCGCTGTGGCACGGGCCATTACACTGATCGAGTCCGGCGGCAGCGAAGGTGAGGCGCTGATCGATCTGCTCTACCCGCACTTCGGCCCTGCGCGCATTATCGGCGTGACCGGTCCTCCGGGGGCCGGCAAAAGCACGCTGGTTGACGGACTGCTGACGGAGTTACGGCGCCGCGGTGAGCGCGTCGGTGTACTGGCGGTCGATCCGAGTTCGCCGTTCTCTGGCGGAGCTCTGTTGGGCGACCGTTTGCGCATGGCGCGCCATGCCGCCGACAGTGGTGTGTTCATCCGATCGATGGCTACACGCGGCCACTGGGGCGGCCTGACGCTGGTAACAACTGAAGCCGCAGGTGTTCTGCAAGCAGCCGGATTCACGACCGTTATCATTGAAACCGTCGGGGTCGGTCAGAGCGAAGTTGAAATCATGTCGGCGGCCGACGTGGTGCTGGTTGTGCTGGTACCCGGAGCCGGAGATGATATCCAGGCGCTGAAGGCCGGGATTATGGAGATCGGCGACATATACGTGGTCAACAAGTCCGATCTGCCGGGCGCTGCCGAACTGGCCGCGGTACTGCGCTTTGCATTGCGCGGCGAGGGGAATCCGGCTCTCGATGAGTCCGAACACCCGGATTCCGGACACGCCGACAGCGGCGATCCGAATACACTGCCTGGACCGGTTCACGCACCACAGATTCGTCTTGCTTCGGCACTTAACGGCAGCGGTCTTGCCGAGCTCATGGTCACGCTTGAGCAGACCGAGGCCCGGCTGCAGGCCAGCGGTGAACTCGACCGGCGCCGTCGCCGCCGTAGCGCAACCGAACTTGAACGGATCGCTCAGGCGGCGGTCAGAGGCTGGCTGGTCGATCGCGGTATCGTGCCGGTTGACCCCGATCAGCTGCTGCGCGAGTTCGAACGGGACAACCGCGGACCACACCGTTTCATCCGCGAACGACTGGAAGAGGCAATCCGAAACGGAAACAGGCTAAGCGGAGGCGCGTCAAAATGATACAGGGTATCGATCATGTAGGAATCGCCGTGCGGTCAATCGAGGCACAGTTGGAGTTCTATCGCCAGACCCTCGGTCTGCAGCAGGTTCAGATCGAGCTGGTCAATGAGCAACGGGTACGTGTCGCGATCATCCAGATCGGTGACAGCCGTATCGAGCTGCTGGAACCCACCGCGGACGATAGTCCGATTGCACGGTTCCTGGAGCGCCACGGCGAAGGTATGCACCACCTGGCGCTGGCAACTGAGGACATCGACGGTGCGATTTCGACGCTCGTGGATCGCGGTGTAAGGATGATAGACACAACACCGCGATGCGGCGCCGGTGGAACGCAGATTGCGTTCATACACCCCAAGTCGGCCGGCGGTGTTCTGACCGAACTCTGTCAACACGGCTCCCAGACGCGGCTTGAAGTTCAGACCAGCGAGGACTGAAGAACACGTCCCGGAGCCAGCTCCAGACCACGCGCGAATGCTTCCAGGTTGGGATGATCGACGCCGAAGCGTGTCCGAATTGCCTGACTCACGGAATCCGGCTCGACGACTCCGGTCATGGTGACAAGCACACCCACCATGCACATATTGGCGGCCTGGGGACGTTTCAGCTCTTCCTCCGCGGTTCTGATAATCGGCAGCGAGAACTGCCGAGCGTCAACACGCGCGTCCAGCGTGACCAGAGTCTCATCCACGATCAGGATACCACCGGGGCGAATACTCCGGTTCAGTCTCAGATAGGCGTCCTGGTGCAGCGCAACCAGCACGTGGGCCTGCTCCACCCGCGGATAGTAGATCTCGCTGTTGGCGATCGTCAGATCGGTGCGCGCCAACCCTCCGCGAACCTCGGCGCCGTAGGATTGCGTCTGGACTGCGTAGCGCCCCTCATGGATTACAACCGCTTCGCCCAGGATTACGCCCGCGGTGATGATGCCCTGACCACCAACGCCGGAAAGGATCAGCTTCAGCATGTCAGACCTCTTTTCTGGCGTCAGCGCCGACCGGCTGACCCTGCTCTTCCACCTCGACTCTGCTCCTGGCAACCATGTCATCGTACAGTTCGCAGTATTCCGGTTTGTCCTGGTCCACAAACACACCGCGTGGTACGAGTGACGGATCAAGCTCCAGTTTCCTGGAGTTCAGCGGAACGGTCTTGCTCTGCAGTTTCTTGAGCATGTCGACCGCGCTGCCTTCCTTGTTTCGGCGGCCGAAATGCGTCGGACATTGGGACAGCACTTCAACCACTGAGAATCCGCGATGGCGAATAGCCTGGACCAGCATCTTCTCCAGTTCACGCACGTGAAACGTGGTAGTCCTGGCAACGAAGCTGGCGCCGGCTGCTCGAGACAGCTCGACTACGTCAAAGGCATGATCGATGGTGGAATAAGGGGCGGTGGTCGCCTGGATTCCACAGCCTGAAAGCGGGGAGAACTGGCCGCCGGTCATGCCGTAGATCCGGTTGTTCAGGATGATGGCGGTGATGTCGATGTTACGCCGGGCAGCGTGCAGGAAGTGGTTACCGCCGATCGCCAGTGCGTCACCGTCGCCCATCGGAACCAGAATAGTGAGTTCGGGGCGACTGAGCTTCACCCCGGTAGCGAACGCCAGCGCTCGGCCGTGCAGCGTGTGCAAGGTGTGCACGTCGACATAGCCGCTGATGCGCGCAGAACAACCGATACCTGAGACCATTACGATCTCGTTCTTGGAGAGTCCCAGCTGTTCCAGAGCGCGCAGCAGCGCATTGAGCACCGTACCGTGCCCGCAGCCCGGGCACCAGATATGCGGAAAGAACCGTTTACGAATGTAGTTTTCGATTGCCACTGTCACACTCCGTGGTCACACTCCATGTCCGTCTACCAGGCGAATCACGGTACCGATGTCTTTGGGCTTTATGAACTCACCGTCGACCCGATTCGCCAGGAATACCCGTTCGGGGGCACGCACGGCTGCACGAACCTGGTCACGGATCTGTCCCATGTTCATCTCCACCACGATCACGATCCGCGCCTTTTCGCAAACGTCCCGCACCAGCTGACCAGGAAACGGCCACAGCGTCTCGAGCTCCAGCACGCCGACTCGATGACCGCTATCCCTTCCCTTGCGGGCTACCTGCATTGCGGAGCGAGCCGGCGTTCCGTACGAGATCAGTACCGTATCGGCGTCTTCAAGTGCGTACTCGCGATGCGACTCCAGTTCGCCGGTGCGCACAACGATTTTATCGTGCAGATGGTGCAGCAGGTCGTTGACTGTAACGGGATCGGTGGAGGGAAAGCCCCACATGTCGTGATACAGGCCCGTGACGTTGTACCGATGCACCCCGCCGAAGTCGGACATCGGCAAGCGGCCGTCCGACCGCGCCAGATAGGGCCGATAGTCAACCCCGCCGGGAACAAACGTGCGTAGCCGCTCAACCAGCGGCAGATCGCCGGGTTCCGGCAGCGTGAGGCGCTCGCGCATGTGTGCCAGCAATTCGTCGTACAGAACGATAACCGGCGAACGATAGGTTTCCGCCAGGTTGAAGGCCCGCACGGTTGCCTCAAAGAGCGCCTGGTGAGTTGAAGCGGTAAGCGCGATGATGGCGTGATCGCCGTGAGTACCCCAGCGCGCCTGATTGACATCACCCTGGCTTCCCTGGGTCGGCAATCCGGTTGACGGTCCCCCGCGCATCACGTTTACGATCACGCACGGAATCTCAGCCATGATGGCGTACCCGAGCGCCTCCTGCATCAGCGAAAAACCGGGACCACTTGTTGCGGTCATAACCTTGCGCCCGGTCAGGGAGGCGCCGATGATGGCGCACATCGAGGAGATCTCATCCTCCATCTGGATGAATCTACCGCCGTTCGCCGGCAGCCGCACGCTCATTTCTTCAGCAATCTCCGACGACGGCGTGATCGGATAGCCTGCGTAGAATGACACCCCGGCGTACAGAGCGCCTTCCACGCACGCCTGATTGCCGTGCACAAACAGCGTACGTTCACTCATGGTTGCCGTTCCCATTGTCGTACACCAGCGTTATTGCGAGGTCGGGGCAGATGCGCTCACACAGTTCGCACGATATGCACGCCTCAACCCGTACCGCTTCAGCGCGGTCGCGTTCTCCCGCAACAAACACATCCCTGGGACAGAACTCGATGCAAACGCCGCAGCTCTTGCACCATTGATGGTTTACGTTGATTTCAACTACACGGGCCTTTGCCACCCCTGCCTCCGGATATGCAGACCCGCGCGACTGAACACGCAGGCCGGCCGAGACCATAGACCTCACCTCCGGTATGAATAGCACTGCTACTCATATCTTCGGAAAGACTCGGTATCCACTCGACCGTTGTTTTGCTACCGGCACATCCCGAATACCTTACCGATGGTATGCGCTATATCCTCAGTATATCACGCTTTCGTGCAGACACGAAGAACCGATTACAGAAAAGGATCAAAAAGGAGGAAATCGGGCCGGGGTTCTCAGTGCGCCGGGTTGCGGATGCACGCCTCGAAGATCATTGCAGCGTAGAGTCGGGCAGCTTCACGTACCTCGCTGAGCTCAACGTGCTCGTTCCGTGTATGCGCCACTTCAAGCCGCCCGGGTCCGCAGACCATCGTCAGCGCGCCCCGGCGCTGGAAGTACGACGCATCAGAATGCGAACGGAACACCGCCGGCTGCCACGCCAGACCCCGCGCATCGAAGGCCGCCCGCAACGGCGGCAGCAGATCCGAGTCATGTTGCCCGGAAAAACCCGGCGCCCAGAAAAGCCGTTCATACTGCAGGGCGGTTGCACGGTTCGTCGCCTGTGCCCGTGTTCGAGCCTGATCGATGAGGTCCTCGATCTCGTCCGGCCCGCTCACGGGAGGCACATGAACGTCCAGCAGTGCTTCGCAGCTGTCCGCCACTACGAACCCACCGGCACCGCCCGAGATTTCGCGCGGATTGACCACCATCCCGCGCGGCGTGTCGGCGCCGCCGGCAACGTCGAGAATCTCCATCATCCACGCCAGCATATCGTGAATCGCACTGGCACCAAACTCAGGCAGCGCGGCGTGCGCCTGAGTTCCCCGCGCGCTCAGTCGACATTCGTAGTAACCGTAATGGTCGAGACACGGCGCCAGGCCCGTCGGCTCACCGACAACCGTCAGCGGTGCGTCCAGATGCTCGCGCAGTGTCTGTGCTCCGTCACCGTACTCCTCCTCGCCTACTACCAGCGCCACCGAAAGCCCGCGCTGCAGCTCGACGCCCGACTCTACGGTCGCCACGACCGCCTCCACCGCTGCGGCACATGCGCCCTTCATGTCGGCGCTGCCAAGGCCGTACAGTATGTCGCCTTCGAGCCTGGTATCCTGCTCTTCATCCGAGTAACCCACGGTATCCACATGCCCCACCCACAGCAGCTCAGCAGGCCCCGGCCCAAGCGAAACCACCAGGTTTCCATGAGACGAGCCGTCCTGTCGCTCGGCAACCGGCTGACGCTGAAAGGCGATCCCCCCGGCCGCCAGACGATCGGCAAAGATAGCCATCGCCGGTTCCTCGGCATACGACGGGCTGTACTGATCGACGGCATCAATCAGCAGTTGCGTGAGCCGCTCGTCATTGATGTTGGACAGAATATCGCTCAGCACAGCCACACCGGACCTCCTCGCCTGAGCTCAGCCTTCTCTGCGCCGCCGTTTGTAGCTGGGCAAATTCGTCAGATTTCTGCTCATATAGACGTGCCGGACCGCCTTGCCGTAGCCCTGTTGCCGGAAAAACCGGATCGCACCTTCATTCTCGGCGGCAGTATCGACCATCATCATACGCGCACCCTCGTCAATGCACTGCTGCGTAAACCGGTCGACCAGCCTGCGGGCAATGCCGAGTCGCCGAAACGCCGGGTCGGTGCCTATCCACAGCAAGTAGCCATACTTCCACGCACTGCGCCGCTTCTCGATCAGCGTACCCAGCGCGAACCCCGCAATCCGTCCGTCAAGGTCGGCCACAAAGCAGAAGTCACCGTCGGAGGCAAACAGCCCCACCAACTCGTACTCGTCCCAGGTACGGTAGAGGCTTGGCCATTTATCAGCCGTAAACAGCTGCTCGCCGAGCGAGAAAACGCGGTGGATATCCTCCAACTCCATCTCTCGAATTTCGAGGTCCTCAGAGTCGTATGCCGGCCCGATGGCGTCCGAACGGCTCACCTCTTTCTCCGGTTCGCCTTTGGTGGTTTGCTGGACATCGCAGCTACGGCAATAACGATACCGGGCCCCCGCTTGCCTGTCAACCTTTGGTAGCGGTGCCCGGCAGTTCTCGTTTTGGCCGTACGGGGTCGGTTGGCATGGAGCTCCTGCGCGCCTGCCTCGAGAGCACCCCCGCTCACTTGTCCTCGCAGAGGCTGCGGAGAGGTTCGCGAGGTCGCTCTCGGGCGCGCGCGCCGGCGACCGGTTGCAGCGCTTCGCTCATAGAGCAACATTTGCGGCGCCAGCGGTTAAGGTTTGCTCGAACTCGGCCGACAATAGAGTCAAAGGACGCCATCCAGCGTCCTTTTGACGGTATGCTGCGACGTCCAGGCATACCGTTTTTTTATGTCCGAATCCTGCTTGGCAGCGACAGTCTGCTTGGCAGCGACACTGTGCGCCTGATCGGCTTCTCAAAGACCAATTCACCGTTGCGGCATGCCCGGAGAAACTGCGTTCTGTCTCTGACTCTGGTCTCGGTCTCTTCTTCACCATCGACGATCCAGACCAGCTTCTGAGCGGCCACGATGCAGCCACCAGCGCTCGTGCGCGCGGGCAACCGGACCCTGGCGCTCAGGCTACTCCTGATCGTCGTGGTTATCCGGATGATGATTGTCGCAACCCCGCAGGAGCAGAAAGGGGCAATGAAGGCCATCGGCACGGCTGCCTCATTAGTGCTTCAGTCTGCATGTACGCTTGTCGAACGCAGCGGGAGTGCTCTGCTGCGTGAGGTTGTCGGCAGAAATGCACAGCTTTAGGAACACTCAGTTCCAATTGAATCGTGGTATAATTGAATCGTTGCCATCGGGTACCTCGCGATCGGGATCGTCTTCTTCCCGTAGATCGGCGAGACGATCAAGGCGGCGCGAGGCATCGTGTGACCAGGAGGGTTGCAGCATGCGAACCGTGCAAGATCGCGAGCGGACGAGGCGACCGACCGGCACAACCCTGAAGCGATTGACGCAAATCGTGGGTGTGCTTCTCTGCGGCCTTCTTCTCACGGGCTGTCTAACGCTAACGCTGAACCACCCCCGCCGGACTGCCGACGGGACCCTGGTGGTATTCCTCCATGAGGACGGAGGGTATTGCCCGGTTTCCTGGGACGGAGTGCTTCACCTTGTCCGGGACGGCGAGCGCGTACCGATTCCGGCAGCAAGCCATGCGGGCTTGAGCGCGGTGCTCGACCTGTCGCCCGATGAGGGTGAAGCGCTCTACATCACGCAGCCCTCCACCACCAGATCCACCACACTGTACCGGGTCGCGCTCCACCCGCAGGCGGTGCCGCAGGCCGTCCTGGAGACCACCGACCTGATCTCGCGGGCGTTCTGGGTCGATGAGAATTCCATTCTGTTGCTCCGGTTGGACGACGAGGATCTGGGGACGCTCGAGATGCTCGATCTGGTCACGGGGCGGCTCGAGCCGCTGGCCGGCAATCTTCTCTCGTTCGCCTGGCTTCCGGCAGAAAGAACGTGCGTCTTGCTGGAGGCCGATCTGGTGGGGAGCATATTGCGAGGGTCCGTGGTCCGATGGGATCCGGCAACGGGATTCCGCGAGACGCTTGCCTCGTTCGTCCTTCACGAGTCGACCCCCTATTCGTTTCTGTCTGAGCCCGACTTCATGTGGGACGTGTCGCCGGACGGCTTATGGGTCGCCCTCTGTCTTTACGACGCGAACTTGCTCGATCCGGTGGTCTGCGAGAAAACCCCGAGCCTGTACCTGATCGACGTGGCGCAGGAAAGCGCGAGCCGCATTGCGGTCGACGCGTTTATGCCGTCGTTCAGCCCCGACGGGACAAGCCTGGTCTACCTCGCGGTTCCGTGGGACGCGTGGGACGAGCGCTCGGTGGCGATGTGGCGCGATCTGCGCTCGGCGGAAACGATTCCGGTTCCCGGTTCCGAAGGGGCAGAGTTTGTCTTCTGGCTGTCCCCCACGACGCTCGGGTTGACGTTCGAAGACGGCCGGTACCTGCTCATCGAGATCGACCCGGCGACCAGGATGTTTCAGATTCTGCTCGATTGACCCCCGGCTGGTCGCCACGGCGTCTCGTGGGACTTGTCTTCCCCCTTGGCCTCCACACAGACGCTTCTGTCATGCGGCAAGACCTGGGCTCGGCGATAGGCGTGTCGGGCAATCCAGTTGCCAGGAAACACGCCCGCCTCTCGAAGGAAGCGGGGGCTCGCGTCCACGACGCCGGAGTCGATCAGCGGGAGTTCTCCCCCGGCGCATCCTCGAACCAGTCGGGAAGCTCCGGCATATGGCACAGCAGGTGCAAGACGCTAATCTGCCCGGTGTAATCGGTGCCGCCCAACCGGTGCCGACCGTCTCTATCGCCGGAATCGCGTCGTGAATAGTCTCCTGCGTGGTCCGGGCTTCAACCATCCGCGCACGATCCAGAGGCGGCGCGCTTGAATCCGATGTCCATCGCCCTTTTTTTGGGTTGCCGGGACACTTCCAGCGCCTGTCATTCTTTCGGCGCTTCAGATGTTTCTCCAGCGCTTCAGCTTCGGAATGCTGCGTGTGAACAACCATGCCATCAATGCCGGCGTTCCCATTTGCTTCAGCTTTGCGACGCAGAACGCCTGCATATCGGCGGCAGTCTTGATTTCAGCGGAGGTAAACGCCCCGTTCCGGTAACAGTAACTGCAGTAATCCGCACCCTTGCTGCCGTCGCCATTCGTTCCCCCGTTTTCCGGATCCTGCTTCACCGGCATGCCGCAACTCTGACAGAACCTGGTCATCCCCTTTGCTCCTCATCGAACGATCAGCCTGAGCGGCGCGGCTTGTCTGCCTACGCTCCAGGCTCTGGCCTGGCATCTCTCTGCCGGATTCCCAACGACCCGCAGATGCATAGAATGATGTCCTCGATCTGGTCTCTGATGTCGAGTTCCGACGAGAATGAGAGTGCGACGGAATCATGATAGGGCGTTGGTCCGCCGACCATGTTCCAGAACTCGGTCTGCCATAGCAGCATGAGCTTGCCGCGGCGTTCGAACTTGACTCGGTCAGGAAACTCCCCGTTCTGCTCCAATTCAGCATCGCTACGGCTCATGAGGTCAGCCCAATTCCGGCTATGAGCGAACTTCCGATGCCAACGCCTGAGAAGTGCACGGCGCTCTGGAATCCTGTACTCGGCGCGGACTTGGTCCGCGCGCACCAGCTCGGCGAGTCCTGGAACGGCGAGACGAGCAAGAGCCCATGGCTCGACGGATCCGCGGTCGCGGTCGATCCAGGTGAGAACAGACAGCTGGAACATCAGGCCGGGAGGAGGCGAAGGTGTCCACTCGTCCTGCTCTTTCACAATCTGGATCAGGTCATTCATTCTCTTCGCCGAACGATGTTCATGCTGATCTGCATACCGTCTCAAGATACTATAGTGCCATCGGACAGGCGTGCCAAGATTATTCTGAATCAAGTGATCCGGCAGTGTCGGGCTTGCAGTCATCGCGGCTGAGAGACATTTGGAATCGAAGAACACCGTCAGTCTGGTCTGATGCAGCGGGCCGGCTTGACGGACCAGAGATTACGGTAGAAGGAGCACGGCGAAAATACCGGGGTACGAGATCCGCAGCCGGAGACGGCGAGTTACACTACTGGACAGGACGTTACATTTGAATTAGTATAATCGTAGGTACTAAATTACTTATGAGTCTGACCATGAACACCAAAGAGCAGACACGTATTCTCAAAGTCCTTTCGGTGGAGGCGCGGGTGAAGATCATCTACCTGCTCAAGGATACGTCACTCTGTGTCAATGTGCTGGCCTGCAGACTCGGGATTAGTCAGGGAGCGGTGTCGCAGCATCTTCGGATCATGCGCGACGCGGGACTTGTGATCGACGAGAAACGCGGCTACTTCGTGCACTACCGGCTCAACACAGAGACCCTGGCCCGGTGGAAGAAGTTGGTGGACGACCTGCTGGTCGTCGAGAAGAACGCCGAGGCGGAATGCCGGGAGTGCTGAGAGATGGAACCGATAATAAATGTTCACTCACTTTCGAAGAGCTTCGGCGAGGTACAGGCGGTACGAGGAGTAACGTTTTCGGTCTCGCGAGGCGAGCTGTTCGGCTTTCTCGGACCGAACGGCGCAGGGAAGACCACAACGATCAACATGCTCACCGGCCTGGCCCGGCCTGATCGTGGCAGCATCAGCATTGCCGGTATCGACTGTCCACGCAATCCGAAAGCCGCGCAGCACCTGATGGGAATCGTCCCCGACGAAAGCAACCTCTACCCGGAGCTGACAGGCTTCCAGAATTTGTCCTTCTGCGGCGCCCTCTACGGAATGAAAAAGACCGAACGGGTCGAACGGGCCCGGGAGCTTCTCGAGCGCTTCGGCCTCACCGAAGCCGCAGACCGGAAGTTTGCCGGGTACTCGAAGGGGATGAAGCGCAAGCTCACCATCGCGGCCGGTATCATCCATTCCCCGGAGATACTGTTTCTCGACGAGCCGACAAGCGGCATTGACGTGGCCAGCGCACGGCAGCTTCGCCGCCTCATCGCCGAATTGAATCAGGCCGGTACCACCATCTTCCTTACCACTCACTACATTGAGGAGGCGGAGCGACTCTGCAGCCGGATCGCCTTCATCGTCTCCGGAGGCATCAGGACAATCGACACCGTCGAGCACCTGATGAGCGGATATGAGGACAGGCAGATCATGCACTTCGAGGTCTCGAGCGTTGATGATACGCTGTGCGCAGAGCTGGGGACAGAGTTCCCCCGTTTCGATTGCCGCACCGATTCGCGGAACCGGATTTGCATCGAGTCGTCCGAGACGATAGCGGTGGGTCAGATTGTGCGCTTTTTCGAAGACCGGGGAATTGATATCTACGAGGCCCGCAAGATTCGCCCCTCCCTCGAGGATGTCTTCGTACAGGTAACCGGTATCGAGGCAGGAGCAATGCACGAGGTACAGGAAAAGAGCAGGCAGAGGTAGCGCAATGAAACAGTGGATAGCCTTCTGGAACATACTCACCAAAGATATGCGAAGCTACTATCTCAAACCCCCGAACATCAGCTGGGGACTGGTCTTTCCTCTCGCGTGGACGGCCGCTTTCTTCGTACGATCGGGAAGCGGTCTCGAGAGCGTTTCCTCCATTCTGCCCGGAGTGATGGGAGTGTCGGTGCTGTTCGGAACCACCAGTATGCTGGCGGTGACCGTGACCTTCGAGAAAAAGGGCCGCTCCTTTGAACGGCTCTTGCTCGCGCCGATTTCGCTCGAGCTTCTGATGCTGGCAAAGACAGCCGGAGCCATTCTGTTCGGAACGGCCAACGCCTTCGTTCCGGTGCTGATTGCGTCGTTCATTACCGATCTCGGCGGGGTGCGGTGGGGCAGCCTCGTTCCGGTGGTGACACTGATCGCGGTAAGCTCGACCTTCCTCGGCCTCTTCATTGCCGTGTCGGTCAGTGAGGTCTTCGAGGCGCAGACCTTCTCGAATTTCTTTCGCTTCCCGATGATCTTCCTCTGCGGTCTGTTCGTGCCCGTGGCGGCCCTGCCGATCTGGCTTCGGCCCCTCTCCTATGCTCTTCCTCTCACCTACGGGGCCGACATACTGCACCGTTCCATCAGCGGCTCGGGGACCATGCCGACGGCGTTGAACTTCGCAGCGCTTTCAGCCTTCTGTGTGCTCCTCTTCGCCGTGAGTCTGAGAAACATCCGGCGATACTGGATCTTATGAGAGTCCGCTCCGGCCTGCACGAACCGGGCCACGATCCTCTCCGGATGCACTTCTTCGGTGTTGTGGACGATCCCGAGATCGCGGCACAACAGGCTGGATCTATCCTTGAGCAGAGCGACGCGTCTGAGGCCATGTGCAGACCGTCTGCGAGCAACGCTATTGAGCCGAAGACGGTCTACCGCAACTAATTGAACAGAAGACAAGACAATACCCACGGAAACGAGCGCAAGCTGAAGTGCCGTGATAAGCACTGGAACATGTCGGGCCGCTTTGTGTTGCCCCACGACAGCGGAACCCGGCGCATCGATGCCCCTGGTCACATTAGTTTACCCTGCCTTCGCCCCCCCGGGTATGTTACACTGGAGGGCATCACTTCAACCGGGGAGGTCTGAGTGAGGAGATTTCAGCCCACGTACAGCAGGAAGGCGCTGTTCTTCTCGGTGTTTCTGGTCGGCTTGCTGGTCAAGCACAACACGATTGTCTTCCACGTGTTTGCGGTACGCGCTGCGGGCGGTGTTTTCGCGAGAAACCTGGCGATCGCTGTTATTGCGTTCTTCCTCATCCGACCGTTGGTCGCCAGGCGCAGGGGGCGGGTCGGGATTCTCGCTGTTTCAGTTGTCTACACCGGGATGTTTCTGGCGAATCTCTGGTACAACCGCTACTTCGGCAATTATCTAAGTATTGCCGAGATGACTACCGGTGAAGGATACAATCCCACCGACGTCCTGCTGCGCCACATCATGCGTCCCACCGATCTGCTGTTTGTCGTTGACGTGCTGATCATGCTGGCAACCCTCGGCTTGAGACAGCGTTCTTCCGTTCACGCCGCCGGCATGGACACCCGAGAGCGCCTGCGGCGCGCCAAGACGACGGCAATCGCGCTTCTGTCCGCGGCTCTCATTCTGGTCAGCCAGCTCTTTCTCTCCAACCTGCGCCTGGGAGGCATGCGGCCGCTCGACCTGTACCACCAGAGCACTCCCGCATTTGTGTCGGTCTACGGCTTTCTGCCGGTCTACCTCGCCGAGCTGATCGCACGCAACGGAGGTCGCAGCGTGGCGCAAGACCCTGAGCAACCGGAGCCTTTGGGAGCCGCAGAGCTCGGCGGCGAGCCGCTGGTGGAAGATCGCAGCAACGTAATCGTCATCCAGGTTGAATCGCTCGACAAGAAACTGATCGACTACCGCTATAACGGTCGTGAAGTGACCCCGTTTGTCAATTCGCTGAAGGAGAGCAGCCTCTACGGCACCAACTTCTACGCCCAGCACGTCAACGGCAGCTTCGATGCCGATTTTTCGCTCCTGACCGGCCTCTATCCGGTGAACCGACACTATTCGTTCAGAGAAAATGACATGACCCAGTTTCCGTCACTGGTCGAAATCCTGAACGACGCGGGGTATGAGACCATCGCGCTGCACGGCAACGTCGGCGAGTTTTTCTACCGTCACCGGGCCTATCCTGAGCTCGGTTTCGACCGGTTCTATTCGCGATCAGATTTTGACGAATCACGCAAACGATACCATATCGAAGGCGGCTACCTGGGGATAAATGATTACGACTTCCTCTATCAGTCGGTGGAGTTCATCGAACAGGCCAAAGAACCGTTCTTCGCCTACCTGATAACGGTAACCAGCCATACGCCGTTCCGTTTCTATCCGCCTGAATACGCCATTCCAGAGTTCGAGGGCCTTTCCAGGCCGCTGGTACGGGACTTCTTCAACTCCATCTATTTCGTTGACCGCTCGTTAGAGATGTTCTTCGCCGCCCTCGAGCGCAGGGGACTGAAAGACAATACCTTGTTCATCATCTATTCCGACCACGAGTCGGCCATCGACACGCCAGAGTACTCCTCGAGCGTCAATTTCACCGTTAACCGCAACATCAAGGAACCGGAGCACATCCCTCTTATCGTCAAGCACCCCGACCTCAAACCGGGCCTGATTGAAAAAACCGGCACCATCACCGACCTCGCGCCGACTATTCTTGATATCCTCGGTTTTCCCGAACGCCCGTCGGAATTTGCCGGGTTCTCGTTGCTGCAGCCGGAAGAGGTTCCGGTATTGTTCATCCACGAACTGCCCCAGGTTCTCTATCATGACCAGCTTTTCGTCGCCGAACTTGGAGAACTACGCAAGATTGGTTACATTCAACACAGAGAAGCCGAGATCGTGTTGCCGCCGGATGTAGAGAACGGCGTGTTGGAAACGATACGCTATCATCGCGAGATCATGAACCTCAGGCGGAGGCACGGGGATTAACGCTTGAACTCGCGGGAGCACGGCTCCCGGGAGGGGGCGGGCGTCGCAACGTGAGATTAACCGCAGCCATTGTAATTGTTCTCACCGTGCTGGTTACGGCAACGTGCGCGATGTACCGTATCGTGGTGCCGGACCGTTCGGCACGAGAGGTTCTTGAACAGCGAGCGATTCCCTATCGAGCCGTCATGGCACATCGGGGTGCCTCTATAGTGGCGCCCGAATCAACCCGTCCTGCCTACGAACGTGCCCGGGATTTAGGCGCGGATTATCTAGAAGCCGACGTACAGCGCAGTGCCGACGGAGTACTGATTATCTTTCACGATTCCGATCTGCAGCGGACTTCCAATCTTGACGACGTCTTTCCCGACAGGAGAGACGAGCCTGTCGGAAGCTTCACCTTTGAGGAGCTGCGCCGGCTTGACTACGGCAGCTGGTTCAATGAAAAGAGTCGCCTGCACGCCAGACCGGAGTATGCCGGCCTGGAGATCCTAACGCTGCGGGAACTGATTCAAATCGCGCGGGAGGGCGAACATAGGCCCGGCCTGATCCTGGAGAGTAAGCACCCGGAGCGCTACCCCGGCATCGAGCGGCAGATTATCGACGTATTGCTTGAGGAGGGGTGGCTGCGGCCAGGCCGGGATGGGGCGATCTACGATGTCGGAGCTATATACGGCTCCTACGGCGAAGCCAACGCCGGCAAGCGCGGAGACAGTGCCGGTGGAACCGCTCGCCCAGGAAAACAATCACCGTCAACCGGGGCGGGCGACCCGACCGAGCACGCCGAGCACGCCGGACTGCGCGCGTCCTCGCCCCGCTTCACCCGAACGATTTTCTTCTCGTTCTCGCTCGAGAGCCTGTACGCGTTTCAGGAGCTGGCCCCGGAGATACCGCGCCTTCTGCTGATCAGTGACAACATGATTTCACGCCGGGGGTGGCAGCGATGGCTCGATTGGGCCGAGCCGGTTGCCGACGGCATCGGCATCAAGGGCTTTATAGCGTGGCCGTGGCACATTTCGGCGGCTCACGGCCGCGGGCTGTTTCTCTATCCCTACACGATTAACTCCCTGTGGCAGATCCGCGTCCTGGCTCAGTTCCAGGCCGCCGGCTTCATTACCGACCGCCCCGAAATGGTGCTCGACTTCTTCAACCGACTGCCGGAACAGCCGCCGGTCAGCACCGATCGGGGCCCGCAGATCCCGTCGCAGGCCGAGCACTGAGCAAAGCTGCCGGCGCACGGAGGGCGGCTCCGAGGTCGATGTCTGCGACCAGGAGACTGCTGGTAGCGGCTCACGCCGCACGACGACGGCAACGGCGTTCTGCGGAGTGAAGACCGACCCCGGGGTAGCAGCTGAGGACCGGAACCGCTACAATCCGGACAGAAAAGCAGGACCGTAAGACAGTTTCACTATGGGAACGAAACGCTTCCACACGCCTGTGGCCGATCCGGCCGGAGATTTCCAACTGCAGCTCATCATACTAGTCGCGATCGTCACTACTGTGTTTGTCGGCGGCTTCGCGGTCTACCGCTTTCTGTACGGCCCGCTGATTGTCGCGGTCATAGACACGCTGATCGTGGCCGTTGCGTGCGCAATTGCCGTTTACGCCCGGCGTACGGGACAGGTCGGACACGCCGGCATAGCGATGGCCGTCATGCTCGGCCTGGGCGGAATAGCGGTCAGCACATGGATCGGTGTCAACGGCGCGGTCTGGATGTACACCGTGATTCTGTTCGCCTTCTACCTGGCGCCTCCGGCCGTCGGCCTGGCGGTGGTTCTCGGCATGATTGGTGCCATTATCGCGCTGGAACTGTCCGCCCCGCGGACCGTATTCGAATCAATGAAACAGATGGCGAGTTTCACTGCCTCGGCAACGGCAATTACCGTCTTCAGCTGGTACTTTGCCGCGCGCAACAAACGGCAGAATGAGCAATTGATGCGCTGGGCTACGCGGGATCCTCTGACAGGTCTCGAGAATCGTCGCCGCCTGGAGCCGGAGCTCAACGTAGCCGTAGAAACCGGACGACGCCACAATCGCGGCTACGGGCTGATCATCATGGACGCCGACAATTTCAAGGACATCAACGATCACCTCGGCCACGCCGCCGGTGACGCGGCGTTGCAGGCGGTAGCCGTGACTATCGTTTCAACTACCCGCATTGAAGACCGCGCCTTTCGCTACGGAGGCGATGAGTTCATCATCATTATGCCCGACATTACGCTCCAGGGCCTGCTGGTGGTCTCTGACAAGCTGGCAGGCGCAATCGAGGCACGCGGTCGGACTGACGCTCACGGAATCACGGTATCGATAGGCGCTGCGCTACTGCGCCCGGGCGAGGACCGGGACTCATGGAACCGGAGGGCGGATCAGAACATGTACCGCGCCAAAAGACTCGGCGGCAATCGCTACGTGGTCGATTGATGCGATCATGCATCCCTGAGCGCCGCAAGATAACTGTCAACGGCTCCGTCCTTGATATAACCGAGCTCAATCGCGATTTCGCCGAAAAGGCGAGTCGGATCCTTTTGCTGCTGCAGCAGCACGGCATCGCGTTGCTCGGCGGTCATCGCGCCGATGTTCACCAGAAAATCACCGATGCGTTCGAGGGAAGTACCATCGTCTGCCATTGTTCCTCCTTGCAGGAATCACGGCCGGAACTCGAGCGTGTAACGTGTGCCACTTCCGGCATCTCTGCAGACGGTCCCGCTGAACCGCGGTATCCGTCCGTCCATCAGTTCCGGACGCCGGGCCGTTGGAGCCGGCAGTGCGGCCTTCGATACTGTTTCCAGACGCCTGGATACCGACATTGCTGACTTCAGTGCTACAGTACTTGATAGCCGTTTGCTGTGCAACCCGCGCCGCAACCGGACCACTTCGCAACGCTGATCACCAAAGCGGCGGTCAACTCCGGTGAGCCCTGCGTGTGGCAGTCGAGCCCTGTTTCACGGGCCGATTCGGCACGCAAGCCGACCTGCTTATTATCTGAACGGGCGTTCCCGCCGTATCACTCTGCCAGCTATCACTCCGCCAGCATAGCGGCAACATCACTGCCTGCGTCCGCAGTCGGCATCAGGTTAAACTGGCGCGTAATCACTTTCACTACGGCCGGTGATAGAAATGCGGGCAATGTGGGACCGAGGCGGATGTTTCGCACGCCAAGCCACAGCAGCGCCAGCAGCACACAGACCGCCTTCTGCTCGTACCAGGCGAGGTCGAAGGAGAGCGGCAGATCATTGATGTTTTCGATCCCGAGGTCATCCTTGAGTCTGAGCGCGATAACTGCCAGGCTGTACGAGTCGTTGCACTGTCCGGCGTCAAGCACCCGCGGTATCCCGTTGATCTCTCCCAGATTCAGTTTGTTGTAGCGGTACTTTGCACAGCCTGAGGTAAGGATCAGTGTGTCATCGGGCAGTTGCTCCGCGACCTCGCTGAAGTAGCTGCGCCCGCGCTGTCGGCCGTCACAGCCACTCATGACAACCAAACGCCTGATGGCGCCGTTTCTGACTGCATCTGCCATCGCATCAGACAGTGCAGCCGCCTGGGCGTGGGCAAAGCCGCCTACGATACTGCCTGTTTCGAGCTCGGTCGGACTGGCGCAGCGGCTAGCCCGCTCGATAACCGTACCGAAATCCTTGGCGCTATCGTTGGTTCGATCCGCGATGTGCGGCACGCCGGGGTAACCGGCCATACCGGTGGTGAAGATGCGATCGCGATACACGTCGCGCACCGGTGTAATGCAGTTGGTCGTCATCAGAATGGCTCCGTTGAAGCTCTCGAACTCCTTATCCTGCTTCCACCATGAGTTTCCGTAATTGCCGACAAAGTGTCGGTATTTCTTGAACGCCGGATAGTAATGTGCCGGCAGCATTTCGCAGTGTGTGTAGACATCTACGCCGCTGCCTTCGGTCTGCTGCAGCAACTCTTCCAAGTCCCGCAGGTCGTGCCCCGAGATAAGGATGCCCGGCTTACTGCCTACCCCGATATTCACCGTGCTGATCTGCGGATTTCCGTAGGCTCCGGTGTTTGCCGCGTCAAGCAACGCCATCGTTCTGTAGGCCAGCTCGCCGGTCTCGAGGACCAGCGCAACCAGATCATCCACGGTCTTCTCATCATCGGTGGTCGCCGCCAGCAGGCGAACCAGGTCCCGGTAGATTGTGGCGTCTTCTCGGCCGAGTACTGCGGCGTGATCACCGTAGGCCGCAATTCCGCGCAACCCATAGACGATGGTCTCCCGCAGAGAGCGAACGTCTTCATCTTCTGTCGAGAGCACTCCGACGCGGGCCGCGTGCTCCAGGTACTCAGCCGGTGTACCGTGCCAGCTCGCCGCCGGAGGTATCCGAGACGGCAGCTCTCCGCTCAACCGATCCGCAAGTTGGTCTCTCAATTCCAACCCACGTTCAATCAACTCCTCGAAGCGCCGATCGTCAAAGTTGGCGTTGGTAATAGTGGCAAACAGCGCCTGCAGACAAAACAATCCCGCCTCGTTTATCGAGGCCCCGTGTTGCGCGCCCAGGTCAGCGTAGAAGGCGATTCCTTTGACTACAAAGGTCAGCAGATCCTGCAGCGCGGCCGTGGCCGGCCCCTTACCGCAAACACCGCGCACCGTACAGCCTTCATTCCGGGCCGTCTCCTGGCATTGAAAACAGAACATGTTCATACTACTATCCTCCACAGCAGGGAATCGATTGTGCATCGCGATATTCAGTTTACACGATCAGGCGCAAAAAGCCGGTAGCAAATGGTACGTCCTGACGAATTGCATTCCAATTCCTCGCCCGTTTCATCCACCGGCCGACGGAACAGTCTGGTCACCAGGCTGCGGTTATGTCGGCCATTTGATACCGCCGAGGCTCACGAACTCGATGTCGTACTGTCCCGGCACCGTTGGAGCCTCACCAGCTATCATCGCAATGCAATCATCGCGTTCCGCGGTGACCGCTATGAACGGCTGCTGGTGCTGCTCCGGGGCGCGGCGCGCAGTGAGATGAACTCTTATCACGGCAAACGCTACGCACCTGCGGAGCACGCCGCGCCGTGCCTGCTAGCTCCCGCGTTTCTTTTTGCGACCGAGAATAGCCTGCCGGTATCGATTATCAGTACCTCGGATAGTCAGTTGCTGCGCCTGCCACGCGCCGCGGTGCTGGAGCTGTGCCACATCAGGCCGGAGTTCCTGGAGAGTCTCATGAGTGACATCTCGGACCGTTTAGCAGCCCTGGCTGAAAAGCTGCGCTTGTCGCGGCTGGCTACCATTCGCGAGCGTGTGGCCGACTATCTGCTGCACCTGAGCGAGCTGCGAGGAACACGCACCATGGAGCTGCCGCACACTCGACAGGAACTGGCCGAGATCATGGGCGTAACGAGACCGGCGCTGTCCCGCGTCTTCGGTGAGCTGGCCGATAAGGGCGTGATTGTCTACGATCGCGGTGACGTACAGATCATCGACCTCGATTCGCTACTCGAGTTGGTGCCCGAATAGCCGTGCGTAACTCCAACAACAATTTCGGCACCACTGATCACGCTTTACCGCAGCACCTTGGAGCACTATACTTGGGGAAAGCCTATGCAAGAACGCAAGGACAGCCCCGTTTCGGCACCGGTTGAACCTCCCGCGCGCGTAATCGTGACGTACGGACGCAGTCTGATGTCACTGGTGATCGCCCATTCACTGAGCAAACGCGGTATCGAGGTGATTGGCTGTGATGACGTTGAGCTGACGGTGCTGTCGTTTTCACGTTATGTCAAACGGACGTTTGTGCATGCACCGTTAGATCTGGACCCTGAAGCGTTTATCGCGGATCTGCTGGCAAAGGTCCGACGACTTCAGCCGCAAGACAACCGGCCCTACGTTCTGATGCCGGTATTTAGAGAAACTGAACTCATCGCCAGATATCGCGACCGATTTGAACCGTATATCACTGTTGCGGCGCCGTCGTTCGAAGGCATTACCAGGGTGCATCCCAAAGACAAACTGTTTCGCACCGCCGGCGAAATGGGGGTACCCGTTCCACGCACCTGGCAGCCGCAATCCAGCCAGGAGCTCCGGCGCGTCATTCCTTCAATGCGGTTCCCGGTGCTGATCAAGCCGCCCGACCAGGTCGGTGGCCGAGGCATCGAGTTCTGCCGAACCGAAGCGGAGCTGCAGGATCGTCTGCGCCGCTACCGCAGCGATCGCTACGGTCGAGCGCTCATACAGGAAGTAGTTCCGGGTGACGACTATTGCCTTACGGTGCTTTTTGAACGCGGCTGTCTCAAGGCGAGCATGGCGTACAAGAATCTCCGCAAGTTCCCGCCGGATTCGGGGGCCGGAATTGTGCGCGAGACGGTCGACGATCGACAGTTTCTCCGTGTAGCGCAGCAGCTGTTGGGGCCGCTGTCGTGGAACGGCATCGCCGAACTGGATTTTCGCTGGGACGGCAACCCCGGCACCAATCCCAGCTTGATTGAGGTCAACCCGCGCTTCTGGGCTGGTCTGTTTCAATCAGTGGAATCCGGTATTGACTTCCCGTGGCTGCTGTACCGGCTCACCGTTTCGGGACAGACGCCGACGCCCCATGCTATCCAGATCGGCAAGCGCACCAAGATACCCGGGCTGTGGCTATTGGGAGCAATACACGACGCCACAAACAGCGAGACAAGCTTTGAGAGCTTGCGCTCCGCATGGAGAGAAGCGTGGCACCGAATCGAGAACAAGCAGATCAGCGACGCTTTTCAGATCCTGTCCCGCTCGCTTGAGGGCAAGGCCTCGTTCCGTGAAACGGTTGCGACTCTGCGAAAGATTATCCATGACGGCCGTAACGCCAGCAATGACCTCTTCTACCGCGACGATCCGTTCATTGTTCTCGGCGTTATGTTCATTCTGGCGTCGTTGATCCGGTACGGCAAGTTGCCGCCGGAGATCACCAATCGCTGAAAAAGGGTTGTTCATGGCGAACCGACCGCTGATCGGAATTACGTCATCGGCCCACCGGGTTTCGCCCTCCTACATACTGCTCTGGCTGGCGGTACGACTGGCCGGCGGCCGGCCGTGCCGGATCGGTGTGCGTCAACGCGGCGGCGCGGAGCTGGTTGACGGCGTAATCCTGGCCGGCGGCAACGACGTTTCGCCGTCACTGTTCAACCGTTCCCGCAAACCGCTGCATCGCTACGACCCTGCGCGTGACGCCCTGGAGCTCCGCGTTTTGCGCGTCGCGCGGCAACGCAGGATACCGGTGCTCGGAATCTGTCGTGGTGCCCAGCTGATGAATATTGCCCACGGTGGAACGATCCACATGGCGGTGCGTAAGGCGTATCGCAACGCGCGTTACCCGCACCATCCGCTGGCGCATCTTACTTTCCGCAAACTGGTAGAGATCGTTCCCGGGTCACTGTTTGCACGCGTGATGGGCGTTTCCTCGCTGATGGTCAACTCGCTTCATCGGCAGTCGATCGACGATCCGGGAGACGGCATCGCCGTTACCGCCCGCGAGGTCAACGGTGTGGCACAGGCCATCGAAGACTCTACGATGCCATTCTATCTCGGGGTACAGTTTCACCCGGAGCTGATGCTCTACCGCGCGGCGTACCGCAGGCTGTTGCGCACGTTCATAGGTAGCGCAGCGGAAGAAACAGCGGAACGGTCCGGTCAACACCCTGGCTGAAAACCCTGTCACGTGTTCCTGCGTCACGCAGTACCGTCTCGATGCCGATAACCCGATGCACGACAATCAACTGGCGGCTCTCGCCTATCTGCAGCAACAATCCGTGCAACTCACCCTGCTGGGCGCTGATTCCGGCCTTGTGCAGCGATCGAAGCGGCAGATCGTGTCCGTCGTACGGATACTGCAGCGCACCATCGGCATCACGCGATACCCGTAATCGATCGATTACAATGGTGTTCTCGATGTACGCTGCCGGGATAGCCGTGTACTGCTGATTGGCTTCCACCACCAGAACCCGCAACGGACGATCGCCGGTGGGGATGCGAAGAGAAAAGGTAGCGCCGGCGCCGTTCTTCGATTCAACCTCCACCGTACCACCGATGATGCGTTCGATGGAGTATCGAACTGCATCAAGACCTATTCCTTCCCCGGACACATTGGCATCACTTCGAGCGGTCGAAAACCCGGCGGTCGAAATCGTTTCCCAGACTGTCTTTCCGGCAGGCGGCGCAGGCAAGCCCTGTCCGTCATCACGCACCGTCAGCTGCATATATGGGTCCTCGTCTTGCACAATAACGGCAATAAGGCCCTCTTCCGGCTTTCCCTTTTTTCGCCTCTGTTGCGGCGACTCGATGCCGTGATCAACCGCGTTACGGATGAGGTGCAGCACAGCGTTGCGAACCACATCCGCAACCGGAAGAAACAGCGCGACCTCATCGCAGGAGAGCTGCATCCGGATCATCTTGCCCGAATCGCGAGCCAGCCGGCGCACGATAGCCGGCAGCGGCTCCAACAACTCCCGGGCGCTCACGCAGGAGTTCTGGTAGACGGTGAGGTTAACCACCCGCGCAAGCTTCTCGCCGAGCGCCATTCGGACTTGTGAGGCTCGCGAAAGCGATTTCAACTGCCGGGCTTCGCGCTGGCGAACTTCCCGCAACTGGTACACCAGCTCATCAGTATGCAGGCAGAGCCGCTCGTATTCACGCGCATCGATGTCTACGCTGACCCTCGAGACTCCGGGCAACGCACCGGAATGCTCGCTTTCCGGCATGCGAATGTCCAGTTCATCGTAGTCGAGAGCCTGAATTTCGATGTCCTCGACCGCATCAACCGTCAACGCTCGACGAATCGGTTTCTCGTCACCGGCAACTGTACACAGTGCCTCGAGCGCGTCGACGCCGTCCAGGCTGCCATCGAGCCTCGGCAGAGTGTCAACCACGTGGGTCGACTTCTCGAGGTTGCCGACTATCAGAAACAGCCGCGGCGCGATCATCGCCGGCTCTTCAGTGATCCGACAGCGCACCAGGAACAGCTTCTCTCCCCGGGCCCGCGACTGGCGCAGCCGATTGAGCTGCATCCTGTCAAGCGGACGCTCCAGCAGGCTTATGGGCACCGTCCGGCCGTTACCGGTCATTCCGCCGCCCGACGAAGCTCCAACCGCCGTGAACGCGTGCTCCACCGCCACAACCGCACTGCGTATCTTCTCAACGTCTGCGCCCCGAATGTCACCGCGCACACGGCAGCGTCGAAGAACCTGCTCTAACTCGCGTGCCGCTTCGACTATCGGGGTGTAATGCAGGAAAGACGCTTCCGAACGGATCGAGTGGGCGTACCGGAATGCCTGGTCGATCGACCCGGTCACCGATTCACCGCGCTGGAGCCGTGCCACAATCAAGTGCAGCAGCTCGATCATTCCTTCGGCGTCCTGCCGAAACATCGATTGCAGGCGGTCGCTCGCCACTTGCGGTTGCTTCACGTTCATCGAACCTCCGCCTCTCGCCTGGTCGCTATCCCTCGGGCCGCCGGACCGGCTCAAACGGTTGCGCTCCGCGGGTTGTCTGATTGCGTCCGCCGTAAACGGGCAATCGCAATGCAGTCAGCGCCGTGCCGGTGATCTCACGGCGGGCCGCGCCGATCCAACCCATAACTGCTACGGCTTCCTCTTTCTTAGAGAGACAATCAACTCCACCTCGCCAACGGTGGTGCCCACACGTGCTGCGATGATGTTTGGCGCAATCCCTTTTTCGTGAAGATCGATGATCTGCAGACGTCGATCCTCCGCGCCTGTATCGCTGCTCTGCTCCTCCGGTTGTTCCTGTTGCTCCCGACGCTGGGTGGCTGCCTGCTGCACGATATCGCTGTAGACCCGCGTTCCAGTCTCGTGTGCATCGAGCTCGCGTCGCAGCACCGAAACCCTCCGGTCGGCAGTCTCGACCAGGCGGTTCAACCGCACGATACGCTCCTCGAGCAACCCTATGTTACGTTCCGTTGTCTGGTTGAACTCGACGATAAGTTCATCGACCTCCTGACGAATCTGGTCGAGAACCGCGGTGGGTTCTATACGCCGCTCGATGCGGCGTACCAGCAGAAACGCCACCGTGCCGATGACCAGAAGGTTCACCAGCAAGACGGAAAACCAGCTCATGAGAAAGCTACCCCGTCACGTCGACGTTGCGGCCGAGATCGGGATCGCGAAGAACCTCCGCATCGTGTTCCGGTTCCGGCTTGTTGCGTTTGCCTTCGCCCTGCCTGTGACCAGGGGCACCCTCGTCATCATCGTGCAGTTGTTCCGGCCCGCCTTCAACATCGTGAGACTCGCGGACGACGCTCTTTTCCAGCTCACTGCGACGCGCGATCTCCGAGCCGGCGACAGCCTGTCCTTGCAGGAGGGCATTGCGTTCAGCCGACTGTTCCTGCCCAATCTGGTTCAATCGGAGAAACAGGGTCTGAAGGTCGATCGGTTGAATAGCCATCAGCTCTTCCGCGTGATACTTATATCGTCGTCAGTCTCCTGGTATTTGGTAACCTTAACCGTATTCGCCTCGCTTATGAAGGTCACCGCCTTGAACTCGCTGCGCACCTCGAGAGTGGCATCCTTTATGTGTACCTTGACCCCGGCGTATACTGTGCCGGATGCACTGATCCGCCCATGGGTCTTCAGTTCGCCGAGGTACTGTTGGATCTCTTCAATCTCGCTGTTGAGCTTGTTGATCTCCTTTAGAATCTGCTGTTTGCGCCTCTGTTCCTCCAGCAGATGCCGTATCTTCTCCTGTGTCAGCGTGCCCTTCTGGCGCTTGAGGTTCTCCAGCGTCCCAAGATTGCGATCAGTCTCTTCCAGATCTTTTGACAATTCCTCTTTGCGCTCCAGCAGCTCATCCGCGCGCTTCTTGCTGATGGGATCGTACCCAACCTCCAGGATGGTCTCCATGCCGGCCACCGATCCCAGGGTCTTGGCGTCGATCTCTTCGCTGGCCAGAATACGCCCGCCAACAATGCTGGCTCGCTTGCCACGACAGATTACCTTCTTGTGTGAACTGACTTCACTGTTGATGATACCGTCACTGACCGCCACCACTCCACCGGCCTCGACTACCGCATTCTCGATGAACTTGGACCAGAGGTTTTTGCCACTGCGAATCGTGCCGGTAGTCTTGCCCGCAATACCCTGATGAACGATGATGTCACCTTCGGCATCGAGGTTGCTTCGGCCGACATTTCCCATGACCTCGATGTTGCCGGCAGCCTTGACGCTGAACCCGTCGTCTACGTTACCCTTGACCAGCACCGTCCCCAGAAAAAGCACGTTACCGGTCTTCAGGTTGACGTTACCGTTGATAACGTAGACCGGCTCCACGTTAATCTTGCCGTTCAGCAGCGTAACCTGTCCGTTGATCTCGGCGTACGCGGTCTGCTGGTCGTCGGACAGCCGCACATTTTTTCCGACCTGGATTGAAGTGTCCGCACCGTTGGTGGCCGCGAGCACCTTACCGGTCACGGTACGACCAGGCTTGCCGCGTTCCGCGGGTAGCTTCTTGGCAAGCACCTGCCCCTCGACCACGTTCTGTACCAGATTCAGCTCCTTGAAATCGACTCTCCCGTCGGTCTCCTTGAGCTGCACTTTGCTCGAGTCACTTTCGAAATTCAATACGACTCTGGCGTCGGCGCCATTCTGTGGCGCGACACCTTCGGCAACCAGAACCGGCTCCTTGTACACGGGGTCCTGGACAAAAGCCTCAATTACGTCTTGTCTGATTCCCTCCACGACGCCGTTGGCTTGCAGGAAGTTGGCGATGGTCTCGCCCGCCGGGTCAGCGCCACCCCTGCCTGGTGGCAGTGCCGTCAGATAGGCTTTCATCTCCTGGTCGATGATTTCCAGCGAAAGCACGGCGTCGTAAGCCGGGTTGTAGTCGAGGGTTCCGACGCGCACGAACTCACCGTCGGCCAGCCTGACAACCTTTGCAATCAGCGCCTTATCCACCGGCACGTCGGTTCGCGCGGTGAGCTTTTCAATTGCCATGCGCTCGGTTGCGTGAATTCCCCCGCCCTCGGGTCTGGACACCTTGAGCATCACCCCTTCCGGGGTCAGACGTACAAAGACCTGTCCGTCGCGCGCCCGGTCCTGGCCAATCTCATCCAGGTCAATACCGGCGTTGAACTGCTGATCCGCCTCTGTCTCCCCGCCGCCGCCCGCCGGATAGGCCAGCAACATGAACGGTTTTACCATCTTGCCGAAGAGTCTCCGCGATCCTCTTTCAAGTATTTCGTATTCAATCTTCTTGATGGGCAGCGACAGCTCGATTGATGCTTCCCGCAGGGCGGCCTCCAGGCTGTCACCGGAGACATGGACAAACTGACGCTGTCTGTCCCCGTCCAGTTGCTTCTTCATGTAGCTCTGCAACTGGGACATGTTGACCATGCTACATGATCCCCTTCTTGATGTTGGTGAGCTTGGCCCGCAGGCGCATGATCGCCTTGGTATGAAGCTGCGATACGCGTGACTCCGTGACTTCGAGCACCTGGCCGATCTCTTTGAGCGTCAGGTCTTCATAGTAGTAGAGTACCAATACGGTCTTTTCTTTCTCCGGAAGTTCCTGGATTGCGTCCACGATGACCCGCTTTATTTCGCCCTTCTCCACAATCACGTCGGGGTTGAGACTGCGTGGTGACTCGATGCTGTCGGCAATCGACACCTTGTCGTTATCGTCACCGGTATACCAGACGTCGTTCAGGGAGAGAATCGAGGTTCCGCTGATCTTGATCATCAGCTTCTCGAACTCCTTGATTGTTATCCCGAGGTCGCGCGCGACCTCTTCATCGGTGGCCGAACGCCCCAATGAAGCTTCCAGGCGACGCACCGCCTCCTCGATTTCACGAGTCTTCTGGCGGACCGACCGCGGCACCCAGTCTATCGAGCGCAGCTCATCGAAGATCGCCCCGCGGATACGAGTGACGGCGTAGGTCTTGAACTTGACGTGCTTGTCCGGGTCAAACTTCTCTATGGCGTCGAACAACCCGAAAACACCGTAGCCAACCAGGTCATCGAACTCGACGTTATGCGGCATCCCGACAGCAACCTTACCGGCAACGTACTTGACAAGCGGTGCGTACTGCTTGACCAGCATTTCGCGAATATCGGGGTTTCTGGTATCGCGATACAGCTGCCAGAGCTCTTCTTCGGTCTTCTCGGCCAGAAGGTTATCGCCCATCCTCACTCATCCCTTTTCAGTACGGTCTGGAGCGCCCTGGCCATTACGGCAGGATCCTGATTTCGGGAACGCGGCTGTCCATCTTCCCCGTTTGCGGGGTTGATGCCTTCGACTTCTTCAAACGCATCGTGGAACCCGCCTCCATCCGGCAACCGATCAACGCCGTCGGCATCGATACTGTCGGAGGGATCGCGCGTATGAACCGGCGTCTTGCGGTCGGCATCGGCTTCCACTTCTTCAGCCTCGGCCACAAGATCATCAGCCGTTGCAGCCTCCGGCTGATCGTCGCTTTCGAACTCAGGCTCCACATCCACTAATCCGTCATCAGCGGCATCCAAAGCGTCTCCAGCGGGGGAGAACTCCACGCGCTCCATCCCGTTGTCATCATCGACAACGATGTCCACCGCCTGACGCCGGTTTCCGCTTGTATCACGAGTATCCTGATCCTGCATCGCGCTGTTGCGCACAAACAGCTCATCGAGCTCGGGCAGGAAGCGCGCTACGGCCAGTTGCAGTCCAGAACCGGCGCCAAAGAAGACCATTCCCGCGATCAGCGCCCGCACGATTATCGTACCAACAGGCAAGCCGGCAATGACGCCGCTCAGCAGTGAGACAATCAGCGCAAATACCGCGCATCCCGCGCTGAACCTGATACGAATTCTCATTCGACTCGCGCCTCTTGTCCCCTCATACCCGTCTCTCGCCGCGCCTTACAGAGTAGGCAAAATAATACCGCCCGTCAAGGCGAAACTACTCAGGCCCGCTACGGCTGAACAGACGCTTGAGGAACCGTCCTATACCGCCACCTTCGCGGTATTCCACGTTCTCCAGTCGACTGGCAACGTGTACCACACAGGCCGACGCCTTGCCGCGCGGATCAGACGCCAAAAACGGTTTCTGACGCAGCACCGCCTGATGCACTGCGGGATCATCGTAGACGTATCCCAGATAGTCTACTTTGAGGTTCAGAAACTGTCCGGCGATATTGATCACGCGTTCGGCAACTCTCTTGCCCTCGGTGACCGACTTGACCCGGTTGACGACCAGTTTCAGGCCGATGCCGAGATTGTCGATTTCGGTCGCGATGATCTTGATGATGCCGTAGGCGTCGGTGATCGCAGTTGGTTCGGGCGTCGTGACAATAATGGCTTCATCGGCCGCAGCCACAAACGCCAACACGTTATTGGAAACACCGGCACTGGTATCGATAATGATGATATCGGCACTGGACATCTCGGAGAGTTCGTTGATGAAGTCGCGCCGCTCCTCCTCGGAGAGGTTTGCGATCTTGGCGAAGCCGGAGGCGCCGGCCACGATCTGGATACCGTACTCGGTGTCCATGATGATGTCGCGCATCGTCTTTTGCTTGCGGATCAGGTGATAGAGATTGTACTTGGGGATCATCCCCAACACCACATTTACGTTTGCCAGGCCCAGATCCGCGTCCATGAGGATAACCCGTTTGCCGAGTCTGGCAAACGCAATGGCAAGATTGGTCGAGATATTGGTCTTACCCACACCCCCTTTACCGCTGGCAACGGTGATGATCCGCGTTTTGGTTTCGCTTGAGCTGCTCTTGTTCTTCATCAACTCGCGCAGGGTTTCTGCTTGATCAGCCATTCGACGCTCCGTCATTCGGGTTTGCAAAGGCCTCCGCGATCCGGCGCCGGTTGACGTGCAACTCTTCCAGCGTCAGCAGCAGCCGCTCCACGGTAGCGCGCTCCAGATTCTCGGGAACGCGTTGCCCGTCGGTGAGATACGAAATCGGCTTCTGCTTGTCGTGCAGCACACTTATGACGTTGCCGATTCTCGTTGTCTCATCGAGCTTTGTAACTATTATCGACCGATAACCGAACGGCTCAAACTGCCTCAGAACTTCATACAGATCACTGGTCTTGGTCGTGGCGCTGATTGCCAGGTGCACCTGCGCTCCACCGCCACAGGCGCGTACCACTTCGTTCATTTCCCCCAGCTGACTGAACTGCCGCGGACTCTTGCCGATGGTATCAACGAATACCACGTCGGCATCCTGGAACAGGGCAACCTGTTTCCTCATCTCCTGCGCCGAATCAACACAGGCAACCGGAATGTCCATGATGTTGCCGTATGTCTCGATCTGTTCACGTGCACCGATGCGGTAGTTGTCGATGGTTATGATGCGGACCCGGGGGGATGCGTTGCCATCAGACTCTACACCGTGCATCGCAGCCAGCTTGGCGATAGTGGTCGTCTTGCCGACTCCGGTGGGTCCCACGAGCACAAAGACGTCCGGCGGCCCGGTGCGCCGCGGCTCATGGATCCGGATCGTTTCTGCAATCCATTCCACCAGCTGCGCTTCCACTCGATCGCTATCCTCCAGCTCTTCAAGAGAGAAGCCGGAACGCAGGCGTCTGATCATCTGCGCGATATAGCTCGGAGTAAACTCGTTATGGAGCAGCAACTCTTGCATTCTGACGAGGGTTGGATGATCGCCACTCCGGGCTGTCACAGCCGGCTGTGGCTGGTCCATTTTCTCCTTGATGGTCTGCAGTTCCTTGAGTACCATGTCGATGGTCTTGTCGGACTTGACCGAACCGAGGATTTTGCGCTTTTCCTCCTCTATATCTGCGTTCTTGCGCGCCGCATCCGGCCTGGGCTTTGACGGCTCGTGAGAGAAATAGCCGGTCACTTCCACGCCTTCTCGGGTAAAGAACCCCAGAAAACCGCCCGTACGAATGGTCTTATGATGCATGATGCGCGCCTTGTCGCCATACTTGCTGCGGATTTTGGACTCCGCCTCGCGGTGTGACGCCGCCTGTTCTACGAAGTACTCCATTCTTCCCCTCTCATTCTTCTATCTGGATTTCGCCCATACTCTCCACCCGGACTTCGGGAATGATCTCCGGGACTGACAGAACCACCAGCTCGGTCACGTCCCTGGCCGCGCTGGCCTTCACAAGCGGGCGCGCGGCTTCAGAACAGAGCACGATCGGGAAGACACCACGATCCTGTGCGCTCTTGATTGCGTTGCGAAGCGCGGTGATCCACTTTCGCTGCACCTCCGGCGGCAGCGCCGGGAGAACGCCGCCTGAGGTCTCAACGCGCGACTCGATAATGCGCTGCTCCAGGCCGGGCTCGATGGTCAATGCGCGCAACGTCTTGTCATCGCCGGCATACTGCAGCGAAATCTGGCGCTTCAGTGACTGCCGTACCTTCTCAACCAGGAAGCCGGTTTCCTTTGTTACGTTGCCATAGTCCGAGAGCGCCTCCAGAATGGCGACGATGTTGCGGATCGATACCTGTTCGCGCAGCAGGCCCTGCAGTACCTTCTGTACATCCCCCAACGTCAGCACGCTCTGCAGGTCCTCGACGACGGCCGGATAGTCACGCCGTAACGCTTCCAGAATCCCCTTAACCTCCTGGCGTCCCAGGATCTCGGCTCCGTTGCGCTTGATCACTTCGGTGAGATGCGTGGCGATGATCGAAGGAGAATCAACCACCGTGAACCCGGCGCGCTCCGCCTGCTCGCGATGTTCTTCGGTAATCCACAACGCCGGGAGCCCAAACGCCGGATCGACGGTCTCGTCTCCGGGAATCTCCTCGCGTACACCGCCGGGGTTTATGCACAGATAGCGGCCCATACGGATGACCCCGCGGCCCACCTCTACGCCTCGAATCTTGATACAGTATTCGGAGGGATCGAGTCGCATATTGTCTATAATGCGGATTCGCGGCACCACAAGCCCCAGATCCAGCGCGGTCTCGCGCCTGATGCGCGTAACGCGGTCAAGCAGCTCAGCGCCTTTGTCTTTGTCTACCAACGGTACCAGCCCGTATCCCAGCTCCAGCGATATCGGGTCGAGCGGCGCCACCGGTGAGATTTCGGCCGGCGTCTCCGCGGACTTGGCCTGTTTCTGCTCGGCGGTGGTACGTTCAGCGTCGATCAGCTGTTGCCGTCCCAGGCTGAGACCCAGGTAGGCCGAAAGCAGGCCCATGGGTACCAGGACGTACCACGGAAACCCCGGCAGAATTGCCAACACAAACAGAAACCCGGCCGCAATCCAGTAGATGCGTGCCTGGGTTGAAAACTGCCTCGTGACGTCCTCGCCGAAGGTCGCATCGGATATGGCACGCGTAACTATCAGACCGGTAGCGGTCGAGATGATCAGAGCCGGAAACTGTGTAACCAGGCCGTCACCGATTGCCAGCGAGATGTAGGTATTGAGCGCCATGTCGAAGCTCTCACCGTGAATAGTCATGCCCACTATCATCCCGCCAACGATGTTGACGACGGTTATGAGCAGGCCTACCTTAACATTGCCCGAGACAAACTTGGAGGCACCGTCCATGGCCCCGTAGAAATCGGCTTCACGTTCGAGGTCGGTCTTCTTCCTGCTGGCTTCCTCTTCCGTGATCGCGCCGGAATTGTACTCTGCTTCAATTGCCATCTGTTTGGCCGGCAGCGAGTCCAGAGTGAAGCGCGCGGCTACCTCGGCAACGCGTGTGGCACCCTTGGTGATCACGATGAACTGGACGGCAATAATGATGATGAAGATGATGAGTCCGATCACCAGACCTTCGGCGGCCTCCGTTCCGACTACAAAGGTCGAGAAGGCGCGTACGATCTGCCCGCCGAAATCTGCTCCCTGAGCAAGGATCAAGCGAGTCGAGGAAACGTTCAATGCCAGGCCGTAGACCGTGACAACCAGCAGCATCGTGGGGAATACCGAGAACTCCAGCGCGTTTCTGGTATAGAGCACGATCAGAATCACCAGCAGGCTCAGAACGAGATTGAGCGCCATGAACGTGTCCAGCAAGACGGTGGGCAGCGGAATGATGAGCATCATCACCACCGCAACAACGCCAACCGCCACCAGAACGTCGGTACGGTGACGCAAAAAGGAATTACTCAATACTGACTGAACATCCGCCATGTGTTATCCTGCCTTCACCGCTCGTCCGCCGATGCGATACACTTCCTTGAGCACCGCAACCACGGCTTCAAAGAACTTCTCCGGTATTACGTCGCCGATTTCGACCTCCGCATAGAGCGCGCGTGCCAGCGGCTTGTTTTCCATCACCGGCACGTTGTGCGCTTGCGCGATTTCGCGGATCCGCTGCGCAACCGCATCCTGTCCTTTGGCAATTACCGTCGGGGCCGGCATTGCCCAACGGTTATACTCGAGTGCCACCGCAAAATGGGTCGGGTTGGTCACCACGACGTCCGCCTTGGGCACATTCTGAACCATGTTGCGCGACAGGATTTCCTGCATGCGCTGTCGCAGGCGACTCTTGATCAACGGATCACCTTCGTACGTCTTGCGCTCTTCCTTGACTTCTTCCCTGGTCATCTTGATGGATTCGATGTGCTGGCGCCGTTGAAACATGTAGTCAAACAGCGACAGTATCAGCAGGATCACCGCCACCTGGACCAGAATTGAAAACGCTATTCCGGCAACCAGCGTCAACGATTGCATGAACGGCCGATGCACGAGGTTTACCATACGCCCGACCTGATTGCGAATGTTGAGAAACGCCACCAGCACGATAATGATGATCTTGCCGAGCGCCTTGGTCAGGTTGAATCCAGCTTCGGCGGATGCGAACGCCCGTTTGAAGAACTTAGGGAAATTGGGGGCCACGCGGTTAAAGTCCGGGGTGATTGGCTTCAGCGTGAACAGCGCCCCAACCTGCAGATAGCTGCCCATGACCGCCGCGACAAAAGCGATTGCACCGACTGGAATTGTGAGTCGCACAAAAAAGTGGTAGAACGCCGCAAACGGCCGTGCATCGGCGGTGACGTCAATGGCGGTGGCCTGGCCGACGTAGAACTGGACCATCTCACGCGACAGCTCCAGGATATACCCTCCGAGCAGCCCGAGTCCAAGCACCGAAAACAGCAGAACGACCGCACCGGTGACGTCCTGTGACTTGGCAACCTTGCCCTCTTCACGCGCTTTGCGGATCTTGTGCTCGGTGGGATCCTCGGTACGGCCTTCATCCTCGGCGGCAAACCACTGCAGGTGGATGGCGGTCAGCTGCCGCCGGAACTGCTGCTGTCGATGTCTCAGAAGCCTGCCTTGCGTCTGCCGGTCCGGAGTCTCGCCGTTGCATCGGCATTGGGCAAACGCAATCATGCCGCACCTCCCCGCGCCAGACGCAACACCTGCAGCAGCCCCTCGAACGCATGATCCAACAGCGCGGCAAACGCGTCAACCAGAAACGGCATTGACACAAAGATCAGCAGGAAGCTGACGCTGATCGAGATCGGGAAGCCAAGAATCAGCAGGTTCATCTGGGGTGCTGCCTTGGCCAGCAATCCCATCGCAACGTAGACCAGCACCAGCGTACCGAGAATAGGAAACGCGAGCACGAGCGAGTACTGAAAAAGCTGCGAAAGGCGCACCAGCATGCCTACCAGCAGCCCCTCGCGCACACCGACAAAGTCCACCGCGCGCACCGCCTGGAACGACCGCACCACGCCGATGTAGAACAGGCGCTGGAACCCCTCGACACCGATAAACAGCATCATCGCCACAAGATTGAGCAGCTGCCCCATGAGCGGGATCTCGACCTGCGCCAACGGATCAAAGACCTGTGACGCGCCAAAGCCCATCTGCAGCGAAAAGAGCTGGCCGGAAACCTGGAACGCCACGTATATGATCGCCAGGAAGAACGCCATAATGATTCCCACCAGTGCTTCGCCAATCAGCAGCAGAACGTAGGAAAGCCCATCTGCGGGAATCGGATAGCCGGTAGCGGCGACCCACGGAAACACCAGAAAGGCACACAGCACAGACAGCGCGACTTTGACCTGTTGCGGGATCGACTGCGAAGAGACCAGTGGCGCGATCTCGATCATGGCGAAGACACGCGCCATAATCAGCAGGAAGAGTTGGGTATTGTAGACGAAACCCGCTCCCATTTACGTCACCACCGCCTGCTGCGCACCTAACCGACCATCGCAGGTATCTGCTGGAAGAGTGTTACCGTAAACTGCACCAGTGTCTGAACCATCCACGGTCCAAACAGAATCAGGGCCCCCAGGATTGCCGCAATTTTGGGAATGAAACTCAAGGTCTGATCCTGGATCGACGTCGTAGCCTGGAAGATCGACACAATCAATCCGACCGCCATGCCGATACCGAGTAGCGGCGCGGCCAGCAACAGCACCTGTAACACCCCCACGCGAATGAGATTGATAGCAAATCCAGTGTTCACTAAAAGCCTCCAAAGCTGGCAACCAGCTGCTGCGTGATGAGACCCCATCCGTCGACCAGCACAAACAGGATCAACTTGAACGGCAGTGAGATCATCACGGGCGGCAACATGATCATGCCCATCGACATCAGAATCGACGCCACCACCATGTCGACAATGATAAACGGGATGAACAGCAGGATCCCGATCTTGAACGCAACCGTCAGCTCGTGCAGGATGAATGCCGGTATCAGCACTCGCGTCGGAACTTCTGAAAGGTTGTTGGGTCGCGGCAGGTTGCTCATACGCATGAACAGCGCAATGCTGTCCGGATTGCGGCGCATCTGCCGGTACATGAAGACGCGTACGGGCGCTTCAAAATTGCCGTAGGCCTCTTCGATACCGATCTCACCCGCCGAGAACGGGGCATAGGCGTTGTCGTAGATATCCATAATCGTCGGCCACATGATGAACATCGTCATGAACAGCGCGATCCCCATCAGCACCTGGTTCGGTGGTACCTGCTGCAACGAGAGCGCACGTTTGACGAAGTCCAGCACGATAGAAATCCGCAGAAACGACGTCATCAGGATAATGATTGACGGGGCAAGACTGAGGACAGCGAGGATCAGCAGCAACTGCAGTGACAGAGCCACTTCCTGATTACCGTCGGGCTCACGGATCGACAGATCCACAAATGGTATCCGCAGCGCTTGCTCCCCGATTGCCTCACCGACCGCGTCCTGTGCCTGGAGCGGCGGCGCGAGTCCGGCGAGAAGCGCCATACACACGAGAAACAGTATGGTTCGTTTCAAGTCCCCTCCCATTGCCGAACCGTGCGGTTCGGTCAACGCAGCTTTCGCAGTCGCTCCTTCTGCTGATTCATGAACTGAAAGGGCCCCGCTGCAGCCGGGGCGCCGTTCGCTCGTCCGCCGCCGAGCACACCGCCCAACAGCTCCGAGAAGCTCTTCTTGCGGTCGGCTACCTCTGTAGCGGCCTGCAGAACGAGCTGATCGACACTCTCTTTGTCCGTGATCTCGGCTATCAGATTCACCGCGTGATCAGCCGCTCCAATCAGAAACACCTGCCGGCCGATTTCCACCAGGTGCAGTGATTTGTTGCCGGGGAGGGTCCTGCTGGCCAGAGGACGGATCACTTCGCTGTCGGTTGAAGAACCCGATGACGCCTTCTTGAGTACGAAGAAGATGCCGTAGATGGCGGCCACTACCAACGCCAGCACCAGCACCATGCGCACGAAATCCCCGACACCGAATCCGGGACCGACACCAAGGTCCTGCCCGGACGCGGCTTCGCCCGGTTCGTCAAAGAGCAGTGTCGTTTCATCGATGCGTTGTGGCTGAGTTGATTCCGCCGCGCCTACAGGATCAGCACTTTCGGTATCCGCGGCAGCCGCCGGATCTCCGGCATCCTGTGCCTGCACGGTCAACATCGGTGACGCCACCATAAGCAGTGCCACCAGGCATACGTGTAGCTGTTTCAGTGTCCCCTCCCCTAACACACGAAGACCGTCGGTCTGCAGTCCGCCGGTCAACGCTGCTATTCTACGTCATATTTGTCACTCTTTCCATGGGCGATACGATCTCGGTAACACGTACGCCGAAGTTCTCGTCTATGACCACAACCTCTCCCTTGGCAATCAGCTTGTGATTCACCAGGATGTCAACCGGTTCGCCGGCCAGCTTGTCCAGCTCAATGATCGTGCCCTCACCCATACCGAGAATCTCCTTGATGAGCTTCTTGGTACGTCCGAGCTCCACGGTCATCTCCATATAGACATCCATCAGGAGACTGATGTTGCCCTGCTCGGTGTGCGTAACCTGCGGCTGCAGGTTGGGAAACTGAACCGACTGCACCGCGGGTCCTCCGGCGGCACCGTGCATCGCAGCTCCCTGAGGGGCCGCCTGAGTCCCGCTGACCGCGCCAAATCCGCTGCTCTCGCCGCCAAAGGGGCTCGGTTGCGGCTGGGACTGCGGTGCCGTTGCCGTCTGACTCTTTCCGGCCACCGTCTTGACAATCGCAGCATCGTAGATCTCGATGATCTGCGCCGGCTCATCACCTTCGACAATGAACTTGTACAGGACCGCCACGAAACTGCCGTCGGGAAGAGCGACTTCCTGCTTGCCGGCCACCCGTCCGGCGGGGGCGTCGGTCATGATGGTTCTGCCGCTCTTGTCACCAAGTGTGGTGACGACCGGACCGGAAACCTGCGAAAAAGCTTCCTGAAGCGCGTTTACGGCGGCATCGTCTAGTTCAATGCCTTCCTGGCCCATCATTGGCGCTGCGACGCGAATAGCAGACTCTCCGTCCATCAGGTAGAGGTGCCGTCCTTCGACTCCGTCAGAGAAATCGAGGCTGATCTCTACAACCTGATCGGACAACCGTGACAGTAACCCGTCACGGGCCAGCACTTCGGCGCCGATGACCTCGACCGACGCGTTTCTGGTGACCAGCATCGAGAAGTTGGATTTCTGAGACCCGATGGTGTCCTTGATGACGGCAAGGAATGCCTGCCGCTCGCTGTCACTGATCTCGGCAGCGCCACCTGAGTCGGCGTCGCCGCCGAAGTCCATGCCGCCGGTTCCCTGTAACAACGCGTCGATTTCGTCCTGGGACAGAGAGCCATCGCTCATGCCTATTCTCCTTCCTCCGCGGCCAGTTCTTCAAAGTCTTCCTGCTCGATATCTTCCAGTTGCTCGATGATCTGTACCGCCAGCTTGCTTCCTACCTGCCCCGGTTTGCACAGAAACTTGGGACGATTGCCGATCTTGAGCGTCATTGGGTCGGCCGTACGTGTATTCTGAAGGCGTATGACGTCTCCGGCACGCAGTGACAGTACGTCGCGTACGGTAAGATCCATGGCTCCGATTTCGGCCACCAGCGCAACCTCGATGGTCGCCAGCCGGTCACGCAGGATATTGAGGTTTTCGGTTGTTGTACCGCGACGCACCGAGGAATACCAGTACTGGGCAGACAGTTTGGAGATGATCGGTTCAATGGTGAGGTAGGGAATACAGAAGTTCATCATGCCTTCAACGTCACCGACCTTGGTTTCCAGCGTCACCAGTACGACCATCTCGGTCGGCGGTACAATCTGGGCAAACTGCGGATTGGTCTCTATCTGCCCCAGACGCGGGCGGAGGTCGATCACCTGGCTCCACGCTTCGCGCATATTTCCCAGCACGCGCACGATGATTCCTTCCATGACCGAGCTCTCGATATCGGTCAGTTCACGCATCACGTTTGTGCCCTCGCCCTGGCCGCCAAACAGCCGGTCGATGATCGAGAAGGTGATTGCCGGATCAATCTCGAGAATGGCCGAACCCTTGAGCGGGTCCATGTTGATTACCGCGAGGGTAGTGGGGTTGGGAATCGAGCGGATAAACTCCTCGTATGTCAACTGATCGACCGAAGCAACGTGAACCTGTACCAGGCTGCGCAGCTGAGCACTCAGACTGGTGGTGGTCAGGCGGGCAAAGGTCTCGTGCATGATCGAGACCGTTCTGATCTGCTCTTTGGAAAACTTGTCCGGGCGCTTGAAGTCATAGATCTTGATCTTGCGCTGGCCGGTGGGTTGGCGACTCTCTTCGGCTTCTACATCTCCGGACGAAAACGCAGTCAGAAGCTGATCGATTTCATCCTGAGAAAGGACCTCGGTCATTCTGTGATGCTCCCCTCTCCATTCCCGGCTCGAATTCTCTCACAGATCGTCGAGTTTTGCAACAACCACTCCGGCTCAAAAATCAACAATCTGAAAAGCGTCAAAAGCGACGTCTCGTATCCGCCCCGACCGCATGATATTGTTGTTGATCCGCGTCACCAGATCCTGCTTGATGCGGTTTCGATTCTCCACCCCCTCCAGTTCAGATGCGCGGCGAGAACTGAAATAAAGCAGAATCTCCTCACGAATCTGAATGTTGCGCTGGATAAGCTCATTCTGCACCGCGCGATTCTCCTGGTCGTAGCCGATATGGGGCTGGATGATGAAAGTGTGGCGCGCATCATCGGCGGTCTGGCCACGAAGCTCTCCGATACCGCTGTACCAGTCGAGTATCGGTCTCCGGTCGGCGTAGGCCTCCGACTCAGCCGGAATCCTGGACTGCGTCGCAAATCCGTCGCCCATGAAGTTCAGGGTTACCACCACGATCGTCACCACAAAGATGATTGCGCCGAGCACAATACCGGTCCACTTGAGTATCTGTATGACAATGCCGGGCAGAAACCCGATCCTCTTTCCACCTGACGCTATTTCTTCGCCTGCAACCTCGTCTTCGGCGTCGAACATTTCGTTGTCAGACATCTCCCTTCTCCTTACAGGTGCCCTTCGGTCAGAATAATCACGTCGACCCGTCGATTGTAGGCACGCCCTTCAGCGGTCTCGTTGGTAGCCAGCGGCACCGTATCGGACAACCCCATGACCTGGAAACGTCCCTCGGGCGCCTGGTAGTCGCGCAGCAGACGAAACGTGTTCAGCGCGCGCTCGATTGAAAGCTCCCAGTTGGTCGGCCATGGTCCGGCGGGGTCTGTCGGAATACTGTCGGTATGTCCCTCGATGCGAAACGTTCGGTTGTCCAGCTGTTCCGAGCGCAACAGGTCTGCCAGGCGTACAAAGACGTCGCGCGACTGCTCGATGTTCAACTCGGCGCTGGCGGACTCAAAAAAGGCGTCGGCCGCCAGCGAGATGACAAGGCCGCGTTCGTCCTGCGTAACTCTGACTTTCTGCGTGCGAATCTCCGGCTCAAAGATGCTGACCGCGTTGCGGCGCGCCTGATCAAGCGCCCGGCCGCGTTGCATCGAAGGCAGGGTCATGACTGTGTTGCCGAGTTCGGCCAGGCGGCCTTCCTGAAGTGTTGCTCCGCCGTCCATGCTTCCGAGCCCCGCAAAGGCGGCCAGAATGAGCTCCAATCGCTCGCCGTCGATAGTAGCCGCGGTATACATCAGCACGAAGAAGGTGAGCAGCAAGGTTACCATGTCACCGTAGGTAAGCAGCCAGTCGGCTGCTCCCTCACGAGGACGTTTCTGTCGCTTCCTCGGCACCATGTGCGTCTAGTCCCTTCCCGATTCCTGACGTATCACCTCGCGCTGACGCGGGGGCAGAAACGACACCAGCTTCTCGAGCAGTATTCGCGGATTGTCGCCGGACTGGATCGAAAGGATCCCCTCTATGATCACTTCCTTGCTGCGTGTCTCTTCCTTGTCGCGGTCTTCGAGCTTGCTGCGAATCGGGACCAATACGAGATTGGCAAAGATCGCACCGTACATCGTGGTGATCAGCGCCAGAGCCATGCCCGACCCGATAGCGTCCTGATCCTCGAGGCTGGCGAGCATGGCAATCAACCCGGCCAGCGTGCCGATCATGCCGAAAGCCGGAGCGATCTTGCCCCAGTCGTCAAAGATCTTGATGCCGGTGCCGTGTCGCTCCTGGATCTGGTTAAGGTCGTTGAACAGAATGGTCTTTATAATATCCGGGTCGGTACCGTCAACCACCAGCTGCAGTCCTTTGCGCATGAACTCGTCTTCAACCTGGTCCATGTTATCTTCCAGCGCCAGCAGTCCCTCACGGCGGGCCCGCTCGGAGAATCCGACCAGCTCGTTGATTATCTTCTCTTCCTGCCAGTCCGGAATGCGCAATGCGTGGTTGACGTACCTCATGATCCCGAGCATGCGGCTCAAGGGGTTGGCGACCATCATCGCCGCAAACGAGCCCCCGAGAACCATAATGGCCGACGGAAGGTTGACGTAGAGCCCGAGTGCACCTCCTGACGTGAAGATGGCCATCGCAATCAGGACGAACCCGGCAATAACTCCTACGATTGTTCCAAGATCCATGAACCATTACTCCTCGTTCTTGAACGCCCCGATTAGCCGCCGGTATTCCACGATACGCTCAAAAACGGTCTGGTAGTCCTCCTGGACCACCAGACGTTTACCTGACAGCATGATAAGCGTTGTGTCGGGATTGGCCTCGATATACTCGATCTGATGCGGGTTCACATAATACGTCTTCCCGTCGAGACGAGTGACCAGTATCACGCGCTTATCCTACCCCGTTTACCGTTTCAGTGTTAAGACTTCCTGCAGCATCTGGTCCGCGGTCTGAATTGAACGCGAATTGGCCTGGAAGCCGCGCTGAGTCACGATCATGTCGGTAAACTCCTGTGACAAATCGACATTGCTCATCTCCAGAGTTCCCGCTATCAACACGCCCTTGCCGGCGGTGCCGGGAGCGCTGACGTCGGCCAAACCGGAATTGATAGACTGCGTATAGGTATTCTCACCGGCCTTTTCGAGTCCACCCGGATTGGTGAACGAAGCCAGTGCCAGCTGACCAAGAATGCGGTTGGTTCCGTTCGAGAAGATCCCGGTGATCTCACCGGACTGATCGATACGGTAATCCTCCAGATAGCCCATCGGGTAGCCGTTCTGACGAAACACCTTGCTCGAGCTCTGCGAGCTGTACTGGGTCATCGAGTCGGTGAATGCGCCCACCTGGCCCAGGTTGAGCGTGAAGGCCTGAGTTGCCGGGCCTTCCGGCAGACCGGTTTCCGGATCGATCGGTATGGCCGTCTCCGGAACCTGGAACCCGATGCTGACCGCCAGACTGCCGTCGTCGAGCAGCCCGCCTTCGGGATTGCTGATGGACTGCAGGGTACCGTCGTTGGCAAACTCGACAATGAAGCTCTGCGCGTCCGCGCTCTGAACACCCCCCACCGCCACGGTCTGCAGCACTTCGTCGGCGGCTTCCGGGCTGATTTGGACGTTGGCGTTCCAGCGGTTGGGTTCTTCAAAGACACGTGAGAAGTCTACGCGCAGCGTGTGAGTGTTCCCGAAGCTGTCAAAGATGTCGTACTCCACCGACCAGGTTCCTTCGCGGATCTCAGCCGCGGTGGGATCGGCGCCGATCACCGGAGTGTTCTTGTTGAGATTGCTCGCCAGGAACACCTCTGTTGTTGCCGACGCGGGATCCTTGCCGCCCACGGGAACCGTCAGATCCTCGATGGTCGCCGAGGTATTGATGATCGTCTGTCCGTCGATTTGCTCCGCCATCCAGCCCTGAACCCGCATTCCGTTTGCCGGGTTCACCAGCACGCCTTCCTCGTCCAGCCCGAATGCACCGGCCCGTGTGTAGAAGCTCTGGTCGCCGCTGCGCACAATAAAGAAGCCGTTCCCCTGAACCGCCACATCGCTCTTGACACCGGTGGTCTGCAGCGATCCCTGGGTATGAATGGTGTCGATTGCCGCGGTCTGTACACCGAGACCGACCTGCTTGGGGTTGACGCCGCCTACCTCTTCGCGCGGTCGCGCCGCGCCTTCCATCATCTGCGAGATCATGTCGTGGAAGTTCACACGTCCACGCTTGAAGCCCGTTGTGTTTACATTGGCAACGTTGTTACCGATGACGTCCATTCTGACCTGGTGATTCTGCAGACCGGAAACGCCGGCCCATAGTGAGCGCATCATGCCGAAGCCCCCTTATTCCTGTACTCTTCTGACGTGGCTGTAGTCATAGTAGGTCCCGTTCACCATCAGCTGCGGGTGGTCTCCACCGGTCACTTCGGTCACGCGCCCCGAAACCGTCTGTTCTCCCTGGGTCACCTCAACGGTCCGTCCCAGCAGGCTGAGCGCCTGCCCCGACGAGATCATGCGCGCCAGTTTGGCGAACTCACCGGACATATTGGTCATCTGCTCCAGTGACGAGAACTGCGCCATCTGGGCAATGAACTCGCGATCCTCCATCGGCGAGATGGGATCCTGATTCTGCAGCTGTGTGATCAGTAACTTGAGGAAATCGTCCTTACCCAGACTCTGGGTTGGCGCTTTGCCCTGGTTCAATTCACTGTTAAAGCGGTTGACCCTGCTTTCAAGGCGCGCCAGTTGGTCACCGCTGATCATGTTGGAGATTTCCATCTCTCGCCAAACTCCTTTTATGCGTACATGTTGACGAGTCCAACCTCGTCGTACCATTCGCCGAAGCGCGGAACCAGTTCATCGAACTCCGCGGCCGCCAGGCGCCGCATTCCGCTCCCTTTATCGCGTTCAGGACCGCCGCCGCCGCCCTCGCCCACAGAGACCTCAAGTCCTGAGCTCTCTATTCCGCTCTGCTGCAGCGACCGTTGCAACGCCTGCAGGTTATCCTGAAACGCCTCTTTCACACTAGCATTTTCGACAATTATGCGGCCTGCTATACGGTTATCTTCGAGATGCAGATGTATTCGCACACGGCCGAGATGTTCCGGCTTGAGAACCAGGCGGATATCACCGGAGCTCTCACCCCGGACCACCAGTCGCGCCTGGCGCACGATTTCCGGGTTGGCCTGCTCCCGCAGCGCGCGTGACAGCGAGGCCTGACCGCGCCCCGCATCACTCTGCAGCCGTTCCGCATCGCCCTGCAGCCGCCGCGCCCAGCTCGACCCTTCTGATTCAATACGTGTGCTGCGCGCCTCGTTTGCCTCGCGCATCGCGTTCTTCTCCGACTCGGGCCGCAGGTCCCGCACCTCGATGCGTACCGACTGACGTCTCGATTCGGACTCGGAACCGCGGGCTTCCGGGCGGTCGTCCCGTTCGCCGGAGTCCTTTTGCTCTTGATCAGGCCGCTCCGCGTCACCGGGACGCGCGGCGACCGCACCGTCGTTCACCTGAGTGTGCGCCGGTTCAGCGGCAGTTGCAACGCCGTCGCCCCTGATGCGGCGCGCAGCGGCGCCAGACTCGTCGGCGGCCGGAAACGCTTCGACGGCCGGCTGCGTCGATTGGCCCTCGTCCAAATCGCCCTGCTCGACGGGCAGCACGTGCTCACCGGAATCGGCCGTGCTGTGCAGCATCACACTCGCGCGGTCGGCGCTCAATCCGTCTTCACCGGCGCCCGCTTCTGCGCCGGAATCGGCATCAGTCTGACTATCACGATCCCTGAGTGCTGCCCTGTCGGCCTTCGCAGGGTCCCCGCGCCCGGCGCTGCCGGACGTTTTGTCGGTGGCTGTTCCGGATTCCGAGTCGCCCTTTGCTTCGTCGGCCTCGCCCTTCACCGCCGAGCCCTCGCCGTGGTCATCAGGCGCACGGGTTGATTCCGCTGGTTCGTCAGGCTCGGCTTTGGCGGGTTGAGACTCACCCACGACGCCTTGTCGCGCGTCTTCAGCTCCGTCCCGATCCGACGGTGCCTGTGCGCCGTATTGGTCGGCCGAAGCGGCGTTGCCGTACTGTCTCCCGGCGAACTGCGGCTGATGGTCAACCGGCGGCAGAGCGGGGCGAAGAAGCGCCACATCCAGTGCCTGCTGAAAGAGGCTGAACTCAGCGCCGGAGAACTCGGCCGCCGTAGACCTGTGAGCAGGTCGTGCCGCGGCAAGTCCGTCGGTGAGTACCGGTAGTGATCCGCCGGGGTTCTGCACCACCCGTGCACCTCCACTGTCACTGATCGGCCCTGATTGTCATCTTGCGCTGAATCTCGGCCGCGCGCTGCGGCGGAAACTGCGACAACCAGAACGGAACCAGCGAGAATTCACCAGCCTCAGCCGCACGCTGCTCGGTAATCTGCAGCGTCTCTATCAGAAGCTGGTCTTCAAAGCCTTGCAGTATGGCTACCGCGTTGACCGGCGGCATACCGGTCAGGTTGCGCGAAATCTGCTCGACCCTTGCTCTTCTATTCTCGTCTTCCCGAACCCTTTGGTTGAATGAAATCTCCCGATCCCGTAGCTCGGCCTCACGCGCCTCAATCTCATCGCGCAGCAGTGCCAGTTCGGCAGCCGCATCTTCGAGTCCGCGTTCGCGGCGCGCGATCTCCTCGGAGACCAGCGTCAGCGCCTGCTCGCGCTTGGCCAACCGGGCGCTGTCGAGCAGGACTGCATCGTCAATCGGATCCACATCGCTTGGGCGGTCCAAACCGAACAGCGATGCCACCGGCGCCACCACGGCGCGTGCATCGATCAATCCCAGATAGTTGAACCAGAGCGTGCCCCCAACGAGCAACACCAGTACCAGCAGTACCAGCACCAGAATCCGCGGAGCAGCTCCTACACTGCTATAGCGTGCCATCTGCGGTAGCCTCCCATTTCGGTTTTCGAGCGCGGGCACTGCGCGCGCTGGTCAGATCGTCAAGCACCTTGGTGTCGTAGCGCAGCTGATCCCGGCGATACGCCTGTTCCTGGCGATCCTTGAGACTTGTCAGGGTCTTGCGGTCGCGCAACGCCTCGACGTATTGCCGATGTATTTCCTCGCGTTCGCGCTGCGCCTGCTGGAGTAAGTCCGTCAGCCGGCGCCGCCGCTGTTCGAGGAGGGCCAGATAAGCTCCCTGCCACATGCGGAATTCAACGTCGGCCGCCTGCGTCCCGCCCCCCGCCGCTACGGTCTGTTGATGCTCACGCGCCACCGAGGCAATCTGATCCTGCAGGGAAACACAGCGCGAAGTGGCCTCGCCCAGCCGCAGCTCCCACTCCGATTCGCGATGTTCGCGCAGCCGCAGTACCTTGCCAAGAGAGAACTCGAACCTCTTCACGGCTGCGTCTCCCCGGCCGCGGTTGTGTCGGCCTCGACGGCGTTTTCATCCGGGCTGCCTTCGACCTCACCCATCCCGGCAATGGTCATGACCGCCCGACGCGTCGCTTCGAGCGGCGCTTTCTCGTCTATGTCCTGGCGCAGAAACCCGTTGATCTGCGGCAGCTTCTCAATGGCTTCGTCGATTTCCCGGTTCGTACCGCGCTGGTAGGCGCCGACGTTGATAAGGTCCTCACTGTCGGTGTAGGCGGCCAACAGACGTCGGATGTAGCCTGCCGCATCACGAACCCGAGTCGAAGCGACCCTGGTTGCCAGTCGCGAGATCGAACTCAGCACGTCGATCGCCGGATAGTGGTACCGCTGTGCCAGGCGCCGGGCGAGCACGAGGTGGCCGTCGAGTATCCCGCGCACCGCGTCCGCAATCGGCTCGTCCATATCATCGCCTTCCACCAGGATGTTGTAGAAACCCGTGATTGTACCGAAAACCGAGGTGCCGCAACGTTCAAGCAGTTTCGGCAGGGTGGAGAACACCGACGGTGTGAAGCCCCGCGTGGCCGGCGGCTCACCGATTGCCAGGCCGATTTCGCGTTGTGCACGGGCGAAGCGCGTTACCGAGTCAAACAGCAGCATAACGTGCTTGCCCTGATCGCGGTAATACTCGGCAATCGCGGTCGCAACGTACGCGCCTCGCAAACGCGCCAGCGGCGGCGTATTGGAGGTGGAGACCACCACGACCGAACGAGCCAGCCCCTCGGGTCCGAGATCCTGCTCGATGAACTCGCGCACCTCACGCCCACGCTCGCCGATCAGCGCAATTACGTTGACATCGGCTTCCGTATTGCGCGCTATCATGCCCAGCAGCGTCGATTTGCCCACGCCGCTGCCTGAGAAGATCCCCAGGCGCTGACCCTTGCCCACCGGGATCAGACCGTCAATAGCGCGCACCCCGGTCACCATCTGCTCATTGATTGAGCTGCGATCGAGCACGTGCGGCACGTCATTGACCGCCGGATAGAGTTGCGCTGATCCGATGTCGCCGGCGCCGTCAATCGGACGACCGCGCGCGTCAAGAACACGGCCGAGCAGCTTGTCGGAGACCGGAACCTGCAGCATCTCACCGGTGCCGACCACCGAGCAGCCGACCTCGATGCCATCGACCTCGGTATATGGCATCAACTGGACCGTGGATCCGGATACTCCTACGGCTTCGGCCCAGACGGCATTGCCGCGGGGCATCACGATCTGGCATAACTCGCCCACAAAGACCTGTGGGCCGTCACTTTCGAGCAGCAGACCCTGAACGCGTCGGATGCGGCCGATCTGCTTGATCGGCTCGATGCGTTCCACAACTGCGGTGTACTTGTCAAACATTCCCACGGGCTCCCTCCCTGCGGCCCGCGATCCTATTCCTTCAGCTTCGCCCTGGACTGAATCGGCGTAATCTCGAGGATACGATCCTCGATCTCACGAAGCTGTGAAGAAACTCGCGCGTCGATGCGTCCAAAATCGGTCTCGATGATGCAGCCACCCGGATCGACTGTAGTATCCTCGGCGATACTCACGTTACCGACTCGTTCCACCATCTCGATGACCTCCTTGAGGTGATCGGTCGCCATCTGGAGGTCCTGCAGATTGACACGGATGATGACGTCAGACTTGGTCTTGAGCTTGCGCAGCGCCTGAACCATGTTGTTGACCACCACGTTCTTCTGGTGTTCCGAGATCACCTTGACGACTTTGCCCGCGATCTCCAACACCAGGTGAATCAGCTGTGATTCAGATTCCTCGATAATCTCGTTGCGTCGCTGAATCGCTTTGTCGATGATCACGTGCAGGCGGTCGATCAGCCGGCTTACTTCAGCCTTGCCCGAGTCAAACCCCCTGGCTTCACCCTGTTCCAGGCCGCGCTGATACGCGCCCTGCTCGACCTCGGCGGCGCGAGCCTCAGCGTCAGCGACGATCTTCTGCGCCTGCTCACCGGCTTCAGCCAACAGCTTCTCGGCTTCCTGTTCGGCCTGCTGCTTGATCTCCTGGGCCTCGGCGGTACGACGCTTGACCTCGTCGAAGGCACGGTTCTCAGCCTCTTCGGTGATCTTGCCGGCCTGCTCATCGGCTTCGGACAGCATGCGAGCTCGTTCGGCGTCCCAGTTCTGCTTGAACTGCTCAGCCTCTCGGCGAAGGTCATCCGCCGTAGGACCGCTGTACTCCTCAATGTCGGCGACTTCCTCCAGCGTCTCTACCACCCGCGGCGCCTGCGGCCCTTCAATGAAGACCTTGCCGTCGAGAACGGTTACTTCACCGGATCGAAATACGTTCTTGGCCACAACACTTCCCTCGTCTGGCGGACTATACTACCAGCTCGTCCTCTCCGGCACGGGCTACCACGATCTCGCCCTGCTCCTCGAGTTTCCTGATAATCGACACGATCTTCTGCTGCGCCTCTTCGACGTCCTTCATGCGGATCGGTCCCATGTACTCCATGTCTTCCTTCAGCAGCGTTGCCGCGCGCTTGGACATATTGCGGTAGATCTTGTCCTGCACCTCGGTATCGACGGACTTCAGCGCCTTGGCCAGCTCGGTGGTGTCCACCTCGCGCAATACCTTCTGAATGGCACGGTCGTCGAGCATGACGATGTCTTCGAACACAAACATGCGCTTCTTGATATCCTCAGCCAGCTCGGGATCCTCGTCTTCCAGCGACTCGATGATCTTCTTCTCGGTTGAGCGATCAACCAGATTCAGTATCTCGACGATACTCTCAACGCCGCCGGCCGACGTGTAGTCTTCCGAAGAGAGCGTGGAGAGTTTCTTCTCCAGAACGCGTTCGACCTCACGCAGCACCTCGGGCGAGGTACGGTCCATCTTCGCGATCCGCTTGGCAACATCCGACTGCACCTCGTGCGGCAGGTTTGACAGAATTGTGGACGCCTTCTGCGGTTCGAGGTACGCCAGTATGAGGGCAATAGTCTGCGGATGCTCCTGCTGAATGAAGTTCAGCAGATGAGTCGGGTCCGTGCGTCGGATGAAGTCGAACGGCCGCACCTGCAGGCTTGAGGTGAGGCGGTTGATGATATCGACCGCCTTCTGTGACCCAAGCGATTTCTCGAGCAACTCTCGTGCGTAGTCGATACCGCCGGTGGTAATGAAGTCGTGAGCCATCATCAGCTCTTGGAACTCCATCAGCACCTTGTCACGATCCTCCGGCTCTATACTCTCCAGCCGCGCGATCTCGAAGGTCAGCGCTTCAATCTCGTCTTCACGCAGATGCTTGAATATCTCTGAAGATATCTCCGATCCAATGGTGATCAGAAACACTGCCGCCTTCTGGCGGCCGGTGAGGTCCTTGCGGTGGCCCGAACCCTTCTTGGAGGCGGTTGCCGTGCCTCCGCCACTCGCCCGCGTTGCCTTTGCCATCGCTTACTCCTCCATCAACCAGGTGCGGATGAGCTGCGCCACGTCTTCGGGATGCTCGCGCGCCATGTTGATGGCATTCTCCTGCATCTCCAACCGCGCCCGCTCCTCAACGGACATCTCGACGTCGATTCCCTCTTCCTCCGCCCTTCGCAGCGCCGCTTCGCGCATTGCCTGATGCTGGCGCGCAAGCTCTTCCTCACGCAGACGACGGCGGCGTTCGATCTCGCGCGAGATCAGACGGAACGCGATGAACGCCACCAGCAGAATCGCAATACCGATCAGCGAGTAGAGGATGATCATCTGGATCTGGCGCTGGCGGCGAAAAGCAGTATCCTCCTGCTCGTGTTCAAGGCTGCGATCAAATTGAATGTGCTGAACACTGACCGAGTCACCACGCGTCTGGTTGAATCCTACCGCGTTGCGAGCCAGATCAAGCGCGCGGTCGATCTCATCCTGGCTGACCGGTATGTACTCACGCGCGATGCTGCCGTCGGGAGTCATTATCAGATTGCCCTGCTCATCATACTGCTTGCGCCACACACCGTCCAGCGCAATACTGGCGGTCAGCCGACGGATCTCCGGGCTCTTCTCCTCGTACAGCCGGCGCGTGTTCATCTCGTAATTGGTCCGGCTTTCGACGTTGGACCAGCGTCCGACCATGCCGTCGAGATCGCGATAGGCCGGCGGAGTCTGCCCTTCCTGCCCCGGGGGCCCTTGCGGATTAAAACCGGTGCCTTCGTAGAGCTCTTCGAGCATTTCGGTCGAGCGCGGCACCGACAGCACGAACTCGCGCTCACTAAACGGCGTACGCGGGTCGTCGGGAACCGTTTCGATCGGGAAGAACTCTTCTGTCTCAGCCGTGCGGATGCCCATCAGCAGATCGACGTCTATATTGACGACTTTAACACGGCTTTGGCCGTAAATCTGGGACAGTGCCTCGTGGATCGCCTTGATATAACGCCCCTCGACTTCCTGCTTGAGACGAAATTCGCGGCGCGTCAACTCGAGGCGGTCGAAACCTTCCATACCTTCGAAGTCGTTGAGCACGATTCCGCCGCGATCCGTAATCGTGATGTTCTCGCTGCGCAAGCCTTCAACGGCGAACTGGATCAGTTTTTCAATGCCCTCGATCTTGCGCCGGTTCTCACGGATGTCGGATCCGGGCTTGGGCGTGATGATCACGGATGCGGTCACCGGGTTCTGGTCATCACGGAAGAGCTCCGGCTGCGGGATCACGAGGTTGACGCTTGCCGCATCGACGTCGTCGAGCGCCACGATATGCTGCTGCAGCTGACGGGTGATCGCGCGCTGCAGATTGACGTTGCGCTCGAAATCAGTCTGGGTCCAGCGATCGATATCGAACAGCTCCCACGGATCGGTGTCGCGCGGAATCAAGTCCTCGCGCGTCAGTACGGCACGCATGCGCTGTGCGGTTGACTCATCGGAGACCAGAATTCGCTGATCCCCGGTAACGGTGTAGCTGACGTTTTCCTGGTCGAGGCGCGTGGTAATCCGATTGAGTTCGGCATCGTCGATGATTGCGCGGCTCAGCAGTGGAACGGCACGCGGTGCGGCACTGAAGTTGACCAGCAGCACGATGCCGAGCAGCGCTCCAACTATCACCGCCACAAAGATGCCCTTCTGCAGCGGTTTCCATTTTCCCCACAGATCCTTGATCTGCCGGGCTGTATTCTTGAGCCAGTTGTTCATGTCCCCTCCCAGTTCATGACGCCCTGCGGCGCGAAAGCTCTGTCTATCCGTTCACGGCGCCGCTACCGTATGTTCACAACGTCGCGATAGGCGCGTATCACGCGGTCAACAACGTTGCGCGCGATATTGAGCGACATGTTGGCCTTTGCCCCGGCGATGGTCACGTCGTGCGGATGCACGCTTTCAGGATCAATGATCGCCTGGACGGACAACTCGGCGTGACTCCGCTGCAGCTGATTGACGGTGTTGAGTCCATCGAACAGCATGCTTCGAAAATCCTGCGCCGGTTGAGCCGCCGGCTGGTCGTAGCGGCCGGCAACGTGACGCGGATTGGTCTGTTCGAGGCGAAAAACGTCGCCGTGTACCTGCTCCGGTGACAACAGTCTCATATGCTACCCTCCCGTCAGACTCGCATTATCGACCGATTTCCAGTGCCCGGGTGAACATGGTGCGTGCTCCGTTGATCACCTGCACGTTTGCTTCGTAGGACCTGGACGCCGAGATCAGGTCGACCATCTCGTTGACCACGTTCACGTTGGGCATCTCCACGTATCCTTGCCGCGGACCGGACTGGATGGCATCCGGATGCGTGGGATCATATACCAGCCGTAACTCGGCGTCGTAGTCTTTCTCTATGGCGGCCACCCGGACACCCTTGCCAACTCCGTTATCGAGCCGTCGCGGGACAAAGGGTCCCTTGAAATACGGCTGCTCGACCCGCGGCCGGAAGATCACTCGGCTGCGGCGGTAAGGACCGCCTTCAGTAGTGCGTGTCGTAGTTGCGTTGGCTATGTTGTCCGCGATGACGTCCTGGCGCAATCGCTGCGCCGTCAATCCACTGGCGGCCGTATTGATGCTATTGAACATTCCCATGGTTCAACTCCGTCTATCCGCGCAACACGATATTGACCTGCTCGAATTGCGAGTTGAGCGAATTGGTCATCAACGTGTAAAGCAGCTGGTTGGTCAAGAGCTCGGCGCTCTCGACTTCGATATCGACGTTATTGTCGTTATTCTTGCTCGAGGTCAGGTGGTCAAGGAATCGCGTCGGCCGGACCGAACGGTAGTCAACCGGTCGGTGAAACGGGATGTGACGTTCATTGGTCAGCGCCGCCTGAAACCGCGGTTGGGCTCTTTCGGAACGCAGCGCATCACCAAGTGCAGTCTCAAAGTTTACCACCGAACGCTTGAAGTTGGGGGTGTCGGAATTCGCGATGTTGTTGGCGATAACATCCTGCCGCAAGAGGCTGACGTCCATACTGCGGTGCAGGATGTCAACCGTGCGTCCGAAACTGGTAGTCAAAAACATCGCGTGTTCGTCCTCCTCCCTCTAATTCTCGGCGACTGCTCAGGCATCTGAAGCGCTTTTCAGAGAATGTAGCGCGTCAGGTCCTGGTCCTGCACCACGTCGTTGAGCCGCTCTCCGACGTATTCGCGCGTTATGGGGATCTTCTGGCCCTTCAGGTCCGGTGCCGTGAACGAGATCTCCTCAAGCAACACCTCCATAATTGTATGCAGCCGCCGCGCACCGATGTTCTCGGTCCGGCTGTTGACGTCGGCCGCAATCTCGGAGAGCTCGCGGATTGCATCCTCACTGAAGGTCAGCTCAACCCCTTCGGTCTTCATCAAGGCGGTATACTGCTTGATCAGGGCATTCTGCGGCTGGGTGAGGATATTGAAGAAATCCTCACTGCCCAGTGCCTCGAGTTCAACGCGCAGCGGGAACCGCCCCTGCAGCTCGGGGATCAGATCACTCGGTTTGCTGGCGTGAAACGCCCCTGCGGCAATGAACAGGATGTGTGAGGTGTCAACAATGCCGTGCTTGGTGTTGACCTTGCTTCCCTCGACGATCGGCAGGATATCACGCTGCACGCCTTCGCGGCTTACGTCGACACCCTGGCGCCCCTCCTTGGAGGCAACCTTGTCGATCTCGTCGATGAATATGATGCCCATCTGCTCGACCCGGTTGCGTGCCAGCTCGGACAGCCGGTCAGAGTCCACCAGCTTGTCCATCTCTTCCTGCAGTATGATCTCACGCGCCTGCCTGACAGTGGTGCGTTTCTTCTTCTTGCGTCCCCCGAACAGATTGCCGAGATTACCGAGGTTGAGATCCATCTCTTCAAAGCTCGAACCGGAGAACACCTCGATCGAAGGAAAACCCCCGCCCGAAGAGACCTGAACCTCGACTTGCTTGTCCTCAAGCTTCCCGTCCCGCAGCATCGTGCGGAACTTCTCGCGCGTGGCCTCCGACACTCCCGGCCCGGTTCCGCCATCGCCGACATCCCCGCTGCGCTCCGATCCGGGGCCGACGTTGATCTGCGAATCGGGCGTATCGGTTTTGGGCGTGGGGGCGGTGTCCTGGCGACGGCCGCCGGGCAACAGCAGGTCAAGCAGGGCGTCTTCGGTACGGCGCTCCGCCTCTTCTCGCACCTCCTCCTGCAGCTCGCTCTTGACCATTGAAATTCCCACCGAGACCAGATCGCGCACCATAGACTCCACGTCACGGCCAACGTAGCCCACTTCGGTATACTTGGTAGCCTCCACCTTGATGAACGGTGCACCGGTCAGCCTCGAAAGCCGGCGCGCGATTTCGGTCTTGCCGACGCCGGTGGGGCCGATCATTATGATGTTCTTGGGCGCCACCTCGTCGCGCAGATCCTCAGGCAGTCTCTGCCTGCGCAGCCTGTTGCGCAGCGCTATCGCGACCACTTTCTTGGCCTTCTCCTGGCCGATAATGAACTTGTCCAGTTCGCGAACGATTTCGGCAGGCGTCAGCTCGGACAACTCGCGTTTCATGTGAGCTCCTCCAGCACGATCTCGGCGTTGGTATAGATGCAGATTCCGGCCGCAATCGCCATTGACTTGCGCGCGATCTCCGCAGCGCTGAGCCCGTCACTCTGCAGTAACGCCAGTGCCGCGGCGTAGGCAAAGTTGCCGCCGGACCCGATCCCGATTGCGTTTTCATCGGGTTCGACAATGTCGCCGGTGCCCGAGATCAACAAGGTCTTGTGCCGGTCGGCGGTCAGGATCAGCGCCTCCAGCCGTCTCAGCGCGCGGTCGGTGCGCCAGTCCTTGGCCAGTTCAACCGCGGCCCGCGTGATGTCTCCCGAGTACTCTTTGACTTTGTTCTCAAAGCGTTCAAAGAGCGTAAACGCGTCGGCAGTCGCGCCGGCGAAGCCCACCAGCACCGAATCATCGTAAATGCGGCGGATCTTGCGCGCACGCGCCTTCATCACCGTGTTGCCGAGGGTCACCTGTCCATCGGCAGCCATGGCGACCGAGCCGTTCCTGCGCACGGCGATCACCGTTGTACTGTGCCATGCATCTCTCTTCACTGCTCTCCCTCCGTCGGTCGCACTCCACCGCCGTGCGGATGCGCCTGGGCGTAAATCTTCCGTAGCGCTCCCAGTCCCATGTGAGTGTAGACCTGGGTGGTGGACAGACCGGCGTGCCCCAGCAGCTCCTGCACCACGCGAATATCGGCGCCCCGGTCCAGTACGTGAGTCGCGAAGCTGTGCCGAAACGTATGGGGCGAGGTATGGGTTGCGATACCGGCCGCGCGAACCCGTTTGTCGATGATCAGCGCCACGCCACGCGCCGTCAAAGGTCCACCGTTGCGGTTCAGCAACAGTGCGCGCTGTGACAGTGCCCCGCGGCTCCGCAGCAGCGCTTCGCGCAGCGGCATGTACTCCGACAGCGCCCGGCGCGCCGGCAGCCCCATGAACACCATTCTGTCTCTGCGCCCCTTACCGTGCGCTACGACCCGTCCCTTCTTGAAGTTTATGTCGTCTATCGAGATCGCCACCAGTTCCGATACCCGGCAACCCGTCGAGTAGAGCGTTTCGAGAATCAGCCGGTCACGCACACCCTCAAAGTCACTGCCGTTTATGGCCAGCAGCGTGGCGATGTCATCTTCAAACAGTATATCCGGCAGCGACCGTTCACGGCGCAGGCTCCTGACCCCGTCCACCGGGGAGCTATCAACCAGGCCCTGGCGAATCAAGAAACGGTAGTAGCCCTTGAGCGCCGAAAGCTTGCGGTTGATGGTCGACGATGCGGCATTACGACGCGCGAGATGCGACACGTAGGCACGCACCAGCCGCGTGTCAACGTGTCGTTCGTTGCCGATCCAGTCAAAGAAGGCCGTCAGATCCACACCGTAGGCCCGCACCGTAGCAGGAGAGAGGTTTCTGACGCTGCCGAGATAGGCGAGATAGCGATCGATGCTGCTGCCGGACTTCTCGTGTCGGTTCAATTCGACCTCACCTTGAGCTCTTGCTCGAGCTGCAGCGCCAGTTGCCGGCCAAATGCGGCCGCGCCTCGCGGACCCGACGGCACGCTAATCCGCTCTCCGGGCACCTCGGTGGCAGCACCTTTCCCAATCCAGTCGGCCAGTATATCCGCCGCATCGCTCACAATCACCGAGCCGTCCAGCGCAAGGTTGCGGCCGCCGGCCCCTTGCTCGCCGTCCAACCCTTCGCGCAGCACAAACAGGTCTCGCCCCTGTTCCAGCGCGTACTCGGCGGTGATTAACGCTCCGGAGCGCTGCGGCGCCTGCGCAACCACAACCGCACGGCATAATCCGCTGATGATGCGGTTGCGCTCCGGAAAGTGGTACCGCGTCGGTGCGGTTCGCGGCGGGTATTCGCTGATCATTGCGCCGCCGCACCGCAGCATGGCCGCAACCAGCGGCTTGTGCGACGTCGGGTAGATGACGTCGATGCCGCTGCCGAGCACCCCCAGCGTGACGCCGTCCGCGGCAACAACCCCGGCATGCGCCGCGGCATCGATTCCGCGCGCCAGTCCGGAGACAACCGTGATTCCGGCGGCGGCGCAGCTGTGCGCCAGTCGACGGGTAGCCAGCAGCGCGCGCTCGTCGGGGCTGCGCGTCCCGACTATTGCCACCAGCGGAGCATCCCACGCCGGCATGGCCCCGCGGACGTACAGCAGAAAGGGCGGGTCATAGATCTCAGCCAGCTGGGCCGGATAGCCGGCATCTCCCATCAGCCGTACGCTGACGGCTTCTCGTTCGAGATAGCGGACGTCCTGCTCGGCTTGTCGCAGATAGCGTGCCGGATCCCAGCTCGTGGCGTGCAGAACGCGCCCGACAATCTGTGACAGATCGTCGGTGGACAGTGAGACGAAGAACACCTCGCTGTCCACCAGTTCGGCCAACAGCTGCTTCTCGCGACAGGTAAGAAACCCTGCGCGATTGATTGCCAGCGCAAACAGCAGTTTCACCGCATCGCCTCCCGTACCTGATCCCTGTTACGAATTGCTTCCCTCCTGATCGCTTCGTCGTCGGTAGTCTCGGCAACCTCACCGTACATGCGGGCGGCCTGGTCGAGCCGCCCCGTAGCGGCGTAGACGTGCGCCAGCAGAGCCATCGCCTGAACGTTGCGAGATTGACGTCGCAGGACCTCTTCCAGCAACGGCTCGGCCTCCGCCGGCCGTTCGAGCTCGAACACGTAGAGCACCGCCAACGCATAGTACGCTCCGGCGTAGCGCGGGTTGAGCGCGATGGCTCGCCGATAGTAGAACTCGGCTCGCTCGAGGTAGCGATCACGCTCGTCACGCCCGGCCATCGCCTTGGAGAAGCGTCCGGCGGCCACCCCCGCCCAGTAGAACAGAACCGGGTTTTCCGGTTCGATCTCAATGGCCTGCTGCAGATGATCGAGAGCCAGCCCGTACATGCTGCGTCGGATGTACTCCACCGCAAGCATTCTATGATACACCCCTAACTGCTCCGAAGCTTCAACTCTACGCTCGACGATCTCCTCGAACTCGCGTATCGCCTGCTGCAGTTCGCGAATGCGCTGATCGCTGACACCCTCACTCCCGTACTCGGGCGATTCGAGCGTCGTCAGTTCGCGCAGCATCGAATCGTCCTGGCGTTGGCACGCCGCCAGCAGCAGTGACAGCGCTACAGCTACCAGTGCCGGTGTCACTATCGATTGTGTACAGCCGCGATGGCGCTGCGGGTGCCGTTGGTCCTGCATCTGCTCTACCCTCTCGGATGATGGGTTGCATGCCAGGTCTGCAACTCTTCCTTGTCAACGTGCGTATAGATCTGCGTGGTAGCGATGTCGGCGTGACCGAGCAGCTCCTGTACCGCGCGCAGATCCGCACCTCCCTCCAGCAGATGCGTGGCAAACGAGTGGCGCAAAGTGTGCACTTTGGCCTGAATGCCGGCCCTGGCACACAACTCATGGAACCGCTTCCACATCCCTTTGCGCGAAAGGCCTCCACCGAGATGGTTGAGGAAGAGCTTGTCATTGCGGCGATGGCTCCTGATCAGTCCCGGACGCCCCTTGTCCAGGTACTGTCTGAGCCAGCGAACCGCCTCCGGCCCCATCGGCACCAGGCGCTCCTTGTTACCCTTGCCTCGCACGCGCAGCACTCCCTCTTCAAGGTACACCTTGCCAACCGTCAGCTCGACCGCCTCGGAGATGCGCAGGCCGGCCGAGTAGATCAGCTCGAACAGCGCCCGGTCACGCAGTCCCGGCGCGGTGGAGACGTCCACAGCCCTCAGCAGCGCTTCGATTTCGTCAATCGAGAGCACCCCGGGCACCCGATACTCCATCTTGGGCGACTCGACCAACAGCGCCGGATTGTCGGTGCGCTGCTCATCAAGCACCAGGTACTGCAGGAACGAACGCAGCGCCGAAAGGATCTTGGCGACCGTTCGCTGGTCGACGCCGTTGTCGCGCGTCTGCCGATCGATGAGATAGTCGGCAATTGAGGTAACACCTACGCTGACCACCGACTCACCGCGCGCGTCCAGATAAGAGACAAACAACCCGGACTCGCGCACGTAGGTTTCCACGGTTCTCGGTGACAGACGCAGTTCGGTCACCAGGTAGTCACTGAAACGCTGTACGTAGTCCATCACGCGCCGCTTACACCCCCGGACAGCTGTCGGTAGCGCAGGACCGCAGGGATGCCGAGTTCCTCGGTAATCGGTTCGTCCGAACTGAGGTCTCCCCGGTGCTGCCGACCGCGCCCACTGGTCATCTCCACCCATTCGTCAAGAGGTATGAACTGCTCGCGCTTCTGCCGGGAAGGCTCCTGCGGTGCGTCGTGGCGTGCCTCGTTGTCGAACCCGGTAGCGATGACGGTCACTTTGACTTCATTTTCCATCAACTCGTCAATCGCACTGCCGGCGATGATCAGTGCATCGTCGTCAGCGTTGGCGGTGATGATGTTGAGAACCTCTTCATATTCAGACAGCGAGAAATCCAATCCCCCGGAGACGTTTACCAGGATACCCTTGGCGCCTTCTATGCGAGCGTCCTCGAGCAGCGGGTTGTTGATGGCATTTGTTGCAGCGTCCACGGCGCGGTTCTCGCCGTTCCCGACACCGATACCCATCAACGCGTCACCGCGGCCATTCATGATAGTCTTGACATCGGCGAAGTCGATGTTGATCTCACCGGGCTTGGTGATAAGGTCGGAAATCCCCTGAACACCCTGGCGCAGCACATCATCGGCAATCAGGAACGCCTCTTTGATGGGAGTACGCCGTTCGACAATCCTGAGCAGGTGCTGGTTGGGAATCGTGATCAGCGTATCAACAACCTCGCGCAGCTTGGCGATGCCCTCTTCGGCAAGTTGCAGCTTGCGCCGCCCTTCGAAGTCAAACGGCTTGGTAACAACCGCCACGGTAAGGATACCCATTTGCCTGGCAACTTCCGCAATCACCGGCGCTGCCCCGGTACCGGTGCCGCCGCCCATGCCGGCGGTGATAAACACCATGTCGGCACCACGGATGATGTTCTGGATCTCCTCCTTGTCTTCCAGCGCGGCCTTCTCCCCGACCTCGGGCTTGCCGCCGGCGCCCAGCCCTCCGGTGAGCTTGGACCCCAGCGGTAAACGGGTCTCCGCATTGGACAACTGCAACGCCTGCAGGTCGGTGTTGACCGCCATGAACTCCACGTTGCCCAACCCGCTGGCAATCATGCGGTTTACGGCGTTGCTGCCGCCGCCGCCGACACCAATGACCTTGATGACCGTCGGGTTCCCGTAGGAATCCTGCAACGATGCACTCCCTTCGATGATCTCGAACTTCATATCCCCTCCCAGCGTTATCGAATCACGTCGTCCGTACTGCAGTAGACGACGCGCCCGTTCCTTCCAGACTCTATTCAAAGAAGTTGCGTAACCAACTCTTGAATCCCTCCATCATGCGCGGCTGTCTTTCCTTTCGCTGTCCGTCTCTTTCAGAGGCCGAAACCATCGCGTCGCGATAGAGCAGCAAGCCGATAACCGTGGCAAAGTCCGCGCGTTGATACCGGCTGACCGCACCACCGAGGTTGCCAGGCTGCCCGACACGCGCGGCTGTCTGGAAAACGTCCTGCGCCAGCTCAACCGCCCCGCTGAGCAGCGCGCCGCCACCGGTCAGAACCACCCCGCCGCCGAGGTGCTTCATCAGGCCCTTCTTTTCGATCCGCTCGCGAACCAGGCTGAAGATTTCAGCCATGCGCGGCTCGATAATGGCAGCGATATCGCGCCGTCGCACCGAAAGCGGCGGTCGCCCACCGACGCCGGGGATGATCACCGGCTCACCCTCTTCAATCAGCGGCGCGTAGCAACAGCCCGAATCCTTCTTCATGGCCTCCGCAGAATCCATCGGTGTCTTGAGCACAATCGACAGGTCCGATGTCACCTGCGCGCCACCTACCGGCAGCACGCTGGTGTAGTAGGGAGCGCCATCGATATGCAGCAGCACGTCGGTTGTTCCGCCGCCGAGGTCGACCAGCAGGACACCGAGCTCCTGCTCATCCCGCGACAGCACGGCTTTGGAAGAAGCCAGTGATTGCAGCACGATGTCCTCAACCTTGAATCCGGAGCGATTGATGCACTTGACCAGATTCTGCGCTGACGTCACTGAACCGGTAATGATATGCACCTCAGCCTCGAGCCGGACGCCGATCATGTCCAGCGGATTGCGAATACCACCCTGATCATCAACGATGAACTCCTGCGGAATTACGTGCAGCACCTCGCGGTCCATCGGGATGACGACCGCCTTGGCGGCATCGATCACGCGGTCAATGTCATTCTGTGTGATCTCGCGCCCTTTGCCGGTAACCGCGACTACCCCACGCGAGTTGAGACCCTCGATATGCCCGCCGGCGATTCCGGTCACCACCGACTCGGCCTCGCGCCCGGCCATCTGCTCAGCGGCCTCGATGGCGGCGTTGACCGACTTGAGTGTGCTTTCGATGTTGATGACGACCCCGCGGCGCAGGCCGTAGGACGGGCTCTCGCCGATTCCGGTGATCTGGAGAGTATCGTTCTCATCGTATTCGCCGATGACCGCAGCCACCTTGGTGGATCCGATATCGAGTCCGACGATCAGGTCATCCGAGGCCACTCAATCCTCCCTCAGCCGATACACTACTTCACCGGCACGAAAATCGAGTTCCGCAAGCGATGACAGTTTGCCTTCGCGCTGAAATACATCCAGTACCATCACGATATACTTGAACAGGGTTTCGTCAAGACCGACGCCGACGCGCACCGGAACCGGATAGCTAACCGGGTAGAGCACCACCTCGAACTCCTGCTCACCGCGGCGCACGATGCGGTACTCGGAGATCTGGCGGAAAAGCGCCGGCGAAGCCAGCTGCAGCTGCTTGAGGTCGGCCAGAAACCCGTGCAGCATCGGTGGCAGCTGCACGCCGGGTCGCACGCTTTCGAGCTGCAGTCCGGCAACAACCGGCAGATCCCAGTCATTCACGGAGGAGCCAACCTGGAACACTACGCCGTGCTCGTCAAAGACCACCGGGACACTGCGCCCGTCGACGCGCGCAAACGTGACGGCCAGCGGTTTGCGGGCCTCAAGAGTAATACGCAGCGTATCAGGGAATACCCGCTTTACCGTGGCTGCGCGTACGGCCGGATACTGCTCCAGGTTTCGACGCACGAACTCGGTATCGAGACCAAAGAAATACTCCGTCGTTCCAATCCCCGCAATTTCGAGTAACTCGGATGAGCTGAAGTTCAAGTTGCTCTCGACCGCAATCCTGCGGATGACCATTCTGTCCCTGAGAACCATGTGGAACAATAGCTCGCCAACCAGAAGAGTACCAAGCACAACAACCACGCCGGTCAGCAGCGGACGGCCGCGCAGGCTTCTGGTTCGCCTGCTTCTTGTGCTGCGTCCCCTTCGGTGGCTGCGCCTGGTACCCAGAACCGCATCAGCCATGAAGCTCCCCCTGGCCGTTCCGCCTCGAAATGTTGAGCAGCAGTCCGCACATAATCAGGGTCACGAAAGCCGAAGATCCGCCTGACGAGAAGAACGGCAACGGCACACCGGTCGCCGGGACCATCCCCGAAACCACCGCCATGTTGAGCAGTGCCTGCAGAAAGATGCTCGAGGTCAGACCAAACGCCAGCAGCGAGCAGAAACGATTGTCGCAGCGGTACGCGATGCGGTAGCCACGGTAGGCCAGCAGGGCGAAGAGCGCGACAATTGCCGCCACTCCGATGAAGCCGAGCTCTTCGGCGATTACCGCAAACACAAAATCCGAGTGTGCTTCGGGCAGTCTTCCGAGTTTGCGCACGCTGCCGCCGATGCCGCTTCCCCACATCCCGCCATGCACAAGCGCGGCGCGCGAGATCAGCACCTGGTAACCGGCCCCGGCCGGGTCACGTGCCGGATCGATGAACGCCAGTACGCGATTGACCCGGTGTTCACGGGTCAGCAGCAGCAGCAGTGAGAGCGGCATCACCATGGCGCCGAGACTGAAGAAGTATCGGATCGGCACCCCGGCCACGAAGAACATGGCCATGGCCACTACGATCACGAAACCGGCGCTCGAGAAGTCGTTCTGCAGGTAGATCAGCACGACGAAGAGGGCAACCATGATCACCGGCGGCAGCAGTGCGTTAACCGGATCGTCGATCTGCTCGTGCTTGCGGCTCAGAATATGGGCCAGGTAGACGATCAGCGTCAGTTTCACCAGTTCCGAGGGCTGAAACGAATACCCGAAAACAAAAATCCAGCGCCGAGCACCGAGAAACCGCACCCCGATACCGGGCACGAAGGTCAGAATCATCAGCCCGAAGGTCAGCGATATCATCAAGGGTGTCCAGCGCTGCAGACGATCAAGCGAGACGCGCGCCGCCGCAAAGGCGGCAACGGCACCAAGAACAACCCATACCGACTGGCGGCGCAGAAAATGCAGCGGGTCGGCGAACAGATTCTCGGCGCGGAAGTACGACGACGAGAACAGCATCGTCGTGCCGACGCCAACCAGTACCAACAGCAGGCTCAGAAGGGTGAGATCAAACTGCTTCTTCTCAACACGCTCAGCGGTAAACATCATCTCAGTTTCAGCGTCGACAGACTCAGAATTGCAAATAACCCGCCAATTATCCAGAGACGCATCACCACCTTGGTCTCCGGCCATCCCATGAGCTCGAAGTGGTGATGCAGGGGGGCCATCAGGAAGACCCGCTTTCCCCGGGTCTTGTAGGAAACCACCTGTATGATGACGGACAGCACCTCCAGCACAAACACTCCACCGACCACCACCAGCAGAACTTCCTTTTTGATCATCATCGCAACCGCACCGATAGCTCCCCCCAGCGCGAGGCTGCCGGTATCGCCCATCATGATCTCCGCGGGATGCGCGTTGTACCACAGAAACCCGACGCACGCGCCGACCACGGCCAGGCAATAGATCGCCAGTTCTCCACCGCCGGGAACGAACACAATCTGCAGATACTGCGCGAAGTCCACGCGACCGGCGAGATAGGCCAGCGCGGCAAAAGTAAGCCCTACCATGATCACCAGCCCGGTCGCCAGCCCATCGAGTCCATCGGTGAGGTTCACCGCGTTGGTGCAGCCGACCAGCAGGAAGACCCCGAATGGAATATAGAGCCATGAGAGATCGATCAACGGATCCTTGAAGAAAGGGAAGAACAGCTGGGTCGCGGTCGTGCCGCCGCGAGCGTAGAGCCACACGGTGATCACCAGCGCAACAACGGTCTGGCCGGCAAACTTGACACCGGCCCGCATTCCGTCCGAGTTGCTGTGGTACAGCTTCAGGTAATCGTCAATGAAGCCGATTGTCCCGAAAGCCATAACCGAGAACAGCGCGACCCAGGTGTAGTGGTTGGATATGTCCATCCACAGGATGCCGGATACCGCAATCGCCGGCACCATCAACAGGCCGCCCATGGTTGGAGTCCCGGACTTCGACTGATGGGACTGGGGCCCGTCGGCACGGATCGACTCGCCCGCTTCCCGTCGGCGCAGCAACTCGATCATTGAAGGCCCGAACAAGAAGCAGATCAGCAGTGCCGTAATTGCAGCGTAGGCGGCGCGAAAGGTAATGTACTGGAATACGTTGAAAGGCGTGAAATAGCGGACCAACGGAAACAGGAACTCGTAGAACATAGCGCTACACCTTATTGTCCGGTAATGTGCGGCACAAGCCGCTCCAGCTCAAGACTTCGACTACCCTTGATCAGCACCACATCGTCGGGATCCGCCTGCGAAAGCAGAGTCTCGACGAGTTCTTCGAAGGTTCGGCAGTACTGCAATCTGGCATCATCGGTTGCCAGCGCGCCGGGTGCGAACTCCTGCCCCAGAAGCAGCACCCAGTCGAGACCGCATTCCAGGGCATACGCGATTACCGACTGGTGCGCTGCCGCGGTATACGCACCAAGCTCCTTCATGGCGCCAAGAACCGCGATCCGCTTCCCCGGTGTCTGCAGCGACATCGTAAAATCGAGCGCCTGTTTGACGGACTCCGGGTTGGCGTTGTAGCAATCCACAATGGCGGTCATGGAACCCCTGATGATCTCTCCGCGACCAAACAGCGGTCGCACCGAACCGATGGCCTCGGCAATCAACCGGTCCGGCACCCCGAACAGTTGACCGACGTGGATTGCCGCCAGAGCGTTGCGGACACTGTACTCACCGGGAAGCGCGAGTTCGATTGTGGTGCCGCGCCACTGCAGCGTTGAACCGGCCAGCCCGCGGCTCTGGTGACCCTGCCACCCGGGGGTCGACCGCGGTCCGTAGCGCGCAACCGTTCCATTGACCCCTTCGGCAAGCGCAACAGAGTGGGGCTCGTCCTCCCAAATCAGAAGCCGTTGGCTTCCGCCGAACTCGGCGCAGATCGCCTTCTTTTCACTGATGATCTGCTCAATCGAGCCGATATTACCGATATGGGCAGTCCCGATGTTGGTAATCAGCGCGACGTCGGGACGCGCGATGGCCGCCAGCTGGCGCATCTCGCCAATGCGATTCATGCCCATTTCCAGCACCGCGTAGCGGTGCCTGTCGTTGATCCCGAAGACCGACAGCGGCAGCCCGATGTCCGAGTTGAGGTTACCGTGACTGACAAACGTTGGGGCATACAGGGACATCACCGCGCCAATCAGCTCTTTGGTTGTGGTCTTGCCGTTACTGCCGGTGATTCCGATAACCGTCAGGTTGCTCATGCGCGCACGATAGACCGCCGCAAGCCGCTGCAACGCGGCCAGCGTGTCTTCAACGGTCAGAATTGCCGCTGCAGGATAGGGCTTCAGCACGCGCCGGCGCCGCGGCATCAGGGAGACACCCGCACTCGCTACCAGTATTGCGGATGCGCCCGCGGCGAGCGCATCGCCAACGTAGCGATGCCCGTCGGTTCGCTCGCCGCCCAGAGCTACAAACAGGCTCCCGGGTGTCACCGAGCGTGAATCAACCGTAATCGCGTTGAATCGCGCTTGAGGGTCTCCGTGCAGTTGAGCGTCGAGTACAGCGGCAGCCTGCTGGGCGCTGAACAGCGCGGTGGCGGAGTCCATGCTATCTCCTCGACTCCAGCTGGATGGTGAACACGCGATTCGAGTCCACCCGGTCGAGCCCCAACTGCCCGGACGCAATATCGCGAATTCGCGCCGGTGATCTCAGCACCGATAGAGTGGCGATGGAGCGTTTATTCTTTTCGATCACGTCGTGCTGTTGCTGCTCCAGGCCGACCACCTCGCGCGACAGCATCTCGAAACGAAACGCCTGCCACGCATTGACAAACAACAGGATCGGAAACAGAAGTGCAATCAGTACACCATGGTAGCGCTTCACTCACGACACCCCTTTGCCCTTCGCAATCACCCGGAACTTCGCGCTCCGGGAAGCAGGATTGGCCCGACACTCCTGAGGTTCCGCAATCAGCGGTTTCCTGGTGATAATCTGCACCTGCTCACTACTACTCATCGGCGTTCGAGCCTCAGCCATCGAGCGATTCCTGCGTTGTCGGAAAGTGTGCTTTACAATCCGGTCCTCGAGTGAGTGAAATGAGATCACGCCCAGCCGGCCGCCGTCCGCAAGGACGTCGATTGCCGCATCCAGAGCACGTTGAAGACGATCGAGCTCGGAGTTGACCGCTATCCGCAGGGCCTGGAATGTCCGTGTTGCCGGATGAATGCGTCCGTAGCGATACCCCGGCGGAACGCAGCCGGCTACGATAGCGGCCAGTTCGGCAGCGGTCTCGATTGGGGCCTGCCGCCGGCGCTTCACGATCTCGGCTGCGATACGACGCGAGTAGCGCTCCTCGCCAAAGCGGAAGATGAGATCGGCGATTTCCTGCTCGCCGCAAGTGTTGACAATGGTTTCCGCCGTTGTCTGTGACGATGGATTCAGCCGCATATCCAGGCGCTCCTGCTCCCGCAACGCAAAACCCCTCCCCGACTGCCGAAAATGATACATCGAAATCCCGAGGTCAAAGAGCACCGCCATCGGCCGCTCCGGCTCCCGGTACGATGAAAAATAGTCGTCAAACCAGATGTGACGCAGTGTACAGCGTTGGCTGTATGGAGCGAGCCGCCAAGCGGCCCGCTCCAGCATGGTTGCATCAGCGTCAAGTCCAACCAGATGTATGCGAGGTGAAGCGTCGAGGAAGAGCGCCGAATGCCCCCCTTCTCCCAGAGTGGCGTCTATGACCAGCCCCCCTTCGGGCGGGGCCAGATACCGGATCACCTCTTGTGGCATCACCGGTACGTGCACAAGCTCGTCCATAGTGCCACCCTAGAAAGAAACGAGTCCTCCCAGTTCTTCGGCTGCTTCCTGAAACTCCTCCTCACTCTCGCTCAGATAGTTGTCGTATTCCGCGACGTCCCATATCTCTACGTACTTCTTGATGCCGAGAATCAGACAATCACGATTCAGGCCGGCCGCGGTTTGCAGTGCCTGAGGAATGTTGATTCGTCCGGCCTTGTCAAGTTCCACCTCCTGTGCCGGAGCGATGATCCGGCGTTGCAGCAAGCGCGCCCGCCGCGTGAACGGCGAAGCAGCTCCCATCAGGCTGTCCGAGAGGGCACGCCAATGCTCTGGCGGAAACAGCCAGAGGCAGCGATCCAGCCCGCGCGTGATAACCAGCACGTTGCCGGTAATCTCGCCGCGGATGCGGGATGGAATGAGCAGTCGCCCCTTGTCGTCCAGCGCATTCTGAAACTGCCCGGTCAGCATCCCTTTCCCACCACTTTCTACCTTGTTTTACCACTTTTTCCCACAACGGAGTCCATTCTATGTCATCCTGACCGGTTGTCAACAATGTAGACAGAATAATCGCGCAGAATTTATCAGTTTTCAAGATAAGACTATATTTATGTATAGTAGTTCAGTGCTGTGCTAGCGTTCGGGCAATGATTCCGCAGTTTGAACGGCAATCGAGGTCGGCCGCGTTGCTCCCTCGCGGAAGAGCCGGTAGTCAATCTCGGGGAAAATCAGATTCTTCTTCTCCACCCGTGTGAGCCACTCCGTGCTGACGGCTCCACGGCAGAGTGAGTCGTAGATTGTCGTGAAGTTGTTGACGTGCTCCTTGATCCGGCGTACGGCGTACGAGACGTTGGTCCCGGCGCGGATGATAAACGGCCAGTCCGAGGACTGGCTCAACAGGACTTCACGTGCCGCCTGATCGAGCGCGCGCCGTTTGAGCCCGGTTTCATTTGGAAACCTGCTCACCAGCTCGGTCATCCTTTCGATGACCTTGTGCGTGTGGCGATAGATCCAATCGTTGGTTCCATCAAGCCAGACCTCAGAGTATCCCTTGTTACCCCAGCTCGAGAACGCCGGCTGCATCACCTGCGTCGGCGGGAACTGCTTCAGGTAGTCTGACGCGGTGGTCATTTCCAGCTCGTCACTGTCGGCTATCCGTCGCATCACCTCTTCCAGCCACAGCGGCCCCTCGAACCACCAGTGGCCAAACAGTTCCGCATCGTACGGGCACGAAATCACCGGCGGCCGGTCCATCAGGGGTGCCAGGCGGGCAGTAAGCCTCTGTTGCATGTAGAGGAAGTTATCGGCGTGCTCGTTCACGGTGCGGCGGGCAGCCTCGGGCCGGTACGGCAGCTTGTCGTCGGTCTTGCCGGTGACGGAGTGGTACTTGAAACCGGTCGGTATGCGGATGCCGCCCTGGTGGACGTAAGGGCCGATGTAGTCCAGCGGCAGATCGTATCCGATGTCACGGTAGAAGTCGCGGTAGGAAAAGTCACCCGGGTAGCCTTCATCAGCAGACCACACCGCGTTGGCCGAATAGAGATCACGTCCGAATACCGAGACTCCGTTGGGACACGAAACCGGGCGGTATACGCCGGCCATCGACTGCTCGTGAGCAAACAGTAACCCGTGGGCCGCCGAGAAAAAATAGCGGAAGCCGTGGCGTTCCAGGACCTCCTCCAGACCCGGGTAGTATCCGCATTCGGGCAGCCAGAACCCTTTAGGAGATTTGCCGAAATAGCCCCGGTGCGCATCGGCTGCAAGCTCGACCTGTGCGTCAATTGCCAAAGGATAGTTCTGGTACAGAGGGAGAAACGCGTGGGTAGCCGCGGTTGTGAGCAGTTCAAGCCGGCCGCGTTTGTAGTAATGGTCAAACCCGCGCAGAATATCCTTCTGGTAGCGGTCGACAAAATCGCGGAAGTTCTCGCGATAAAGGTCACGATACATGCCGGCTACCGGGCCGAAATCGGGATCATCGGCGGTACGCGCTACTTCGTGTTCCGCCAGAGCGATCTGTTTCCCGAGATGCGCGACGTAGCGATCCTGCAACAGCTCATCGGTAAGCATCGCGCTCAACGTGGGAGAGATCGATAGACTCAGCTTGAACGGCACTTCCTCGGCGTACAGCCGATCCATCACCCGCAGAAGCGGCAAATAAGTCTCCGAGATCGCTTCAAATAGCCAGTTCTCTTCCAGAAAGCTGTCGTACTCAGGATGCCGCACAAACGGGAGATGTGCGTGAAGCATGAGAACTACGTAGCCTTTGGACATCAGCATATTCTCCCAGAAGCAGTCAAGAAGTGCTAGTCACCGATCAGTGAGATAAGGCGTTGTGAGGTTCGCTCACCGTACGTGGCAACGTCGAGTTTCTGTAAACCGGACAGCGCCAGAATCTGGTCAGCACGCTCGGCAAGCTCCTCGTCACCGTTGACGGCCAGATTACCGGGCGGCACCGCGACCACGTTAGACTTGGCCATCAACGTCCGGTGTCCCCCGCAGCAGGCGTACAGATCGATGCGATAGTAGGTATCCTGCTGCGGCAGGTGAATATACCACGAGGAATCCGAAGGTTGCACCGGTATATCAAATGACGCCACCGGCTCGACCGTTGTCCGGTGATTGGTCTGATTGCGGGCATTGACTTCGACAACGCGCAGCAGCAACTCTTCAAACTCCTCATCGTCAATCAGCTCCTGCAGCGCGGCATCATGAATATCCCAGTACGCAAACGCCCATGCAGGGTCACGCAGCATGAGTACGATGCGGGTCTCATTGTAGACGTCCGGAAGCAAGATCTCCTCACCCGGAGAAGGGGTCTGCGAAAACGCCGCGGCCCCCAGCAGATCGTATTTCATCTGCTCTATCTTGACCGGGTGGTTATCAAGCCACTCTCGCTCCAGCTCGGTCTCCTCGATCTCTTCAGCAATCAGTTCGACCAGCTCCGACTTGGCTGTTCCGTCGGTGACCTCCAGCCCATGAGCGTGAGCAAACTCCAGAAGTACTTCAATCGGCATCTCCGCCAGTCGCTCTCGTATCATGCTGGAGCCATGGTAGGAAAAAGCCCCGGCGGTTGTCAATACTCGCTCTGACGTCAGGCCGGCGGCAGCTTACTGCGGTTTCTGTGCCAGGATTGCACATACGTCTCCGACATTGGCACGTTTTGCCAGCCGATCAACCGGGCGCTTGAGCCACGGTGGTGCGCTTGCGGCGGCCAGCCCGCCCCAGCTTCTCTTGCGCAGGACCGCGAAGCCGCTCTGCTGCAGCAGATCGCACAGTTGCCGGCTGGAGAAGAGGTGGACGTGGTCGGCTATCGCCGATCGCCAGCGGCTGCCAAACAGCCGTGCCTGGAATCCACTCCGATCGGGAGTCACGATGACAACCAGCCCGCCGGGCAGCAACAGCCTCAGAATATGCTGCAGGAACAGACGCGGATCAGGAAGATGTTCGATCACGTGCGAGCAATGAATTGCCGCAAAAGAACTCCCTGCAAAGGGCGCTTGTTCGATCGGGCCGAGATGCACCGCAACTCCGCGGTTTTGAATGGCGTACCGTGCCGCCGGCTCGCATATTTCGATACCCTGTACGCTCCACCCGCGCCGCTGCATCCGCTGCAGCAGCACGCCGGTGGCACATCCGATGTCAAGAAAGGCTCCGCGATTCCGCAACTGCCGCTCGTGCTCAAAGAAGCCGAGATCGCGCAGCCCCAACTGCATCAGCCGGTAGTACGGCTCGGCGTTGTCGAGTTCATAACTGAAGTACTGTTCGTCGTAGCGCAGCTTGAGATCGTCGAAGACCGGTTGCGGATTCTGATACACGTGTCCGCAGCGGCTGCAGCGGACGAAGCGGTAGGCCCCGCAGTCCCAGTACGGCCGCGCAGCATCAAGACCGCACATCACGCACGGTACCGACACCAGCCGCTCTTCCGCGGCAGGTTGGCGTGAAAAGGTCTTCACGATCTCACACGCCCGTTACGGTGAGGCCTGCACGGTGATCGTACGCTGCACCGCATTACCGGAGAAGTCTCGCACGCTGATGCGGATACGGCTTGGTTCATCCGTGACTTCAATTACACCGAGGTCAAACACTCTGTCACCGCGATAGAGCTGATCGGCGCTGTAACTGCCGCCCAGCAGAAGAGTCCCGTCGCGCCCCTGAAGCGTTTCAAACGTGATTCGCCGCAACTCGCGCTCGTCCTGCTCCACGACGATCTCGTAGGGAGCCAGAATCTGCAGGAAAGCGGTCTCCGCGCCCGGGTCGTAGACCTCGGCCAGCAACGTCACGTTTCCTCCAGCATCGAGCACCGTAACCGCCCCCGTCTCCAGCCGCGTTCCGTCCTCCTGTTCAAGAACTATCGTGCCAAGCACGGGATTGCGGCTATCCGGCCGTGCGGGCAGAATCAGCAACGGATTGACATACGCGTTCAGCTCTTCATCGACGATCTGGAAGACCGTCTGCCGGCCGGCAGCAAATCCGGAGCTGCCGACTCGTGCTATCGCGTCGACTCCGGAGAAGCGGACCTGACCGGGTGAAATCGTGACATCCTCCAGGTGGGCATAGACGCTGCGGAATCCTCCGTCATGGTGCAGAACCAGGAAGTCCCCCAGCGGATGAGAGAAGGTGCGGCCGTCAAAACGGAAGACCAGCTCCCCTTCGGCCGCCGGTCGAACCTGCTGCCCGGTGCCGCTGAGAATCACACCCTGTGTGAAACCGCCATGACGCAGCTGTCCGAACGTGGCGCTGAGAAACCCGTCCTCGACCGGCCACTGCCAGGCACCGACACACACCGCCAGTGCCGGCGCCAGCAGCAGCAGCAGCAGTCCTCGTTTCATGCCGATTCCACCATGTCAGCCACTCTCCAGACGGTACGACACCACCACATCATCTACGCCGAGCAGAACTGTCTGATCATCGGCGCGCAGAAACAACGCGCCCTCGGCCAGAGGCAGGCGGATTACCGCAGAACCGTGCGGCAGCTGAAGCAGCATCAGTTCGTTGCTGTCCGTCGTAACAACCGCCAGCAGATCCAGCGCGGGGATATCGGCCAAATGAGCCAGACGTCCCGCCAGCGGCATCGTGTAGCGCGTCTGGGTGTCAATTCCAACGACGCCCAGCGAGTCAGGCTGCTCCCAGATCAGCAGCCGGTCGGCAGATACAAAACGCAGCTGCGGCGGACGCCGCAACGACTGTGCCAGTTCGAGTTCCGCCGTTGCCGCGTAGCCGTCACCGTCACGCCGGAACAGCACGATGCGCTGCGGATCGATATCGAGCATCGCAGCGGCAGACTCGGCATCGGAAGAAAGCGCGACCGCCGCCACGACCGGCAGCCGTCCGCTACGCGACCGGTAGCGCAGCAGCTCCCGTCCGCTCCGGTCAACGGCAACCATGCGCCCATCGATGGCCCCCACCAGAGTCACGTCGGCAGCGGCATCGATCGCGCTGTAGACCGCCGGCATCGAATAGCGCCACATCAACGCTCCATCGCTGCGCCACTCCGAGATCGTAGACCCGTCGGGATGCAGCACCAGCGTGCGGTTACCGAAGAAGAGCGGATAACCCTCGGTATCGATGCTGCCCACAATCACGCCGCGCGGATCCTGCACAACCACGGTTTGCGACACCTTCGAGTAGTTGGAGAACCGCCCATCGTCCAACGCTACGTCGTAGACGGCCTCCTGCAGCAGCAGCAGCTCGCCTTCCTCCCGGCTGAGGTACCCAAAACGGTCCGCGAGCCGGAACGCCAGCGGCGTGCCGCGGCCGACAACCTCAGCGTCTTGTGTTGCCGCGTCGGCGGCGTTGATAGGTGCGGCCCACCGCACGGTGATCTGCAGCCCTTCTCCGGTGCCGCGGGGAAACAGCAGAAGATAGAGTGCCAGCATGGCGACTGCAATTCCAATGGCCGTGCGTTTACGCTGTCTCATCAGACTGACTCAGGATCCGTTCTTCTGCATAGCCTTGCGCTCGTCGGTTTCCATCTTCGATTTCCAGACATCGATCTTCTTCTTGATCACGTCGGACTGCTGCGTCTCGCCGAGCATCATCTGGATGCGCCGCAAAGCTGCCAGGTAGGCAATGGCGAGCTTGAAATCGTCGATCCTGAGTGTTGACAGCTCGTACTTCTCGCGGTAGCGGTCGGCTGCTCGCTGCAGCAGTTCCTTGGCCAGGGCCAGGTGCCCCACGCGCGCCTCGTACCCTTCGACGCGCGGATCCATGCCCGCGATCACAGTCTTCATATTGATCAGATTCTTGGTGACCGTCGCGTAGCGGCCCTCGAGCTCCACGAAGGACCAACGCCATTTGCTGTTGTCTCCGAAGTCATCCTCCACCGACTGGATGGTGAAGCCGAGCTTGCGCGCCAGAGCATAGCGACGTGAATCCGGATAATCGGCAATCAGATCAAGGCGTTCACTGTAGTCGGAGTACGGAGCGTCGATGAGACTGGTTACCACCTGCTCGAGGAAGATGATGCTCTGATAACAACTCTTGCGAGCATCGTTGAGAAAGGCGTCATTCTTGACTCCCAGCAACGCCACCGAGATTCGGTTGAGCAGCAGGTAGTACGACGCCAGATTCAGTCGATCATCGGCAAGCGTCAGACGCTTGTAGTGAGCGCCGTTCTCGTCAGCCGGCAGCGACTGCTGCACCAGCTTCTCGTGGTGCAGAAACTGATCGATTCGTTGCTTGTACTCCTTGACCTTTTCCGAATAGCGTTGTTTTGCCTCGTTGGAGATCCGTGCCATAGCGTGCTAACGACCTTCGCCGTACTTCGCCAGCAATTCCTCGGCGTGTGTTCGCGACGTCTTGCCGGTGCGGTCCCCGGCCAGCATCCGCGCAATCTCCTCGACACGCTGCTGACCGCTGATCAGATCAATACGAGTAACCGTTCTGTTGTCTTTGGGCGCCTTTTCCACCTTGATGTGATTATCGGCGCGAACGGCAATCGATGCAAGGTGTGTTATGCACAGCACTTGTTTGTGCTGCGACAGCAGATGCAGGTGCGTACCGACGGCAATCGCGACCTCACCGCCGATCCCGGCGTCTATCTCGTCAAATACCAGCGCCTGAATGTGATCATTCTGCGCCAGCACGGTCTTGATGGCCAGCATAACGCGCGAGATCTCACCGCCGGACGCGATGTCCTTGAGCTCCTTCAACGGTTCGCCCTGGTTGGCGGCGATGCGAAACGAGACCAGGTCCAGCCCGGTTGCACCGCACGACGGTTTGCCTGAGGCTGACTCGCGTGCTTCTACCGCCACACTGAAACGCGCCTTGGCCATGCCCAACGTGTTGATGATTGCTTCGATACTCGTTCCAAGCTCGGCTGCTGCGTGCTTGCGCTCAGCCGAAATCTCTCGGGCAGAAGTCAGCAGAGCCCGCTCACCTTCAGTAATCTGCTGCTGTAACGCAGCCTTGTCGTCCTCCCAGGTTTCGAATCCGGCCAGTTGCTGTCTCGCCTCTTCCAGATAGTCGAGAACGTCGGCTACGGTTGCACCGTACTTCTTCTGCAGCCGGTGGATCAGTGCCAGACGGTCTTCGCACTGCTCCAGCCGCTCGGAGCTGAAGTTGACGCTCGACTGGTAGTCACGCACGGTGTCTACCACATCCTCGAGTTCGAAGAAAAGGTCATCCAGACGCTTGGCCTGCGTACTCAGCCCGTCGTCGATCTGTACCACCGTATCCATGGCATGGCGCGCGGCGCGCAGCTGCCCCACCGCTCCACCCCGGTTCTCGGCCAGCTGCGCGTAAATCTCATCGAGTGCGCCAAACAGCTTCTCGTGCTGCGAGAGAATCCGCTTCTCGGTCTGAAGCTGCTCTTCCTCGTCCGGCAGCAGCGCCGCGGCGTCGATTTCGCGTACGGCGAACTCGAGGATATCCATCTCACGCTGGCGTTCTCGCTCACCGGAGAGCATCCGGTCGTAGCGTCTCTTCAGGGCCGAGAGCTCGGAGAATTGCCGGCCGAGCTGCTCCACGCGTTCCTCGAGGCCGGCGTAGCGGTCCAGTAACACCCGGTGCTGCTCGGCGGCCAGCAGTGACTGATGCTCGTGCTGTCCGTGAAGGTCGAACACCAGCCCGGTGAACTCTTCAAGGTCGGCGCGCGTGACGGGAGCGTTCTGGATATAGATTGACCCGCGACCGGCGCGCTTGACCGTGCGCCGGATGATTACCGCGTCATCCTCGGGCTCGATACCGTGCTCATTCAACCACGCCAACGCTTCACTGTTGCCCTGCAGGTTGAACACACCGGACACGCGCGCCTCCTCGGCACCCGTGCGAATCGAAGCAGTGTCGGCCCGCGCTCCGTGCAGCAGTGACAGCGCTCCGGCCAGAATCGACTTCCCGGCGCCGGTTTCGCCGGTGAGCACGTTGAACCCGGTGCAGAAATTGATAGCCAGGCGGTCAATGAGGGCGTAGTTCTGGATGCTCAGATCTTCAAGCATCGGACCCTCCCGACCAGTTGAGCTTGCTGCGCAGCACCTCGTAGAACGTGCGCTTGTTGGAGCGGATAATGTGGGCTTTGCACGCCGAAGCCCTGACGGTAATGCGGTCACCGGACTCGAGGTGCAGCTCGGATTGACCGTCGACGGTCATCAACAGCGACGTGCGCTGCTCGCTGTCCACCGTAATGGTGACAACCTCGTCGGGCGGCAACACAATCGGGCGGTGCGACAGTGTGAACGGACAGATCGGATTGAGGATCAGCGCGTTCATCTCCGGATGAAGAATCGGGCCGCCGGCGGCTGCCGAGTAGGCCGTAGATCCGGTCGGCGTAGCCACAATCATGCCGTCGGCCCGATAGCGACCCAGTGATGCCTCGGTGAGCTCGACCGACAACTTGACGATCTTGGAAATACCCGCCGCGGAGACCACCGCATCGTTGAGGCCGACGTAACCGGCAATGCGCGTCCCGCCACGCTCAACCGCAACATCGATCAACAGCCGCGGTCCGGCGTCTATCAGTCCGCTGCGGTAGCGTTCAAAGACATCGCTCCATTCGTGCTGGGTCACTTCAGTGATGAATCCGAAATCACCCAGATTGACCGGCAGGATCGGAATCTCGCGCTCACAGACAATCCGTGAGCTGTATAGCACCGTACCGTCACCGCCAAGCGAGATCGCAAGGTCATAATGGTCGAGCTCAGGATCTTCGGCCCTGCCGCGAAACCCGAATACGACGACGTCGATACCCTGTTGACCCAGGTAGGCGCAGATATCCTGCGTAATCCGCTCGGCGTTCGGCTTCGACAGATTTGCTATGACCAGTACACGCTTGATATTGAACTTCATCGAGGATGGCCGTCCTTGTACTATATATACAGCCGCTTCCGTTGTAAAGATTCAGATCCGGCGCACAATTCCATCAGGGAATCGTTGACAGCACCTTCTGCACCAGCGCAACCTCGTCTTTCTTGAGCATCGGATAGAGCGGGAAGAGCAGGCAGCGCAGCAGGAAGCCACGCCCGTTGGGCAGCATCGACTCCCGCGGCAGGCAGGGTTCCGCGGCGGCAACCGACGCAGCACCGGTCGCAACGGCAGCGCCATCGGCGCTTCGGGTGCCCCCCATCGGGCTCTGGTCGGCGGCCTCCCGCGCGGCCGCTGTACGGCCGAGTATTGACCGTACGAAAGCCGGAATCACTTCCACATCCTTCTTACGGGCGTAGGCAATCACGTCCCTGGCTCCCGATTCCACAAAGACCGGATAGGAGAAGCAGATGCTGCGGGCGTCTCCATGCTGCACCGGCGTCTTATGATGCGACTGTGCCGTACTCTGCGCGTAGACCGCGGCAATCTCGCGGCGACGCTCGTTGAGCCTCTCTACCTCGAGAGCCTGGATGAGCCCCAGAGCGGCGTTCATGTCGGGAAGAAACACCTCAGCGGGCAGCCGTTCGGCTATCGTCTTCAGCGCCGCGCGCTCCTTGCGCCCTCGTGCCATCAACGCGGCCCCGCCACCGGCTGTGATGATGTGTTCGGGCTCCAGACCGCAGATGGTGTACTGCCCGACCGAGCCGACCGCCAGACTTCCGCTTGTCGCGCCCAGACCCTGGGAGACATCTTCGATCAGCGGAATCCCCAGTCCACCCAGACGCTCGAGGTCAACGCTGTAGCCCAGGGTGGCGGGTACAACCGCCGCGGCCAACCCTTCCAGCACCTGCAGTTGATCGAGATCAATGACCGGACTGTCGGCATCGACATCCACATAGACCGGCTCAAGACCGAGATTGACGCAGACATAATGGTAGACCCACGGCAGAAGCGGCGAAAGCGCCACGCGCGCACCCGGCTGCACGCCGAGTGCTTCGAGCGCCACCGCGATCGCCCGAGGATACTCGCGCAGGGCGTATCCGCCGCTGCCGTTCAGCCGTTCACTCAGTACCTTGAGCAACCGTTCACTGAGACCCGCCGGTCCGATGACGTCGCTGACCAGACAGCTGAGAACCGAGTCCATATCCTTGCGCTTGATTGACGGTTTGAACGTAGCAATCATGGCTGAGGAATCGGGCGCCCGTCTTCGACTCTGACGATACCTTTGGTCGCCACAGCATCGAGGCGGTCCTGCTCACGACCGAGTTGAAACGTCACCAGTTGCATCCGGACACAATCGTCAGCCATGTCACCTCCAGCCGAGCGGGTGCGCACAGGATACGGTAAGAGACCCGATTGTGCAAGCAAGGCACACTCTCCGCGGCGCTGCACGGTCAAAACGCGAGCTGCTGTACGGAGCTGTAGTCCGATGGACCCGGATACCGCTCAGCGCATGTACATGCCGCCGTTAACGTCGACCGTTTCACCCGTAATGAAGCTGTTTTCGATCAGGAATCGTACAGCGTGCGCGATCTGATCAGCCGTTCCGGTGCGTTTCAACGGCGTCGCATCAATAAAGGTCTGAACGCGCTCGGGGGTCGAGTACTTCTCGTGAAAGGGTGTCTCAATGACGCCCGGAGCAACCGCGTTGACGCGAACGCGCGGCGCAAGTTCACGCGCGGCGCCACGGGTAAATGAGTCCAGCGCCGCCTTGCAGGCCGCGTAGATCGAAGCCGTCGGGGCCCCGGTTCGTACCGCGATCGACGTTATGTTGATGACACTCGGGTCGCTGCCTGCCTCGAGCAGCGGCAGCAGGGCAGAGGTGAGGTAGATGGCCGAATAGGTATTGACGCGGAAGATCTCATCAATCAGACCCCAATTGGGTCCTTCGTTCAACGGACACCGTTCGATCATACCGCCGGCGTTGTTGACCAGTACATCGAGCTTGTCGGTCTGCGCCATGACCTCGGATACCAGGCGTGCACATTGGGACTCACTGCCGACGTCCGCCTGAAACAACAGTGCGTTTCCGCCGGCGCTCTCAACATCGGCCTTGACGCCCTCGGCCGCTTCCCTCGAGCGGTTGTAGTGGATCAGAATTGTGTTGCCCGTCGCCAGGTCACGTGCTGCGGCCGCGCCGAGGCCGGTGCTCGCTCCGGTAATCAGAATTGTCTTGCTCACGTCCGTGCTCCTGTGTGGTGCGAGTATGCGCCACGCGGCGCTCGACTGTCAATTCGGTTGACAGCGGGGCGCAGGCGCCGTAGTGTGAGCACGTCGAGGGGGGAATCGCCATGAACGGAAAGATGTGGAGCGGCGCCGTGCTGATGCTGACGGCCGCCGGAATGCTTGCGCTGCTGTTGCTGAACTCGTGTGCCGGGACGCCCGCCCTGGCAGTACAGAACCAGGCCGAACAACGTTTCCAGGGTGAACACGCGGAACTGCGCCTGCGGTTCATCGAGGAGACGGAGCTGATTGAGCGATACGGCCGTCAGGACAATCTGTTCATCGCACCGCCCGGATTGCTGACACGTGAGCGGTTCATCGCCTTTGACCTCGAGATCGGGGCTCGTCGTGAACCGGTTCTGCTGGCTCTCAACCAGATTGAGATGAGCTACGGCGGCCGCAACGCGCGCCCGGTCAACCAGTTCCACCACGGTCAGTACTGGCAACAGCGCGACGAGCAGCAGGGCATCGGCGGTGCGCAGGCACTGAGCCGGCAGCGTACCATCCGCCAGGTTCTGCCGGCCAACCAGACCCGCGTGGCACCACGCGAGACCGAGAGCGGGATGCTCCTGTTCCGCGGCAGCTTTCCGCAATTCGGCGCCGCGGTGATCACCGTTCAGTTGCTCGATCAGAACGAACGCCCGCTCGAACGCGCCGTCTTCACATTCGAGTTTTGATGGCGACAGGCACCCGCAGAAGAGCCGCCTCAGAAACCGCGCTTGCTCCGGGGGTCTACATGGACCGTGGGCGCGACCTTGAGCTCTTCGCGCAGCGCGCTCTCATATTCGCTGACAATCGCATGCGCCTCGTCGACCGTCAGAGCACCGTCCATTCGCACGTGACAGGTGAGCTCGATGTGGTCACCGTAGCGGTGGATGTGTACGTGGTGTACCTGTCCTAACCTGGGACTGACACTCGCCGCGATGGCATGCATCCGCGACAACACCGCCCGGCTGGGTGTCTCGCCCAGCAGCGGCGCCGAGCCTTCGCGGATGATGGCGATAGCAGCGTACAACAGAAAGAGCGCCACGATGATTCCCAGCACACCGTCTATCCACCAGAATCGACCGCCGAAGACGATACCGATGAGGATCAGCAGCGAGGTGACCGCGTCGCTGCGGTGATGCCAGCCGTCGGCACGGATGGATGCGGAACCCGTTCGGCGCGCCACCAGGAACGAGCCTTGAGCCAGCACCTCCTTGCTCACAACTGAAACGATGCATACCGCCAGCGCCAGAAATCCGAACTCAACCGCCTCGGCGGCGCGCAGCTGAGCGACTGAATCGAGCACAATGTTAAACCCAACCGCCCCCAGGAACGCTCCGATCACCACCGCCGCTATAAGCTCGGCGCGCCCATGGCCGAAGGGATGCTCGGAATCGGCCGGCTTGCGCGCGGTACGAGCGCCCGCCAGAACGACGGCTGAGGAGAGTGAATCCGACAGCGTATGCCAGGCGTCTGCAACAATCGCAACCGAGCCGAGTGCCGTACCTGCCCAGAACTTGAGGCCGAACAGAACGGTATTGACCGCAATCGAGCTCCAGCTCATCAAGGCGACAGCACGGTGTCGCCGGTCACTCATCGCCCGTGCGCCTCTCCGGGACGCGTCATGAACTCCTCGTGAGCCTCTTCCAGCAGCGCGGTACTGAGAGTGTTCGGATCGCTGCTGCGCCGCGCATACCAGTCGTTGATGAACTTCAGGTAGCTGAGAACGTCCGCGTTCACAAAACGGAAATTGCGGAAAGTGAAGAAACTGCGGTAACGCCGCTTGACACCGCCGTCGGGGTCGAGACAAATCACGTCGATGGTCTTGACGTGCGGCGCGGCCAGCACGGCCGCCTTGATGAGGTAGCGCATATGCGCGTCGCCGGCACCGAGACCGTGACCGATGATGCGGATGTGGTTGGACTGGCTCAGAAGCGCCAGCCCCCGCTCCCAGATCTGCGCCGCCTTACGGTGCGTCGATCGCGCCCAGGTTGCCGGAAGCAGGATGTCGCCGTCAACGCTGCCGTGCAATTTGACCAATGGGACGACGGTCGGGCCGTTATCGTCGTCGGCGTCTTCATCCAGAACCGGCCGCATCAGTCGCGTTTCCCGAGCACCGTGATAGTATTCGTGGATCGCAGCCGCAAACCGTTCAAGCACGAGGTCGTAGTTGGTCGTGAGCAGCGCGTAGCGGGCGCGCGGCTGTTGTCTCTCGGCCACAAACTCGGTCTCCGCCTCGCGGCGGCCGGCGGGATGCGCACGTTGCGCCAGGCGTAGACTCAGCAGGGAGGCCACGAAAACCCCGTAGAGGTTAATGCGGCGATGTCGACCGAACGGATGACTGACCCACTCTTCTTCAACGGGCCCCTCGATCTTCTCCAGCGCCCGCGAGTAGTGTTCGATGGTATCCTGGATCAGGTCGACGAACGGCTTCTTGGTACGGCGCGCCTTGGCAAAGCTCTCCATCTCAATGATTGCCAGTGCCTCTTCGATGTCAAGCGGGTCTGTCGAGCAGTAGACGCCGACCTTGGCGATCTGGTCAAACTCCTTGATCAATGAGTGATGATGCGCGTAGCGCTCCGGGTGCCTGAACAACATATCCTTGGCACGCTCGAGAAAGCTGGCTCGTACCGGCAATCCCAACGGCGCGGAAAACCCGGCTCCAATGATGTAGCTCGTCTGCTGCATGGTATACCTCTTCTCCGTTGCCTACAGTATAGCGATTTGTGCGCTGTTTTTCACTCTCCCGCAGGGGCGGATGCCCGACAGTTTGCGGCAGCGGCGTGCTCCTGATACAATGACGAATGGTACGCGAGACAATCATTGAGGCGGTGCTGTTCGATTTCGATTCCACCCTTACGCGGCCCGGAAGCATTGACTTCGGTGCCATTAAAGAGAGCATCGGCTGTCCGTCGGACTCGATGATCCTCGACTTCATCGCGACCCTTGAAGAGGCTACCGCCAGGCAGCAAGCCACCGAGGTCCTGATCCACAATGAGCGCATTGCCGCGGATGCGTCGCTGCCGGCTGACGGCGCCGAAGACCTGGTCAAGAGTCTGCGAAGGCACGGTTATCGAGTCGGCATACTCACTCGCAATACCCGTGACTCGATTGAACGTTCACTGAGGAACTTCGAGCAGCTGAGCGAGCAGGATTTCGATACAATCGTGTCGCGCGATGACCCGATTGCGGTGAAGCCGGATCCCGATTCGGTACGCTACGCAGCCCGGCGGCTGCGGGTGCTGCCGCAGTGCCTGCTGATGGTTGGTGATCATTATCATGATATTGCCGCCGGCCGTGGCGCCGGCAGCTGGACGTGTCTGATCGCTCACGAGACGCGGCCGAGCTGGGCCGACGAGGTGGGCGCAGACTACGAGCTGGATGCGCTGGATAACCTGTGGCGTATTCTGGCACAGCACCGTCCACTGCAAAACGGAAAGCTGCCCGGCGCGCTGCTGGAGGAGTTGCTCAACGGACTGGGCAGTGTCGCGCAGCGTCCCGACGTGATCGTTTCGGCGGCTGTAGGCCGTGACTTTGCCGCCGTCGATCCCGGTGCTCGGAAAACAGTGGTCGCCAAGAGTGATCCGATAACTTTTGTGACCGAGATGCCCGGACGCCACCTGGTCACCGTCAATGCCAACGACCTGATATGCTCAGGGGCCCTGCCGCGCTGGTTTCTGTGTACCGCACTGTTCCCGCCGAAAACAACCTTCCGCTGTGTGCGCGACCTTCTGCTGCAGGTTGATCGGGCGTGCACGGATATCGGAGCCGCGCTGATCGGCGGTCACACCGAAGTCACCGACGCAGTCACCCGGCCGATTCTGGCGGGCACGATGCTCGGCACCAGCTCTCGACCGGCGTTGCGGGACTACGGCCGCCCGTCCGAGCCGGCCGCAACGGCATCAAGCGGTGTAACCAAATATCCCACCGCCGGCGACCGCCTGCTGATGACCAAGTCGGCCGCTATTGAAGGCACCCTCATCCTCGCCTCGACTGCGCGCGAGACGTTGCTGCAACACCGTGTGACCAGCGACGATATCTCAGAAGTTCTCGGATGGCACGGCAAGCTCTCGATTGTTCCCGAAGCAAAGCTGGCGCTCGAGCTACCGCACGTCCGCATGCTGCACGACGTTACCGAAGGCGGGGTTGCCACCGCAGTGCGCGAGCTGGCGGCGGCAGCCCGCGTGCGCCTGCGGGTCAACGTGCAAGACATCCCGGTTGCGCCACAGACGCGCGCTATCTGCGGCGCCGTCGGCTGTGATCCGCTGGGCTTGATTGGTTCCGGCAGTCTGCTGCTGCTCGTCGATGCCGAAGTAGTCCCCGCCCTGCTCCAAAGCCTGCACGCCGCCGGGATTGCCGCATGCGACATCGGCCTCGTAATCGGAGACGGGACAGGAGAAATCCTCGGTGATCTGCCGCTGTTTGAGGTCGACGAACTGGCGCGACTGCAGCCGTCAAACGCTGAGCCGTAGCCCGCGGCCGGGGCAAACCCGGCAGTTCGGGTGGGGGGGGCAAAGAAAAAGCCTGGCGACGACCTACTCTCCCACCTCTGCGTGAGGC